>JBDHLD010000193.1:0-7604 GCA_039586035.1 Gemmatimonadota bacterium | reverse complement strand
GGCGCACGTACGCCTGTCCGACGTTGTTCAGCGGAATCGCCAGCGCGAAGGCCTCCTGCGGGCTCTCGCGCCGGATCGCGATGATCTCTTCGTACAGCGGGACGGCCTCGGCCGCCCGACCGCTTCGGAGCATCAGTCCGCCCAGGTTGTTCAGCACCACCAAGTCGTCGGGATGCCGGTCGTCCAACAGCTTGCGGCGAATGTGGAGTGAGCGCCGGGAGAGGGAAGCGGCTCGCTGGAAGTGCCCGGCCAGCTCGTGGGTCGTGGCCAGGTTGTTGTACGCGATCGCCGTCTCCAGGTGGTCCTCTCCGAGCCTTGCCAGGCGGATCTCGAGGACCCGCCCGTAGACCGCGGCCGCGGAGTCGTATTGGGCCTCGTCGTTGAGCAGGCTTCCGATGTTGTTCAGCGTCGTGGCGAGCGCGGGATCGTCCGCCTCGAGGAGGTCCTCTCGGATCGCCAGGCTCTGCCGGTAGAGCGAGTCGGTCGCCTCGTTGTCCCCCGCGTCGTGTCGGGCCACGCCCAGGTTGGAGAGGCTCAACGCGACCTCCTCGCTCCAGGCGCCATGATGCCGAACGTTCAGGGCCAGCGCCTCGGTGTTCAGCCTGATGGCTTCGTCCAGATCGCCCCTGCGCCGCGCCAGCTCGCCCAACAACGTCAGGCTGCGAGCGTAGTCCGGGTGGTCGGTACCCAGGCTCTGCTCCCGGATCTGACGAGCGGCCTCCAGGCTGGCCGCAGCGCTGTCGTACTCGGCTAAGCTGCGGTAGACGCGGCCGATGGCGTCGAGGACGGCGGCTTGAACCTCCGGTTCGCCGGCGAGCTCGTCGCGTACCTTGTCGCGCCCTCGGGCCAGGATCTGACCGGCGGTCATCTCGACGCCCCTGGCCTCGTTGGGATCGTTCGCTTCGAACACGTCGACCAGGAAGTCGGCCACCTGCTCCGCCTTGGCCCGCTCCGTCGAGGCGATGTCCCGCTCCCTCGCGATTCGCGTCGCCTGGGCCGCCATGGCGACCCCGAAACCGATCAGCAGCAGCGCGGCCGCTGCCGCCCCCGAGACCGCAGCCCGATGCCTCCCCACGAACTTACGCGCTCGGTAGCTCCACTCGTCGGGGCGCGCGCTGACCGGCATCCCGTCGAGGTAGCGCAGGACGTCTTCGGACAGCTCGGGCACGGACGGGTAGCGACGTACAGGCTCTTTGCGAAGCGCCTTCAGGACGATGGCATCCAGGTCGCCGCGCAGCTTGTGTCGCAGCCGGTCGAGGGAGATGCCCTGGGCCGAGGCGGCCTGACCGGTGGCGGCGTCGCTGGGCGCCGACGGCATCGTCTCCTGGATCTCGCGCTCCAAGGTGGACCGATCCGTGGTATCGTCGGGCTCGTGCGGATCGCGGCCGGTGAGCAAGCGATAGAGGAGGATACCGAGCCCGTAGATGTCGCTGGCCGTGGTGACGGGGTCGCCGCGAAGCTGTTCGGGGCTGGCGTACCGTGGAGTCAGGACGCGGACGCCGGTTCGGGTCTGCAGGCCGGCCGGATCCGCCTCGTCGGGATCGAGCATCTTGGCGATGCCGAAGTCGAGGAGCTTCACCGTCCCGTCGTCGGTCACCAGGATGTTGCTCGGCTTCAGGTCGCGGTGGATGACCAGGTTGGCGTGGGCGTACTGGACTGCCGAACAGGTGGTGCGGAAGAGGTCGAGTCGTGCTTCGGGAGCCAACGCCGCTTCGTCGCAGTAGTCGGTGATCGGCAGACCGTCCACGTATTCCAGCGCGAACCATGGCTCACCGCCCTCGGTGATACCGCCGTCCAGGAGCCGGGCGATGTTCGGGTGATCGAGCCGGGCCAGGATCTGGCGCTCGGCGAGGAAACGGGCGTGGACGTCGGCGGAGTCGTACCCGCTCTTGATGAGCTTGAGGGCGACGCGCTGCTCGAAGTCGCCTTCGACGCGCTCGGCCAGGTAGACGGCCCCCATGCCGCCGCGACCGATGAGGGAGCGGAGCACGTACGGACCGACGCGCTCACCCTCGCGGCCAGCTCGGTCCTGTAAGGCGGAGCGTTCGCCGGCCTGAAGCTGCCCCCCCGGCGGCGCCGTTTCGGATCGACGCAGCGAAACCAACTCCTCCGCGCCACGATCCACGAAGGCCGACGTGCGCGCGTCCTCCGCCAGAAGCGACTCGACCTCACCGGCGAGATCAGCGTCCGTCGCGCGCAGCTCGCTGAGGTACGCCCCGAGCTCCGACGAGTCCAGGGAAATCGCACGCTCGAACGCGGCCCGCACCAGGCTCCAACGCTGTCGATCCATCGATGTCGTGTGGAGTCTTCCGAGTGGTGGACAGAGGTCCGGCGGAAGGGCCGGTTACGAAGGCTTGGTGGTGATGATACCCACCACGAGGGGAATCGGCATGTGCGGCGGAGTGTGCAACTCCCTCGACCGGGTGGCGACCGAGAACCTCCGCCGTCCAGAGGCCCCACCGCGCACGGGGCCATGGGTTTCGGTACCGGATACGGCTCCCTCGGGGAAGGCCCGTGCGGCGGGGCGCGACTCCGTGTCCGGTTCCCACCCCACCCTTCGCATACCCAGACAGAAGGCAAGAACATCAACCCCACTTCCATAGAGGCAAGGAGTCCGATAATGAGCACCACCACCGCACCGGTCGACAACGGCGTCAACGTCGAGGCCCTGCTGGGCGCCCGCGAAGCCCTGAGCCAAGCCCCCGAGGCTGCCCAGTTCACGTGGCGCGCCACCTGTGAGTGGGTCAACGGGACCCACAGCAAGTCGAGCGTCGAGGGCTTCTTCGGACTCGGTGAAGAGCAGAGTCACCGCACCCAGTTCAGCTTCGACACAGACCACCCCGAGATCTTCGCCTCCGAGGACCACGGCGCCACGCCGGTGGAGCTCGTTCTTGCTGGGCTCGCTGGCTGCCTCACCGCCGGCGTAGCCTCCGTGGCCCAGAACCGTGGGATTCAGCTCAACTCGGTACAGGCGGTGCTCGAGGGCGGGATGGACATCCAGGGCATCCTGGGCATCGACGGCGACGTCCGGAACGGCTTCAACGGCATCAAGGTCAAGTACACCATCGACGCCGACGCGTCGGACGACGAGATCCGGGCCGTCGTGGCCCAGTCGCAGAAGCGCTCGGCCGTGTACGACGCCATCACCAACCCGACCAACGTCACGGTCGAGGTCAACTGATCCGCGCGATCACGCAGCGGAGGGGAGGGGCGAGTCCCATGCGTACGACCACCGTCATCATCGGCGCCGGCCACGCGGGCCTGGCAGCGAGCCGATGTCTGGCCCAGCGCGGCGTCGATCACGTAGTGCTCGAGCGCGGCGAGGTGGCCAACACGTGGAAGACCGAGCGCTGGGACTCGCTCCGCCTTCTGACCCCCAACTGGCAGAGCCGTCTGCCCGGATACGGATACCAGGGCGACAGCCCCGATGGCTTCCGTACGATCCCCGAGACCATCGGCTTCATCGAGCGGTATGCTCAGGTCATCGACGCCCCGGTCCAGACCCACACGACGGTGAAGTCCGTTCGCAGGGTGGACGAGGAGTACGTCGTCGAGACCGACCGGGGCACGTGGCGGTGCCGGACGGTGATCCTGGCCACGGGCGCCTTCCAGATTCCCAACAAGCCGAAGGTGGCCGGACATATCCCGACCGGGATCCACGCGCTGACCCCCAATCGCTACCGGAACCCGGACCAGCTCGAGGAGGGCGGCGTCCTGGTCGTGGGCGCATCGTCCACCGGCGTGCAGATCGCCGATGAGCTCCAGCGGTCGGGCCGGCAGGTCGTGCTGGCGGTCGGTGACCATGTCCGAGTGCCTCGGCTCTACCGAGGTCGTGACATCCAGTGGTGGATGGACACCATCGGCGCCATGGACGAGCGGTACGACGAGATGGAGAACCTGAACCGGGCGCGCAGCCTGCCGTCCCTGCAGCTCGTTGGCTCGGACGACCAGCGTACGCTCGACCTGAATGCGTTGACTGCTCATGGCGTCCAGCTCGTGGGCCGGCTGGCCGGGGTCAGCGACGGCAAGGCCCAGTTCTCGGGATCGCTGAACAACTACTGTGCCTCGGCCGATCTGAAGATGGACCGGTTGCTGGACCGGATCGACGAGTGGGTGGAGGAGCGGGGCTTCGATGGTCTCGTAGATCCGCCCCGACGCTTCGAGCCCACCCGGACCCAAGCGACACCCCGCCTGGGTCTGGACCTCACCAGTGGCGAGATCAAGACCGTCCTTTGGGCCACCGGATTCCGTCCCGACTGGTCGTGGCTGGACGTGCCCGTCTTCGACCGCAAGGGACGTATCCGACATGACGGCGGCATCGTGGATGCGCCAGGACTCTACCTCATGGGCCTGCCGTTCCTGCCCGCAAGTCCAGCTTCATCGACGGGGCCGGCGACGACGCGCGTGACCTGACCAACCACCTGGTCGCGTACCTGGCGGGAAACGGGGCCTCGGATCGGGTGCTGGTGGGGGCGTAAGGAGCCACCCGATCTAGCTCGACGCCCCTCAGCTCTACCCTCCACCGTCCGAGGAGGGCGAGCGCCGACCAACGGAGCCCCGGGAGGGCGGGCGCCGACCAACGGAGCCCCGCGCCGATGCGATTCGGCGCGGGGCTCTCAGGCCTTCGCGTGGGACCCGGGTCACGCCTCGCATCCGGGCCCGCAGCCTCCCTGCATGTTCAACAGCGTCTTGTGGTCCGCGCCGCTCATCGTCTCGAGTCGGCGGAAGACGCCGCCGGACCGATGGGCGTACCAACCCCAGGAAGCGATGTGGCCCATGTCCATGTGCTTCTGAAACAGGGGCGCGAGGACCTCCTCGAAGATCTCGTCCGCGCGGGCCTCGCCGCCACGCTCACACATGTGGTAGGACGAGATGCTGGCCGTTCCGAGCGCGTCGGGGTTCGCCGGCGAGTTCGAGACCCCGTTCCAGATGTAGTCGTCGTGTGAAGGGCAAACCGCCCCCAGCTCGGTCAGGGCGTTGTCGTCCTGCGCGAGCTCCTGGACGATCTCTTGGCGGGTGTCCATCATCTGATCGAGATCGGATCCCGCGGTAAAGAGAGCCCGGCGCCACGCTCCGCC
Source organism: Gemmatimonadota bacterium (assembly GCA_039586035.1). GTDB lineage: Bacteria > Gemmatimonadota > Gemmatimonadetes > Longimicrobiales > Gaopeijiaceae > JBDHHQ01. The sequence continues at coordinate 2,526 of JBDHLD010000193.1, read as the reverse complement.
CTGTATGTGCGCCAGCCACCCGTAGCCGGTCAGGTTCCCGGCTTCCACATGACGGTCCAGAACGGGAAACCAGGTCTCACGCATGATCTCGTCGGCCTCGGCAACTCCGCCCTGGCCGCAGCGGAAGTACTGGCTGAAGATGACGACCGCGTCGTCCTGGGCTTCCAGCGGAGGAGCAACGACGAGTAGGGCTCCGGCGAGAGCGAGGGTCAAACGCCTCATGGGACCTCCTTCGTGGGGGGATGGCCTGCAGAGGCTACAGTATGCACCGCGGACGTGGAGAACCTCAACGATCTCGTCGCGAGCTCACTGTGAGCGGGGGCGTAGAGACTCCCCCTGAGGCCCGACTGGCAAGCCCTGACCGGACCACCGCGTCCTCCCTGCGCTAGGGAATCACGCCGAACGCGAACACGGTGCGAGACCTGTATTCTTCGCCGGGCTGCAAGATCGTGGAGGGGAAGCCCGGTTGGTTGGGGGAGTCGGGAAAGTGCTGCGTCTCCAGGCAGAAGCCCGTGCGGTGCCCATACACCCGACTCGACTTCCCGGTGATGCTCCCGTCGAGGAAGTTGCCGGAGTAGAACTGGAGGCCGGGCTCCGTCGTGAAGATGTCGAAGGTCCGCCCCGTCGCCGGATGCTCGACACGTGCGGCATGGAACAGCCCATCCGATTCTCTGTCGAGCACGAAGTTGTGATCGTAGCCACCGCCGAAGCGCAGCTGCTGGTCCGGTAGCTCGATCCGTGCGCCGATCGGCGTCGGCGCGCGGAAGTCGAACGGCGTGTCGTCCACCAGCGCCATTTGCCCGGTCGGAATCAGCGTCGAATCGACCGGCGTGTATCGGGACGCGTGAATGGTGAGGACGTGATCGAGCACGTCACCGGGAGCCGACGCGTGTCCCGCGAGGTTGAAATAGCTGTGCTGGGAAAGGTTGATCGGTGTCGCCCCGTCCGTGGTGGCCTGGTAATCGACGACGATCTCGGCCGCCGGCGTGAGCACGTATCGGACCTGCACGGTGAGGGTGCCCGGGTATCCCTCCGTGCCGTCGGGGCTCACGTGCGTAAGCGCCAGACCCACGCCCTCGCCGCTCTCGAACGGCTCCGCGCTCCAGACGACCTTGTCGAAGCCGCGCTCTCCGCCGTGCAGGTGGTTGGGGCCGTTGTTGCGCGCCAACGCGTAGGTCTCCCCATCCAGCTCGAACCGTCCGGCCGCGATCCGGTTGGCGTACCGGCCGACGATCGCGCCGAAGTAGGGCGAGTCTCGCAGGTACCCCTCGAGGTCGGCGTGGCCCAGCACGACGTCGTCCAGCCGGCCGTCTCGGTCCGGCACCTTCAAACTCGCGATGATGCCGCCGTACGTGATCGCGCCCAGCTCGACCCCACTGGGATTGGTGAGCGTGTATCGCTCGACGGTCTCGCCGGTGGGCAGCACCCCGAACGTGTCCACGGCGATGGTGCCGACCATGCCCGGCGTGGCCTCGGATCCACAGGCGGCCAGCCCTGCGGTGGCCACGGTCCACGCCCAAGACCGCCCCCTCACGGTTCGTTTCCCCAGATCATGATCTCGGTGACTCCCGTGAACCAAGGGAGAGCATGGTCGAAGAGCACGCGCACGCGATCCGTGGCGACGGGTTCGAAGACGAGCCGGTTCATGGCCCAGGCTGTCGGCGTTGCCGGCTGCCGCGACCGCTCGTCGATCGGCGCCCACCCGCCGCCGTCCCACACCTCGACCGCATAGGAGGCCGGAGTCCCGAGCCCACGATCCCCGTAGAGGTAGAGATCCACGACGCCCACGGTGTGCGTGGAACCGAGCTCGACGGCCACCCAATCCCGCGGGTTGGGCGACTCGCGCGCCGACCAACGGTTTCGGGAGTAGCGAGTGAAGCCGAGCTGCATGTCCGTGAGCTGCTCCAGACGATCGCCCGAATAGGTGTACGAAGCGGTTGCGGTCGCCCCGAAGGCGAGGTTGGGACTGGGCGCCAGCGGCTCAGCGAGCGGGAGGGGCGCGTCGCCCCACGCCTCGATCTCGGACAGTCCGGTTGCCCGACCGACGCCTCGATCTCGGACAGTCCGGTTGCCCGACCGGCCCGATGCGTGAGCCGGACCCGGATCCCGGACGTCGGTGCGGTCGCGAGGCTGACCCGGGTCGCGCGCCGCGCCGTGGTCACCCCGGACGATCGCTCGCCGGACACCTCCACCCAACGGTCCCCGTCTCTTACATCGATGGCGTATGCCGCGGGCGGACCGATGCTGTCACCGTCCTCGATGAAGTACAACACGACCGATTCGACGGGTCGCTCGATGCCGAAGTCGACCTGGAACCAGTCCTCCGCGTTGGTCGATCCCACGGTGGTCCATCGGTTCGGTGGCGACGCGTGATACCAGACGCTCCCGTCGACCGCGTAGAACGGCGGCGTGGCTGGGGCGCTGTACGAAGCGGTAGCGACCGGGTACGCGCGGCCGTTGTTCACGGCGAAGTTGTGTGGCCGCTCCATCGCCTCGGGCACGACCGGAGGGCCGATCGGCACGATC
>JBDHLD010000192.1:0-4512 GCA_039586035.1 Gemmatimonadota bacterium | reverse complement strand
CGTTCTCCTGCTGCGGGACGGTCGCTACGTGGCCGCGACGCGGGGCTCGAGCGGCGTCACCTGCATGGTCTCCCGGAGCCTGCCGCTGTCCCTCGAGCCCATCTGCTACGATCCCGAGGCGAGCCGCACGATCCTGCCGATGGAGATCGCGCGGGTAGAGATGCGGCTCGGCGGCGTGCAGCTGGACGAGGTGGAGCGTCGGCTCGAGTCCATGATCGAGGTGGGCGAGCTGGCCCTTCCGGACCGGCCCGCCATGGCCTACATGATGTCGTCGTCACAGGTCCTGTACGCGGACGCCGACACTCGGGTCGGGTCGTGGATGCCTCACATCCACCTCTACGTTCCCCACGCGACCGCCGAGGACTTCGGCGCGTCTGCGGGACGGTCGGCTCCCCCCGTGTGGGAGGTGGTCGACGCCGGCGAGCCCACGGCCAACCTGGTGATCAAGGTGCGAGACTTCGTCGATCCCGAGCCCGAGCAAAGGCCGGAGGGGTGAGTTCTTCGGCGGCCCGAAAGAGCCCCCTAGCTCTGTCACGAACCTCTCAGTTTGACGTCCGGTCGAAACCTCGGATCGTCCACACGTCACCCCGGGGCTCGGGGACGACCACGACGAGGCTCTCGTCGGTGGGGTCGACCGCCACCGCGCCGACCGAGCTGAAGGGCAGCGTCCCGCTACCCAGGATCTCACCTGCGGCGGACACCAGCGCAAGGCGGCGCCCCATGAGTGTCCACACCCAGAGCGCGCGACCGTCGACGGTCCAGGAGACCGGCACCTGGAACCGGCCCGGTAGAACCAGGTGCCCGTCGCCCCGCCCGGGTTCGGTCACCCATATCCCCGCTCGAGAGGTGTCTCGTCGATTCCAGTAGTAGGCGACCCGTCGTCCCTCCGGATCGTAGCGGGGGAAGTGGGGCCAGCCGAGCGAATCGCTGGACAGGAGAGGGTCGATCTGACCGGTGCTCGGATCCAGGACGCCCACGTTGCTCCAGGTGTTGACCTGAAACAGTGGGCGGGGGCCCGGGGCCCACGTAGTGGTCGACCATCCGCTCGTGCTGGCGCGATCGGCGAGCCTCCGAGGTTCCGCATCGCCCGGGCGAGCCAGCCAGATCTCCGCACCGGCCCCGCCAATCGACACGAACACGATTTCCTCACCGTCCGGTGACCAAACCGGGGACGTCGCGTACCCCTCCAGAAACGTCAGCCGCTGCGGCGTGCTGGCGTCCGCCGACGCGATCACGATGTCGCTCTGGATCTGGTTCCCCCGGCCGAACGCGAGCCGGGCGCCGTCCGGCGAAAAGGCCGGGTTCGACAACACAGAGCTTCCCTCGGTCAGACGATTCTCCTCGAACCTGAGCGCACCGCCGTCCCTGTGGACTTCGACGCGCCACAGGTTCGAGGCCGGTGTCACCCCAGCGTAGAGTAGCATGGTCCCGTCGCGCGTGGCCGAGAGCGACACCTGCCCCAGGTCGACCCGCGCGATGCTCAGGCCCGCCAGGAGAAGCACAGGCATTCCGTCCCGCGCGCCGGAGTCCGTGAGGTCGAGCCGCCACAGCTCTTTCGAGCCAGATGCGCCGCGGAGGTAAAGAAGGCTGGCTCCGCCGCCAAGCCACCGGACCGAAGAGAGGGGGACGGAATCCTCCAGGAGAAGCCGTTGCTCCCGACCGTCCGTCGTGAAGGTCCAGAGCGAGTAGTGCGCGGGCTCCCGGGCGGTCGCCACTTCGGCGGTCGACGCGACTGCCGCGAACAGCCTCCCGGTCGGTCGCCAATCGATGTCGGCCAGAAGGGGCTCGATGTCCACCAACAACTTCTGTACCTGACCGCTCGTCAGATCACTGATCCACACCGCGTTCGGGTGAACGGCAGTCGATGCCGCGAGGCGCCCGTCGGGCGACCAGGTGGTGTATTCGGAGCCCTCCGCAAACACGGTCTGGGGAGCACCGCCCGACCGAGACACGACGTAGGTGGCGTTGGTGCCGTCCTCTGCCATGACGCTGTACAGAAGCCGCGATCCATCCGGCGACCACCGGATTGCGTGCAGATCCCCGGCGACGCTACCCACTTCGAGTGGCCGCCCCCCCGAGATGTCCCGAACGAGCAGCCGGGTCGGCCCCAAGGGGGCGACCTCCACGTACGCCATTCTCGTTCCGTCGGGGGATATCTCGCCGGACACGACATGGCCGGACGACGTGACCTTCCTGAATTCCGGTGGCTTCACGGAATCTGGACCGGGTGTGTCGGCGTCGAAGACAGTCATGACCACGGCCGCAACACCGGCGGCTGCCAAGGTCAGTGACCCAACTCGCCGCCGCCACGGCGGCCCCTCGGTGGAATCGGCGGATGCCGGCCCCTCGGCCAGGCCGCCCCAATCCAGTCCTGTGTCGACGCTCGACGCGGTGTCGCGTGACCCAGGGCCAGACGAAAGAGCTGTAGGACCGCCCGATCGCGCCAGCTCTTCAGCGAGCTCCGCCGCTCGGGGCCTTTTCCGGGGCGCCTTGTCCAGACACTGACGAACGAGCGCGGCCAGCGACGTCGGTACGTCTCCGGAGGGCGGCAGAAGGGGAGGAGGAGGAGCCGACCGGATCTTTCGGACTACATCCGCGGGCTCGGCTGCGTGGAACGCATGGCGACCGCAGAGGAGCTCGTAGAGCATCACCCCCAGCGACCACACATCGCTGGCCGGCCCCACCCGTTCCTTCGCGATCTGCTCGGGAGACATGTAGGTCAGGGTACCCACAGGCTGTCCCGGCTCGCCGATCGCTCGGTCTTCGCGGATGGCGATGCCGAAGTCCAGCAGCTTGGCCACGCCTCCGGCCGTGATCATGACGTTGCCGGGCTTGACATCGCGATGGACGATTCCCCTCTCGTGCGCGGCGCTCAGCCCCAGGGCGACCTGCGAGCCATACCTGACGACTTCGGCGATCGACAGGGGTCCGCTCCGAGCCAGGAGCGCCTTCAGGGTGACACCGTCGTAGTAGGGCATCGCCAGAAACGAGCGGCCGTCGGTGGCCTCGCCCACTTCGTAGATGGCGCAGATGTTCGGATGCTCGAGGGCAGCGACGGCCCGGGCCTCGGCAAGAAGACGCTCTTTGGCGCGCAGATCGAAGGAGCGTTTCAGGTCCAGGAACTTCAGCGCCACCTGGCGTTCCAGCGTGGGGTCCCAGGCGGAGTAGACCTCGCTCATACCGCCCACGCCGATGCGCGCCCCGACCCGGTACCGACCGACTTCGGCGCCTTGGAGCGACGCCTCGTCGTCCAGGGTCCCGGGCGAGGCGAAAGGCCGAGGTAGCCCCTTGCCGAGGGTGTCGAAGAGGTCCCGCCCCGGCTCCACATGCGGCAGGAGGGAGAGAACGTGGGCCAGCAGCTCCGCGTCCTCACCTACGGCGGCCAAGACGTAGGACTCGCGCTCCTCGGGTGGTCGGCTCATGGCCTGCTCGAGGAGCTCCTCTGCTCGGTCCCAATCAAACGACATCGCACTTCCTACGGTCAGCGACGCGTTGCTCGACGCCTTCCCCCTCCCCTTCCCTATCTACGGCACACCCCGGCTGGGGGGCTCACGGGGCCGTCCCTCCGGGCTTCATCTCTCGGTGAAGCCAGGCTCGAGCCAGGGACCACCCCCGTTTGACGGTGGCCGGGGAAAGATCCAGGGCATCGGCGGTCTCTCGGATCGTCATCCCCGCGAAGAAGCGGCATTCGACGATTCGGGCGTGGCGGGGGCTCTCCCGCTCGAGTCGGCTCAGACATTCGTCCAAATCGATCAGCGCCTCGTTCTGGTTCGAGGCTCCATCGGACAGCGATCGAGGAAGCTCTCCAACGTCGTCGAACGCCACCCAGTGCCACGGTCCGCCCCGCTTCTGCGCGCGACGGCGGCGAGCATAGTCGATGAGGATGTGCCGCATGGCCCTGGACGCCGCAGCCAGGAAGTGGGCCCTGCTCGCCCACCCGGGACGATCCTGCTGAACGAGCCGCAAGTACGCCTCATTCACCAGTGCGGTCGTACCCATCGTTTGGTCGCCCTGCCAACGGCTACGCTGTCCGTGGGCGATGGCTCTCAGCTCTTCGTGGACGATGGGGATGAGGCGGTCGAGGGCGGCACGGTCTCCATCCGATGCCTCATGAAGGAGCTGGGTGACTGTGGCGGTCCGGTCGCCGGGGTTCATGGATCGGCGCCTCACGGCGGGGGCACGACCTGGTGTAGGGGGGTGTCATCATAGAGGTGCCACCTTGGACGCGGCAACGCGCTGGGAGCGGGCGCGGCTCCCGGGTAGAGAGCCACGGAGTGAGGCGGCGGCGCCCTTGGGGACGGGCGCCTGGGGCGCGCGCTGGTTAGCGGAGCACCGAGCGTCTGGACCCCGCAGGCGGAAGGAGCGGGTGTGCCGCTCCTACTCCGCTCGCAGCGCCAACACGGGCGACAGGCGAGCCGCTCTGGACGCGGGCCACGCCGAGGCGCCCAGGGCCACGGCCGTCAATAGCGCGCCGCCCGTCACCAGCGTCAGTGCGTCGACAGGGCCGACACC
>JBDHLD010000067.1:0-18069 GCA_039586035.1 Gemmatimonadota bacterium | reverse complement strand
GCGCAAGCCCCTTTTCACGGCTGTAGCCGTGGTGTCGCTGGCCATCGGGATCGGGGCCAACACCGCCATCTTCAGCCTCGTGAACGCGGTCATCCTGCGGGATCTTCCGGTGGACCGGCCGGAAGAGCTCGTGGACATCTACCGCTCCGTGGCCGGCTTTTCCCACGCCACGTTCTCGTATCCGGACTACCTGGACGTGAAGCGAGACGGCGAGGAGCTGTTCAGCGAGGTGGCCCTGAGCCGGCTGGCCTTCGTGCAGACCGACACCGACGACGGCGTCGAGCTCCTGCCGGGCGAGCTCGTGAGCGGCAACTTCTTCCCGCTGCTGGGCGTGAGGGCGGCGGTGGGGCGGACGCTCCTTCCGGAGGACCACACGTCGCCGGGCGGACACCCGGTGGTCATGCTCGGGCACGCGTACTGGCAGCGGCGCTACGGCGGCGACCCCGGCGTGGTCGGCGAAGACATTCGCCTGAACGGGCGGAGCTACACCGTCGTCGGCGTGGCCCCCGAAGCGTACACGGGCAGCCTGCGGGGCATCATGCCCGACATCTACGCCTCCTATATGATGGTGGCCCAGCTGAACCCGAGCGACTACAGCGAGATCGAGTCCCGGGGCTCGCAGAGCCTCTTCCTGAAGGGGCGGCTGCGACCGGGCGTCGGCCTGGTTCAGGCACAGGGCTGGGGTGATCGTCTGGCGGCCAACTTCCGAGAGCAGTATCCAGGCAATTGGATGGCCGACAACGAGATCACGCTGGTCGCCACGGCGGACGTCATCATGAACCCGATGGTGGACCGCTACATCGTGCCTGCCGCGGGACTCATGATGGTGGTGGTGGGCCTGGTCTTGCTCATCGCGTGCGCGAACCTGGCCAGCTTCCTCCTTGCGCAGGCGGCGGACCGCAAGAAGGAGATCGCCGTACGCCTGGCGTTGGGCGCGAAGCGACGACGCCTCATCGGCCAGCTCCTCACGGAATCGACCCTCCTGGCCGGCGTGGGTGGCCTGGCCGGCGTGGGCGTGGCCGCGCTCATGCTCCGGGCGCTGGTGAAGGCGGACCTACCGCTCCCCTTCCCCATCGCGCTGGACCTCTCCATGGACGTCCCGGTCCTTGCCTTCGGCTTGGCGGTGACGCTCGGTGCGGGCCTCTTGTTCGGCCTCGTGCCCGCGCTCCAGGCGACGAACGCCGACGTAGCCCCGACGCTCAAGGACGAGGGCGCCGGGGGCGGCCGACCCAGGCGGGTGACGCTCCGGAGTGCGCTGGTCGTCACGCAGGTGGCCGTGAGCCTGGTCCTGCTGGTGGGGGCCGGGCTCTTCCTGCGCAGCCTCCAGGCCCGGGTCGCCGTCGACCCGGGGTTCGGCTACGAGCCCGCGGCCGTCGTCAGCCTCCAGACCCCTCCGGACCTCTACGAAGAGGAGGAGACGCGGGTCTTCATGCGCTCACTCCAGGAGCAGGTACTCGAGCTCCCGGGGATCGGTGCGGTGGGCCTGACCTCCGATCTGCATCTGAGCTCCATGAACAACCAGAACATGGGCATCGTCGCGGACGGCGTGGAGCCTCCGCCCGGTCAGGACTTCCACCTGATCGAGTGGGCCGGGGTGACGCCGGGCTTCTTCGACGCTGCCGGGATACCGATCATACAGGGCCGGAACTTCGACCAGGCGGACGTCCCGGACGCGGAGCAGGTGGCCATCGTGAGCGCGGCCATGGCCGCCCGGTTCTGGCCCGGGCAGGACCCGGTGGGACGTACTCTACGCCGGGGTGAGGCGGACTACACGGTCGTGGGCGTAGCCGGTGACGCAAAGGTGCGCTCCCTGGGAGAGTCACCCAGGCCGTTCATCTACCGGCCCTACGACCAGGCGTTCAGCTCGGCCATGACCCTGGTGGCCACGACCCGCGGTGACGCCCAGAAGGCGATGCTCGATGTACTCGCCCTCGCGAGGCGCCTGGAGCCGGAGCTGATGGTCTTCGAGACCAAGACCATGGAGAGGCACCTCGGGGTCATGCTCCTCCCCCATCGCTTGTCGGCCCTGATCGTCTCGTCCTTCGGGGTTCTTGCCCTGCTGCTGGCCAGCATCGGGCTGTACGGTGTGGTGAGCTACGCCGTGTCGACGCGGAGTCGGGAGGTCGGCATCCGCATGGCACTGGGTGCGGACCCGGGAAGCGTCGTGAGCATGCTCACCCGTGGCGGGCTCAAGCTCGTGCTGGTCGGTGCCGTCGTGGGACTGGCGCTGGCCTTCGTCTCAGCCCGGCTGCTGGGCTCGCTGCTCTACGGGGTGGACGCGAACGATCCTGTGGCGTTCGGGGCGGTGCCCGCGTTGCTCGGTGGGGTGGCCTTCCTCGCAGCGTGGATCCCCGCGCGGAGGGCCAGCGTCGTCAACCCTGTCCGGGCGTTGAAGGCCGACTGACCCCGGCCTCCGCTATGGCGTCAGGGCGTGCCACTCCGAGAGGACGCGCCCCTCTTTGTCGGGAGCCAGGCCGGCGGCGGGCTCGGCCTGCCGCTCGTAGCGGGTGGCGGCCGGACCCTCCCGATGGCGGGGCGTTCGGTGCCATGCGACGATGTCCCGCGCGGTTTCCGCCAGGGGGCGGCACGTGAGTCCCTTGTCCCAGGCCTTGGAGCCGTCGATGCGGGTCATGCCGGTGTAGTCTCCCCGCGGCGGGATCCACGCGCACATCTCACCCCAGGGCGCCACGTCGTGCTCCAACAGGAAATCGGTGTCCGCCCACGTGAGGCGGACGGGCTGCTGGGCCACGTCGCTCATCTGCCCCAGCGCGTCGGCCATGGTCGTGGCTTCGTCCGGCCCCACGCAGTTGTAGGTCCCCGTCTCCCCCGCTTCGGCCATGCGCACCATCCAGCCGGTCAGGTCCCGGGCGTCGATGAGCTGGAAGGGGTCGCCGCCGTCCCCCGGCGCCAGCACCTCGCCCCCCCGAGCCAATCGGACGGGCCAGTAGATGGACCGGTCGGTGTAATCCCAGGGTCCGCCGATCAGGACGGGCCGGACGATCAGCGCCCGGTCGCCGTAGGCCTCGCGGACCGCCTGCTCACAGAGGGCCTTCAAGCCGCCGAAGGTCTGGCCTGTAACCTCCTCGACTGTCGGGTCGTCCAGGACCTGGGTGGGTGAGCCCTCGTGCAGGCCAGCCTCCGTATAGGGATAGTAGACACCTGACGACGAGACGTAGACGTAGAGGTCCGTGACGTCCCCCAAAACCTGGGCCGCCTCCCGGATCCGCCGGGGCACGGTGGCGCAGTTGTCGATGACGACGTCCCACGTGCGACCCGTCAGCGCGGCCAGGTCGCCGTCCCGGTCGCCCCGGAGCTTCTCGAGCCCGGGAAAGAGTTGGGGATTGGTGAGTCCCCGATTGAAGAGGGTCACCTCGTGCCCCCGGGTGAGCGCGTACTCGACCTGATGGATCCCGATGAAGCCCGTGCCACCCAGCACCAGGATACGCAGGGCCTCGGTCTCGGCGGATCCCGTGCCGGCGGCGGATCTCTCGCCACTTCCGCATCCCAGGAGCGACGTAGCCCCAGCGCCCAGTCCCAAGGCGGCTGAGGCGCGTAGGAACGCGCGTCGGCTGACGCTCATCGATGTTCTCCTCTTCGCTGGAAGGCCCCGGCGTGCGGCGTTGCCGCCGGCTCGGCTCGGCTCGGCTCGGCTCGGCTCGGCTCGGCTCGGCTCGGCTCGGCTCGGCGTCAAGCTATGTCGTGAAACCTTATGGCGGCCACCGCCGTCCTATTAAATAGAACTTCTACATAGGTGCCCTGCCCGACCGTGTCGGGTCCCGGCGATACCCAGCCGGCCGGCGCCCTGAACAGGCCGAACGTATCCATCCATCATGACTTCCCACTCCAAACCCGGTTCGCTGACGCCCGGCCTCTGCCGGTGGATCTTGAGGCTCGCGTCGCCCCTGGTGCCGGGCCCGGACCGGGCACGCTGGCGCAGCGAGTGGGAGGCCGAGCTCTGGCACGCCAGCCGGGACGAGCCGCCGGCCTCCGAGCGCGGCGCGCGACGCCCCGTGCCGAGACCGGGGTCCCTGGCTCTGCTGGCCCGCTGCCTCGGCGCCATCCCCCACGCCCTCTGGCTTCGTAGACAGGATTGGAGACCCGAGATGTTCGTACGAGACCTGCGGTTTGCCCTCCGCTCGCTCGCTCGCCGACCTGGATTCGCGGCCGTGGCCGTGCTCACGCTAGCGCTCGGCATCGGCGGGAACACTGCGATCTTCAGCCTGGTGAACCAGGTCATCCTGAAGCCGCTCCCTTACCCGGACGCTGGCAGGCTCGTCATGGTCTGGGAGCACCAACTGACCCGGGACCGGACGCACAACGTGGTGAACCCGGGCAACTTCAACGACTGGCGTGAGCAGAGCACCGTCTTCGCGGGCATGGCCGCGTTCGTCCAGACCACGGCCAATCTCACGGGATCGGATGATCCCGAGGAGATCCCGCTCGTGTACAGCAGCCCCGAGCTTTTCAGCGTGCTGGGGGTGGACGCCGCGTACGGACGCGTCTTCAGCGCCGGACGGGACGACCAGGAGAGCGGGGTCGTCGTGGTCAGCCACGGCTTCTGGCAACGAAAGACCGGCGGGGATCCGGAATTCGTGGGCAGCACGCTCACGCTGAACGACCGTGTCCTCGAGGTGATCGGCGTGCTGCCACCCGACGTGGACGTGTTCTCGGCCAGCGCGGAGATGTGGCATCCGTACGTGATCCCCACCGAGCGCAGCGGGCGCTCGCTGAGCGTCGTTGCCCGCCTTCGCGACGGCGTCACGGTCGAGCAAGCCACCACCGAGATGCGGACCATCGCCGGCCGGCTGGAGGAGGCGTACCCCGACTTCAACGACGGCTGGTCCGCCCATGTCCAGCCGCTGACCGAGCACGTGGTGGGCGACGTGCGCTCGGCGTTGCTGACCCTCTTGGCGGCGGTGGGCTTCCTGCTGCTCATCGCGTGCGCGAACGTGGCCAACCTGCTCCTGGGCCGTGCGGTCGGTCGCCGGCAGGAGCTGGCGCTCCGCACTTCACTGGGGGCCTCCCGAGGGCGTATCGCCAGGCAGCTCCTCACGGAAAGCGCTGTCCTGGCCGGGCTCGGTGGGCTGGGAGGCCTGGCCGTGGCTACCCTCGGCATCCGCTGGCTCGTGGCTGCGATACCGGGCGACGTGCGGGTGCCCCGCCTGGGCGCCGTCGCCGTCGACGGCGAGCTGCTGCTGTTCACCCTGGGCATCGCGGCCGTCACCGCCCTTCTGTTCGGCCTCGTGCCGGTGGTCGACGCAGCCCGGGCCGACCTGGCACCCGCGTTGCGCGGCGGCGGCCGGGGTGGAGGCGACGGCCGGGTGACCGGAGGGCTACGTGCGGGCCTGATCGTCGCCGAAGTCGCCCTGTCACTGATGCTCCTCGTGGGCGCGGGACTCATGGCCCGGAGCTTCTCCGAGATGTTGGCGGTCGATTCGGGGCTCCGCCCGGAGAACGTCGTGACCGCCCAGGTGAACCTGCGGGGAGCACGCTACCCGGAGCCTTCCGATCGTATGGCGTTCTTCACCGAGCTCCAGAGCCGCATGGAGGACGTCCCCGGCGTCGTGGCCGTAGGTACCAACAGCTTCCTCCCCCTCACCGGGGTCGGCTCGGCGACCTCCTATTACCCCGAGGACCGACCGGTGCCGCCTTCCGGCGAGCGGCCGGCCGCCAACATGCGCTTCGTGACCGGGGCGTACTTCGAGGCCATGGGCATCCGGCTCCTGGGTGGTCGCTTCGTGGGTGACGAGGACGGACCCGATCGGCCGAAGGTGGCGGTGGTGAACCAGACGCTGGCCCGCGCGCACTGGGGTGACGAGAGCCCATTGGGCAAGCGAGTCAGCTACGGTTGGGGTGACGACGAAGGCGCCGAGATCGTCGGCGTGGTGGCCGATGTCCTCCATGAAGGCGTGCGGGAGGGAGCGCGTGCCGCCATCTACATCCCGTGGCAGCAGCAACGGTCCTTTTCCTTCGCGGCCATCGCGGTCCGGACGGCCGGCGACCCGGCCGTCACCGGACGAGCATTGAGAGACGCGGTCGCCGCCATCGATCCGGAGCTGCCGCTGACCCGCCTGCGCTCCATGGAGGACGTGGTGGGCGCCGCCGTTGCCCAGCCCCGTCTCACGACCTTCTTGCTTGGCGCGTTCGCGGTGCTGGCGCTTCTGCTGGCTGCAGTTGGAATCTATGGCGTCATGTCGTTCAACGTCTCCCGGCGCGTGAACGAGATGGGCATCCGAATGGCTCTCGGCGCCCGCGGTGCGGACGTCGTGGGCCTGGTGGTGCGACACGGCATGAAGCTGGCGCTGATCGGAGTGGCGCTCGGAATCCTGGGCGCCGCGTTCGCCTCCCGCCTGCTGGCCAGCCTGCTGTTCCGGATAGCACCGACGGACGTCGTCACCTACGGGGGCGTCGCGGCGCTACTGGTGGGGGTGGCGCTGGTCGCCTGCTACCTCCCCGCCCGGCGCGCCACCCGCGTGGACCCCGTCACCGCCCTGCGGCAGGAGTAGCCCATGAGCCCACGAGGTCTCGGATTCGCGTCCCTCGCCGTGCTCCGTGCCGTCCTGGACGGTCACCGGTACGGCTTCGACATCATCGACCACACGGGCTTCCCCAGCGGCACCGTCTACCCGGCGCTGAGCAGCCTCGAGCGTCGCAGCCTGCTGCGGTCCCGGTGGGAAGACGCGGATCGCGCCGTCGACGAAGGGCGGCCCCGTCGACGCTATTACAGCGTCACCCGTGCGGGAGAGCTCGAGCTGGAGGCCGCCGCCGAGCGCATGCGGGCGCTGCACCTGCCCACGGCTCCGGGAGAGCCGCGTCCGGCCGAAGGGTGACTTCGGGTCAGGGACGCCGCACCGGGACCCACGCGAGCACCACGCGGCGCACGTCGATGTCTCGCTGCTTCGGCTGGATCTTCACCGAGTCGAGCTCCTCCGCGGAGGGATCATAGCGATCCTCGAGGCTCTGGATCTCCTCGGCCAGGTCCCGCTCGAGGGCCTCGAGGCGTTCGATCCGCGCTTCGAGCGTGTCCTCCGCCCGGACAACGTCCCGGGCTTCCTTCTGACTCCGACTCACGCCCCGGGCGGCCCGCCCTGCCCGCCTCATGCCGCTCGACCTGCGGCCGAGAAACGCCGTGAGCAACCCCTCTCCGACCGAAAGCGCCGTGTCGAACTTGGCCCTGCGGACCTGGTCGCGCTCCCGATCGACCGCCGCCTCGGCGGTCCGGATCGACTCCTCCGCTCGCCGCAGGCGCGTCTTGAATTTGGCTCGCAGCGCCTCGACCGCCTCGTCCCGACGTTCCCGTAGCTTTTCGGCCACGCGCACCCGGAACTCCCTTTCGGCCTCGCCGGGCTGGGACGTCTCTCCCGCCGTACGACTCCTCAGCAGAACCAGCGGACGGGACCGATACAGGTGGTCCCGCAGATCCCGCTCCCAGGCGGCGTAGCGCCCCCCATCCGCCAGGACGGGCGGCACGGCTTCGAAGCCCGCCTCGGGAAGCGGCTCCGTATCGAGCTGATCCGGATCCACGCCGAATGGCCGGGCTTCGTCCCAGTGAACCTCCTGATCCTCCGGTTCCACCCTCTGCAGGAGGACCACGTCTTCGCCGTGGTCGATCCCCTTCCGGGTCTCCCGGTACAGCATGCGGGCCATCCCCAGCACCGCCGGCACGTATCTCAGGGTCTCGCCATCCACGTCCGAGCGGGGGCGTACGAAGGCCTGTGGCACGTCCGGCGGTAACAAGGGCCGGGCGTCGGGCTCGGCATCGGTCGCCACGGGGACGGCGGCAGGGCTGACGGACGGCTGCGCCGGCTTCAGGGACGGAGCGGCGCCTGCGGCGGCCGGCTCTGCGGGTTCTGTCGCGTCAGCGGCATGGGCCAGATCCCGAATCTGATCCCGCGTCAGCGGGCCGCGCAGGTAGGACATGGCCCACCGGGTGTGGAACAGCTCGGGCGCGCCTTCGTGGACGTTGTGGAGAAGGAACACCCGCTTGCCCAGCCCGGAGAGTATCTGGTCCATCTCCGAGCGGTCGAGGGACCCTCCCGCGACCCGGGCCGCTCCCTCCAGCCCCTCCAGCACGCGCAGCTTGTCCCGCTCGGTCTGCAGGCGGCCCAGGAACCACGTGCCCGCGTTGGAGAGCCCCTTGTAGTCGAGATCGACCGGGTTCTGCGTGGCCAGCACGACGCCAACGCCGAACGCGCGGGCCTGCTTCATCAGCGTCAGCAGCGGCTTCTTGGAGGGCGGCTCGGCAACCGGCGGCATGAACCCGAAGATCTCGTCGATGTACACGAGGGCGCGCAGGCTCGTGGTGCCCGATTGGCTCCTCACCCATCCCAGGGTCTCGTTGAGAAGCAGGGACACGAAGAACATGCGCTCCGCGTCCGAGAGGTGGGCAATGGAGAAGATCGAGAGCCTCGGCTTGCCCGACGGCGAATGAAGCATCGCGCCGATGTCCAAAGGCGCGCCTTGCAGCCACACGTCGAAGCCCGGAGCCGCCAGGAGGCTGTTGAGCGCCATGGCCAGCTGGAACCGGTCCTTCGCCGGGAAGAACGACTCCAGGTCCATCACGCCGACGCGCTGCACGGTCGGTTTCTGGATGCGGTGGATGAGTCCCTCCAGATCCAGATCCAATCCTTTGCCCCACGCCTCGCGCAGGATGGTGGAGATCAGGATGTGCTCCCGGCTCTGTAGCGGATCGGCGTCCATGTCCATGAGTGCCAGGAGGCTGGTCACGGTCGACTCGATCCGGTCGCCCAGCAGCTCGCGGTCCTCCAGGATCGCCGGTGGCGGCGCAGCGAAGGAGGACAGAATCGACACGGACAGGCCAGCCGTGCTCCCGGGGGTATAGACGGTGAACTCGGCCGCTTCCTTGAGCCTGGCGATGCGCGCACCGTCCTGACCCCAATCGGCCAGGCCGTTCTTCCACAGCTCCGCCTGCTGGCTGGCGAATTCCGCCGGCTCCAACCCCTTGCGCCGTGCCTGGTCCGGATCGATCCAGGGCTCGAAGTCGCCGGGCGCCAGGTCCGGGAACGTGAGCAGAAGGTTGGCCAGGTCTCCCTTGGGATCGATGATCAGCGCGGGCACGCCGTCCAGGGCCGCCTCCTCCAGAAGCGTGATGCAGAGACCGGTCTTGCCGCTGCCCGTCATTCCGACGCACACCGCGTGGGTGGTGAGATCTCTCGAGTCGTACAGGGTGATGCCCGGCGCCAGCTCACCGGCATCGAGGTCGTAGGGACGACCCAGGTAGAACTGCCCCAGCTTCTCGTAGATTGACGGATCCACTCGGTCTTTCTCCTATTCCCAAAGGCGTCGGCACCGCTAACTGGCCGTCCCGACGGCTACGGGTCAAGAGAGCCCGGCTCTCCGCCCGCCATGGCGGTGTACGGCGAAGGTGCCGGAAGGCACCCCGGTCGGGAGTCGTATTGCCCTCCGAGCGGGCGTCTTCCCGCACAGAGGCGCAGGGTCGAGTTCATCCTCGAGATCCAACACGGAGCACGCTGTGACGGAATCATCGACCAACGGCCGAGCCCTGGCCCTCCGGCACCGGCTTCCGGGCCTGGTAATCGAGGGCCTCTCCGTTGCCTTCGCGGTCCTGCTGGCCCTCGCCGTGGACGAATGGCGGGAGGACCGATCGAACCGGGAGCTCGGCACCCGTGCCGAAGCCAGCGTCCTGGCCGAGGTCCGGACCAACATGGAGCGCCTGGACGACAACGCCGCCGCGCGGGACAGCCTTCTCTCCTACCTCGCCGACGTCCGCTCGGCCCTGGAGCGCGACGAAGAGCTCGGCTCGATCTCGGTCGACTTCACGCCGGCGTTTCTCGCCACCACGGCCTGGGAGACCGCCCGCGTGACCCGAGCCGTCCACTTCCTGGACTACGACCGGGTGGCCCGCATGGGACGCTTGTACGACTTCCAGAACCTGTACGAACGGTCCGAGGAGAGCTTCGTCGAGCGCGTCTCGGGCATCGGCGGCGAGGACTGGAGCGATCCGGCGAAGACCGTGCAGTCCTTTGAACGAGAGCTGGCCCGGGTGGACGCCTTTGCCGACGAGCTACAGGAGGTCTACGGCCGGATCCTGGAGCGCGGCTTCGAGGCGCCCGCCGGGGAAGAGGAAACCCGTCGTGTACAACTGGGAAGGTGACCACCGGGTCGCCGCCCAATGCCCCTGCTGACGCACCGCCCATGAGCTCGCCGAGAATCCAGCTCACCTTCATGATCGTCGCGGCCGCCCTGATCCTCGTGGCGGGCCGCGTCTACCGAGCCACGCGACCGCCCCCACCCGCCCAGGAGCTGGCGCCGCTTCGCGAAGAGCTGGCTGTCTTTCGGGCCGCCGCAGACTCGTGCAATGACGCCTATTCCTTGCTGGAGGAGGACTTTCGCCTATACGAGGCCCGGGTCGACTCGCTCCGGCAGGCGGTGCGAGACTACGAATCTCACGACCCGAACGGCGTCCCCGGCGAGGAGTATCCCGCGTACCTCGAGACCTTCGATGCCTACAACGAGGCCGTGCCCGAGTGGGAGGCGCGCACCGACTCGCTCGAGACGCAGCGCGATCGCTGTCGCTCCCTGACCGAACGACACAACGCGTTGGCCGACTCGGCCCGGGGGCGTCTCATCGATCTGGGCCGGTGGCCAGACGATACGCTCGGAGTCCCCTCGGCCCCGTCCGAAGGGGCCACCGGCGGCCGATAGCGTGGTGAGCGAGGCCGACCTCGCGGCGCTGAACGCCCGCATCGACCGGCTGTACCGGCTACCGCGGGGAGACTTTACCCAAGCTCGCAACGACCTGGCGAAGGAGCTGCGCAGCGAGGGTGCGTCCGACGACGCGGTCCGGGTCAAGGCTCTGAAGAAGCCCTCCGTGACGGCCTGGGGCGCCAACCAGGTGGTCCACCACTACCCGGAGGCGTGGGCCGAGCTCCTGACGGCGACCGATCGGGTCCGGGCTGCCCACGCCGACGGAGCGGCCGAGCTGGTCCCTGCCCTGGAGCGACGGAAGGTGGCGCTGGCCGCCGCCGTGGAAGCGGCGTCGGGAGTGCTGACCCGTGCCGGCCACCGCCCGGGCACGCCCCAGCTTCGGAAGGTGGCCAACACGCTGGACGCCCTGGCTTCGGGTGTGACCGAGGAGACGCCGGGGCGCGTGGTCCAGGACCTGGGTGCTCTGGGCTTTGGCGCGCTGGCCGGGCTCGCCTTCGCCTCGCCGGCCACTGACGGGTCCAGCCCCGGCTCGAAAGTGCGCCGTGGGTCACGACCTCGTCGCACGCCCCGGAGCCCCTCGAGCGGGAAGGCGACCGGCTCTCCCGAGGAGCGGGCTGGAGCCGGCGCGCACCAGAAGGCACGCGCCCGGGCCGAGCAGGCCCGCAAACGCGCGGCCGACGAACGACGGGCCAAGGCGAAGCAGGCCGTGGCTCGGGCGCGCGACGCCGTGCAGCGGCTCGAGGGCGAGCTCGAAGCCGCCCGACGGGAGCGGACGACGGCGGAGCGGCAGCACGACGCGTCGGTCACCGCCCTGGACACCGCCCGGGCGACCCTGGAGGAGGCTCGCAAGATCGTCGCTGACGCTCAGGCTTCCGCGGCAGGCTTCGGTCGACGGGCCAAGAAGCTCCGCGACGTCGAGCAGCGGGCCGATGCCGCCCTGGCGGACGCACGGGCCACGCTCGACAAGGCCATCGCCGCTCTCGAGAAGGCGGACACCTGACCGTACCTATCGTGGTGCTGCAAAAGCATCTCCACACTAGCGGCCCGGGCGTCGGGGCATGGCCATGGGCGTGGACGTCTCGGGCCGGAGGCCTTCGTCCTCCAGCAGTTGCGTGAGCGCCGGCAGCCGCTCCGCGACCACCGCGTTCACGCGCCCTACGATGCCCGGAGCGCGTTCCCACGCCCGGTCGATCTCCCAGAGCTGATCGTCGGTCGGTCGGGTCGTGGATCCCTCGAGCGCGGAGCGCATCCGGGCTGGTGAGAAGTCGTCCAGATCCTCCTCCAGGGCGTCCAGCTCCGCCTCGATGCTGTCGGCCTCCTCCACGATGTGCTCCGGAGCCGCGTCGTCGGACTCCCCGAGGACGCCCCGGAGGCGATCCAGCTCCTCGCGGGCGGCCTCGACCCGCTCCTCGGCCTCGTGGAACGGCCCGGCCAGCGCGTGCACCGCCATGACGGCGTCGTGGCGCGCCTGCCGGTCCTCCGCCGAGATCTCGATGCGCGGGTCCGGCTCCACCGTCAAGTCCGTCGTCCACTCGTCATCCGCGGCGACGAGGGTCGCCGTGTACCGTCCGGGTAGGACGAGGGGGCCACGAGCACCTCCGCCGAAGGAGCCCGGGTCCTGATCGTCGGCTTCGTAGGGCGGATCCATGCGGAGGTCCCAGACCACCCGGTGGAGCCCCGGCGAAGCGGGCACGTCCAGGGTGCGGACCACCGTTCCGGAAGCGTCGGCGAGCCGGATCGAGACGCCCCCGTCCTCCACGGGCCCTTCGGCATCGGGCTCACTGCCCCGGTCGCCGCCGGAGGACTCACCGTCGTACGCCGGCGCCAGGCGCTCTCCTGCCTCGGCTGCGTCCGTCGCTCGCGCGTCGGTGCTGACACCGGCACCCAGGCGGTACCGAAGGAGGACCCCCTCAGGCGGGTTTTCCCCTTGGAACTCGTCTCCCCAGAACGGCCAGCCCCCGGACCGGTTCGCCTGTCGAGCCGGCCTCGGCGTGTAAAGGTGGGTCTCGGCGGCCAGGACCTGGTCGTCGGTAAGGGCCTCCAGCACGCCGAGGTCATCCAGGATCCAGATGCTCCGGCCATGGGTGCCCACGACCAGATCGTTGTCGCGGGGGTGGATCTCGATGTCGTCGACCGGGACGGTCGGCAGTCCCCCGAGCCGGTGCCACGCCTCGCCGGCGTCGAGCGAGACGTACACCCCCACTTCGTTCGCCACGAAGAGCAGGTCCGTGGAACGGGGGTGCTCCTTGACTCGGTTCACCGACCAATCCGGAAGGCCCCCGGAGATCGGCCGCCAGGAGTCGCCGTCGTCTTCGCTCACGTAGACGTAGGGCGCGTAGTCGTCGTTACGGTGTCCGTCGAACGACGCGTACACGCGCCCTTCCAACACCGACGGCTCGATTCCGCTCACGTAGGTCCGATCCGGCAGCCCCGGAAAGCGGCCCGTCAGATTCGTCCACGTGGCTCCGCCGTCATCGGTGCGCTGCACGTTGCCGTCGTCGGTGCCTACGAAGAGCACGCCCGGCAGGTGGCGCGACTCGCCGATGGCCGTGATGGTGCCGTAGTGACGGATGCCGTCGTTCCGGGACAGCGTCTCCTCGGTGACCTCGGCGCCCATGATCAGCAGCGTGTCCCGGTCGATGTTCCTGGTGAGGTCCGGGCTGGCCTCCTCCCAGCTCCGCCCCCGGTCTCGCGAGCGCAGCAGGTGGTTGGCGCCGATGTACACCGTAGCCGGCTCGTGGGCCGACACGACGATGGGGGCATTCCAATTGAAACGGTACTCGCGATCCTCATCGGCGTCGGTGGGCCGGGCCACCGGACGGATGCGGGCCGCCTCGCCGGTCCGCGCATCGTACCTGGAGATGTTGCCGCCCTGCGACTCGGTGTAGATGACGTTCGGATCGGCGGGATCGATCACGTTGTAGAAGCCGTCGCCCCCCGACACGTCGATCCAGTCGCCGTTTCGGATCCCGTAGTCGGACATGGTGTTGTGGGGCGCGCACCAGGATGAGTTGTCCTGGAGCCCCCCGCAGACCCGGTACGGGTCGCTCGCGTCCACACCGACCTCGTAGAACTGACCCAGAGCCAGGTTGTCGATCTGGCGCCAGGTCTCGGCCCGGTCCCACGAGGTCGCCAACCCACCGTCGTTGCCGAGGATCAGGTGGCTCGAGTTGGCCGGGTCGATCCACAGTGCGTGGTGATCGACATGGATGCCCTCGGCACCATCCTCACGCTCGAAGGTCTTACCGCCGTCGTCCGAAACGCCGAACCGAACCCCGCCGATGTAGATGCGATTCGGATCGTTGGGGTCGATGCGGATCATGGAGAAGTACATGGGACGGGGATTGGTGTCCCCCACCTTCTCCCAGCTGTCGCCGCGGTCGAGGCTCCGGTAGATGCCCCGGCCGGCTCCCTCCCGAGCCTCCACGATGGCGTACACCAGGTTGCCGTCTCGGCGGTAGATGTCCAGGCCGATGCGTCCCTTGTAACCGTCCGGGAGGCCTTCGGTGACCTCGGCCCAGGAGTCGCCGCCGTCGAGGGTGCGCCAGAGGCCGCTGCCCGGACCGTCGGCGCTGAAGCCCCACCCGGTCCGCCGCCGCTGATACATGGCGGCGATCAGCGTATTGGGATCGCCCGGGTCCATGACCAGGTCGATGGCCCCCGTGTTCTCGTCGAGGTAGAGCACGCGCTCCCACGCCCGGCCCCCGTCGGTGGTCCGGTAGACCCCCCGTTCCGGATTGGGTCCCCACAGGTGCCCGACGGCCGCGACGTACACCACGTCGGGATCGCGAGGGTGGATGACCACCGCCCCTACGTGGCGGGTTTCGCGCAGACCCATGTGCGACCAGGTCCGTCCTCCGTCCATGGACTTGAAAACGCCGTCGCCCCACGGGGAGCTCTGGCGGTTCTGCGGCTCCCCCGTGCCTACCCACACGACGTTGGGGTTCGACGGAGCCAGGGCCAGTGCGCCGACCGAAGCGGTGGATTGCTCGTCGAAGACCGGCTCCCAGCTCTGACCGTGGTTGGTGGTCTTCCACACGCCGCCGGTAGCGGCGCCCACGAAGAAATGGGCGGGGTTGGCTTCGTTCACGGCCAGATCGCTGATGCGGCCGCCCATGACGGCGGGCCCGATCTCCCTGAGCGTCAGATCCGCCAGGACGCGGTCGGCGTCCTGACCGACCAGCGGACCGGCGGGACCGAGGGCCCACGAACCGACCAGCAGCGTCCATGCGCCCTGTGCCCACCCCCTGCCACGGCGTGGCCCGCGCCGGCTCGCCATGGTCGTCCGGCGTGGGTCCCGCGTTCGACGTGCGTGTGTCCGACTCATGAGCTCCGTCTCCCGAATCGCGAACGCGGGCACTGGAATCACCTCGTGACTCGACCGCCCCGTCCGCGCTGGTTTCGCTCCGTCACCCTCCGGAACCGATCGTGGCCGCAGATTGTAGGCAGCGGAGCCGCTGCCGGTCAAAATGGCACGAGCCGGCCTGATGCCTTGCTCCGCGACCGATCCGTCCGGCATCTTCGATCGGACGCACGGTGTCCTCCATCCACGATCCCCGGTGCACATGGCCGACCTCCCCAGACGAATCAGCGCGTTCTTCGGCGAGCTGAAGCGGAGGCACGTCATCCAGGTGGGCATCGGGTACGCCGCCGTCGCCTTCGTGCTCATCGAAGCCGCCAACAACATTCTCCCCGTCCTGGGCGTGTCCGAGGCGTGGGTCCGCTTCGTCGTCGTGCTGGGCCTGCTGGGGTTCCCGGTGGCCGTGACGCTGGCGTGGATCTTCGACATCAAGGCCGGAGGCGTGGTGAAGACCGAGCCGCTCTTGGGCGCCGGGACCAACGAGTCATGGCGGCGGGTCAGTAACGAGACCCGGTTCGAAGCCAGGGCGCTGGATCCCAAGACCCTGGCCGTCCTGCCGTTCGACAACATCGGAGGCAACCAGGAGGACGACTACTTCAGCGACGGCATCACCGACGAGCTCATCGCCAACCTTTCCAGGATCCAGGACCTGAAGGTCGTCTCCAGGACGTCGGTCATGGTGTACAAGCACGAAAAGACCAACGTGCGGAGGATCGGCCTGGACCTGGGCGCGGGATCCGTGGTCGAGGGCTCGGTGCGGCGGTCCGACGGCCGCGTCCGCATCGTGGCGCAGCTCATCGACGCCCGTACGGACGAGCACCTCTGGGCGGACAAGTACGACCGGTCGCTGGAGGACATTTTCGCGATCCAGTCGGACGTGGCCGAGAGCATCGCCACCGCCCTGCAGGCGGAGCTCTCGCCATCCGTGGTGGCGCGCATCGAGCGCCCGGCTACCGTGGACATGGAGGCCTACGACCGATATCTGAAGGGCCGCTTCCTCACCAACCTGCGTACCGAAGACGGGCTGAGGAGCGGTATCGAGCTCCTCGAGGAAGCCATCGGTCGCGACCCCTTGTACTCGCTGGCCTACGCGGGTCTCGCAGACTCCTTTCTCCTTCTGGGGCTCTACAACGCAGAGCGTCCTGAGCTGGTCATGCCGCGGGCCAAGACAGCGGCCCAGAAGGCGCTGAGCCTGGACCCGCGACTCGGCGAGGCGCTGACCTCGCTGGCGTGCATCCACTCCATTTACGATTGGGACTGGGCGACGGCGGAGGTCGAGTTCAGGCGGGCCATCCTGGCGAACCCCCGCTACCCGACCGCACACCAATGGTTCGCGATGAACCACCTCGCCCCTCGGGGCCGTTTCGAGGAAGCCCACCGGGAGCTGCACCTGGCGCAGGACCTCGATCCGCTGTCCCCGGTCCTCGAGGTCAGCCGCGCCTTCCTGCTGTTCCTCGAGGACCGGCAGGACGAGGCGGAGCTCGTGCTGCGCAGGCTCCTTTCGGCCGACCCGGGCTTCGTGATCGCCCATCAATTCCTCGGCAACGTGCTGGACCGTCAGGGTCGCCACGACGAGGCCATCGACGCCTACCGGTCCGTGGAGGCCGTGCGGGGCCGAGCCACGGACATCGTGACCGCCCTGGGAGAGGCCTACGCGCGGGCCGGCCGGCTGGACGAGGCCCGGGCAGCGAGGGACGAGCTCATCGCCGCCAGCGAAGAGCGGTACGTGTCGCCCGGTCGGATCGGACAGGTCTACCTCGCCCTGGGCGAGCTCGAGCAGGCCTTCGAGTGGTGGCACCGGGCGGTGGACGTCAGGGCCGTGGACCTGATTTGGCTCCAGGTCATGCCGCACCACCATCACCTCCGTGGGGATGCCCGGTTCGACGAGCTCCTGGCTCGCGTCGGGCTGGCCGACGAATGACCCGTCGCCGACCAAGCTCAGGCGGTCGGGAGCGCTAGCCGCCGTTGGACGCCTCTACGCCCAAGGGCGGCCCCTCGCCAGGGCCGGACCGATCCAGCAAGGTCTACCTCACGACGCTCCGTCACGACCTGCGCGCGCCTATCAGCGCCATCATCGGCTACGCGGAGCTTCTGGGGGAGGATCTAACGGGATCGGACCGCGGCGAAGTCCTCGCCGACCTCGACAGGATCCGATCGGCGGGCCGCGCCCTGCTCGCGCTGGTCGACGACCTGTTCGATGCCGGGAAGATCGCGCGGGGCGAGCTCGATCTCGACCGGGTGGGCAGCAGGCTTCGTCATGACCTGCGAACGCCGCTGAATCACGTGATCGGATACTCCGAGATGTTGGCCGAAGAGGCCGAGGAGGAGGGCCGAGCCGACCTCGCCGCCGACCTGTTTCGCATCCGCGACTCGGGACGGCACGTCCTCCGCATGATCGAAGACGTGCTGGCCGGCGCGCCGGCGGGAGCGGCCGGCGGCGGCGAGGAAAGCAAGGGCGACGACGGCCTCTCTGAGCTGGCCGTCGAGGTCCTGGCGGACCTCGAGGCCATGGGCGAAGCGCGAGCGCCCGTCGAGGGCAGTGAGATCCCGGGGAGGGTCCTGGTCGTAGACGACAACGAGCTGAACCGAGACATGCTGTCGAGGCGCGTCCAGGCGCTCGGGCACGAGGTGGTGGTCGCGAGCGACGGCGCCCAGGCGCTGGAGATCCTGGCCGACGGGGACTTCGACGCCGTGCTCCTGGACATCATCATGCCGGGAATGAACGGATATCGGGTTCTGAGTCGGTTGAAAGCGGACCCGACCCTCCGGTCGATTCCCGTGATCATGATCACGGCCCTCGACGAGGTGGAGAGCGCGGTTCGCTGTATCGAGATGGGCGCGGACGACTACCTCCCGAAGCCATTCAACCCCACCATCCTCCGGGCTCGGCTCGGCGCCTTGTTGGAGAAGAAGCGTCTGCGCGACCGCGAGGTGCTCTACCTCCACCGGATCGAGGAGGAGCAGAGGAAGTCGGACGAGCTGCTCCACGTGATCTTCCCGGCCGAGATCGTGCGGGAGCT
>JBDHLD010000191.1:0-6832 GCA_039586035.1 Gemmatimonadota bacterium | reverse complement strand
GGTGCAGGACACCCCAGGAGGACCACGCCCACACGAGTCCTGGGAAGCGTGACGCTTCCCGGGCGCGGGTCAGGCCGACGATTCAGCCTCCCCGACGCCCCGTGAGCCAGTCGTAGCGAACATCGTCGTCGATCACGGAACCCTCGAACCGGACTCCGACCCCGGCCGCCCCATCCACGGAGATGACGGCGCCGTTCATGTAGCTCGACCGATCCGATGCGAGGAAGAGCACGACGGCGGCGACTTCGTCTGGTGCCCCCGGCCGGGCCAGTGGGAGCGATGGGATGCGTCTGCCCAGGGCCTCGGCCATGCGGGGCGGAAGTGGCTTCGGCTGGGTGTCGATCAGGCCAGGGCTGACCGTGTTGACCAGAATGCCGTGGGGCGCGAGCTCGATCGCCGCGACCCGGGAGAAGCTCTCGGTAGCCGCGCGGCTGGACGCGTAGGCGGCGGCGCCGGGCGAGCCGCGCCGGCTGGCCCCGGACGAGAGGTTGATGATTCGGCCGCCCCTCCCACCCTGGATCATGGCTCGGGCGGAGGCCTGCGTCATGAGAAACGTCCCGCGACAGTTGACCGCGTATACGGCGTCCCAGACCTCGACCCGCTCATCCAGGAGCGCGGTATGGGGCGCGACGGCCGCGTTGTTGACGCAGACGTCCAACCTGCCGAACCGCTCCACTGCGCTCCCCACGATAGCGTCCGCTCCCTCAGCCAAGCTCACGTCCGCATGGACAGCTACGAGGTTTGCGTCGGCAGCCGTGAGGTTGGGGTCAGGAGTCGCGAGGTTGTCATCGGCAGCCGTGAGGTTGTGGTCCGGAGTCGCGAGGTTGTCATCGGCAGCCGTGAGGTTACCGCCGAGAGCCACGAGGTCACCGTCCAGAGCGCCGAGCGTCTCCTCCAGCCCCTCGGCGTCTCGGTCGGCGGCGATCACCGAGGCTCCGGCACGGACGAACTCCAGCGCCATGGTCCGACCGATACCGCGCGCCGCGCCGGTCACGATCACGACCTGTTTCGAAAAATCGTACGCTACCTGTCCGGGCACGATACCTCCTGTTGGCTCGTCATCGCTCGGTCGGGGAGCAACACGCACTGATACTTGGACGCACTGGTGCTGCGCCACGACTCTGCATGACGTGCCGGCGAGACCCTCCTAGTACGTCCACCACGGCGTGTCGAGCTCCGCCGGCTGGTGCCGCATGATGTGCTGCGCCATCTCCTTGAGCCTTTCGGCCACCGACACTGGACCCGTGTAGCAGTGGCCCCTACCGCGGCCGTACGAGAAGTACCCGGGGTAATGCGGGTTGTCGGTGGTGCGCATCCACGCCTCCATCTCCATGACCGCGTTGTTCAGGTAGTAGTTGTCCATGTCGCCGGTATAGATGCGGATCTTGTCCACCAGCTTCGGCCCGAGCCATGACCAGTTGGTCTGCATGTAGTGAAGGAGGTCGTAGTTCTGTCGCCAGTACTCGGCCACCTCCCGGTTGATGACGCCTGTGCGCTTGTCGTAGAGGGGCTCGAAATAGCCGTCTTCGCCCACTGGCCCGTGTACGGCGGCCCAGATGTCCAGCTGCTGCCCCGAGCGTCCTTTGGTGCCGCTCACGAGCTCGAACTGATTCCGCTGGGCCGACGTGAGACGAACGGTGCCGTCCACCTCACGGGTGTTGATGGTGGGCACCCGGATCCAGCCTCGCTGCTTGTAGAAGGCGTTTTCGTCCTCGTAGATGTTGACGCCCTCGACGTTGGTGAACGTCACCGGGTCGGGGCAGTAAGACCACGTCCCACCGAAGAAGTCCGGGTGGAAGATCTGCAGCGCCAGGGCCTCCCAGCCGCCTGTCGAGCCTCCGTCGAGCAGCCTGGCCCACGGCTGCCGGATGATGCGGTAGCGCCGCTCGATCTCCGGGATGAGCTCCTGCATGATGGCGTCGCCGTAGGGGCCGTTGTTGGCCGAGTTCACGGCGTACGAATCGTCGAAGTACGGCGTCGGGTGCTGGAAGAAGTGCCCCTGACGGTAGAGCACCGGGTACTCGATGGTGGACGTGTGATAGTCCCGGGGCAGCAAGACCGTGGCACCCAGGTAGATGGGTCGCCCCCAGAACTCGGTGAGCATCGGGCTCTCGAAGCGGAAGCGCTGGACCCGGTCCGTGTCTTCGGGAAGCTCGATCGGTGGGATCACCTGGTCGGCCACGAGACGGATCGCGTACCCCTCGCCCGCGTCCAGACGGATCCGCTGCACCTCGCTGTGGAGGTTGCCGGGCGAGCGGTTGAAGTGCTGACCCTCCCACTGATCGTCGTGCATCCAGAGCACGTGACCGTCGGAGCGGCGGAACTCCGAGTAGACGTTCACGAAGGCCTGCACGTAGTACTCGCCCGCGGGAAGATCACCCAGGCCGTCCACGGGCCAGCCCAGGTCGGATCCGTCGATGACGGCCGGCTGACCGGGACGGAGGGCCTCCACGTCGCGGCCGAAGAACGGTTGCCCGGTGCGGCCGATCTGGAGCCGGGGCTCCTGCTCGCCGGTACGTGCGATCATGACGTAGACGCGACCCGTGATAGGCTCGTCCCGCAGCTCTGCCGGGACCACGATCTCGAAGTGGGTGCGAGAGGTCTCCTGAGCCGCAGCTGGCGCGAGCACCAGGCCGACCAAGGCCGCAAGGACGGCGGAGGTCAGGACAAGACGTCGGCCGAGGTCCTGGAGCCCCACCGCGGTCGGGTCCGATGCGCGGGCGCGCGCTGGCCCGCTGGCCAACGATAGGGAAACTGCGGAAGCCTTCATCTCTCGTTCCTCTCGAAGCGCCGGGGAGGCGTAGCCGCGCCCCCCGCTCAGATCCGTGCCTGCACCGTATACAGCTGGTGGTACCGCCCCTGGAGCGCCATCAGCTCCTCGTGGCGTCCCCGCTCCACGATCTGCCCGCCCTCGATGACGAGGATCAGGTCCGCTCGCTGGATGGTGGAAAGCCTGTGGGCGATGACGATGGTGGTGCGTCCCCGGAGAAGGTCGCTGAGGCTCCTCTGGATCAGGGCCTCGCTTTCGGTGTCCAGACTCGAGGTGGCTTCGTCGAGCAGAAGGATCCGCGGGTCCGCGAGAAGCGCGCGGGCGATGGTGACCCGCTGACGCTGGCCCCCCGAGAGCTTCACGCCACGCTCGCCGATGATCGTCTCGAGTCCGTCGGGGAAGCGGTCGGAGAACTCGGTGACGTACGCTTTCTCCGCCGCCTCCTGGATCTCCGGGTCGGTGGCGCTCGGCCGGGCGAAGCGGAGGTTCTCCCGGATCGTGCCGTCGAAGAGGAAGTCGTCCTGGAAGACCAGGCCGAGCTGCTCTCGGTAGCTCGACAGCTTCACCGTGCGGAGGTCGACCCCGTCCACGATCACCTTCCCCCGCTTCGGTGTCAGGAAGCTCGCCGCCAGACCGGCCATAGTCGACTTGCCCGATCCCGAGCTGCCCACCAGCGCCACCACCATGCCGGGCAGGGCGTCGAAGGATACGCCCTTGAGGACGGGCTTGTCCTCTTCGTAGGCGAAGTGGACGTCGTCGAAGCGGATCTCGCCGACGATCTCCGGCATCTGGACGATGCGCTCGGGATCGTCGTCCTCCCGGGGCCAGGAGAGGATCTCCTCGGTGCGGTCCAGCCCGGCGAAGGCCTCGGTCATCTGGGTGCCGATGTTGGCCATCTGCAGGACCGGCGCGATGAGGAAGCCCATGAAGAGGGTGAACGAGAAGAGCTCGCCCACGGTAAGTTGGCCCTGGAGGATCAGCCATCCCCCGTATCCCATGATCATCACGCTGGCCAGGCCCATGAAGAAGCTGCCCAGGCTCGTCACCAGGCTGGACGTCGTCAGCGTCGTCTTCACGTTGTCGAAGATGCGCATGACGCCCGAGAAGAAGACCTCGCTCTCCTTCTCCACGGCGTGGAAGCCCTTGATGATCCGGATGCCCCCGAGGGCCTCCGTGAGCCGACCGGTGACCTCGGCCCGAATCCGCCCCCGCTCCCTGAAGGCGGGCCGGAGCGTCTGGAACGCGCGGGTCGAAACGAAGCCGAAGCCCACGAGCGGCACCAGCGCCAGAGCGGTCATGATGGGGTCGATGCGGATGAGGAAGGCGAAGGCCACGATGGCGGTGATCGTGCCCCCCACCAGCTGCACCAGACCGGTTCCCACCAGGTTTCGCACCCCCTCGACGTCGTCCATGATCCGGGAGACGAGCTCGCCGGACTTGGTGTTGTCGAAGATCGAGACCGGGAGCTGGAGCACGTGGCTCTGCACCTGGGCCCTCAGGTTCGCGATGAGGTGCTGGGCCTCGACGCTGAGCAGCATCGTCAGGGAGTACGACGTGGCGGCCTGGATCGTCACGGCAACCGCCACGAGCCCGAGGATCTGGAACAGCAGGGTCTCGTTGCCACCCCCGATCACGTCGTCGATGAGGTACTTCGTCGACGCGGGAAGCACGAGTCCGGCGAGGCGGTTGAAGAGGATGAGCACCAAGCCGATCGCGATGAGCTTCTTGCGCGGCCAGATGATCTCCTCGAAGGCATTCCGCAGGCTCGCGCCGGAAATCTTCTTCTTGGAATTGGACATGGGGAGGAAGATACACGATCGTCGGCCGCGTATCGCCCCTTGACGGGGCTCCGGCCTTCACCACACGGCCGCGTAGGGGAGTCAGTCCGCCCCGTCTCGGAGCGCTCGACGAAACCGGGACCGCCGCGTGTGCGACGGTCCCGGTCTCCGGTCGGGCGCTCGAGCAGCGCCAACGCCGGTCAGGACGGACGGCAGCCCAGTCGCGGTGCCTGCTCAGCTCCCTCCGCTCAGCTCCGGCAGGAGCTGGTGGTATTCGTCCCACGAGTCCTCGATGGTGGCCCGGTTCGAGTCGATCCAGCTCTGCCAGGCACCCTGCCCGTGGACGTCGATGAAGTCGTCCCGGAACGCTGCACCCCCGGCTCCCCCGTCCAGGTCGCCCCACGAGTCGTACGGCGTGACGAGCACCACGTCCGGCCCGGTCTCGGGGCGGAAACGGGGGGTCAAGACGACGGCTGACCGGGTCCACCCCTTGGCCTCGGCCACCTCCTTGATCATGCGGCGGCCCTCCATGAACTCGCCCATGTGGCCCCGTGCGATCTTGAAGCCTCGGATCCGCAGGATGGGATGGAGCTCCTCGTCGACGACGTACGACGCTCCGTCGTTCCTTCGCCAATACGACACGTTGCCTTCGGGCTCGAGGTGAGGCACGACGTTGCCCTGCCAGTCGTCGTCGTGGCCGCCGACGGACGGGCGGTCATCGAGCTGGCCGAACGTCAAGGGCCCCATCACCCAGACAAGCTGACCGGTACGCGGGCCGTTGACTACGTACCAGACGTTGGCGTGATAGGGACCGCCCGAATGGTATTCCTGATTGTGCGCCGCCATGGCCTCGTTCAGGTCGTCGAGGGCATCCGGGCTCGGGGTCATGAATTGTACTTCGTACTGGACGTAGTCCTGCCCGGACGCGACCGCCGGTGAGGCGGCGAGAACGGCGAGGAAACCCAGCGCCCCGAGGACGGCTAGGCGTGGTCGGTGAGCCATGGATCGCTCCTTATGCGGAGGGGGGCAGCGAGCCGCTGGAGGCGGGCCGCGGGAGACGCCGGGCCATGAGACCCGGGCGCGGATGTCCAATCGGCGGGGCCCTATCCAGAGAAGCCCGAGAATACGAACGCGTACGCCGATGCCGCTTCGTCGTAGACCGCCTCGAATCGAGTCGGCATGACCACGCCCGGAGGCACGTTGGGGATGCCGGGCATGTCCAACGTGAACGACTCCTGGGTCATGAGGAGCTCGTGGGAGACCATCGGCTCGAAGAAGATGGGCTCTCCGGCGTAGTACCCGATGACCATCGTGCCGTCGAAAGGCTCCTCGCTCTCCATTTCGGAGGCAAGCAACGCGTGCATGCCCATCTCCGGCACGCAAAGCCCGATCAGATTGCCCAGCTCGGGAATGTCGATGTCAGGCAGATCGTACCCCGTCGGGATCTCATCCGGTTTGCTCGCATCGGAGCAGTCGATGGCATTGATCTCCGCGGCGGGCCGGACGTAGAAGTGATAGTCGAAGTGGGGTACCATGTAGGGACCCGGTGGGTGGCCGTGGGATTCCCAATAGATCTTGAGGTCCTGGATACCGAGGCGCTCCTGGACGACCGTGGGCATGGCGATGGTCGCAGCTTCGACGGGCGGCCACAGGAAAGGCGCTTCGGGATCGGCTCCTTCGATGGACGCCAACGGAACGGTGGCGCCGACTTCCGTGATTCGGTCTCCCTCGAGCCTCGCCCAACTGCACACGCTGGCTTCGTGGACGTTGCCGCACGAGCCCTCGACCAAGGACACCACCGGCGTCTCTTCTGCCGGGGGCTCGTCCTGATCGGAGGCACATGCCGCGAGGATGGCGAGGGAGACGAGGGCGAACGTACGAGGGACAAAGGGGCGTCTCATGGCCATCTCCTTTGACGGGGAAGGAACTGCCGCTGACGGGCCGGCAACGCGCCGTACCGCTGCTCTGATCGTTGTTTTCGGTGGAATTCGACTGAAGGTGCCTGCCGAAGCGCGTGCAGACCCGACGACAATACCGTCTCGGAGCGACGCGTAGTCAAGTAAACACTTGTTCAGGGTGGGCGGCCCGTCTCGCTGGCCAACCTGGTGCCTGCAAGGCGTGCGACCCTCCGTGCCCCGCTCGGGGCTTGGCAGGCAGTCTGCCTGGGCGGTCGGGACTCGGCCTACGTCCGTCAGGCGTTTACGTCGACCACGACCCGACCCTTGACCTTGCCCTTCAAGATCGCGGCGCCAAGCGGCGCTACCTCAGCCAAGGAGATCGACTC
>JBDHLD010000190.1:0-4554 GCA_039586035.1 Gemmatimonadota bacterium | reverse complement strand
TCCGTGCACGCGGCGGCGGCCTGGGTGCCCGCCAACAGAGTGCCGAACAGAGTGCCGAGCGCATGCCGCCGCCCCATGGGCTTGGCGAGGAGCTGGCTCCCTGGACCGTCCGGTAGCGCTGCTTCGGGCCGGGAGGCGCCTGGTGTTGGACCCGGGGCAAGCTCCGTCGCTTCGAGCGGACAGGGGCTCGCGTCCCCGTCGCCCTGGTCTGCCATGGAGCGCTCGACGATTCGGGACATGGCCTGCCACCGCAGGACGTCCTCGAACGTCAGCTCCCGCTTGGTGCCCTCGGAGGGCCCGGAAGCGTCTGAGCTCACCGTGGCGCCTCCCTTCGGGCGATCTTGGGAAACGTGACGGGGCGCCGGACCGGGAACATGGGCGCGTGGGGGTCATGGCAGCCCGTGCAGCTCAGAATGACCCTCTGATCGCTCTGCCATCCACCGAGCCGTTTGCCATGGGCACCCCCCGCCCAGTCGTCCGCCTGCGCGTAGTGACACCCCGCGCACAGGCGGTACGCCTCGTCGAGACTCCCCAGGCTGCCGTCCTGGAGGGTCAGGTACTCAGGGTTTTCAGG
Source organism: Gemmatimonadota bacterium (assembly GCA_039586035.1). Lineage (GTDB taxonomy): Bacteria > Gemmatimonadota > Gemmatimonadetes > Longimicrobiales > Gaopeijiaceae > JBDHHQ01. The sequence continues at coordinate 3,980 of JBDHLD010000190.1, read as the reverse complement.
GGAATGACACGTGAAGCAGTTCCGCAGATACCCACCGGGATGGCTGAGCCGAACCGTGAGGTGGGCCGTGGTGCTCGGCATCAATTCCCGCAGTCCTTCCCGCTGGTGGCATTCCGCACAGTCGAGGACCAGGGCGCCGGGGCTGCTGGGATTGTGGCACGCGTAGCAGTCGATGCGGGCCGCCCCCTGATGCTCCGCACGATTGGCGTGCATCTGCAGGAGGGTGGTGCTCTTCGCTCCGATGGGCCGGATGTGGCACGATGAGCAGGGAAAATGGTCGATTTCGGGCGTTCGCAGTGCGACGAAAAACGGCTCGTCGTCGGGCCCCTGGAACCCGACGGCCGGGGTCGAGGGAATGCCGCGGACCGCAGCCGCCAAGAGCGGATTCTCGCGCGGTGGCGCGTGCGTCCGGGCGCTCCCCGAATGAGCGCCGCCGGCTTCGCCGGGGTCTCCTGCCCCGTGCGACTCGACGCCGCCTTCGTGATCCGCCGATTCCGCCGCCGCGCCTTCATGGGCGAGCTCGGGCACCGCTTCGTGCGGACCGCCCGGCCTGCACGCCAGGATACCCGCCAACCCCAGCCCCGAGATGAGCGCGGCGAGGCGGACCGGATCAAGCGTGCGCCTCATCGGTCCACTCCGGCTGCTCGTGGCCGCGAGAATCGCTGTCCGGGGCCTTCTATGGCGGCATGACATTGCCGGCAGTTGAAGCGTTCGGGGTGGTCGGTTCGGATGTCCGGCGCCGCCGACGCCCCGCCATGGCACGAGACGCAGTGCTCCCTCATCAGAAGGGCGTGGGGAATCGCGGGTGGGGCGCCGAGTATGGTGCCACCCACACCGTACGCGGGTACGTCCGGCGTCACCCAGTCGGACTCGACGAAGCTGGCCGAGGTGACCGGGCGCACGTGGCATTGGAGGCAGTTCACCAGCTCCGGATGGGGCGACCGCGGGGAGTAGGTCCTCAGTCCCGGATTGTACCCACCGAAGGTGTGGCACGGCGCGCAGTCCTGCGTGCGCTCGGCCTCGGGCGCCAGATCGTGAGGAATGAACGGGGGCGCCCCGTCGTATGCACGGCGCCCGCTCCGGTTCGCCCTTGTGGGTACCACCACGTGGGGGGAAGCGTCGGCTTCGCCGACGTTGAGCTGTCCCTCCCGCAGGTCGCGGAAGGCCCCGGCCTCCGCCTTGATCGGTCGCCCGGCATCCGGCGCTTCGACGGTGGCGACAGAGCGGAAGTCCTCACGCTCCTCTGGCCCCGGGCGCAGCATCACGACGCCCTGGAACATGGCGAGGACCGCGATGGCGATGAGGCCGACGCGGCGGAAGAGCGCGCCATAGCCCGAGGACCGGTACGGTCTCACGGAGTGCTCCCCGGACCGAGACGCTCGACGCGGACTGCGCATTTCTTGTAGTCCGGCTGCCTCGAGATCGGACAATATGCGTCCAGCGTGAGCCTGTTGATGAGGAGAGCCTCGTCGAAGAACGGCACGAAGACGTGGCCGCGGGCCGGCTGCGCCCGATAGTCGACCCGAGCTTCTATCTCCAGGCGGCCCCGCGGGCTCACCAGTCGAATCCGGTCGCGGTTCCGAATGCCGAGCTCGCGGGCGTCCTCGGCGTTGACCTCCGCGTATGCGCGGGGCACGGCCTGGTGGAGGACCGGTATCCGCCTCGTCATCGACCCCGTGTGCCAGTGCTCCAGCACGCGCCCCGTGGACAGCCAGAACGGGTATTCGTCATCGGGTGTCTCGGCAGCGGCCTCGTACGGGCGGAGCCAGATCCACGCCCGATGGTCCGGGTGGCCGTAGAAATCGAAGCCGCGCTCGGGGTCCGCCGCGGGATCGTACCGCGCGTTGAAGCGCCACTGGGTTTCGCGCCCTTCCACGATGGGCCACATCACCCCTGGGCGCGCCCGGAGCTCCTCGTACGAGGCCATGCGGTGACGCGGGTGGTCGTGGAATCGGGTGTATTCGCGCCAGATCTCCTCGACGTGGCTCCCCTCGCTCCACGGAAAGAGCGCCTCGAACCCCATTCGACGGGCGACCTCGATGATCTGCCAGCTGTCGCTCATGCAGTCCCCCGGCGGCTCCAGCATCTTCTCCCAATGCTGCGTTCGCCGTTCGGAGTTGCCGAACATTCCTTCCCGCTCGATCCACATGGCGGACGGCAGCACGACGTCCGCGACGTCCGTCGTGGGTGTCGGGTACACGTCGGAGACGACGATGAATTGGTCGGCCCTCGCGGCCCCCTCACCATACCGGTCGCGATTCGGCAAAGAGACCATGGGATTCGTGGCCTGGATCCACATGAACCGGATGTCGCCCCGGTTCAGGGCGCGGAACATCTCCACCGTGTCGTAGGTGGGGTCCTCCGGGATCCGCTCCGTCGGGACCTGCCAGATCTCCGCGGCCAGTGCTCGGGCGGCCTCGCTGCCGACGGTGCCACGGGGGAGCTTGTGGGTGAGCGCTCCGACTTCCCGTACGGACCCGCAGGCACTGGGTTGGCCCGTCAGCGAGAAGGGGCCATTGCCCGGCTCCGATATCTTCCCCACCAGCAGATGGATGTTGTAAATCAGGTTGTTCATCCAGGTGCCGCGCACGTGCTGGTTCACCCCCATGCACCAGAACGAGACGACCCTCTTCGCAGGGTCACCGTAGAGTGAGGCCAGATAGCGGATCTCGTCTGCGGGCACGCCGGTGAGCTCTGCCACCCTGTCGGGCGTGTAGTCCTCGAGAAACGCTTCGTATCGACCCCGGTCCGCTTCGAAGACATCGGCCGAACCGAGCAGCGCCTCGAGGCTCTCCGCTGCTTCGCCCGCGACGGCACTGCCGCCGTCCAGCCCGTAGCCCAGGTCCGTCCGGCCCGACTTGAACGCCACGTGGCTTCGGACGAAGTCTTCCCGGACCCAGCCACTCCGGATGATCTCGTGGCAGATCGCGTTGGCGAGCGCCAGGTCGCTCTGGGGATTGAAAAGCACGCTCCGGTCCGAGGCGTAGCTGGTGCGCGTGGTACGCGTGGCCAGGTCGACGATGCGGACGTCCGGGTCGGTGCGGCGACGCTCCAGCATGCGCGAGAACAGGATGGGATGCGTCTCGGCCATGTTGTTGCCCCACAGCACGAAGACATCGGCGTGGTCGATGTCCTCGTAGCAGCCCATGGGCTCGTCGGCCCCGAACGAGGACATGAAGCCGGTGACCGCGCTGGCCATGCACAGTCGGGCGTTCGCCTCCACGTTGTTGGTGCCGATACCGCCCTTGAAGAGCTTCACGGCCGCGTACGCATCGGGGATCGTCCACTGCCCCGATCCGTACATGGCGACGGCGTCCTTGCCGTGCTCTTCAACCGTCGCCGCCAGTCTCTGAGCCACGAGGTCCAGAGCCTCGGAGAGGGGCACGTCGACCAGACGGCCGTTCCTTCGAATCTGGGCGCGCCGGATGCGATCGCTCCCGTAGAGGGCCTGTACGGAGTGGTAACCCTTGACGCAGCAGAGTCCGCGGTTGACCGGGGAGTCGGGGTCGCCGCGCACTCCGACGGCGCGGCCCTCCGAGATGCCGATCAGCAAGCCGCAGCCGGTGCCGCAGAAGCGACACGGCGCCTTGAGCCAGGACACGCCCTCCTGACCATCGAGCCAATCCAACCCGAACGCCACTCCCGGCACCATGGAGGCTGCCGCCGCCGCAGCCGAAGCGAAGGCCGAGCGCCGAAGGAACTCCCTTCGGTCCAAGGCGGTCATTGGGGCTTCCTCGCCGGGCTCGAGTCGGCGAGTGGAAGAGGCGAGCCGGGACGGCGCCTGCCGCCGAGAGGCGGCCGCCGTCGGCCGCCTCTCCGCGGGGATGGGTCTCGAAGCTTGGTTTCCGGGTCGATCTCGCCGAACGTGAGGAGCAACGCCTCGATGCCGGGCAGGGCTTCTACCTGACGGCGGAGCCTCACATCCGCGTCGAAGCTGTCGGTCGTCGTGACCAGCAGCAGCACGCGGGCGTTCCGGGCCG
>JBDHLD010000189.1:0-4669 GCA_039586035.1 Gemmatimonadota bacterium | reverse complement strand
CTTCTGTACGAGTCGCGAACGGCCGGTCAAGCCCTCGTACGGAGCACACGGTCCTGGGCGTCTGCGGCCGGTTCTGCGACGGTAGGCAGTTGCGCATCGACGCGCGTCTTCAGGTGCTCCGCCTCCAGAAGATTCCGGAAGAGGCCGAATTCGTCGCGTAGGATGCTCGATCGCGTCGGCAACGTATGGCGCGGGGACCAAGGCTGACAGGGTCCGTCCCCGAGCCGCCGCCGGCCCAACGATCCCCGCCTTCCACGGAGTTCGAGCGACCCCTACCTTCTTCGCGCGGATCACTCGAGCTGACCCAGGAGACTAGATGCCATCGCGTCTTCACCGCCCGTGCCAGAGACCAAGGTCGGGGACGAGCACGCGAGCGCAAGCGAGATGATCGTCGCCGTGGTCGGTGCCGGCATCTTCGGGGTCACCGCCGCGCTCGAGTTGCGGTCGCGGGGGCATCGAGTGGTGCTGATGGACCCCGGGCCGCTTCCCCATCCGCTCGCCGCCAGCACCGACATCAGCAAGGTCGTCCGTATGGAATACGGGTCGGACGAGGCCTACATGGCCCTCATGGAACAGGCCCGACGCGGATGGCTGGCCTGGAACGAGGAGTGGGCCGCCGAGGGTCTCGAGCCGCTTTACCACGAGACCGGGGTGCTGATGGTGTGCCGCGATCCCATGACGGACGGCGGCTACGAATTCGAGAGCTGGCGAATGCTGTTGAAACGGGCGCACCGCCCGGATCGGCTGGACCGAGCGGCTCTCGCGGAGCGGTTCCCAGCCTGGAACAGCGGGCGCTACGTCGACGGCTTCTACCACGCTCGAGGCGGCTACGCCGAGAGCGGTCGGGTCGTGGAAGCGCTGCTGCGCAGAGCCCAACGCGATGGCGTGGAGCTCCGCCCCACTACTCGCGTCGGCGGGCTATTGGAACGGGGCGGTCGGGTTGGCGGCGTTCGCTGCGACGACGGCTCAACGGTGGAAGCCGACGCAGTGGTGCTGGCAGCGGGCGCCTGGACGAACAAGTTGATTCCGGGCCTGGCGAGTTCCATCAGAGCCACGGGACACGCGGTCTTCCACCTCCGGCCGTCGGACCCGGAGCTGTTCAAGGCCGAGCGGTTTCCGGTCTTCACGGCAGACGTGGCCCGCACGGGGTACTACGGCTTTCCGCTGAGCCGGGAGGGGGTCGTGAAGGTGGCGAACCACGGGCTCGGCAGGCCGATCGATCCCGACGCGTCCCGAGCAGTGACCGAGGAAGATGAAGGGCGACTACGGGCGTTTCTGGCCCAGACCTTTCCGGCCCTCGTCCAGGCTCCAATCGAGTACACGCGTCTCTGTCTCTATGCAGACACGCAGGACGAGGACCTCTGGATCGCTCGTGATCCCGACCTCCAAGGCCTCTCGGTGGCCAGCGGGGGGAGCGGTCACGGTTTCAAGTTCGCCCCGGTGCTGGGCGGCCTCACCGCCGATGCCGTCGAGGGGAAGGACAACCCCCTGCTCGAGAAGTTCCGCTGGAGACCCGAGTTGGTCCTCGAGCACGGTCACGAAGCTGCGCGGTGCCATTTGCCTCTCGACTGAGGCGGGGAGCGCAGGAGCGCGACAGAATACGGGAACGTCGCCTCAGCCGTTTCCTTACAGACACCGGTGGCCCATGCCGCTACGCTGAGTGTGCACCGGTGCGTACCAGCCGTTCCCCGTCGGCCGATGCGTGAAGCCGATGGCCTGCGCGGTGCCTCCAGAGTTCGGCTCGTCCCGAGGGGGGGAGCCAGGAGATCAGCGTCCTCCAGCCGCAAGGAGGAGCGCCATGACAGCACGGTGGACTGCCCCAGCACTGCTGTTGGCGGTATCGCCGCTACTGGCCCAGGAGCGGGATGTGATGGCCGTGCCGTCCGTGCGCGACGACCAGGAAGCGACGCCCGTGATCTGCCGGGGCCGGGACGACCCCGAGTGGTGTGGGACGAGATGGCTCACGGAGTTCTTCGGGTACTTCCAGTTGGGAAGCGCCGTGGAGCCAGCCATCTCTGGATATCGCCTCGGCACCAATCTCGGGGCGGCGCGTAGCGTCGGGGAGCGGTCCGCCCTCGGGCTATCGGCGTACGCGATGGCGCACGACGGTCTGTCCGTCGGGGTGCAGGCGCGATACCGAAGATTCCTCGAGCGGGGCTGGGTGATCGACATCGGTCTCGGCAGCCCGATTGCCGGCGAGATGAACGTCCCAATGACCGTGCCGAGCTTGGTGGGTGACGTCACCGTGCTCTACAAGGACTGGTTCGGCCTGTCCGCACGCCTCGAGACCATTCGCTTTCAAGACTTCTGGCACCAGGGTCGCCCGGTTGACCACTATTCCGAGACCGTTGTCCTGTTTGGAGGCAAGGTGGGTCGGGGACCTGGCCTGCTCGCGTCCGTGCTCGGCGCACTCGCCCTTGGAATCGCCATCGCCGCGTTTGCAGCGTCGTGATAAGGGCTGCACTCGTTCCCTGGAACGATCTACTGCACCCTGGTCTCGAGCCACGCCCGGGCCTGCTTGAACTTCGCTTCCTCTGGATCCAGCTCGATGGCGCGGTCGGTGTCCACCAGGGCCGCGTCCCAGTCCCCTGACTTGGCGTACGCGCTGGCCCGGCACCACACCGCCACCAGGTCGTCGGGCTTCAGCTCCAGCACGCGCGTGGCGTCCCTGATGGCCTCGGCGTAGTTCCCGGAATCGAAAGCGAGGTCGGCCCTGAGCTGGTAGGGGGACGGGTTGTCGCGATCCACTTCGATGGCTCGATCGAGAGCCGTTCGAGCCGCCTCCACATCCTTCTCTTCCAAGGCCAGCATATACAGCCCGATCCAGGTGTTCGCGGCGAGCGGGTTGATCTCCACCGAGTGCTCCAGGTCGGCCCGAGCCCCCTCCGTGTCCTTTCCGGCGAGCCGGGTCATCCCCCTCACGTATGCGTAGTACGCGTTCTCGGGCTCGGCAGAAAGTGCAAGATCGAGTTCCCCGAACATCCCCGCTTCATCTTCTTGCTTGGCAAGCCGCAGGGCACGAAGGAAGTGTATGCGACCCTGGCCCCCGATCCGAAGGGCGTAGCGGTCGGGATCCTCATCCGCCACCAGCAGCTTCGTGTGCGCGTAGCGAGGGTCGGAGAGGAGCAGGTCCGCCAACTCGTCGGCCAGCGCCTCGGGCGCTCGACAGCCCACGATGACGCTGGAAACGCTCTGGGGAGGGAATTCGAACAGGTGCACCGGCTCGCCCTGGGCATCGGTGAAGTCCGAGTTCGCGGCTTCGGCAAGCGGTAGAAGCAGCCGCCACTCGTCCTCGTACGCCCAGTCCGGGCTCTTGTAGAGCACGGCTCTGTAGTATTCGGAAAGCGACAGGACGGGTCGTTCATCCGTGTATCGCACCGGATATAGGCCCTCGGGCTTGTCGCTTCCCGATCCACGGTCGAAGAACGGGTGCGACGTGTCGAACTCGATGACGAACCCCCGGTGCTCCGCGGCGTAGTGGGCCCACATGAGCAGGCTGTCGGTGTGCGCGGTCAGGCTGAGGGCTCCGTGGCTGTCGCTATAGCCCGAACGCACGGCCCCCTCGGCGGCGCCGACTCCGAACCGCAGGGCGTGACCGAAGAGTTGGCCGATCAGCTCGCCCAACGTGCCCGGGGCGGCGGTCTGAATGGGACCCTGGGCAGGGACGATCCCGTCGAGCTTGGCCGCGTGCTCGAACGGGTCATTGAGCTGACTGGGCTGGGTGAAGCGGATGCGGGCGTTCACCAGGACGTCCACGCGCGGGGCCGTCAGGTACTTGTAGAGGTATGGGGGGCGCGGAGTGGGCGCAGAGGGCTCGATCTCGGGCATGGGTCGGTCTCCTGACGTGCGCACCGCTGCGTCCGGCTAGCGTCGGATCGTCCTTACTGGCCTGGCGGGCTTCAGAGTCGACGGTCGACTGGCCACGCAGGGCACCGCGTGATTCAGGGGGGGCCACCAAGATAAGACGGCGCGGGGGCGCCGCCACGGTCCGGGTGTGGCTCTCTAGCTCGTCCGCGCAGAGGACTTGGAAACAAGAGTTTGCTGGATAACGGCCCCGGTCCCTGCCTAGCATTCACTGTACCGGCTCCTCCGGAACCTATCGTGGCCTACCTGCCTGGCGAAGATCAATCGAGGCAGCGCCAATGATCGGTCCCCCATTTTCCGATCGTAAGGCCGCGCGCGCCAAAGTTCGATGACAGGGAGTAGGGAGATGCGTTGGAGGTTTGTCCAGGCCGCCTTGGCCGGAATGGTGTCGATCGCTCTGTTCGGAGGTCTGCTCTACGGGGTGGTCTTCGCGAGCCTCTTCGAAGCCAACCTGGACGCGGCGACCGACGTCATGAAGAGCCCTCCAGAGCTATTCTGGGTCGGACTCGCCCATGTCCCGTTCGGAGTGCTCCTCGCGCTGGTCATCTCATGGAGGGGCGCAACGTCGGCGTGGAGTGGGGCCGCAACCGGGGCGACGCTCGGCTTTCTGATGGCCGCGAGCTACGACCTGTCTCAGTACGGCACCACCAACCTCTGGACCCTGGAGCTCACGCTCATAGAACCGTTCATAACCCTGGTCATGGTCGGTGCGGCCGGGGCGGTGGTGGGGGCGGTGCTGGGAAGAGGGCTCACCGCTGGCTCGGCGGCGGCGTGAGGCGGGCCGCGGCGCCGTGACTTCACGACT
>JBDHLD010000018.1:0-59303 GCA_039586035.1 Gemmatimonadota bacterium | reverse complement strand
CGCGCCGCCAGCTCCTCGTCGATCTCGGCCTTCAGCCGCTCGACCGTGAAGGTCAGGTCGGCGGCCCGGCCCGGCCGGTGCACCTCGGCGGATACGATGGCCCGGACCGCCGCGACCGCCTCGCTCAGGTCGTCGTTGACCACCACGTAGTCGAAGTCTTCGGCCGCGCTCAATTCCGCCCGGGCGTTGGTCAGCCGGCGCCGGACGTCGTCCGCGTGCTCGGTGCCCCGCCCCGTCAGGCGCGCCACGAGGTCCCGGGCGGTGGGCGGAAACACGAAGATCAGGACCGCCCCCGGGACCCGCTCCCGAACCTGCCGGGCGCCTTGCACGTCGATGTCCAGGACCACGTGCCGGCCTCTGCCGATGGGCCCTTCGATGGCGGTTTTTGGCGTCCCGTAGAGGTGGCCGTGCACTTCGGCCCACTCCACCAGCTCGCTTCGGTCGATCAGGTCCTGGAACTCCGCCCCCGACACGAAGTGGTAATGCTCTCCGTCCCGCTCGCCCCGCCGAGGCGGGCGCGTCGTCGCGGACACCGAGAAGACGTAGTGGTCCCACCCGCTCACGAGGGCCCGGGCGATGCTGGTCTTTCCCGTGCCGCTCGGGGCGGCGAGCACGACGGGGCACGGCACGTGGGGCAGCGACGTCATTCCACGTTCTCCAGCTGCTCCCGCAACCGCTCGAGCTCCTCCTTCACGCCGACCACCGCCCGGCCGATCTCCGTATCGTTGGCCTTGGAGCCGATGGTGTTGGCTTCGCGGTGCATCTCCTGGGCAATGAAGCCGAGTCGCTTGCCCACGCCCTCGTCGGAGGGCTCTGCGAGCGCCTCCAGAAAGAGCTCGATGTGGGACCGGAACCGGACGAGCTCCTCGCTGATGTCCCACTTGTCGGCCAGGTACGCCAACTCCCGGGCCAGCCGCTCCTCGTCGACGTCGTCCCGATCGGCGAGCTCCCGGATGGCCGCCCTCAAGCGCTCCCGCTCGGAGACCAGACGCTCGGGCGCACGCGCCTCGATCTGGTCCAGGTGCCCGGCCATGGCGTCGATGCGCCCTCGCAGGTCGACCTCCAGCCGCTGTCCCTCGGCCTCGCGCATGGCGCGCACGTCCCGGGCCGCCTGCTCGGTCACGGCCTGGAGGACATCGGCGTCGACGTCGAAGCGCCGCTGGGGCTCGGGTGCCCGGAACAGATCTCCGAACCGCGCCACGCCGTCGAGGGTGACCTCCCCCGGGATACCCAGCTCGCTCCCGAGGGTATCCAGCAGCTCCCGGTACCGCCGCGCCCGCTCGAGGTCCAGCTCCGGCAGGCGCTCGGCCGTCTGGGAACCGTCCCGCTCGATCGTGACCGAGACGTTCACGTGTCCGCGGGCCAAGAACGGCCGGATCCACTTCTGCATCTGGGGCTCGTGCCGGTCCAACCCGGGCGGGGTGCGCAGGTGCGTGTTGAGGAAACGGTGGTTGAGGGTCTTGATCTCGACCCTGACCCGCCCGGCCTCGATTTCCCTCTCGGCTTCGCCATACCCCGTCATGCTGCGGATCATGCGCGCTCCGGTGTCGGTGTGGCCAAGCAAGCTAACGGGCCCATGGATCAGTTCCAAAGCGTCCAGCGAACGCCGTACATGATCCGCGCTATGGGGAAGAGGCGGCCGAGGTAATCCTGGTTGTCGGGCTTCCGCACGAGGTTTTCGGCGGTCACGTAGATGCGGAAGGTCATGACTCGGATCTGAAGCCGCGCGTACCAGGACTGGTACCAGGGCGACACCTCGAAGACCTGCTCCTCAGGGGTCGACTCGCTCGAGAGCAGCGGCAGCAGCATGGGGTCCCGGCCCTGGGCCCCGACGCTCGCCAGGATCTCCAGGTTGCCTGACTGGAGTAACGTTCGCTCGAACGCGAGCTCGGCCTGCCAGCTCTGGAGCGGCAGGTAGCGCATGGCCGGCTCTTCGTCCCACCACTGGTAGTTCCCGCGCAGGGCGAGTCCACGGAGGATCAGGGGAAGGTTGCCCGCGACCTCGAAGCCTTTCCGCGTGCCACCGGGAACGACCAGGCCAGCCCGGTCCGTCGGGAGCCCCAGGGGATGCAGCGAATCCGCCTCGACGGACAGTCGGGCTCCGGAGAGCCAGAGCCCTCGCCACTGGAAGCGAACGCCGAACCGCAGCGTCGAGCGATCGGTGAAGCGCGGCTCGCGGGGCTCCGGAGGCGGGAGCGTGTCCATCGGCGGCGTGACGGTCGTGTCCATGGGCGGCGCCGTCGTGTCGGGCGGCGTCGGCAAGGGGGGAGCAGCGGGAACCCAGGGCACGCCGCGCTTGCCGCTCTCCAGGCTCCCGAACAGCGAGAAGCCCAGGAGGGACCGCGTCCATGCCCGGGCCTGCACTGCGGTGGCCGACGCCCCGTCCCACCCTTCCCTGGCCAGAGCCCCCGCAATGCCCCCCGCCTGCGGTGAGCGAAGTCCCGCGCGCAGCTCCAAGACCGACCCCGGGATCCCCTCCCCACTCTGGATCCGTGCGGATGCGCTGCCCCAGAAGGCAGGCTTCTCCACGCCCAGTCGTGCTCCGTACTGGGCCCGCGAAGGCTCGGCGAAGGCCACCAGGCTGTCGTCGCTCGACTTGCCGATCCAGGACCGTCCGACGAAAGCGTCGGCCACAACGTCCTGCCAGAGCTCGGCGCGGCCCCGGATCACCCAGTCCGAGCGGCCGACCTTCCCTGGCAAATAGATGGTGTCTCGCTGCGAGCTCATGCGTCGGAACTCGGCCCGAATGCCCCAGGTCTCGCTCGGCTCGAAGGTGTAACTCGCCCAGAACCCCGCGCTGGTGCCCGGCTCCCTCGCCTCCGTGCCCTGCGTGTCCAGGCGGTCGATCGCCACATACAGCTTGCCCCCGAGAACCCGAGGGTGTCCGAACGTCGCTCGGAACTGGTTCGTGCGCAGGTCGCCCGTTCCCGTCTCGATGACGGTGTACGGCCGGGGATCGCTTTGCTCGATGCTCCACACCTCCACCCTCAGCTCACCCAGGGTGCGCTCGACGCGTACCCGCTCCACGCCAGCCAGGCTCACCCGGGCGAGGTCGACCACGCCACCTTCGAGGGGCACCATTTCGAACCCGTCCCAGAACAAGCGTATCCGCCCAGCTCCGGCGGCGAACGCCGAGACGGATCGGGGCATCCCGTAGTCACCGCCTCGGAGCGGGACCGCCCCAGGGACCAGGCTCAGCAGCTCTCCCATCTCCATGGCCCGGGTACCCCGCAGGGCCTCTCGGTCCCATTCCCAGATCTCGTTGGTCCACTCCAAGGCCTCCCCGCGGACGGCGGACGGCATCAGGGGCAGCGGAATGGTGTCGAAGTCCACGGCCGCCGTATCGACGACCTGCGCCAACGAATCCGGCAGAGCCTGCAGGGAGTCGGGTACGGTCTGATCCGGAGAGGTCTGCAGCGAGTCGGCCGCGGTCGCCGTGTCGGGACTGGCCTGCAGCGAATCCGGGACGGCCGCCGAGTCGGGCGCCGCCTGCAGGGAATCCGGAACTGCCGCCGAGTCGGGCGCGACTCCGACCGTGTCCGCCCGCGGAGGTACCGTGTCAGGCGGCTCCTGGGCTCCAGCCGGCGCGATCCCCAGCGCGGACACGGCCAGGGCGAGGCACGTCAGAACGAAAGCCGGCGCCCAGGTCCGGAAGACCCGAGGCGCCGGGGGAGAACCGGGGCCGACGGCGCGCCCCGACGTGCGTCTCACCGAGCCCGGCTCCTCACCCATTCGATGAGGAGGCGAGCAGGAACCCCGTACCCACCCTTGCGGTGGTAGGGCTTGTCGCCATCGCCGTACGCCGTCCCCGCCACGTCCAGGTGCGCCCACGGCACGTCGCCCACGAACTCGCTCAGGAACCAGGCTGCAGTGATCGTCCCGGCCGGGCGCCCTCCCACGTTCATGAAGTCCGCCGTCGTCGACTCGAGCTGCTTCCGATAGTCGTCGAGTAGCGGAAGCTGCCAGCAGCGCTCGCCCGACCGATCCCCGGCGTCGCGGAGCTCGTCCATGAGCTCCTGGTCCGTGCCCATGAGACCGGATGCCGCATGGCCCAGCGCGATCACGCAGGAACCCGTGAGCGTGGCGCAATCCACGACCGCCGCCGGCCCGAGCGTCTGGGCGAAGGAAAGTGCGTCCGCCAGGATCAGGCGGCCCTCCGCGTCGGTGTTGATCACCTCGACCGTCTTCCCTTCCCGGGTGCGGATCACGTCTCCGGGCTTCAGGGCGCTGCCCGACGGGAGGTTCTCCGAGGACGGGACGATCCCCACGACGTTCAACGGCACGTCCAAGTCGGCGATAGCCCGCATGGCGCCGATGACCGCGGCTCCGCCCGACATGTCGAACTTCATGTCCTCCATGCCCTTGGCGGGCTTGATGGAGATGCCGCCCGCGTCGAAGGTGAGGCCCTTCCCCACCAGAACGAGGGGTGCGTCGCCCTCCTCGCCCCCCGCATGCTCGAGGATGATCAACCGCGGCTCCTGGACCGAGCCGGCGCTCACCGCCAGCAACGCGTGCATGTTCTCGGCTTCCAGGGCCGCTCGGTCCAAGACCCGGACGCCGAGCCCGACCTCGGCCGCCATGCGCTGGGCCTCGCTGGCCAGGTGGGCCGGCGTAGCCACGTTCCCGGGGCGCGATTGGAGCGAACGCGCGAAGTTCTGCCCCCGGGCCGTCGCCACACCGGCCGCGACGCCCCGTGCCAGGGCCTCCGCGTCGGCGGTGCCCAGCATCGACACCGAGTCCACCTGCACGACGGGCGGCTCGTCCTCCTTGCGTCCGACGTCGGTCTTCAGCTCGCGGAAGCTCCAAGCGGCCAGGGCGGCCCCCTCCGCGGCCGCCTGGGCCATGACCTGCGGATCGAGGACGCCGCCATCGTCCAGGAGGACGGAGAGCTCGGAGAGGGACCGGCCTTCGGCCCCCCGCACGGCTCGAGCCGCATACCGCCGAACCGTTTCGGCGTCCAACGACTCCTTCCGACCGATGCCCAATGCCAGCACACGCGTCGGTCCTTCGCCACCCTCGCCGTAGACCAGGAGGGATTGATCGGGCCGTCCGTCCAGATCGCCCTGCTGGGCTGCACGGCTCAGCGCGTTCCCCAGCGTGGCGTCCAGGGCGGCGGCGGCGTCCGAGAGGCTCGCGTCCTGGAATACCGGAACGGCCAACAGCGGAGTCGGGTGAGCCGAGGGCTCGGCTGAAACGAACGAAACGGTCATGTCGTCATCGCAGTGGCATGGCTGGTTACGGCGCCGGGCGAAGGCGCGGAAGATCACATGTTGCCGACAACGGCTTCCCCGAACTCGGAGGTGGACACCTTGCGAGCCCCGTCCATCTGGCGCTCCAGGTCATAGGTGACCGTCTTGGCCGCGATCGCGCCCTCCAATCCCCGGTTGACCGCGTCGGCCGCCTCGTTCCAACCCAGGTGCTCCAGCATCATCACGGCCGAGAGGATCAGGGAGCCCGGATTCACCTTGTCCTGGCCCGCGTACTTGGGCGCCGTGCCGTGCGTCGCCTCGAACAGGGCCACTTCGTCACCGACGTTGGCGCCCGGGGCCATGCCGAGTCCACCGACCTGGGCCGCGCAGGCGTCGGACAAGTAGTCACCGTTGAGGTTCGGCGTCACGATCACGTCGTACTCGTCCGGCCGGAGCAGCACCTGCTGGAACATAGCATCGGCGATGCGATCGTTGACCACGATCTTGCCCGCTGGATCGGCGCCCTCCCAGATCGCCGACTCCGGGATCGTGCGATCGGCGAACCGCTCCGCGGCGACCTCGTAGCCCCAGTCCCTGAAAGCCCCCTCGGTGAACTTCATGATGTTGCCCTTGTGAACCAGCGTCACCGAGCGCCGACCGCGATCGACGGCATAACGAATGGCCGCGGCGACGTGGCGCTTGGTCCCGAAGGGACTGATGGGCTTGATGCCGATCCCCGATCCCTCACGGATGTTCGCGCCCATTTCGGTGGTGAGGAAGCCCCGCACCCTCTCCGCCTCGGCGGTGCCGGAGGCCCATTCGATCCCGGCGTACACGTCCTCCGTGTTCTCGCGGAAGATCACGACGTCGAGTTTCTCGGGCTCGCGCATGGGCGACGGCACGCCGGGGATGTATCGGACCGGGCGAATGCAGGAATAGAGGTCCAATACCTGCCGCAGCGTGACGTTGAGCGAGCGGATGCCGCCCCCCACCGGAGTGGTGAGCGGTCCTTTGATGCCCACCTTGAACTCGGTCAGCGCCCGGAACGTCTCCTCGGGGAGCCACTCACCGGTGCGCTCGTTCGCCTTCTCGCCGGCCAGAATCTCCATCCAGGCGATCGCGCGGGCGCCTTCGTACGCCTTTGCGATGGCCGCGTCCACGACGCGCTGGGTGGCGCGCCAGATGTCGGGGCCGATCCCGTCGCCCTCGATGAAAGGGATGATGGGTCGATCGGGGACCCGAAGGACGCCGTCCCCCGAGGTGATGGGATCCCCGCTCTCGGGGATCGAAATGTGGGTGTATTCGGCCATTCCTGGCTCCGCCTGTTAGCTGGGATTGTCGAGAACGTAACGGGTCCCGGCACCGAGCCGGGCAAGGGGGGCACCGCGCGTCCCGGCGCAGGCCGGCCGGAAGCTAGGCGGGGGCCATCGGCGCGGCAAGGATCCGGGGGGCATTGCGTCTCCGGCTGCCCTCGGTCATACTTGTCCGCATCAGTTGAGACTGATTCTCATCTAGCCAGATCGGCGCGTGCCGGCTCGCAACCCCGCTCCCGGCCCCCGCCAAAACCGAGATGGAGCGCTTCGCCGCATGAAGATTCGCATGATGGTCGTTTTCGCGTTCGTACTGTCCTTCGCCGCCTGTGGCGGGGAGGCGGGTTCGCCGGAAGGGACGGGCTCCGAGGACGTCGCCGCGGACGGAGGCGAGGTCAACGTCTACAGTCACCGCCACTACGACGTCGACGAGCGGCTCTTCTCACGGTTCACCGAGCTCACGGGCATCCGCGTCAACGTCCAGACCGCCTCGGCCGACGAGCTCATCACGCGTCTGGAAAACGAGGGCGCCGACTCACCGGCCGACGTCTTGGTCACCGTGGACGCCGGTCGCCTCTCTCGTGCGCAGGCGAGGGGACTCCTTCAGTCCGTCACGAGCGAGGTGCTGGAGGCCAACGTCCCAGAGAATCTGAGGGAGCCCGAGGGACACTGGTTCGGCCTCACACAGCGCGCCCGAGTCATCGTGTACCACAAAGACCGGGTGTCCCCCGAGGAGCTCTCCACCTACGAGGATCTCGCGGACCCCAGGTGGCGCGGCCGCGTGCTCATGCGCAGCTCCGAGAACATCTACAATCAGTCGCTGCTGGCCTCCATGATCGCTGCACATGGCGACGAGCTGTGCACCGAATGGGCCGCCGGCGTCGTCGCGAACATGGCCCGGGAGCCCCGCGGTGGGGATCGCGATCAGATTCGGGCCATCGCGGCTGGCGAGGGAGACGTCGCCGTCGTGAACACGTACTACTTCGGTCGCATGCAAAACGGGGAGGACCAGGCGGACCGGGAGATCGCCAGCCAGATGGGGGTGTTCTTTCCGAACCAGGACGGGCGAGGCGCCCATGTGAACGTCAGCGGAGCCGGCGTTACGGCTCATGCGCCGAACCGCGCCAATGCCCTGCGATTGATCGAGTTCCTGACCGGCGAAGAGGCCCAGGGCGTCTATGCAGAAGCCAACTTCGAGTACCCCGTCAACCCCCGCGTGCCCGCAGCGGAGGCGCTCGCGGCCTGGGGCGACTTCGCGGCGGACGGGTTGAGCCTTGCCAGGCTGGGCGAGTTGAACCGCGACGCCGTCATGATCTTCGACCGGGCCGGTTGGCGGTAGGACCCGGGTTCGGTCGTACGGATCGATGATCCGACGCCTTCCCGAGACCTCGACGGGTGGGGCCCTCCCGGGCTCCACCCGTTCCTGTTCCGCCCTGGGAGCGCGGCCGTGATGCCTTCGACGCGCCGGGTCCGCCAAGGCTGGGACGGGCTGCGCCTGCTGGCGCGTCAATCCCGAGCGCTGTTCCGGGCCGGCCTCTCTACCTGGACCGTGGCGGCCCTCGTCCTGGTGCTCCTGACCACCATCCCACTCGCGGCGGTATTCGTCGGCGTGCTGGGTCCGTCGAGCGACACCTGGCAGCACATCGCCTCGACCGTGCTCGCGGACTATCTCCTCAACTCCGCCGCGTTGATGGTCCTCGTGGGTGCCCTCACCCTCCTAATGGGCGTGTCGGCGGCTTGGCTGGTCGCCATGTGTAGCTTCCCCGGTCGGCGGATCTTCGAGTGGGGGCTGATCCTGCCACTGGCCATTCCGACCTACATCGCCGGTATCACCTACGCCGAGCTGCTGGCCTACGGCAGCCCGCTCTACGAACTCACGGCATCGATCTGGCCCAGCCCGACACCACCCAATTTCCAGACGCACATCATGACCCTGCCCGGTGCGGCCGTGGTCCTGAGCCTCGTGCTGTTCCCCTACACCTACGTCATCACTCGTGCCTCGTTCGCCAAGCAATCGGGGAGCATCCTGGAGACGGCTCGGATCCTGGGACGCTCGCCTTGGCAGACGTTCTTCCAGGTGGCCCTGCCGCTGGCCCGACCCGCCGTCGTGGCCGGCTCGACGCTGGTCCTCATGGAAGTGCTCAATGAGTACGGAGCGGTGAAGTACTACGGGATCCCGACGTTCACGACGGGGATCTTCAGGGCCTGGTTTCCGCTGGACGATCCGGACGCCGCGCTCCGGCTCGCCGGCTGCCTGCTCCTCTTCGTCTTCTCACTGATTCTCGTGGAACGTGGCCAGCGCGGCAGAGCCCGCTTCGACGACGGTGCGCGGGTCCAGCGACCCGCTCCCCGGTATCTGCTTCGCGGATGGCGGGCCGTGGCCGCTCTCGCGGTCTGCGTCATCCCCATGGCCTTCGGCTTCGTGATTCCGGTGGCTCAACTCACCGCGTGGTCCGTGGCCGCGGCGCCGAGCCTCCTGGACTGGGGCTTCGCGTCGATGGCCATGCATTCGTTCGGTCTCGCTCTGGCCGCCGCGGCGCTCGCGGTCTTGGTGGCGTTGGTCGTGGCGTACGCAGCCCGTCTGAGCCCGGCGCCCTTGCTCATCGTGGCCTCGCGGCTGGCCGTCCTGGGCTACTCGATTCCGGGCGCCGTCATCGCGGTGGGTGTGCTCGTACCGTTCGTCTGGCTGGACCGCCGTATCGACGGCTTGGCCGAGGCGGTCTTCGGAACCGGCACGGGGCTCCTGCTGACCGGCGGCCTGGCGGCGCTCGTGTTCGCCTACGTGGTCCGCTTCCTGGCCGTCTCGTTGAGCCCCATCGAATCCGGATTCCGGCGCGTGTGCGGCAATCTCGACGAGTGCTCCCGCTCCTTGGGACTGTCACCCCTGCGCACGCTGCTGCGCGTGGATATCCCACTGTTGAAGGGTGTGTTGGCCTCGGCGGCGCTCCTCGTGTTCGTAGACGTGCTGAAGGAGCTACCGCTCACGCTGATCCTGCGGCCGTTCAACTTCGACACCCTGGCCACGAGCGCTTTCCAGCTGGCCAGTGACGAGCGCGTGGCCCAGTCCGCCGTGCCCGCGTTGCTGGTGATTCTCACGGGGCTGATTCCGGTGATCCTGCTGGACCGGCTGGTGGGGAAGACGGGCCCCGGTCACCGTGCGGAAGAAAGCGCTGTCGAAGCCACCGTTCAGGGCCTGGCGCCCGTTCCGGGCGAGAGCGGCTTCGGGGGCGACTGAAGGGGTCGACGGCCCTTCCAGCTCCAGGTTCGGAGCGTGGTGCGGTGCTAGCTCCCCCCCACGGAGATCATCCTTCGCTCGCCCATGGCCGCCTTCACGAAGTCCACGAACAGGCCCAGCATCCTCTCGTCGTTGCCCACGAGCTCTTCGGGATGCCACTGGACGCCCACGGCGTAGGGATGTTCCGGAATCTCCATCGCCTCCACGAGACCGTCCGGCGCGAAGCCCGTGGCCACGAGGCCGTCACCGAGGGTCCGGACCGCCTGATGATGGAGGCTGTTCACCGGCAGCTCGTCGGTCCGCACGACCCGGTAGACCCGGCTGTCACCCTGCATATGAACCGAGTGCGCCAGGTGATCCCGCGGAATGGACCGGTCGTAATAGTCGTGCTTGACGTCTCCCGCGACGTGCTGGTAGAGCGTTCCGCCTGCCGCCACGTTGAGCGTCTGCATGCCTCGGCAGATACCGAGCACAGGCAGACCCTTGTCCAGCGCCATGCGGATCAGCGCCAGCTCGGTGACGTCCCGCGGGCCGTCCGGCGTTTCCACCGTGGGGTGGGGGTCCTCGCCGTAGTGGAGCGGATCCAGATCGGTGCCTCCCGGGATCAGAAGGCCGTCGATGTGGCCCACGAGACTTCCCAGCATCTCCGGATCCTCGGGGATCAACGGGATGGGCCAGGCGAGAGCACCGGCTGCGCCCAGGGCCCGGACGTAGGCCTGGCCCACCGCGAATCCCGGAGGCTGACCTTCGGATACCCCAGTGACCGCGTGGAGGCTGTGTGTGGTGATTCCGATCACCGGCACGAGGTGCATCTCTGTGGAACTCTCCTTCACTCGGCGGGTGCGGGCGGGTCGATGCCTTCGGCGGTCTCCCGCATCAACTGATCGACGACGTCCTTGAGGTCGCCCGTCCTCTCGAACGTAGCGAGCTGTCGGTCGGCGCTCGAGCCCTCTTCCAGGATGCGAAAGGCGTACTCCACCTGGTCCCGGCTCCCCAGCTCGTCCAGGACGTCGTCCAGAAACCACTCGATGAGCTCCCGGATCAGGTCCCTGGCCGGCTTCTGCGTCTGCTGGCCGAGGTCCAGCAGGTTACCGTCGAGGCCGTAGCGGACGGCGCGCCACTTGTTCTCATCGATGAGCTCCGACCTGTACACCCGGAACGTCATGTTGTCCCGCCTGAGCTTCCACAGCTTCGCCACGATGGCCTGGAAGATGGCCGCTATGCAGATGGCTTCGTCCACCCGGGTGCAGATGTCGCAGAATCGGAACTCGAGGGTAGGATATTTCCAGTGGGGCCGGATGTCCCACCAGATCTTCGAGCCGTCCTCGATGGCCCCCGTCTTGACCATCGTTTCCTCGATGGACTGGTAGTCGCTGTAGGACCGGAAGTACGGGGGCGTGCCGGTCCGGGGGAAGTTGCGCCAGATCACGCTGCGGTAGGACTTGAGACCCGTGTTCCTGCCCAACCAGAAGGGCGAGCTCGTGGTCAGGCACAGGATGTGGGGCATGAAGTAGCGAGCCACGTTCATGGCGTCGATCATGAACTCCTTGTCCTCGATCCCCACGTGCACATGGGTGCCGAAGATCAGGTTCTTGCGGGCCAGATCCTGCAGATCCGCGGCCACGCCGAGGTAGCGCTCGAGGGGCGTGATCTCCTGCGTCTGCCATGACGAGAACGGGTGGGTCGCCGCCGCCGCGATCTCGAGGCCGCTCTTCCGGGCGAGCTCCATGACGAGCCGGCGGAGTCGTAT
Source organism: Gemmatimonadota bacterium (assembly GCA_039586035.1). Taxonomy (GTDB): domain Bacteria; phylum Gemmatimonadota; class Gemmatimonadetes; order Longimicrobiales; family Gaopeijiaceae; genus JBDHHQ01. Next base: position 47,819 of record JBDHLD010000018.1, on the reverse strand, counting down.
CACCTCCTGCTTTAGCTCAACTGGCGTATTACATGCTTTGGAACCAACTTCCACGACGGATTGGTGCAGCTCAGGCTTGATCTCGGCAATGGAAACCGAGCCGTCGGGCTGGAGGATCTCGGTGATGTAGGATGTGAGTTCCCGAGTCTCGGGATCGATGATCTGGTACTCCTCCTCGATACCGAGGGTGAGCTCGGGTGGCTTCATGGTGCCTCGCAGGTCGGGGCCGGGGACTGGCTCGGGTAGGCTGGGGGGCAGACCCCCGTCCGTCAATGGACGTGACGGACGGAGCGAGGGCGGGGTGGGCGAGCTCCGCGGCGCGGATCACCGTACGGACTCCCCAGCGGCAGCCCCGCCGGGCCGGAGCAGGCCATGAAGCCTGTCCTTGACCAACGGCCATTCCTCGGCGATGACGCTGTAGTAGACGCTGTCCCTGCGGCCCCCGTCAGGCCGCACCATGTGGTGGCGGAGCGTGCCCTCTTCCACCGCGCCGATCCGGAGCAGGGCGCTGCGGGAGCGTTGGTTCGCCGCGTCCGTCTTGAACTCGACCCTGTTGGCCGCCAGCACCTCGAAGGCGTGGGTGAGCAGCGTTGCCTTGGCGTCCGTGTTGACTCCGGTCCGCTGCCACGCCGGACCGAGCCACGTGGCGCCGATCTCCAACCGTCTCTCGCCGGCCGCCACGTTCAGGTATGCCGTGGCGCCGCACACGTGACCGGTGCCGCGGTGAAAGACGGCGAACCCCTGACCGGACCCGTCCTTCGCCATCTCCACCTGGCGCATCACCACGGCCTCCATGTCCGCGCGTTTCTTCATGCGCCACGGCATCCAGGTCCAGATGGACGGATCGTGCCCCACCTCCCACAAGCCGTCCACGTGCTCACGGCCGAGGGGCTCCAGCCTCACGACCCTGCCCTCGAGCACCACGGGGTCGATCCAGTCCGCTCCCATGTTCCGCTCCCATGTCAGAGTATGCCCGCGCAGGGCTCCACGGCGCCCTCCAACAGGTCGGCCAGGGCGTCCAGCGCTTCCTGAAAGCGCTCACGGCTCCGGACGGGCCCGGACGAGACCCGGACCGCGTGGGGCACGCGCCCCCGCCCCACGGCGAATGCTTCGGCCCCGGCCACGCGAACCCCCCGCTGCCGGGCACTGGCCACGAAGTCCTCGCTCCGCCACGGATCCGGCAGGACCAGCCAGGCGTGAAGCGCTCCAGGATGGGCGTGCAGGTCGGCGCACCCCCCCAGGGTGGCCTGCATGAGTTCGTGGCGAGCCCTGGTCTCCGCGGCCTTGCGGGCGATCATCCGCTCCAGGGTTCCGTCGGTGATCCACCGGGTCGCGATCTCGAGCATGAGGGGCGGCGGCATCCACAGGCTCGCGCGGACGCCGGAGCGCAGCCGCTCGGTCAGCCCGGCGGGCGCCACCACGGCCCCTACCCGGAGACCGAAGGTGGCGGCCTTGGAGAAGGACGTCAGGAACAGAGTGCGCTCGGGCGCCAGCGAGATCAGCTTGGGAAGCCCGGCTGGAGCCGACGCTGCGTACAGGTCGTCCTCGATCACCGTGAGGTCCCGCTCCCAGGCGATCTCTGCCACGGCCAGACGCCGCTCCTCGGACATGGTGCCGCACGTCGGATTCTGAAAGGTGGGGATGCAGTACAGGGCCCGGGCGGACGTATCCTGGGCAAGGCGATCCAACCCCTCTGGGACGATGCCCTCCCGGTCCATCGGGACGCCCCGGAGGCGAAGGCCCAGCATCCGCGCCAGCGACTTGATGCCGGGATAGGTGAGCTCGCCCGTGAGCAGCACATCGCCCGGGCTGGTGATGGCAGACAGGGTGACGAGCAACCCGTGCTGGCTGCCGCAGGTGGCGAGGACCCGGTCCGGCTGCGTGCCGACGCCCAGGCCGGCCAGCCAGGACGCCAGCGCGGCACGGTGCCGGGGCGAGGCGGAGTTCGGCTGATACTCCAGGAGATCGTCCGTACAGCCGTTATCCGCCAGGCGCCCCAGCGTCGCCGCAAGCTCTGCGCCGTCCGCCCCCTCCGGCGATGTCCACGGTAGGGCCAAGCCGAGCTCGAGCTCGCCCTCGTCCGCCGGGCTACCGATCACTTCGCTCGGGAGCGGCAGGGCGTCCATACCCTTGGGGCCCTGGACGAAGGTGCCGCGCCCCACCTCGCCAACGGTCAGGCCGCGGCGATTCGCTTCCGCGTACGCCCGCGAAACGGTCCCTACGGTGACGCCCAGGTGGCGAGCCATCTCGCGGTGGGTCGGCAAGCGCTGACCCGCCTGGAGGACCCCCTTCTGGACGTCCCGGGCGATGGCGTCGGCGATGGCCATGTACCGCGGCAGAACGCCGTCTTCGAGATGGGGACGCCAGATTGTCACCCTACAATCCTCCTTGACTGGGATACAATAAGGCTAATACCGTCCGGGCGTCCCTCGCAACACGGGAGAGAGGGATCGGCCGAGTGGGATGACTCGTCGATGGAGCACCTCTCGGAGCCGATGCGGAGGGAAGATGACCCACCTATCGAGCCGCGTGATAATTGTATCGGTACAATTCACGGCGGGGCTCGTTTTGGCGACGGAGGACGACGTGAGGCAGGGATCGCACGCCAACCAGGGAAACGGGGCGCCCGCCCCTCCCTCGATGACGGCCGCAGCAGCGGCGGCGGCAAGTGAGGAGACGCTGGATCCACAGGATTGGGAAGGATTCCGCGAGCTCGCCCACGGAATGCTCGACCGTATGATCGACCTACAGCGGGACGTTCGGCACCTGCCGGCGTGGCGGCCCATACCCCCGGACGTGGACGCACGCTTTCTCGAGCCGGCACCTCGCGCGGGCATCGGGACGGAGAGAGCCTTCCGCGAGTTCGCAGAGATGGTGCTGCCCTACCCCACCGGCAACCTTCATCCACGATTCTGGGGGTGGGCAGGCGGCCAGGGATCTCCGACGGGGATGATGGGCGATCTGTTCGCGGCCGCCATGAACTCGGTCACGGGGATCTTCAACGACTCCGCGGCCCGGGTGGAGGCGCAGGTCATCGACTGGATGAAGGAGTCGTTGGGTTTCCCGGCGGACGCCTCCGGGTTCGTGACCAGCGGCGGCTCGGTCGCGAACCTGGTGGCCCTTGCCGCGGCCCGCGACGACCGGGTGGGCTTCGACGTGGGGTCCGACGGCCTGGCTGCGGCGAGTTCCCGCCCCGTCTTCTACGTCTCGGCGGAGACCCATTCGTCCATGTTCAAGGCGGCGAAGTTGCTGGGCGTGGGAACGGACGGTGTGCGCGTGGTCCCCGTGGACGAGTCCTTCCGCATGGACGTGGCCGCCCTGCGGCACATGGTGAGGGAGGACCTCGACCGGGGGCTCACGCCCTTCGCCGTGGTGGGCACGGCCGGCACCATCAACACGGGCGCGGTGGACGATCTCCCCGCCCTCCACCGGGTGGCGCAGGAGGCGGGCCTCTGGTTCCACGTGGACGGAGCCTTCGGTGCCATGGCCGCCCTCTCGCCAGACACGGCACAACTGGTGCGGGGCATCCAAGACGCCGATTCCGTGGCGTTCGACTTCCACAAGTGGATGTTCACGAACTATGAGGGCGGCGGCGTTCTGATCCGTGACCGGAACGCTCATCTACGGGCGTTCTCCACCCGGGCGTCCTACCTGGAGCCGCTGCCGCGTGGGACCGGCGCGCAGCCCGACTCCTCGAACCTGCGCGGCCCCCAGCTGTCCAAGGGCTTCAAGGCGCTCAAGGTCTGGCTCACCATCAAGGAGCAGGGCCTGGATACATTTGGCCGCCTGGTTCGGCAGAACATACGGCAGGCTCGCGAGCTCGGTGAGCTCATCGACGCCTCCGACCGGGTGGTGCGTCTGACTCCCGTCTCCTTGAACGTGGTCGCCTTCCGCTATCACCGAGACGGTATGAGCGGCGAGACCTCCGACGCCGTCAACAGGGAGCTGCTCATGCGGATCCAAGAGCGGGGGATCGCGGTCCCCTCACAGACGGTGATCGGCGGACGGTTCGCCCTGCGGGCCTGCATCATCAATCACCGCAGCCGAGCGGAGGATTTCCGCATCCTGGTCAACGCCGTGGAAGGCATCGGGGACGAGGTCTTCGAGGAGCTCGTCCCCAGGGCCGCGGCCGAAGTCTGCATGGGCACCTGAGATGGCGCATCGACCCAGGTCGGGGACGGCGCGGGATCGCCGTGCCGAGGCGCCGAAGGTGGCCCTTCGGCCCACCAGGATCGACGAAATCGCCTGGGTTCGGTCCCTCGAAGGCGATCCCGACGTCCGGTCCTTCATCGTTCCCTGGTCGGAGACCGAGCACCGGGACGCGGTGGAGGATCCGGGGTGGGCACATTGGGTGGTGGTGGACGAGACGTCGGGGTCGCCTGCGGGATTCATGATTTTACGAGGTGTGGGGACCGAGACCATCGAGCTGACCCGCATCGTGACTGCTCCGCGGGGACGTGGCTTCGGGCGCGCCGCCCTACGACGGCTTCGGGACACGATCTTTGGCGACGGGAAGGCCGGACGACTCTGGCTGGACGTCTTCCCCTCCAACGATCGCGGGAGGGGACTCTACGAGAGCGAGGGGTTCGTCAGGATCCCGCGCTCGTCCTCACCCGGCGGACGCGAGACCGGCGATTCTACCCTGATCGTGATGGAGCTTCGGCCGGACGCGGCCGAGGGGGGAAGCGAGCGGTAGCCGACCCGGTCGCTTCCCCGCACTCGCCCGTCGGGTCCTCAGTGCGAGACGGACAGCTCCGTCACTCTCGCCTCGGTGTTGTGCCCCATGCGGATCCCGTAGTGGCCGTCCGTGGACTGCAGACGGCCGTCCGCCACCACCTCCGCCTTGTCGTAGCTGGCCACGACGGTCCCGTTGATCGAGCAAGAGACGGTCTCGCTCGTCACCTGGATGGCGATCTGCTGCACGACGGGCTCATCAGGTCCGGCGGCCTTGCTGACGGCATCGTGCGCCTCGGGCCGCCGTCCATTGAGCTGGAACGACTCCGGTCCGAAACCACGTACGATGAACGAACCGTTCCCGTATGCCGAGCAGTAGAGGAAGCTCTGCTGATCCGTGCCCAGGTCACGGCCGCCGATGATCAGGCCGTAGGGGTGGGGATGGTCGCCCATGGCCATGTAGGCCGGCTCGGTGAACGTCGCCGAGACCGTGTAGTCTCCGGTCGCCTCGTTGTCCGCATTCCAGTAGGTCACGGCCGGGCCCGTCTTGATGTGCATCGCGTCGCCGTCCATGGCGAAGCTCGCGTTTTCCAAGACCTGTCCCCGCTCGGCTTCCCGGGCGTCGATCTTTCCCATCCAACCCGGAACCGAGATCCCGCCGTCGGCGACGGCGATCGATTCGTCCTGGGCCTGGGCGTCGGTGGCGACGAAAGCCAGCGTGAGGGCGATGACGGCCGGTGCCGAGTCACGTAGTCGGATCATGATCCTCGTCTCCTGTCGAGAGGTGAAGGCGGCAAGAATAGTGACGTCGCCGGCATTGGACCAGCGTTTCACGGGAAGCCCGACTGGATTGCGGTCTTCGTGGAGGTCGTCGGGCGAGTCCCGTCGGACATTTTTTTCTTGCCCTTCCGATATTTTCGGTTTATTTTCGGTTTCGGTGTCTATTCGGATTGGGCCAGCGCTTGGGCGCTGGCCTTTTCGTCCCCTGGATTTCCGATGTCACGATGGCCGACCACCTCCACCAGCGCGCCTACACCCTCCCGGGGCTGGGAAGCCCCACGGACGGACACCTGCCGGGCCCCCTTCCCCGCCACGGCAGCCGCAGGGCCCTGTGCCTCTGGCTTCCCACCTTCGAGCTCCGCCTGGAGCTGGTCCGATCCCCCGAGCTGGACAGCACCTCGGTCGCTCTCCTGGCTCCGGGAGAAGGCGTGCGCAAAGAGATCTGGCAAGTGTCGGAACGGGCGTGGAACGCGGGCGTTCGGCCAAGCATGCTCCTCTCCCAGGCCATCTCCTTGTGTCCGGCTCTGACGCTGCTGGAACCGGACCCCGCCCACTATGAGGCCACCCAGGAAGAGATGCTGGAGGTGCTGTCCGGCCTCTCTCCCGTCGTGGAGCCGTCCGGCCGGGGTCGGGTTTTCGTGGGGACCGACGGTCTGGAGCGCCTGTACGGAGGTCCCCTCAACCAGGTGCGCAGAGCGCTACGGGCGCTTCTGGGCGTATTTCCGAGACCGTTGGTGGCCGCTACCCGGGCGGGATGGGCCGTGGGGAAGTTCGGGGCCTGGGTAGCGGCGGTCTCGTCCCGTCCCGGAAAGCCGGTGATCATCCCCGAAGACCAGCTGCCCGCCTTCCTGGCCCGTTGCCCCGTGTCGTCGCTCCCGGTAGACGGCCTCATGGTGCAACGCCTGGAACGACTCGAGGTCAACACCCTGGGAGCTCTGGCCACCCTCCCCGAGCCGGCGCTCATCGGCCAGTTCGGAGACGAAGGCCGGCAGGCCAGGGCCTGGGCAACAGGCCGACGCATCGACCCGGTGCGCCCCTGGCACCGTCCCCGGCCCATCCGTGTCTCCCTGGACTTCCCCACGCCGGTGGGCCAGGTGGAGACCCTGCACGGCGCGCTGGACCGGCTGGTGGAACGGGCCCTGTCCCGGCCGGCCCGCCGGGGACGCAGCATTCAGGGCGTACGCCTGGGCGCTCGCCTCGAAGGAGGTGGCTCCTGGATCGTGGAAGCCGTCCTCAGGGAGCCCACCGCCGAGCGGGACCGGATCACCTTTCCCCTCAGGTCCCGCATGTCCCTGGCTCCACCCCCCCGAGCGGTGGAAACCCTCCTGGTCGAGGTCTTCCGGTTCGGCCCGCCCTCGGCGCAATCCGGCCTCTTCGACCGTCACGAAGCCGGCAGTCGGGCCGCGGATGGTCGGGAGCTCGTGGATGGTGCCGTCCCCGACGCCCTTCGCGACGCCGTGAAGGAGCTCAAGCTCAAGTTGGGCTACTCGCCGCTGTACCGGGTCGTGGAGGTAGACCCCTGGTCCCGCATCCCGGAGCGACGCCACGCACTGCTCAATTTCGACCCATGAGAAGGCGGCCACGGAAGGGACAGCCAGAAGAGCGGTCCCCGAACCGGAGCGGTAGCGCACGGATCGTCCGCCATGGAGCCCCGCCCTCCGAATCCGGGACTGTCACGGCCGAAGGCATCCGTCGCCTGAAGCCTCTGGGCAAGCCCCGCAGGGTCCGGGTCGTCACCGATTCCAGCGGCGCCCCTCTTCGGGTCTCTCCGGGTCGAAGCTGGCGGTCGGTCCTTTCGATCCGAGAGCGCTGGCGCATCGATGACGAGTGGTGGCGCCGCCCGCTCTCCAGGGAGTACTTCGAAGTCGTTCTGCAAGACGGCCGCGTCGTCGAGCTCTACCGGGATCTGGAGCGAGACACCTGGCACGCCCACGGCGGCGGGAGCGCTTTCGCGGATCGACCCCAGTAGCGCCCTTCGGGAAGCCACCTGACACCCCCGCGCCGCCGCATCCCCTCCCTCCACCGCCAATCCGTCGCACCGCCTACCCCCGAAACCTCACCCACCGCGAATCTTTCCCCACTGCCGCTTCGTCATTTTCTTGTGGGGAGCGCCGGGCACCGTAGCGACGCTCCGAGGGTTCGGAACGGCACGACCGTGAACCGGTGACCGCGGTGGTCGGGGTCGCGGCTCAGGTGGACGGGGAGCGGACGGGAGCGCCATGGATACCTTCTTCACCGACGTTCAGCTCTGGCTCGAGACCATCGGGATCTGGGCCTACGTAGCCGCGCCGGTCATCATGGCCATGGTGTCCATCCTGCCCATCCCGGCCGAGGCCCCCGCCATGATGAACGGGATGCTCTTCGGCCCGACCGCCGGTACGACCATCACCTGGGGCGGCGCCATGATCGGCGCCTGGATCAGCTTCGAGCTCGCACGTGTGCTGGGAAGGCCCCTTGCGGAGCGCCTGATCGCTCCCAGGGCTCTGGCCAAGGCCGACGCGGTAGCCCAGGACGCGGGGTGGTGGGGCCTCCTCGGGGCACGCCTCGTGCCGCTGATCGCCTTCACGGCGCTCAATTGGGGTGCCGGCCTCTGCTCGGTCCCCCGGTGGCGCTTTCTCTGGACCACCGCCCTGGGCATCCTCCCCGGCGCCATCGTCTTCACGGCTTCCGGGACCGGGCTGGCCATGCTCCTCGAGCGCTTTCCCAGCGCGGGGCGGTGGCTGCTCCTGGTCGTTCTGGTCGCCGCCGTGTGGTGGGTGGTGCGACGTCGGTCGCAGCCGCCTCTGCCCGAGCGCAACCCAACCGTCGAGGCCGCGGTTCCGGGCGAGTCGTCGTCATGATGCAGCCCCCCCCGACGTCATGTCTGCTGCCCCGAAACACGTCCCTTTTGGTCCGACCCGAGCCCGGGTCGTATACTGCAGGCCACCGTCCCCCGACTCCCCGTCCACCGACGGGGAGCGTCCTGTCTCCTGGAGGCCCGTCTTGAGTGTCGAGCTCAGCATCTCCAACCTTTCCAAGACCTATCCCAACGGCGTTCAGGCCCTGAAAGACGTCACCCTCACGATTCCCACGGGGATGTTCGGCCTGCTGGGCCCCAACGGCGCCGGGAAGTCCACCCTCATGCGTACCGTGGCCACGCTGCAGGAGCCGGACACGGGCAGCATCAGGCTGGGCGATCTGGACGTCCTCAGCGACAAGGAGGGCGTACGACAGATCCTGGGGTACCTCCCCCAGGATTTCGGCGTGTACCCCAAGATCTCTGCGGAAGACATGCTGAGCCATCTGGCGGTCCTCAAGGGGATCACGAGCCGGGGCGAGCGCCGCGAATCGGTGGAGGCGCTCCTCCAGCAGACCAACCTGTGGGAGGCTCGCAAGCGCAAGCTGGGCACCTTCTCGGGAGGCATGCGCCAGCGCTTCGGCATCGCTCAAGCACTCCTGGGGAATCCGAAGCTGGTCATCGTGGACGAGCCCACCGCCGGCCTCGATCCGGAAGAGAGACTCAGGTTCCTCAACCTCCTGTCCGAGATCGGCGAGAACATCGTGATCATCCTTTCGACCCACATCGTCGAGGACGTGAGCGACCTCTGTCAGAGCATGGCCATCATCTCGCTCGGACAGGTTCGCCTGACGGGACGGCCCCAGGACGCCATCGACGTCCTGGCCGGCAAGATCTGGCAGAAGACCATCGACCGGCACGAGCTGGAGGCGTACCAGAACGCACACAGCGTCATTTCGACCCACCTGGCCGCCGGAGACACCATCGTCCACGTACACGCGGAGGCTGAACCGGGTGACGGGTTCGAAGCCGTCGAGCCGGACCTCAAGGACGTCTACTTCACCACCCTGAGGGGCGCGGGCGAGCCCGCGATGGCGTAGGGGCGACCATGAGCGCGTTCGTCGAGATCTTCCGCTTCGAGTTTCGCTACCACCTGCGGTCGGGCCTGTTCATCCTGACCAGCAGCTTGCTCGCCCTCATGGCGTTCGGCGCGGTCGCCAGCGACGTGGTTCAGATCGGCGGCGGCGTGGGGCGGGTCAACGTCAACTCGCCCTCCGTGATCGGGCAGATCCTGGTGGTGCTCAGCATCATCGGCGTCTTCGTCTCCACCGCCTTTCTGGCCGGCGCGGTCCTCCGTGACTTCGATCAGCGCACCAACGAGCTGTTCTTCTCGACGCCGGTCAGGAAACGGGACTACGTGTTCGGCCGCTTCTTCGGCGCGTTCGCGGCCTCGGTCGCCCTCTTCATTCCCGTGGCCATCGGGCTCTACCTCGGAACCGTCATGCCTTGGCAGGACCCCGAGCGCATCGGGCCGTTCATGGCGGGCCCGTACCTGTTCTCCTTCGCGGTGTTGATCGTGCCCAACCTCCTGCTCATGGGGGCGGTGTTCTTCGGCCTGGCCACGGTCACGCGGAGCATGATCTGGACCTACGTGGGTCTGGTCGCGTTCTTCCTTGGCTGGGGCGTGTCGACGGCGCTTCTCGGCAATCTCGAGAAGGAGCGCCTCGCCGCGCTGTTGGACCCGTTCGGCGCGGTCGCCATCGGCGTGCAAACGCGCTACTGGACCGTCGCGGAGCGGAACACCCAATCCCCGGTTCTCGAAGGCGCGCTCCTGACCAACCGACTCGTCTGGTTCGCTGTGGCCGTGGTAGCCCTTCTTGCCACCTATGCGCTGTTCTCCATGTCGACGGAGAAGAGAAGGGGCAAGCGAGAAGCCCCGAAGGCCCAGGCCACCGAGCCGGTACAGCCGCCGCCCCGAATGGCGTTGCCGACGCCCGCTCGGACCAGCTACACGCGGGCCGGCGTCTGGGCGCAGCTGCGGCATCAGACCCGGTACGAGATCATGTCCGTGGTCAGGAGCGCGGCGTTCGTGATCATCCTGGCCATGGGCATGCTGAACCTGATCGGCAACGCTGCGGGCCTGGACAGCTTCTTCGGGACGCCGGTCCACCCCCGGACCTACCTCATTTTCGACCTGGTGGCGGGAGGGTTCTTCTTCTTCCTCATCGTCATCCTGGCTTTCTACGCGGGCGAGATCGTGTTCCGCGACCGGCAGCTTCGGATGGACGAGGTCGTGGACGCGTTACCGGTGCCCAACGGGGTCCTGTGGGCCTCCAAGCTCTTCGCGCTCCTGGTGGTCGTGTTCTCGCTGCTGGCGGCATCGGTAGTGGCGGGTATGGGCATCCAGCTCTATCACGGATACACGGACTTCCAACTGGGCTTGTATTTGGAAGGGGGCATCCTCTATCCGGGGCTCGCGTTCGCTGCGGTCGCCGTCCTGGCGCTCTTCTTCCAGGTGGTCCTGAACAACAAGTTCATGGGCTACCTCGTGATCGTCGTCTATTTCGTTGCCGGCCCGGTCTTCAACGCTCTTCACTTCGAGCACAACCTCTACTTCTACGGATCTGCACCCCTGCTCCAGTACTCCGACATGAACGGCTTCGGCCACCGGCTCCAGCCCTTCCTGTGGTTCACCCTGTACTGGTCGCTGTGTGCGGTGCTCCTGTTGGTGGGTGTCCACCTGCTCTGGGCCCGCGGCAAGGAGACGGCGTGGCGGACTCGCCTGGCGCTGGCCCGGCAGCGGATGAACGCCCCTACCCTGGCCGCGGGCGGCGCGACGCTGGCGGCCTTCGTGGCCACCGGCGCGTGGATCTTCTACAACACGAACGTCCTCAACGAGTACGTGCCCGGTGACGTGGCCGAGGATCGGGCCGCCCGCTTCGAGACCGACTACAAGCAATACGAGGGCATTCCGCAGCCCAAGATCACCGACATCCGCACCGAGGTGGACATCTTCCCCGAGGAACGGGCGGTCGACATCCGGGGCACCTACCAGATGGTGAACCGATCCGGCGAGGCCATCGACGCTCTGCACCTCACCGTGCCTCAGATCGTGGAGATCGTCGAGCTGGAGGTGCCTGGCACGACCCTGGAGACCGACGACGCCGAGGTGGGCTACTACATCTACCGCTTCGATCAGCCGCTGGCCCCTGGCGCCGAGCTCCAGCTCGCGTTCGACCTGGCGGTGCGCAATCCGGGCTTCAAGAACCACGGCTTCAACGACCGCGTCGTGGAGAACGGCACGTTCGTGAATTCGGGCGGCTTCTTTCCCCACGTGGGCTACGGCCGCGGCGGCGAGCTGCAGGATCCGAACGAGCGTCGCAAACGTGGCCTGCCTCCGGTGCAGCGCCTGCCCAAGCTCGAGGACCGCGAGGCGTGGGAGCACCACATGTTGGGGCAGGAAGCCGATTGGGTCACCTACGAGGCCGTCGTGAGCACCAGCGCGGACCAGATCGCCCTGGCGCCGGGCTACCTCCAGCGGGAATGGGAAGAAGACGGGCGACGCTACTTCCACTACGCCATGGACGCGCCCATCCTGGCGTACCACTCCTACCTGTCGGCGCGGTGGGAAGTCCGGACCGAGGACTGGGAGGGCGTCGAGATCTCGGTCTACTACGATCCCGCGCACCACTACAACGTCGACAAGATGATCGAGGCCTCGAAACGTGGCCTCGACTACTTCAACGAGAACTTCGGACCCTACCAGCACCGACAGTTCCGCATCATCGAGTTCCCACGGTTCGCGAGCTTCGCCGAGGCATTCCCGAACACGATTCCCTTCTCTGAGGCCATCGGCTTCATCGCCAAGCTCGACGATCCAGACGAGATCGACTACGTCACCTACGTGACCGCTCACGAGCTCGCCCACCAGTGGTGGGCACACCAGGTCATCGGCGCAGGCGTCCAGGGCGCCACGGTGACCAGCGAAACCATGGCTCAGTACTCTGCCCTCATGCTGATGAAGCAGGAATATGGGCCTCAGCTGATGCGGAGATTCCTCAAGTACGAGCTTGACGCCTACCTGAGGGGACGCGGCGGTGAGCTCATCGAGGAGATGCCGCTGAAGCTCGTGGAGGCCCAGCCCTACATCCACTATCGCAAGGGCAGTCTGGTCATGTACGCCCTCCAGGACGCCGTGGGTGAGGAGGCTCTCAACGAGGCGCTGGCCCGCTACGTCCACGACGTGAAGTTCCGCGAGCCCCCCTACACCACGACGCTGGAATTCCTGGATTACGTCGGCGAGGCCATCCCGGAGGACCAGAAGTCGATCGTCGAAGACCTGTTCGAAACGATCACGCTGTACGAGAACCGGAGTGAGGAAGCGACCGTCACTCAGCGCGACGACGGCAAGTACGTCGTTCGCCTGGCCGCCGAGACCCGGAAGTACCGCGCCGATGGTGCCGGCGCAGAGACGGAGATCGCCATCAACGACTGGGTCGACGTGGGTGTGTTCGGTGCCCGGGGTGAGGGAGACCCGCCGGAAGGCAAGGTCCTGGCGCTCGAGCGGCACCGGGTGACCGGCGCGGACACCGTGATCGAGCTGGTCGTCGACGAGGCGCCACTGAAGGCCGGCATCGACCCGTTCAACAAGCTCGTCGACAGGAACCCGGAGAACAACACGGTCGACGTCTCGGACGGCTGAGCGACTGAGAGCGCGGCCCCCGCGGGCGCCCTCGTCTGGACCCGTCGAGTCCACGCGAGAACTTGACCCGCCGGTGGCCGGTACCGATGCTTGCCCCGCTGCGACACGAGGGCTCTGGTCCGAAGGAGGTTTTGATGACCGAACAACGGGTCACGCGCCCCGGGATCTGGCGCCGGGCGCTGCTGACGGCTGCCGTGGCGACTGCGGTGTCGGGGCTAGCGGTCCCCGTCGCCTCCCAGATGCAGATCCCGGAGGAGTTCACCAATCTCCACTACTACCCCCAGGACATTTCTCGCGACTCGTTGATCCAGGTGATGCGGGGCTTCAGCTTCGCGCTGGGCGTCCGGTGCTCGTACTGCCACGCCCGGGTCGAGGGCGAGGCCGGACTGGAGTTCGACTTCGCCAGCGACGACGACGCGAACAAGCGAAAGGCGCGGTGGATGCTCCAGCTCGTCGACGAGCTGAACGACGAGATTCTACCGGAGATGCTCGACCGCGACACTCCCGCGACGACCGTCCAGTGCGTGACCTGTCACCACGGACTGGGCAAGCCCCAGACGCTCCAGATGGCCCTCTGGGATGCCATCGAGGGGGAAGGTGTGGACGCCGCCGTCGACCTCTATGGCGAGCTGAGGGAGGACTACTTCGGACTGGGCGCCTACGACTTCGGGGAATGGGAGATGAACGAGCTGGCGCGGAAGCTCGGGGCCGCCGGGCTCGATGATGCGGCGATCGCCATGCTGCTCCTCAACGACGGGCACCACCCGGACTCACCCTCCATCCAGTACATGCTCGGAGAGCTGTACGAGAAGACCGGGGATACGGACGCGGCGGTCGCGCGCTATGAGCGTACGCTCGAGATTCTGCCGGACCATGGGGGTGCCCAAGCCCGTCTGGAGGCGCTCCGGGGCGGCTGAGCTCCCGCGTCCGGGGCAGCCACGTCCTGCTCCCGCATTGCGTCCCCGTCCGGGCTCCGTGATTATCCGGCCTTCGCGTCTCCACCGCTCAGCCCGGAGGATCCGCATGACCGGCCGCACCGTGCCTGTCTTCTTCTCGCTCCTGCTCGTCTCGGGCACCCCGGCCATTGCGCAGGCGCCCGCGGACCTGTTCGAACCCGCTGACGTATTCGAGCTCGAGCGGGTCACAGACCCGCGGATCTCGCCGGACGGAAGCCAGGTCGCCTACGTCCGCGCCGGCGCCGATGTCATGACGGACCGGAGCCGCACCAGCATCTGGGTCATCAACGTCGATGGCTCCGAACATCGCCCCATCGCGACGGGATCCGGTGGCTACTCCCAACCGCGCTGGTCGCCGGACGGGCGCCGCCTTGCCTACGTGGTCACCGTGGACGAGCGCGCCCAGATCTTCGTGCGCTGGATGGACACGGGCCAGGAGGCGCAGCTGACGAACCTGACCCAGACGCCCCAAGGGCTATCATGGTCGCCCGATGGGCGGTGGATCGCGTTCTCCATGTTCGTGGCCGACGATCCGGGCACGCTGGAAGCGGCCATGCCCGAGCCACCGGAAGGGGCGGACTGGGGACCCGCCATCGAGGTGATCGACGCCCTCGCCTACCGTGCCGACGGCCAAGGCTACACCGAGGAGGGCAACACCCAGGTATTCGTGCTACCGGCGGACGGCGGCACGCCCCGGCAGGTCACCGCTGGGCCGTACAATCACGCTGGAAACCTCGAGTGGACGCCCGACGGTGGGTCTCTGGTCTTCTCCGCCAATCGGCACCCGGGCGGAGCTCGTGAGCAGCCGCTCAACTCCGAGCTCTTCACGGTCTCGTTGGAAGACGGCGCCCTCGCGCAGCTCACCGACCGATACGGCCCCGACGGCTCTCCTCGCGTCTCACCGGCCGGCGACCTGATCGCCTACACCGGCTTCGACGACGAGCATCAGGGCTATCAGGTGACCGAGCTGTACCTCACGGGCGCCGACGGCCGCGGCAGCAGGCCCTTGACGCCGGACCTCGATCGGGACGTACAGGGCGTGCGCTGGGCCGCCGACGGTAGCGGTCTGTTCTTCCAGTACGACGACCGGGGCAACACGAAGATCGCCTTCGTGAACTTGGACGGGGAGGTCACCGACCTGACCGCCGACGTCGGCGGACTGTCGCTGGGGCGGCCCTACAGCGGGGGACAATTCACGGTGGCGGGCAATGGTACCGTCGCGTTCACGTTGGGCCGGCCCGATCACCCCGCCGACCTCGCCGTCGTGGAGCAGGGGGCAGAGGCGCGGCGGCTCACCGAGCTGAATGACGACCTGCTCGGCCACAAGACCCTGGGCCGGGTCGAGGAGATCTGGTTCGAGTCGTCCTACGACGGTCGGCCGGTCCAGGGCTGGATCGTCAAGCCACCTGGCTTCGATCCGTCCCGGCAATACCCCCTCATCCTCGAGATTCACGGCGGGCCCTTCGCCAACTACGGAGACCGCTTCGCGGCCGAGGTCCAGCTCTACGCGGCGGCAGGCTACGTGGTCCTGTACGTCAACCCGCGTGGAAGCACGAGCTACGGCCGGGAATTCGGCAACCTCATCCACCACAACTATCCAGGTCAGGACTATGACGACCTGATGTCCGGAGTGGATGCCGTAGTCTCCCAGGGCTACGTCGACGAGTCCAACCTGTTCGTCACGGGAGGGAGCGGCGGTGGGGTGCTCAGCGCGTGGATCGTAGGCCACACGAAGCGATTCAGGGCCGCGGCCGTACAGAAGCCGGTCATCAACTGGTACAGCTTCGTTCTGAACGCCGACGGGCTGCCGTTCTTCTACAAGTACTGGTTCCCGGGTCCGCCCTGGGAGCACGAAGCCCACTACATGGCGCGCTCGCCGATTTCGAAGGTCGGCAACGTCACCACGCCGACGATGCTGATCACGGGCGAGGAGGACTACCGGACGCCCATGTCGGAGACCGAGCAGTTCTACGGGGCGCTGCAGATCCAGGGGGTGGATGCAACCATGGTGCGGATCCCGGACGCGAGCCACGGAATCGCCAGCCGGAGCAGTAACTTGATCGCCAAGGTGCAGTTCATCCTGGGGTGGTTCGACGAATACCGACTCGCCGAGCGGCCCGTGTCGTAGCGCCGGCTAGCCGGCGTGGCACCTTCGTCTGGGGTGGCCCCCTGGAGTCGGGACGGCTGCGGAGTGGGCAGCACCACGCTGCCCGCGCTCGGTCGCCCCTCGCGCGCTTCGAGTAGACGCCGACCCGACGGAACCTGAAACGAAGGTGACCGCCATGGACCAGCTGATCTTTTCCCGCCGCTCGATCAAGAGCTTCACTGACCGTCCGGTCACCCGGACGGAGATCGAGGCGCTGCTCGCTGCGGCAGCCCAGGCACCGAACCACCGCATGACGCAACCTTGGCGCTTCTACGTCCTGGGCCCTGAAGCCCGCCGTGCGTACGGAGCCGCGCTCGGGGCTCGCAAGGCCAAGCGTGTCGAGGATCCCGACGCCGCTCGCGCGGTGGCGGACAAGGTCGCCGGTGCCCACGAGGCCCTCCCCGCCATGATCGCCGTGGCGGTCGTGCTGCATGACGATCCGGAGATCCGGCAGGAGGACTACGCGGCTACCTTCATGGGCGTCCAGAACCTGGCTCTGGCCGCCGAAGCCCGGGGTCTCGGCACCCATCTGAAGACGGGGGCGGTGATGGACGACCCCCGGGCCCGGGCCGCCGTGGGGCTGCCGCAGGGACAACGCATCGTGGCCGTCATCGAGATCGGGGAGCCGGCGGTGGTGCCGGAGGCCAAGCCTCGTAGCTCCGCGGCGGATCTTACGACGTGGGTGCCCTGACCCGAGCCGGGACGATCGAGCCAACCACGACACGCCGGCAGGCCCGCGGCGACCACCAAGGTCCCACCGTGCGGACGATCTCCCCGTGCGCCCGCGAGCCTTCAGACGACGCCGCGCTGCTCGCGCGGGAGGGGCCTACGCCGTCGTCAGTACTTCGGAACGCTGGGATCCACGTCGTCCGACCACGCCAGGATGCCTCCGTCGAGGTTCCACAGCTTCCGGAACCCCGCGCTCTGAAGCTGAAGCAGAGCTTTGGCGCTCCGCTTGCCCGACCTGCACATGAGGACGATCTCGGCCGCCGTGTCGAGCTCGTTCATGCGGTCGTGGATGTCACCGAGTGGCAGCAGGCGCGCGCCCTTTGATCCGAGGTTGCCGATCTCCCACTCATGGGGTTCGCGAACGTCCAGGATCACGAGATCGTCGCCGTGCTCGAGACGGTTCTGAAGCTCCAGGGGCGACAGTGCAGGGACCGCGTCTTCCTCCGCCGACCTGGCGCCTTCGAAGCCCGGTACGCCACAGAACTCCTCGTAGTCGATGAGCTCCGTGACCGTCGGAGACTCGCCGCAGGCGGGGCACTCCGGATCCTTGCGCAGCTTCAGCTCACGCCACTCCAGACCCAAGGCGTCGAAGAGGAGCAGTCGCCCGATCAGGGTCTCACCCCTCCCCAGGATGAGCTTGATGGTCTCCAGGGCCTGGATTGAGCCCACGATGCCCGGTAGCACTCCCAGCACGCCACCCTCCGCACAGCTCGGGACGAGCCCCGGAGGGGGGGGCTCCTTGAACAGGCACCGGTAGCAGGGCCCTTCCTCGGCATGGAATACCGACGCCTGTCCCTCGAAGCGGAAGATCGATCCGTAGACGTTGGGCTTTCCCAGCAGCACGCACGCGTCGTTGACGAGGTAGCGGGTCGGGAAGTTGTCCGTGCCGTCCACGACCACGTCGTAGGGCTCGAGAACCTCCAGGGCGTTTTCGCTGGTCAGGCGCAGGCGGTGGGGCACGACCTCAACGTGGGGGTTGACGTCACGCAGTCGCTCGGCGGCCGAATCGAGCTTCGATCGGCCAACGTCCTTGGTGCCATGCAGTAGCTGACGCTGCAGGTTCGTGGAGTCCACCACGTCGAAGTCGACGATGCCGATCCGGCCCACGCCCGCCGCCGCCAGGTAGAGCCCGAGGGGAGACCCCAGACCGCCGGCGCCGATCATCAGCACCTTGGCGGACTTCAGCTTCTTCTGCCCCTGCATGCCCACTTCGGGCATGATGAGGTGTCGGCTGTAGCGATGGATTTCTTCGTGCGACAGCGTGACCGCTTTGGCCACAGAGTCCTCCATGGTAGCAGGTGCCGCGCCCGAGCCCCCGGCAATACTGGGTACGATGGTGATCTGGTCGCCGCTCCGGACGGGAGCCGCGTTCCCCCCCAGGTGCCTCACGTCTTCCTGATTCAGGTACGCATTGACGAAGTTACGAAGGCTGCCCTCCTCCGTGTACAGGTGTACCCTCAGATCGGGGTGGTCCACGACCAACCGGTGCAGCACCTCACCCACGGTCGTTCCGGCGACGGCCACCTCTGCCTGCCCCCCTGCGAACGAACGGAGCGGCGCGGGAATCCTGACGGTGACGCTCATGGGGGCTCCTTGGGCAAGAGGCGTACCTCGTCGAAGTGATGGCGGTCCTGCTTCAGTTGCCAAGCCCGCGGCGCTCCGGCCTCCCCACCCTCCACGGGCACGATCACGTACGTGTACCAGGGCCATGCGTGGTCCCGGTCGAATGCCGATGGAATCGCCGGGTGATCGGGGTGCGAGTGGTAGAACCCCAGCACGTCGAGGCCCCCGCGAGCGGCCGCGTCTTCGACGACCCTCACGTGGTCCGGACCGATGAGATAGCGCCGCCGACGTTCGTCTGGGCGACTGTTGAAGATGGGCACCGCCCGGACGACCTTGCGCCCGGCGACGCCGTCCACCCGTCCCAGGAGTGCGCCACAACACTCCTCGGGGTAGCTCACCTGCGCTTCGCTCAAGATCGCCCTGAGCTCGGAACCGTCGATCTTGACCATGGGCTTCACTCTTCCCACCACCGCTCGTGCAGGTATCGCTCTCCACCGTCGGGCAGCACCGTCACGACCAGGTCGCCAGGCGACAGCCTCTTCGCTACGCCGAGGGCCGCCTCGACGTTCGCACCCCCTGACGACCCGGTGAGCAGACCCTCCTCCCTGGCGAGGCGGCGGGCCATTGCCTGGCCGTCCTCGGTGCGGACCGTGAGCGTTTCGTCGGCGAAATCCGGATCGTAGATGCCGGGGACGATGGCGGTGGGCATGTGTTTCCACCCTTCGATGCCGTGGAACGGTGCGTCGGGCTGTACCGAGATCACGCGAATCCAGGGGTCGAGCTCTCGGAGGCGGCGGCCCGTACCCATCAGGGTGCCAGACGTCCCCACCCCGACCACGAAGTGGGTGATGCGGCCCGCCGTCTGCCTCCAGATCTCGGGACCCGTCGTCTCGTAGTGAGCCAGCACGTTGTTGGGATTGTTGTACTGGTCGGCGTAGAAGTAGCGATCCGGGTCCGAGGCTGCCCTTCTGCGGGCTTCGACGATCGCGCCGTCGGACCCGTCTTCCGGTGGCGTGAGCACGACGGTCGCGCCGTACATGGCCAGGAGCCGCTTGCGCTCTGTGTTGGCGTTGTCCGGCAGGCAGACGACGCAGTCGTACCCCCTCGCCGCGCAGAGCATGGCGAAGGCGATGCCGGTGTTGCCTGAGCTCGCGTCCAGCAGGGTACGTCCGTGGCTCATCAGCCCGGCCGCCTCGGCAGCTTGGAGGATCGCCCGCGCCGGCCGGTCCTTGACGCTGCCACCCGGGTTCGCCCCCTCGACCTTCGCCCACACCTGCGCGCTCCCGCGCGGCGAGATTCGGCGGAGTGGCACCAACGGCGTGTTGCCGATTGCTTCGTCCAACGCCGCCTTGCTCGAGATCACGCGCATCTCGGTCTCTCCTGACCGCAAAAGAAACGGCCGCGACCCCTCCTGTGCGGGGGTCGCGGCCGTCGGCCGTCCGCGTTGTCCGGGACGAGCGCTAGTGGCCCGAGCCCGTACCGCGACCCCTGGAGGGCCCTCGGGCCCCCCGGCAACAACACCGACAGCTACACATGCAGGTGTCGTGATCCACAGGTCGCGTCCGTTCTTCCATGGGTAGCACGCCGGGGTCGTCCCCAGCGTCTCGGTTCAACAGTACACCTCCCTGCTCCAACCCGGAAGGGTCCTCGATCGGTTCCCGAGCGGAGGCGAGGACCTCCGGAACCTGGCAGAGAGGCGCGGGTCCAAGGAGGCCCACACCGGTCCGGGGGAGGCTTCGGTGCCGACGTCGCAACCGGCCGGCCGTTCAGGACTCGACCTGGAGTGCCCAAAACGTGAGCGGAATCCCCTCGACCCGCCTGTTCGCCGGACCCCTGGCGACGGCCGTGATTCTGATCGGCGCGCTGGCTCCGACACCGGCCCTCGGTCAGAACGGGGTCACTCCCGACCGCCCGGTTCCCGGGCCGGTGATACCTCCGCCTTTCTACCGCACCGCGGTTCAGCGGGGCACTCGTACGGCCGACGGCCGGCCGGGGCACACCTACTGGCAGCCCCATACCCGGTACCAGATCGACGCCCGGTTGGAGCCCGAGACCGGACAGCTCAGCGGCAAGGCGCGGATCCAATGGCACAACGAATCTCCCCACACGCTCAACGGCGTGATCGTGAACCTCTACCAGAACCTCCACGCTCCGGGCGCGGTGAGGAATGAGGCACAGGAGGTCACGGGAGGCGTGACGCTTACAGGCGTGACCGTCGCGGGGATGGTCATGAGCGAGGGGAGTCTGGCAGACGGTCCCGGGTTCGCGGTGGAAGGGACGCTGATGGCCGTCCGACCGCCGGACCAGGTCGAGCCGGGCGAGACGCTGGAGCTCGAGGTGGACTGGACCTTCATCGTGCCTCAGAACGGCGCGGGCCGAATGGGCCACTCGGACCGGGAGGTCTACTTCCTGGCCTACTGGTTCCCGAAGATGGCCGTCTTCGACGACCTGAGGGGCTGGGACGCCGAACCGTACCTGGCCGGTGCGGAGTTCTACGACGGATTCGGTGACTATCGGGTCAGCCTCGACGTACCGACCGGCTGGACGGTGATGGCCACTGGCGAGCTCCTGAACGCAGAGGAGGTGCTGTCACCGGACATCCGGGAGCGGCTCGCTGCGGCGGCGGCGGCCGACACCATCGTGCGGGTGGCGTCGGCCGAGGAATTGCAGGCCGGTACCGTAACGGCCGCGCCCTCGACGGGACGGCTCGTCTACCGGTTCGCGGCCGATAACGTGCGGGACTTCACCTGGACGGCCTCCAACGTGCAGACGTGGGACGCCACGAGCGCGGTGGTCCCGGACCGGGACGGCGACGGGTCGGAAGACCGGGTCCTGATCCATTCCTTCTGGCGGGCCCACCGGGCGCCGCTGTGGGACGGCCAGGCGCTGTTCGGAAAGCACGCCATCGAGCACCACTCGCGGTACACCGGCTTCGCGTACCCCTGGCCCCACATGACGTCCGTGGAGGGCTCCGACATCATCGGCGGTGGGATGGAGTTCCCGATGCTGACGCTCATCGGAGGCTATCAGGGGCGAGACGCGGAGTCCCTCTACAGCGTCACCTCCCATGAGCTCGCCCACATGTGGATTCCCATGATCGTGGGTTCGAACGAGCGGCGTCACGCGTGGATGGACGAAGGTTCCACGACTTTCCTGGAGGACCAGGGGCGACCCGAGTACTGGCCCGAGACCGACGCCCACGCATCTGAGCGGGAGAACTACCTCATGGCGGCGCGCACCGAGATGGAGAAGCCGCTCATGACGCATGGCGACCTGTACGGGCCCGGTTTTCAGTACGGCATCGCGTCCTACCCCAAGCCGGCCACGCTGCTGCTGACCCTTCGTGGACTACTCGGGGACGAGGCCTTCGAACGGGCTTACCGGAGCTTCATCGCCGACTGGGCGTTCAAGCACCCGAGCCCCTGGGATCTCTTCAACACGTTCGAGCGAGAAGCGGGCGAGGACCTGGACTGGTTCTGGAACACGTGGTACTACGAGACCTGGGCCCTGGACCAGGCCGTGGCCGGTGTGGAATACGGGACCTCCGGTCCGGTCATCACCGTGGAAGACCGGGGGTTCGCTCCCATGCCCGTGCTGCTCCGCGTGGAGACTACCGACGGCGGGATGCTGGAGCGGGAAGTGGGCGTGGAGGCTTGGCTGCGCGGGGAGACCAGCGTGACCGTCTCGCTCCCAGCCGACGTCGGTCGCGTCGTTCGGGTCGAGATCGACCCTGAGGTCCGGTTTCCCGACGTGGACCGGTCCAACAACACCTGGGTGAGCGACGCGGGCGGTACCTGACCGACCGCCCCGAGAAGGCCGGAACCAGTCCGGCGAGGTCAATCAGGTGGTCCCGGCCTCGCTTCGGCCAGCCTGGTATCCACCGGGGCTCCGATCGGCTGGTGCCGGCTCCGCCCTCGGTCGGGTCGTGCCGGCGCGGCTTCCATCAGTCGGCGCCGGCCCACCCTCCTCAGCCGACGCAGCCGGCGGTGTCTCGGAAGTTGGGCGCGATCTCGAGGTAGAGCTGATCTCCGGGGTCGGTGTTCAGCTCTCCCGTGATGCAGCGCTGCCCCGCCGTGAGGTTGATCTCGATTTGAACGGGCTGGCTGACGGTGAAGCGCTCGATGGTGAAACTGTCGGTGGTGTTGCCCTCCACCACGCCAAGCCGCTGGCGCGACCCTCGAGAGTGCCACCAGAGCGTGGCTCGAGCGAAGTTGCGGTTGTTGACCTCCACGGTCACGGTCGACGGACCGGTCTGGCCGAACGACTCTCCCCCCTCCTGCTGCCCTCCCGACGAGCACGCCGTCACGAGTCCCAGAAACAGGGCCGGCATCCACTTCGAATTCGCGTACATCGCTCTAGTCACTCCGCGGTAAAGGTCCCGCCCTTCGAGAGACGTCTCTGACACGGCACTCGGACGGGGATGCGAGCGTCTTTGCGGGCAACGCTGCATCGCCGTCCGGTCGTCGGGTGAGGCCACAGGCGAGCTCCCCCCCCCGGTCGCCGAGCGCTACTACGTTCCAGGCGGCAAGGCGTTACGCCCCCCCTGCCCCGGCAGGGCTCAGCGCTGCTGGGGCAACGCCCGCCCCTTGGGCCTCGTCCGGTCACGCCGAGTAGGGCGATGGCGGGGGGCGGGACGGCGACCAGAAGCGTGCGCATGGGCTCGTCCTGCTGGAACGGCCCGGCCGAACCATTGTACCGTGCGGCGTGGCGTCGGCAAGTGCCCCAGACGGTCCGTCGGGCGCTGAGCCCCTCGGGCCGTTCCGGTCAGCACCAGCGAGCCCGCACGCGGTAGGTCACCGTCGTCTGGTCCCGAGCCGGAACGTCCACGTCGAAGGAGAAAGTCCACGCGTCGATGCGGGTGGCCTGGTGGCTCGACGTCAGGATGGTCCAGTCTCCGCCGACGGGCTCGACGATCTGGACGGTCACGTCATCGTCCTTGTGGTTGCGAAGCTCGATCTCCCAGTCCATCTCGACGACGCAGCTCGACAGCACGTCGTAGTCCATCTGGCGTCTGTCACCCACGACGTCGAAGGCTTCGCCCATCTTGATCCGCACGCGCTCGTCCCGGGGCGTGTGGTCGATCAGGTCCTCTCCGACGAACTGCTGAGCCCCGGAGCCGTCCCGCTTGTAGACCCTGACGACGCCCTTTGGCAGAGGCATGCCCAGGTCGTTCTCCTCGCTGTTCTGGAAGTCCAGGTACACCCCCACTTTCTGATTCTGGAAGGGTTCGCCCCACTGGCTGCGGTAGTAGTGGCTGGCTCCGTAGTAGATGAAGCGCTTGTCCACGGCGAATCCACTGGATTCGAGGAGCGTCACCTGCTTCTGCTCGTTGTGCCGGACCGTGGTGGGACGACCCAGCGTGTACAGGTGGTACTCGAAGAAGCTCTCCTCGAGAAACCCCTCCTGCTCCGACGCGTCCATGGCCATGGCGGCCCTGGCCATGAGCTCGTCCCGTCGCCGAAGATCCCCGGTGACCCGCTGCACGTCGCCGGCCACCAGCTTCAGCGTGGCGTCTTCGTACGCGGTCCCGCTCTGGTTCGTCAGGGTCACCCAGCCCGTGAGTCCGCCTTCCGTGTCGTCTTCGTTCAGAACCATTACGTAGTCGGCCTTCCAGTTCAGCCCCTGGGTCAAATACGAGACCTCGACGCGTGGCCTGGACTCTCGGCTGTCGAGGAGCCAGAGGAGGGTCGGCTCGGCGATGAGGTTCTCCGGCACCTCGGGGAACCCGAAGCGCCCGGGGTAGTTGAACGTGATCTCGTCGCCGATCCGGAGCACGGGCCCCTGGTTCACGGAGAGCACCTCGGCTGACAGCGCCTCATCTTCTCCCGTGACGCTGTTCCAGCGGTAGACCGTCACCGTCCGACCGACGTACTTCTCGAGCAGCTTCTGGGGACTGAGCAGATCGTATCGGTAGTTCTGCTCCAGCACCCCCAGCGCCCCACCCGAAAGAGCCGTGATGTGGACCGTCTCGGGCTGAAGCGACGACGCCACGTCCGCGAACTCGAGGGTCAGGCGGCCCGGACGCAGCTCCAACCCGCGCGTCTCTCGTACCAGGCCGAAGTTCTGGTTGTATACGGTGATGGTGACCGACTCGCGGTCGGAGGCGTCCGAGCGGAACGCTGGGCCTTCCTGGGCGGCGGCGCTCACCGCGATCGTCATGAGGGTGCCCATGGCACCCGTGAGGCGGAGTATCCGGCGAATAGTCATCTTGAACATGATCCTCTCCCTCTCGGCCGTGAGGCCCGTATCCGGGCGTCCGGTCTGTGCTGCTTCCATGAGAGAGGACGAATCAATGCCTGGGTGCTGCACACGCCCCCGGTCCGGAGGAACGGGGACGCAGACCCCCCGGCCTACGTCCAGCCCCGCACCCGCACCGCTCGGGTTGGGTACGCGGCGTCCGTGGATCCGCGCTGATCGGGAAGTATCCAGTAGAGCCCCTCGGGCGGCCGATGAGTCGGAGACCGACCGATCTCGGCTGCTCCTCGCTCCCTGGGGGCGAGGAGCTACCGGCCACCTCGTCGAGGGCGTATCAGTGAGGCAGGGGTCCGATCAGGTGCTCACGGACCGGGAGGCACGACGCCCGCGTACTGAATCCCCGTCAGATAGGCCATGTCCCGGCTCCAGGTCGTCAGGTCGTCGAGCCCAAACTGGTTGAGGTGGCCGTGGCCGCAGGCTCGGGCCAGTACCTGCATGAGCTCCACCGTGGCCTCGAACCACCGCGCAAGGCGGCGGGCGGACTCGGCCACCACCAGACGAGCCACGAGCTCCTGACGCTGCGTGGCGATGCCCACGGGACAGTTGTTGGTGTGGCAGGCTCGCATGGCCAGACACCCGATCGCTTGGAGCGCCGAATTGGACACGGCCACCCCGTCCGCTCCGAGGGCCAGAGCCTTCACGAAGTCGGACTCGGTGCGCAGCCCGCCCGTGATGATCAGCGTGACTCCAGCCGCGTCGCACCTGTCGAGGTGGCGCCGCGCCCGGGCCAGGGCCGGTATCGTCGGCACCGAGATGTTCTCCTTGAAGACGACGGGTGCGGCGCCCGTCCCGCCGCCGCGGCCGTCCAGAATCACGTAGTCGACGCCGATCTCCAACGCGAAGTCCAGATCCTCCTCGATGTGCTGAGCCGACAGCTTGAAGCCCACGGGCACCCCACCCGTGACGTCGCGGACCTGGTCTGCCACTTCGCGGAAGTCGGCAGGGGTGAGGAGGTCCGGGAATGCGGGCGGGCTGACGGCCGGCTGACCGGGCTCCAACCCGCGGACCTCCGCGATCTTCCCGATCACCTTGTTGCCCGGCAGGTGCCCTCCCGTCCCCGTCTTGGCTCCCTGCCCCCCCTTGAAGTGGAAGGCCTGGCACCGAGCCACTTTGTCCAGACTCCAGCCAAAGCGCGCAGACGCGAGCTCGTAGAAGTACCGGGAATTGGCCTGCTGCTCCTCGGGAAGCATCCCGCCCTCGCCCGAGCAGATCCCCGTCCCCGCGAGCTCCGCGCCCGTTGCCAACGCGACTTTGGCTGGCTCGCTCAGAGCTCCGAAGCTCATGTCGCTCACAAATATGGGAATACTCAGCTCTAGTGGCTTCTTGGCGTTGGAGCCGATGACCAACTCCGTGCCGACGGGGTCATCGTCGGCGAGGGGGCGACGCGCGAGCTGAGCGGTGACGATCTGGATATCGGTCCAGCGCGGAAGCTCGGTCAGAGGCACGCCCATGGCCGAGACCGGCCCGTGGTGGCCGACCTTCTCGAGCCCGTCTCGGGCCAGGCTCTGGATGTGCTTGTTGAACGGTTCGGCCGGGGTGCCGTGGCCATCCGCGTAGAGGCCCAGGTACGCCCCACGGTCGTACGGCTGCGGGTTCTCCAGGGCCCATTCCCGGATCTCGCGCTCGTCCACGAACACGGCATCTGCGTCGAGATCGACCTGGGCCGTGAACTTGGGCAGCGCCTCCTCCGGGTTGTAGCTGCTGACACCGGTGTCGAAGCGGTAGTCCCAGTTGTGCACCCCGCAGATCAGATCCTGGTCCCGGACCGAGCCGTCGGCGAGGAGCGCCCCCCGGTGCAGACACCGGCCGTAGAGGACGGAGACCTCCTCGTCAAACCGGATGACGACCAGGTCGACGTCGGCAACCAACGCGTAGGCGGGCTTGCGGTCTTCGAGCTCGGACCAGGCAGCCACGCTGGTGCGGTCGGGCTCTGCGATCTTCGGCGCCATCGGGCGTGCTCGGATCTCGGGGAAACAGGACAGGGCCGGCCGAATGTACGGTAGCCACCCGTCACGGGTCCACGGGCACCCCTCCACCCCGCCTGGCGATCGCTGACTGTGGCCGCCGCCGTCGCCTGAACGCGAATCCCCCCGGACCCACTGGGGCCCGGGGGGAGGGGTGACCGCTGGGCCGCCGGGGCGGCCCGTGGGGGGTCAGCGGTCGAAACCCGCCGCGTCCGAGGTCGCGATCTGCGTGATCACGTCCAGGTCTACCACCCGGTCCGTGACGCGCCGCCTTACCTCATCGGACAGGATCGGCGATGCTGCGTGGACGTGCGCCTGACGGGACAGCTCACTCGCCCGATCGGGATCGCCGTTACGGGTGGCCACCCAGGCGGCATCGACCAGCAGGTTGGCCGCCGTGAATACGTCGCCGCCCTCCATGGCGCGTTCGGCTGCCTCTTCCAGGTCCGTCAGGGCCTGGCCGGCATCCCCCGTATACCATGCGAGCTTCCCGGCCCACTGCAGGTCCTCGACGGCCACGAGGTCCCCCTGGGGCCGCAGAGACGCCGCCGAGCGGTACAACCACGCGGCCTTGTCCCACGCATGCCGCTGATCGGACAGGCTCCTGGCCTCGGCCTCCATGCCCTTGGCACGCTGCACGCTCCACCCATCCTGGGCCGTGGCGCCTGCGGGCACTGAAAACGCCGCCATCCCCACGATCGCGGCGGCAACGAAATGAAACGCTCTTTGACTGCGTGAGTTATCGGTCATCGTACCCCTCCCGTCGTCCCGAATCCCTGTATCGCGATCCTCGCCTCCGGGCGAGGTGCGGAGGCCCGAACTCGGTGCCTCTGTAAGACTCTGACGGGGTGACTCTCAAAAAGGTTTCAAAACTCTTCGAGGACGTGACGCGGAAAGGGCTTGCACAGGCGTCGCCAGTTGGTTTGAATACTGGTATGAAGACTGGAAAGCTGTTGACACCCGTTGCCATCGGGGCCGCCGTACTGGCGGGCGGCCTCATCGTCCTCTCCGGCCGCTCCGAAGGCGAGTCCACCGTCGTGCAGGTCTACAAGGCACCGACCTGTGGGTGCTGTTCAGAGTGGATCGAGCACCTCGAAGAAGCCGGGTTCCAGGTCGAGGCCCACGACCAGACGGACCTTCGCCCGGTGAAGGCACAGGCTGGAATCACGCCGGAGCTCGGGTCCTGCCACACCGCGATCGTCGACGGCTACGTGATCGAGGGTCACGTGCCGGCCGACGCCGTCGCCCGACTCCTGCGGGAGCGTCCCCAAATCGCGGGGCTCGCCGTCCCGGGCATGCCCATCGGGTCACCGGGGATGGAAGGGCCCAACCCCCAGCCGTACGACATCCTGGCGTTCGATCGCGCCGGCAACGTCACGGTGTTCGAGAGTCGACGTCCCTGACGGCGCTCTCGCATCGGCCCGGGCAACGAAACACGCCCGGCCCCTAACGTAGGACGTGAAAGCCGCCGGCGGGCTCCAGCCCCGCCGGCGGCTTCTTTCGCGACGCCGACTCCAGTGACTGGCCCGCTTCGTGCGCGGACCTCCCGTCACGGCCCCCCGCTAGAAGGCCAGCTCCAGCCCCAACGTAACCCTCCGGCCCGGCTCCGGGCGGAAGAACGACGCGTTCGAGAACTCGGCGTAGAGCTCGTCGGTGATGTTCTGCAGCCCCAGCACCACCCGTTGCGGCCGTCCATCCGCCGTTCGCAAAAAGGTCAGCCCCGCCCGCACATCGTGAACCGTGAACGCGGGAAGGACGTCGCCGATGGGATTCTCCACCAGTTGGGCTTCCTTCTGCTCACCGTTGTGCCGTCCGGCGTACTCCACGAAGAAGCGATCCCCAGCCTCGTCCCACCGCCCACGCCACGTGAACTTGGTAGAGTAGCTCTCACCGATGGGGTTGTCGGGATCGAGCCGGTCCTCTGACGAGAGCGTGCTGAAGTTCCCGCCCACGGTGAATCCGGAGGGGAGGAAGAAGTCGGCCGAGATCTCCACGCCAGTGAACAGGAGCTCCGCAACATTGACGTTGGTGAATGCCGGGAAGCCGTCGACTTCCTCGTCCAACGGAGCGATCCGGATGCCGTCGTCGATCTGATTGCGGAAGACGAATCCCTCTGCCGAAACCCACTGGTTCCGGTAGCGGAGACCCAAGTCGACGTTGACGCTCTTCTCGGCCTTGAGGTCCGTGTTTCGCTTCTGGTATCCACCACCCTCAGGGGTCCGACCCTCGAAGAAGAGCTCGATCAGGTTGGGAGCCCGGAAGCCACGACCCAGCGTTCCCACCAGGCTCAGCCCTTCGGTGACCTCGTAGATCGCGTTCAGGGCGCCGACGAACGTGCGGTTCGTGTCCGTCTCGGGCTCGTTGTCCAGCCCCACCGTCTCCCGGGACTCGGCTCGGATGTCCTGATAGCGCCCCCCCAAGATCACGGTGGCGCGCGGTCCGATGGCCAGCTCGCCCTGGAGAAAGACGCCGATGGCCCGATACGTGGCGTTGGGCAGCGTGGGGGTCGAGTCCGTCTCCGTCATGGGCGGGCCGAAGCCGACCACGGTCTGGTTGCTCACGTCGGTGTTCTCCGAGTCGTCTCGGAAGAAGTCCACCCCGTACGTTAGGAGCAGCGGCGAGGCGGCGAGCTTTGTGGCCTCGAGGCGAAAGCCCGTGGTACCGATGTCGGTGAAGTTCTCGGTCTCGATGGCGATGCCGGCTCCCGGAGGCGTGCCGGGGCCGAAGAGGGTGAACAGGTTGAAGTCCAGGCGCCGCTTGTTCTGCTGAACGTAGCCCACGGCGTCGAACCGGTCTGCCAGCACGCTGTTCAGCTGGGTGCCCGAATACCCGAGCGAGAACTTGGTGAAGTCCTGGAAAGGATAGAGAATCTCGATGGACGCTTCATCCGGGGCGTACGCTTCTGGATCGACGAATCCGAAGCCAGCCTCGTCGGCCTCGTACCGCTCGAACTTCCCGAAGACACGGTGGCGCGACGTGAACCGGTAGCCCAGCCGCGCGTCGATGCTGCGATCCTGGACCCCGGTGTTCTGGACCTGGGTCTCTTCGGCCAGGGTGATGTTGCCGAAGCTTCCGGCCGGCGCCGAATACCACCCCGCATCTCTCCAGGAAGCGCCCACGGCCAGGTCCCACCGCTCGAATCCGCCGAACACGCGGGCCGTGCCCCTGTGTTGGTCGGCTTCGCTTCCGTAGCGGTAGCCCAGCGTCCCCATGAGCCCATCCCTTTGCGGCGGCTCGGTGATGATGTTCACCACGCCGCCGATGGCATCGCTGCCATAGAGCACGGAAGCCGGGCCCCTGACCACCTCCACTCGCTCCACGGACGAGACATCCACGAGCGCCGGCAGCTCACCGAAGTCCTGCTGGCGCCGTGAGTTGTTGAGACGCACGCCGTCCGCGAGGAGGAGCACGCGTTGGCCTCGTTGACCTCGGATGATCGGTCGCACCTGATTCGCTCCGACTCCGCTCACGTCCAGTCCCGTCATGCCCCGGAACAAGTCGGACACCGTGTTGGGCACCTGCTCCTTCAGGTACTGGGGTGTGATGGCCTGCACGGGCATCGGCGCCAGGAACACCGGCCGTGGCGTCCGGGTCGCGGTCACGATCACCGGATCGACCGCATAGACCGGGGTCGTATCGCTGGCGGCCTCCTGACGAGTCGTGTCGGCCGGGACCTGGGCGTACAGCGGACCCGTCGCGGTGGCCAACGTTGCGATCACGGCGAAGAACACCCACCCGTGCCGATTGGGCTTCGCGTCGGTGGCTTGGATTCTCTTCACGTTTCGTTCCCCATTTCGATCAATCGGCCGCGTCGGTGCCCATGCCGGGGCATGGCGGCTCGGTGTTCGTATTTGTGCGGCCTCGGGACGCTCGGCTGTCCCGATCCCGCCTCCCACCGTGGGCGGAGCCCACGGTCCCGGGGTCCACACCTCAACCCCCGGAATGCGCTGGAGTGCCACTCAGGCGCGCTTCGGGCCCAACCGTTGGGCGGCCCGTCGAATCGCCGGGCCGAGGTGGAGGGCTCATCGAAGCTGCCGTCAAGGAGACCGCGCGACCGTCGGGAGAAACGTGCCCCGTCTCGTGGGGGAAGTCCCCACCTCCCGGGGGTCGGGCGCAGCCGACCCGTGGGCACGCGGGCAGCGGCCGGGAACATTCGGCCCGTCCTCCCGGTTCTGGCAAGAGGTTCTCGTTCCGCGGGTCAAGGGTCCCCACGCCGGAGAGACAAATGACCAGATCTCGCTCGCTCCTGTCCGCTGCTGCCTTGCTTGCCGCAACCTGCCTCCCGCTCTCGAGCTGCGGTCTCGAGGAGGTGGGAGACCAGCCCGACGAGATCGACCTCCCCGAGCAGGGGCCCCGTCCCAGCCAGGCGGCGTCCGTCTCTCAGGACATCCATACGACGACCGTGTCCGTCCACTACTTCCGACCGGTCGCCCGGGGCAGAGAGGCTCTATTCGGGCAGGTGGTGCCCTTTGGCGAGACCTGGACGCCTGGCGCGAACAGGGCCACATACATCGAGCTCACCGGCGACGTGCTGGTGAACGGAACCCTCCTCGAAGCCGGGCGCTACTCGATCTGGGTGACGCCCACGGAAGAGAGCCCATGGCCGTTGGTCTTCAGCACGGAGTGGGACATGTTCCACCAGCCATATCCAGAGGGGACCGAGGCCCTCGTCCTCGACGTGTCTCCCGAGGCTGGAGACCACATGGAGAGTCTCGCCGTGTATTTCCCGGCCGTCGAAGGCTACCAGGCCACCCTCCGGATCCACTGGGGTGATACGGTGTTACCGCTCAATCTGGAAGTGCCGCACTCCTGACGCGCGACAGCGCCCCCAACGATCTGACCTTGGAGCCTTATGCCCGACACCGCACTGATCTTCATCCCGGACATCAGCGGCTTCACCCGCTTCGTGACGAAGACGGAGGCCCGGCATGCGAGCCACATCATCTCGGAGCTCATCGGGGTGATCCTGGAGTCGAATCAGCTCGGCCTCGCCGTTTCCGAGATCGAGGGCGACGCGGTTCTCTTCTACCGGCTGGGACGTCCGCCGTCGGTTTTGGAAGTGATTGAACAAGCGCGGCGTACGTTCATTGAGTTCCATCATTTCCTGAAGATTATCGATCGAGATCGCGTGTGTCAGTGCGGTGCGTGCACGACGGCGTCGGGGTTGAGCCTGAAGTTCGTGACCCACTACGGCGAGCTCGACGAGGTGCAGATCGGGGATTTCCTCAAGTTGATGGGGAGCGACGTCATTCTGGCTCACCGCCTGCTGAAGAACGACGTTCCAGGCCACGAGTATCTCCTCCTCTCTTCGGCCTACCTCGACGCACAGGGGGAGGCGGTGCAGCCGTCGCAGGAATGGGTCCGGCTTCACCGCCACGCAGAGCGCATCGACGAGTTCGGTGAGGTCGAGATGCGCTACGTGCCTCTCGACAACCTGCTCGACCAAGTGCCCGAAGCCCCTGCACGGCGGCCGCTCACCGTCCCTCCCGGGGCGGTCTCGCTCGCCGCGGAAATCGCCGCGCCCGTGGGCCTGGTGCACGACTACGTCACCGATTTCCGCAAGCGTTCGGAGTGGACCGAAGGACTGAGGGATACCATCGGAGACGACCCCATCAACCGGGTAGGCGGGGCGCATACCTGTGTCTTCGACGATCTGGAGGTGCACGTCGTCACCGTGGACCACCAGGCCACACCAGAAGGATACCACTACGTCGAGAGTGGCGACGCCGGCTTCGGGGTCACTCTCGTCACCGACTTCCGTCTGGAGGAGCAGAACGGCGTCACCCATCTGACCGTCACGCTGATCCCCGGGAGTCAGGGAGATCGGTCCAGAGGGCTCTCGCGTCTCTGGCGCGCCATCCGCCAGCGGATCTTCTTGTGGGTCGCACGGCGTGGCATCACCCGTAGCCTGAAGAACTTGAAGGACCAGTGCGAGCGAACGCACGAAGAGACCCTGGCGCAGGGGCCCGCTCCGGCGGCCTCACCGGCGGCCACCACCGGCTGAGCACCCGCCGCCGTCGCGTCACCGCCGCCCCCACCATGACGTACCGAATCACCGACACCGTGTCCTCCGGTCGCGGAGGAGCGACACGACGACAAACGGTAGCCCACAGGAGTACCCCGACCTCATGACGAAGCCCGAGCAGCTCGACGCCATCATCATCGGTACCGGCCAAGCGGGCAAGCCCTTGGCTGGCGCCCTCGACGACCATGGGCTGAAGACCGCCATCATCGAACGGGGACGCGTGGGCGGGACCTGCGTGATCGAGGGGTGCACGCCCACCAAGACTATGGTCGCCTCCGCGCGGCTCGCCCACCTGGTCGGCCGCGCGGCCGACTACGGAGTCCTGACCGGACCGGTGTCCGTCGATATGGCGGTCGTCCGCAAACGGAAGCGCGACATCGTCGACTCCTGGAGCGCCGGCAGCACGCGAGGCATGACCCGCAGGGAGCTGGTGGAGCTGATCATGGGCGAGGCGCGGTTCAGCGGGCCGAGGCAGGTGACGGTCGAGCTTCCGAACGGTAAGCGTCGTGTCCTGGAGGCGGAGCGGATCTTCATCAACGCGGGAGCCCGCGCTCTCGTTCCCTCGATCGATGGGCTGCAGGACGTGCCCTTTCTCGACAACGCTTCGGTGATGGAGCTTGGCCAGGTCCCGGACCACCTCCTGGTCCTGGGTGGCGGCTTCATCGGACTCGAGTTCGGCCAGATGTTCCGCAGATTCGGGGCCGAGGTGACCGTGCTGGAGCTCACCCCTCGACTGCTCCCTCGTGAGGACGTAGACGTGTCGGAAGGGGTGGCGGAGATTCTCGTGGGCGAGGGCGTTCGTTTGGAGCTGGGGGCCCGTGTCGAGTCCGTTTCGACGAACGACACGGGGGACATCCTCGCACGATTCACACGGGATGGAGAGAGCCTTGAAGCGAGTGGCTCACACCTGCTCGTCGCCATCGGGCGAACCCCGAACACCGACACGTTGAACCCGCAAGCAGCCGGGATCGACGTAGACGATCGCGGCTTCATCGTCGTCAACGATCGGCTCGAAACCAGCGTGCCGGGGATCTGGGCGCTGGGCGACATCAACCGGGGTCCGCCCTTCACGCACACGGCCTACGACGACTACCGCATCGTCCGCGCGAACGAGTTGGAAGGTGGCCAGGCCTCGAGGGCGGACCGCATTGTCCCCTACACGCTGTTCACCGACCCACAACTCGGGCGCGTCGGTCTCACGGAGACCGAAGCGAGGGAGCGAGGCTACGACGTGCGGGTCGCCAAGCTACCCATGGCCAGGGTCGCCCGCGCAATCGAGACGGACGAGACGCGAGGGTTCATGAAGGCGGTCGTCGACGCCGACACCGACCAGATCCTCGGTGCGGCCGTCCTCGGAATCGAGGGTGGGGAGGTTGCGACGGTGCTGCAGATGGCCATGCTGGGAGGGATTCCGTACACCCGGATCCGAGACGGCGTGTTCTCGCACCCGACGCTGTCGGAGTCGCTGAACAACCTGTTCATGGGGCTCGACGGCTGAGCGGTAGTCCTCGCTTCGGCGAACGGTCGGCAGCGCATTGACCCTGGACTCCTGGGGCACTGCACAGCCCCTCTGGGGCCCGGGCGACGGTCCGTCGCCCGGGCTCTTCCGCGTTGTCGCCCCGCCTGGCACCGCCAGAAGCTCGGCGCGCGGCGCCAAGCGGACCGCCTGACCCTAGATGCGGCCGCCGCCGTTACCGTTGTCGTCGCCAGGGCCTTCTCGGCCGCCGACGTCCTCGTCGTCGTCGCCAGGGCCTTCACGACCGCCGCCGTTGCCTTCCCCGCCGCCGGGACCCTCTCGGCCGCCGCCGTTGCCTTCCCCGCCACCGGGACCCTCTCGGCCGCCGCCGTTGCCTTCCCCGCCACCGGGACCCTCTCGGCCGCCGCCGTTGCCTTCTCCGCCGCCGGGACCTTCGCGGCCGCCGCCGTCCTCATCGTCTCCACCGGGGCCTTCTCGGCCACCCCCCGGTCCCTCCGTCCCGGGGCCCTGCTCGAAGAAGATCGGTTGGAATGACATGCCTGCCTCCTTTGTTGGGGGGTTCAACTGCCCGCCGTCTCGGGGGTCGGGCCCCGGAGCGAGGCGAGTCGCCGACGAAGCTGCTCGGCCCGCGCGGTGAGCCCCAGGCCGCGAGCGGCTTCGATGCGAATGGCCAGGCTCTCGGCCAAATAGAGCGTGTACCCGAGTGGATCTCCGTCCAGGGTGCTGGCCAGATCGTAGGCCCGCTGGAATTCGTCGGGAGTCCCCGCGGCAAGGCGGAGCCGGGCCTCCAGCACTCGTTCGAATGGCAGTGGATCGGCATAGCTCCAGGCGATGAACGTCCGGTTGCCCCACGCCCGCAGGCCGGAGAAGCGCTCGACCGCGCCGACAGTGTCCCCGCGGGCCAGGGCTTCGTGCCCCCGGGCTGCCTGGGCCAGTTGCTCCGCGAAGGGCTCGGCGGCGGTGTCCACGTTCATCTCCATGACGGTGGCAAGGCGTCCAACCTCCTCCGGCCGACCGTTGCTGGCCTCGTGGATCGCCAGGCGCCACAGCTCGAAGTTGTCCGGGTGGGCCGACCCGAGGTCCGGGCCGAGCATGTCAGCGAGCGCTGCTGCCATCGCGGCAGGTGCCTCACCCAGGTCGACACCGGCGGCACCCTGGACCAACACGAGAGATCTCGCCTGGCCGGCGAGAGGGTTCTCGCCCCCGTCGGTCGCCGGCCGGGTCAGGAAGCCACCCGCCCCCGCCTCTTCCAAGCCTGGGTCAGGGTCGCGCACCAGCTCCCTCGTCGCGTCGAACGAGCGGGTCGCGGCGAAGAGAAGCTCCCGCGCCTCCAGCGTGTCCCCGCGATTCAGCAGTATCGCCTGGAGTCCCAGGAGCGCAGCTCGTCGATCCGACGGGCTGGGCCCGGTCGGCGCCAGGATCACCGCCCTGAAGCCGCTCTCGGCGCAGGCCACGGACCGACCGGCCACGGCGAACTTCTTGGCCGCCCACAGCGCCTCGCGGCGATCCGCCACCACGGTCTCGACCCACTCGTCTACCGACAGCGGACGGCGCGCGCATCGATACATGATCTCGAGGGGCTTCTCGAGCGAGTGGTCGTCCGCCTGGGCCATGAAGGCGTCCAGCAGGGGCTCCGCCTGGTCGAGGCGGCCTTCCGCCAGATAGATCTCGAGGACGTGGAAGAGCGTCGTCACTCCATGGTCGTCGAGCGCCCGCGCGCGCTCGAAGGCATGGAGAACCACCGAATCAGGCTGGGGGGTGCGGGGAGCCAGGTGCGCATGGACCTCGCCGAGCTGCATCCACGCGATGGCGTTGGCCGAGTCGAGCGCAATGGCCCGATCTAAGGCGGCCTTCGCGCTGTCGCCATCAGCCTCCAAATACGCGCGCATGCCAAGGGCGAAGTGTCGATCCACCTCCCGGAGCTCCAGCTCGAGAGCGACGTCCAGCAGCGCCTCTCCGTCTTCGGGACGGTGCGCCCACGCGGCGGCTTGCGCTCC
Source organism: Gemmatimonadota bacterium (assembly GCA_039586035.1). Classification (GTDB taxonomy): domain Bacteria; phylum Gemmatimonadota; class Gemmatimonadetes; order Longimicrobiales; family Gaopeijiaceae; genus JBDHHQ01. The sequence goes on along the minus strand of JBDHLD010000018.1, from coordinate 11,775 downwards.
CCGCATGGCGGCCAAGACGAAGACGGAGTCTTCGGCCATCGCAGCATCGTAGTGGGCCAGCGCGGCCTCGCTCCGTCCCCGTCGAAAGGCCCGCTCACCAAGGAGGAAGCTGGCGACCGCTGCCGGTTCACGGCTCAGAACCTCCTGCCCGAAGCCCGGCATGTCCTCGCCGACGATGCTCGGTAGCAGCGGTCGCACCGCCTGCAGACCGGCCTCCCAAGCTTGATCCGAAGGACCGGTCGCCTCGCCGACCGCCACGATGGAATCGCCCTCTGCGTCCCATAGATCCAGGAAGACGGTGGAGCGCTCGCCCAGATGAACGACGCGGCCGGTCACATAGAAGGCGCAGGCCCGTGAGGTGGCCAGCGCCCGCGCCTCATCATTGGTGAGCTCTCGGACGTCATTGCGCTCCTGCGGCGGCAGTAGCGACCAGCCATCGATCCAGCGGAGCGGCCCAATGCGGTCCAGCGCGTGGCCGATGATGGTCGCCACGTCCTCCCCCACCGACGCCTGCAAAAGCGGGCTTTCGGGCGGCGTCACCAGCGGAAACACCATGACCCGATTCACGTCGAAGACCGGGGCGTCCCGTACTCGGTCCCAACTCCAAACGGCCACCAGCCCGAGTAGGGACAACGATACGATGGCCAGTAGGCCCCGTTTGGCGAGTACGGCGCCGAACGCTGCGGTGCCGCCTGGCGCCGGTTCCGTCACTTCCAGGCCGTGGGGCGTGATGTCGAAGACCCAGGCCACCACCAACACCGCTGGGAACCCCAGCACCACCAGCGCGGCGAGCGCGGCCTGGATCCACGGCGGCGCCCCGAGCGGCGTGAGGACCAGATCCGCTCCCTCTAGCGCGGCCAGGCCCACCACGAGGTATCCGATGGCCACCCGGTTGACCCGCCGCCGACGCAGCTCATCGGCAAGGGCGATGAGACCGTCCAACAGGCTCTGGTCCCCCTTGCCCCGCTGGTCGCTGTCCTTCGCGGATTCCAGGGGGCTCGGCCGAGCCGGGTCGTCCTGCCCCGGTCCAGCTTCCGGCGGGGCGTCTTCCTTCCCGGGCTGTGGGGCTTGTGCGGGCGACGCAGGCGGGGCGATCACTGCCGGCACACCGGCACCCTGTGTGCCCTCGCCGTCGCTCCGCAGCCCGGCGATCAGCGCACGGGTTTCCGCCAGGGGCTCCACCTCCAGCTCACGCTCGAGCAGGGCCGCATACCGCTCGTACTGGCGGAGAGCCTCGGACCGTCGTCCCCCCTGGGCCAGTAGCGCGATGAGGGCGTGCTGCGCTTCGTCGTCCAACGGGTCTCGGTCCACCCATCGCCGGGCAATGTCCAGCGCCCCCTCGATGTCTTGGCTCTCTTCCCTGCTCGCAACGCCCCGGGCGGCGGCCTTGCGGTGATCCCGCGCCAGCCTCGCTCGCGTGCGGTCGATCCACCCTTCGAAACTTCGCGTCCCTCCCACGCCCGTTCCGTCGAGGAAGCCTCCTCCGTAGTGATCGAGGGCCTCCGTATCGCGCCCCGCTTCGACGGCGGCCGTGAACTCCGCGACGTCGGTCGTCAGGGCGTCCGTGGTTCGGAGCACCTCACCCCTGACCTCGAGCCAATCCTCCCCCAACTCCTTCCGGAGCTCGTAGAGCGTCTGACTCAGGGAGTGACGGGCTTTGTCAGGCGCTCTTTCGGGCCAAAGAAGTCCCATGAGGTTATCCCGTGTAACTTGCTTTTCTACAGCAAGATACACGAGCAGCGCACAGCGAAGGCGCTGGCTGGGAAGGGCCGTGAGCTCCCGACCGTCCCGCAGGACGCGAAGCTCTCCGAGGGTTACGAGACGTACCGCCAAGTCGTTTCCGGAGACGGGTTGGAAGAGGAAACCCGCGGGCCGACGTAGCACCGGTTCCGGGCGCGGGGGGACGCCCGGGCACCTGGCCCGCCGCTTGTGATTGGCTCGTTCGCGCGCACCCCCCAAATGGGCGCTTCGTCCCTGAAGCTTGAAGAGGCAGGCCTTCGCTGGCAAGGCGCGCGTTGTTGGGAGCGCGGGCCGGGGGTGCAAGAAAAGACCTCTGGCGAAGGAGGGCTGGGCCCGGCGATGTGACTCCGCTCGCGTTTTCCGGTCTCTGGGTATGGCTGGCCCGCACGGGTGCGTGCACTGTGGCGGCATACCGCGTGGCCTTGCTTCTCTCACGCGCGGAGACACCAACGTCCATGATCCGAAAAGCGATCCTCGTGCTCGTCGCTGGTCCCGCCCTCCTCGCCTGTGGTGGCACCGGAAGCACACATGCACCGTCCGAGGCCGCCGCCCCGGCCCCGCCCGCTGCCTTCCAGGCCGACGCCCCGCCGAGGTCGACCCGGGGCCAGGGCGCGGATCCGAGAGCCTCGGAGCTCGACGAAGGAACCGGGACCCCGAACTCGGCGCTCACGCGCCTGTATCATGGGTCCCTGCTCCTGGAGGGAGAAGAGATCGCGGTGGACCTGACCCTGGAGACCCGGGGACCCGCCGCGACCGGCACCCTCACCTCTCCGGTGGGTCTCTCCGCAGTGGGGAACGGCAGGCTCCAAGGGAACCGTGTACGCCTCGATCTCGCCTATGGCGACGAATGCCCGGGCCGCCTGGAGCTCGACGGCGAGCTCCAGATCGAAGGGCCGATCCGGGGAACGGTACAAGCGGTGGACTGCACGGGTCGGGTCACGGGCAGGATCGACCTGACGCCCCGGTCGGCGGGGTCGGCGTCTCGATGATCTCACGGAAGCGGAGGACGGGGCCACCGGACGAGGAGGCGCCGAGGGGCGGTGCTCCACCCGGCGCAGAATCTGACGCGGAGGCGGAGTTTCCAGAGCCCGGCGCCCAACCGGGTTTGGCCGATCTCCTGTGCGGCCGCTCGATCGCGGTCCTGCAACGCGACATGATGGCCCGACACGGCCTCCCGCAGGGTGACCCCGGTTTCCTGGACGAGCTCGCGTGGTCCATCCTGGCCGGGCTCCGCTCCGCCGGCGTACGGCCCTGCGAAGATCAGGGCAAGAGAGAGGTCCTCGACTCCGTCCTCGGTGGCGTCGAGCTCGAGGACCTTGCCACTCGCACCGGGCTGAGCCCGGGCACGGCCGCCCATTGGATCTGGGCGCTGGTGCCTCTCGTCATGGACTCTCTCCACGAGCGGGGCGTGGAGGCGCTTGACGCGCCCTTCCTTCGGCGTCGAGCTTCCGAACGGTGACAAGGGTACTCGTGCGGGGGTCCGGAGATCTTGGGGAATCCGACTGGGAAAGGAACCGATCGGCTACGGCCGGCGGCTGGGGAGCGCCTGGCCCGCGCGGCCGCCCGCTGCTGCGTCCTGGTGGCCCTCCCGGTGGCCCTGGAGGGCTGCGGTCCGTCCCCTCCCGCGACGCCTTCGGACTCCGTCCACGGGGCCGACGTGGAGGCGTGGCGCCAATGGCGGTACGCCGATCTCCGGCAACCCGACAACTGGCTCTCGCTCGTTGGGCTCTACTGGCTCAGGGAGGGCGAGAACACGTTCGGCGGCGGCGCTGACAACGACCTGGTCTTCCCGGGCGGCGATCTTCCGGACCGGCTGGGTGTGCTCACCGTCTTCGCCGACAGCGTGGCGGCGACCCTCGAAGATGGATCCGGCGTGCTGGCCGACGGCGTCGCCGCGCGGCGGGTGCGCATGACGACCGACGCCGAGGGAGATTCGACCGTGCTGTCGCTCGGTTCCCTGCGGTGGTACGTCATGCAGCGCCGCGACCGCCGGGGTGTTCGCCTCATGGACGCGGAGGCGCCGTCGCGACGGTCGTTTCAAGGCGTCGACCACTATCCCGTGGACGTGCGATGGCGCGTGCCGGCGCGTTGGCACGCCTACGACCCGGTGAAGATCATGCGCGTCCCGAACATTCTCGGAACCGTCGGCGAGCAGCCTTCCGCCGGTGCGCTCGTGTTCGAGGTGGACGGGGACACCTACCGCCTCGACGTTCAGGGTGAGCCGGAGGACGAGCGGTTCTTCGTGATCTTCGCGGACCAGACCAACGGCCCAGGTACCTACGAAGCGGGCCGGTACGTTTGGGTCGATGCCCCGGACGAGGATGGGTGGGTGATCCTGGACTTCAACAAGGCGTACAACCCGCCCTGCGTGTTCACCGAATTCGCCACGTGCCCACTTCCTCCGAGCCAGAACCGCCTGGATGTCGCGGTGACGGCGGGGGAGAAGAAGTTCGACGCCGGGCTCCAGTGAATCGGCAGAGCCGACGACAACGACGGTGACGGACCGAAACGCCGACATTGCAATCCACTCACACCAGTGTCGGACAGGACTGGCTCCGGCGCGGCGAAGGGGATCCCCATGGGCACGATCATCCGCAGGCTTCTGAAGGTGTTGCTGGACTGGCTCCGAGACCGGTTATGACGACGTAGCCGCTCGGCCCTCGCCCCGGCGGGACTGCTCGACCAGGTTGACCACGTGCGGATCGCAAACGGGTCTGCCGGGGGCCGCTACCCTCGTGCAGTTTCGCCCATCGCCCTTGGCCGCGTAGAGGGCCTCGTCGGCGGCAGCCACGAGGTCGTCGTAGGTCTCCATCTCGGGCTCGTAGCGGGCGATTCCGGCGCTGAGCGTCAGCCCCGCCTCTGCCAACTCCGTCGTCGCGAGCTGTCGTCGTACGCGTTCCGTGAACGTAAGCGCTCCACCGCTGCGGCAGTTGTTCAGCACGCAGAGGAACTCCTCGCCGCCGTAACGCACGGCCAGGTCGCTCTTGCGGGTCGCTCGATTCAGTACGGTCCCCAGCGTCCTGAGCGCTTCATCACCCGCCACGTGCCCACGCCGGTCGTTGAACTCCTTGAAGTGGTCGACGTCGAAGAGCACGACGGACAGCGGCATACCCCGGGCTGCGAGGGCGAACGCCTGTTCCAGAAGCCGGTGTGCGAAGCGCCGGTTGGCCAGACCCGTCAGAGCGTCGGTCATCGCGAGCGCCTCGGCCTCGGTACGGCCCTTGTTGAGGCCGTCGCTCAGCCAGCCGATCCCCATGGTCACGCTCACGTAGGCGGCTACCACGCCCCACAGCACGTCCCACTCCGGGGCGCTGATCCCCATGCTGAGCACTGCGAAAGTGGTTGCCGAGAGCGCCACGATTCCGCCGGCCAACGCCAAAGCGGACCCCTGCCAGCCCCAATAGTAGGACAGCACGAACGCCGGGATGACGGCCGCGAGCCAGACCAGCGTGCCAGCCCCTTGGCGGGCGTCCGGATACAACACCGTGACCACGACCGGCAAGAGCAGGCTCAAGCCGGCCAACGCGATCGCCTTGTGTGGGATGGGCCTCTCCAACCGTTCGGCCGGCACCGGTCTCCTTCCTGGATCGGGGGCGTCGGGTCCTTTCAGGGGATCGACCCCGCGAACGCCGAACCTTAGTCGATGGGAAGGCGACGCTTGACATGCGGGCCCCGTCCGGACTACGACCGTGCCGGGGTCGACCGCCGAAGGAGGGGATCCGCGGCGGCATGAGGAGGACACGGACCAGTGTCCCGAATAGAGTCAGGAGGAGCTCCTCCCAATGCCCACGATCGAGGCGGGACGCGAGGGTAACAGGCGACGACTGGGCTCGTCCTTCGGCTGGCAGCTCCTGGTGACCGGCGTCGCCACCGTTTACGCCGCCTTCGTCCCGGTGGACATCGTGTTCCGCCTCGGGTCCGGCCACCCGCTGTTCCTCCTGCACTGGATCGCGCCCGCGGTCTTCCTGATCGATACGATCGTCACCACGCGCCTGCTGAAGAGCGGCGGCAGCACGCCGGCCTTCAGGAGAATGGCGAGGTCGCGACCCGCGCGGTGGGCACTCGGCGCCGACATGGTGGCGTGGCTCCCCTTGAGCGCCGTCTCTCAGGACCCTGCCCTCGGCCTCCTCGGCGTGGTCAAGCTCGTCAAAGTGGTTCTGTTCATGCACCTATGGAGACAGTTGGGGCTCCGATTCTCTTCCCGGCTCCTGCTCCTCTACGGCGTCTACTGGATATCGCTCTTTGGTCACTGGCTGAGCCTCGGATGGCTCGACCTTCGCGGTGCCGAGCCGGGTGCGTCCCGCGTCGAAGCCTACGTGGACGCGGTGTATTGGACGGTCACCACGGTGACCTCGGTGGGATACGGCGACGTGACGCCGGAGACGTTTTCGCAGAAGCTGTTCGCCATCGGCACGATGATCCTCGGCCTGGCCTTCCTGGGCTATCTCGTCGGGGTGATCGCGAGTGCCCTGTCCAAGCGGGATCCTGCCACGGCCCACTTCCTCGACCACGTAGAGCAGCTGAGCCAGGCCACCCGGTATTGGAATCTGCCACGTGATATCGAGCAGCGGATCTACGACTACCACTACTACGTGTGGAAGACCCGGTTCGGCTATGACGAGGGCGACTTCCTGAAGGCCCTCCCCAAGGGCCTGAAGGGCGAGGTGTCGCTTCACTTGAAGCGGGAGGTGATCGAAAGCGTCGACATCTTCCGAGACGCGGACCCCGAGTTCTTGAGGGACGCCGCCCTTCGCCTCCACCCGGAGGTCCTGACCCCGGGCCAGAGGGTCGTCGAGGCCGGGGAGCACGGCGAGGAGATGTACTTCGTGGTGCGTGGAGAGCTGGACGTCCTGAGCCCGGACGGGGAGCGGCTGGCGCACTTGACGGGGGGAGACTTCTTCGGGGAGATCGCGCTCTTCACCGGTGAGCGCCGCACCGCGAGCGTCCAGGCGCTTACCTACTGCGACGTGTACGTCTTGTCGAAGGCCTCCTTCCGTTACCTCTCGCAGCGCTACTCCGAAGTACACGACCAGATCAAGGTCAAAGCCGTCGCTCGCGCCCGACGGACCGGGGCGGCATCGAGCCGGGACTGAAACGCCCGTCCGCTTTTGCTCCTCGCCCTCGAAGCCGAGCTCCAGCTCGTCCTGACTCCCTCCAGATCTGGGCCTGCGGAAACCTTTCTGCGCTTCGCCGCGTCTTAAGGAGTGTCGGCTGCAACTTTCTGAGCACGGGTCTCGTAGTGATGGCCGCCTGGCACGATGGGAGGGAGGGATGACGGCGGGAGTGCTCCCTTCGCTTCCACAAACCTGACAACTGACGCCTACGAGGGGAACAATGTCGCCGAGGAAGAGCATCCTCCGCCACCTGAAGAGCGTGCACGAGCAAGATCCGAGCGGATTCACGACTCCCCGGGAGATCGCCGGGTTCGATCCGGGCGATCCCAAGCACACGCAGGCCGTGAACCAGCTGCTGAAGGACCGCCTGATCAACGGGGTCAAGGCGCCGGACGGCGGCATGGCCATCGCGTTGAACACGGGGAACATCACGGCAGTGCGGAGGGCGCTCCGGCCGTGGTACGCTGACCCGCGACTCTGGATGATGGCGGTGATCGTGGGTGGCCTCGGAACGGCAGGCCTGCTGCTGGGCGGCTGACCAGCCGTCACGCGGCTCATTTGACGCAAGGCCGCGGGCGGCGCACGTCGCCCCCTGGCCCGCCAGGGTCGTCCGACCGCTGGCGCCGTCGGGTCCGCCTCTGAGGTGGCGCCGCCCTGCTCGGGAGACCGGGGTCCCCGCGCCTATGACTGTTCTCGCCCTCCGTTCGGGAGACCGTCGGCGTGCCGCTGTGGGGGCAGCGTGAGCTGACTCCCAGCCTGCGGACCGAAGCTCCATCCGGTGCGAATGCCCACGTCCAGGGCGGCGAGCAGGCCATCCAGAGCGCGGAGACCCTTCCGCAGGCCGAACTTGTACAGGGAACGATACCCCACCGCAGCCCCACCCCCCACGGCTCCGCCCACCGTCACGGCCGAGGCAGCGGCCAGCGCCCCGGCCAGGATGGGCGCCAAGCCCGCGGCACCCGCCGCAGTCAGACCTATCGCCAGGCCGGCGGCGGCTCCCCCCGCCCCGGTGAAGCCCGACATGACCGCGCTGCCCCAGAAGTTCACCCGCCGGCTGTGGCGAAGCGGCGTGCGGATCGTGACTTCACAGGAGGGTGGTTCGGTCTCGAGGGGTGTGAGGGTCACGTACAGCCGTCGGATGTCGGCCCAGCCACGCGCCTGATAGGCCAACCTCTCGGAGCTTTCCAGCCCGGTCCACGCCGGTACGTCGAACACCAGCACGCCCCCGGTGAGAGGGTCCGATCCGTGCGTGTCCTTGAGCACCAGCCCGTATGGCTCGGCCGGAAAGACGCGCTGCATGGCCAGGAACACGCGGTCCGGCGACGCGCGCATGACGCGGGACACCTCGGCGCTCCGCGGCGGGTTGCCGAGGAGGAAGTCCGCGAGACGGTCGATCAGATCTCGGTCCTTGGTGGCGAGCCTGCGCTCGTTGCGCAGCTCGGCCACGGCAAACTCCACGAATTCCGGCGAGATGCCGGCTTCCACGGCGGCGCCGACCACATGGCTCAGGTCGTAGCCGTCCGGGTCCTCCGTGGCTCCTCTGTCTCCCCTCGGCGCAAGCTCCTTCGAGCGATCCTCGAGTCGACGGGCCGCCTCGGCCTGCAGCTCGGCCGCCCGACGCCAGAGACGTGCGGCATCGGCCTCGGTGAGGATCGTGGGCTCTTCGTGGTTCTCGTTCACGGGCATGCGCAGCCGCTGTGGCGACCGTCCAGGGCACTCTCGCTCATGGCCTCATCATCGGATCAGGCACGCCGATCACGTAGACGGCCAGCAATCCCAGGAGACCGATCACGAAGAGGTAGTACACCGTTGGGAGAATGGTTTTCCGCAGGGTCGATCCTTCCCGCCCCAGCAAGCCCACCGTTGCCGAGGCCGCCACAACGTTGTGGATGGCGATCATGTTGCCCGCCGCCGCGCCGACGGCCTGGAGCGAGACGATCATCAGGCCGGAGATGGCGAGACGGTCGGCCACCCCCGCCTGGAAGGCCGCGAACATCAGGTTGCTGACCGTGTTCGAGCCCGCGATGAACGCACCCAGCGCACCTGTGACGCCGGCAAACAGGGGCCAGACGCCGCCCACCGTTGTCGCCACCCACTCGGCCATGGCAATGGGCATGCTGGCCAAGCTGTTGGCGTTGATACCGGAGTTGATGTACACGCGCACCATGGGGACGGTGAAGATCAGGACGAAACCGGCACCCAGGAGCACGCGGGTCGATTCACCGAACGCCTGGCGAAACGCCCCCCGGGGCATGCGGTGGATGGCGATCGTGGCCAGAGATGCCACGAGCAGCATGGTGCCGGGAAGATAGAGTGGCGTCGTGGCGGCGGTGATGCCGGTGCCCAGGATATCTCCGTACACGAAGTCGACGCGTCGGAGCCACTCGCCCAGGGGGAGGCTCGGCAGGCGGGTGAGGACCAGTAGCACGGCCACCAGGGCGTAGGGGGACCAGGCGGTGGCGGCGGACATGGGCCGGCCCCGTTCGGCGTCGGGACCCGTGACCTCCATCCCGCTCACCCAGTCGCTGGCCCACTGGTCCCGGGGTGCGAAGTCCCATGAGTCCTCGGGAATCAGGAAGCCCTTGCGTGCGGCGAACGTGACCACGGCCAGACCTACAGGGGCGCCGAGCAGCGAGGGGAACTCGGGACCCAGCAGCCAGCCGGTCAGCATGTAGGGCAGTGTGAACGCCGCCCCACCGAGCAAGGCGAAGGGTACGATCGACAGTCCCTCCGTCCAGGACCGATTCGCTCCGAAGAACCGGGTGGTCATCATGACCATGAGCGTGGGCATCAGCGTCCCAGGGATCGCGTGCAGCACGACGATCCGGTTCGTGGCGAGTTTCAGGTAGTCCGACATGGACAGCCCGGCCGCCGCCAATTGCGCATCGAACACCTCGCCACCCAGGCCGCCCTGCAGGCCCACCAGGACGGGCGTACCGACTGCACCGAATGTCACCGCGGTGCTCTGGATCATCATGCCGATCATCACGGCCGCGGCCGCCGGGAAGCCCATGGCCACCATCAGCGGTGCGGCAATGGCCGCCGGGGTGCCGAATCCAGAGGCTCCCTCGATGAAGGACCCGAAGAGCCAGGCGATGATGACGATTTGCACGCGGCGGTCGTCGCTCACCGAGTGGAAGCTCCTCCGGATGGCGGCCACGCCACCGGAGTGCTCGAGCGTGTTCAGAAGAAGCAGGGCGCCGAAGATGATGAGGAGGATGTCCGCCGCGATGAAGAGGCCCTGGATGGAGGATGCGAAAACCCGGTCTCCGGCCATGCCCCACGGCCCGAGCGCGACCACGGCAGCGGCGACGTAGACGGCCGGCATGGCCCACTTCGCCGGGACGCGGAACCCTACCAGGAGCACCGCCGCCAACACGATCGGCAGGACCGCCAGGGCGGCCTGGAGTGCCAGGCTCATGCCGCTGGCCCGGGACGATCGTGCGGCCGGCCCGCCGAATGCGGCCGGCCGCGGGCCGTCGACGGGTTACCCGCGCTCAGGCATGTCGACTTGGGGCGCTGCGCGGGAAACGACGGACGGAGAGGTCCGAGGAACGTTGTGGAATCGGGCCAGCCGGCCCCCGCCAAATGTTTGCTTGGATTTTTCGACAGGGCCTGTTGCATATTGCTCGTGATCGGTTGGCCGACCCCCGCCCATGCGGCCAGCCGCAGGGCTCCTGAAGTCCTGACCGGCCCCCGCGGAACGAGTCGCGGAAGAGGCGGCGCTTTCCCTCCCCGGGGGGCGCCGCCTTTCCATTTTCGGGTCGACAACGCCTCCCACCGCGCCGCGTGGTCGTCGGGAGTGGGCGCGGCGCCGCGGGAGTCCCCGACCCCCGATGGACGGCTCATCGACCAACTCGACCCCGACGCCGCCGACTCACGGCCCCTCTCGGCTCAGCTCGATGAAGCGGTCGATCTCGTTCTCGAGCACTGGAAGAGGAATCGCGCCGTTCAGAAGGACCGCGTCGTGGAACGCTCGTATGTCGAACTGGTCACCCAGCTCGGCCTCGGCTCGGCGCCGGAGCTCCTTGATCTTGAGCTCCCCGAGCTTGTACGCGAGGGCCTGGCCCGGCCAGGAGATGTAGCGATCCGTCTCTGTGCGGACCTCGTGGAGTGACAGGGCGGTGTTGGAGGCCATGAAGTCCAGGGCCTGCTCCCGGGTCCAGCCGAGGGCGTGCATGCCCGTATCGACGACCAACCGGCACGCCCGCCACATCTCGTAGGTGAGGCGTACAGGCCCCACCCCTCGCCGAAGGCGCTGTTCGAGGAGAAGCGGCGGAAGTCTGGCAGACCTTCGAGCTCCTGTCGCAGCGCGTTCTGCAGATGATGGCCCGGCACGGCCTCGTGCAAGGTCAAGGAGGTAAGCGTATAGAGCGGCCGACTCTCCAGAGCGTAGGTGTTCACCCAGTAGAAGCCCGCCGAGGTACCCCCCAGGGGTGCGCCGACGTATCGCCCCCCGGTGTATTTCGGCGCCAGGTGATCGGGCACCGGATTGACGCCGTAGGGAAGCCTGGGAAGCGTGCGAAAGAGCGACGGTAGCTTCCCGTCCATCTCCTTCGCGATGAAGGACGCCTCCTTCAGGAGCTCCTCCGGGGAGTCCGCGTAGAACCGTGGGTCCGTCCGCAGGAACGTCAGGAAGTCGGCGAAGGTGCCCTCGAAGCCGAGTCCCTCGATGATCCCCTCCATCTCGGTCTTGATTCGGGCCACCTCGTCGAGACCCACCTGGTGGATCTCCTCGGCCGTGAGATCGAGCGTGGTGAAGACCTGGATCTGATGTTGGTAGTACTCCCGACCATTGGGAAGATCATGGGCTCCGATCGTGGCCCGCGCCGCGGGGATGTACTCGTCGAGCATGAAGGCGAGGAATCCCTCATAGGCGGGCACCACCGACTCGATGATGACGCGCGCTCCCTCGCTGGCG
>JBDHLD010000066.1:0-20422 GCA_039586035.1 Gemmatimonadota bacterium | reverse complement strand
ATCCAGAACGTGATGGTCATCCCGGGCCACGGTGGGCCCGCGGCGGGCCCCTACGACATCCTCATCACCGGCAACGTCATCGCCGACATGCAGCGCTTCGACCCCATCTCGGCGGAGCGGGCGGCCGCGGCCGGTGAACCGCTCGAGCGCCTCACGGGCGACCGCGTGATCGACGGGAGCGGGAAGTACGTCATGCCCGGCATGATCAATCTGCACCTCCATCTTCGCGAAGAGGCGCTGCCCCTCGACTACATCTACTACATGCAGCTGGCCACGGGCGTGACCTCCATCGGCCCGGCCGAAGAGGAGCGGGTCGACGATCAGCTCGACGCGGTGCGGAACAACGAGATCCTCGCCCCCCGGCTCTTCCCGATCTACGGCTGGGGCGCCAAGACCGACTACACGGAGGAGCAGCTCCGAGACCCGGCGCTGGCCCCCCAGATCGCCCGTGAGATGTTGGCGAACGGTGTTCGCCAGGTGTACCTGAACAGCCTTTGCTGGAACGCCGAGCTGTTCGGCGCCGCCGCGCAGGCCATCGAGGCGGCCGGAGGCGTCACCGGCGTCCACATCCAGCCCGCCAGCACCACGGTGGTGGACGCGCTCGACGCCGCTCGGCTGGGGGTGTCCATGATCGTCCACCACTACGGCTATGCCGAATCGGCGCTCAACCGGGACAGCCAGGACTACCCCGTCGACTACAACTTCAACGACGAGAACAAGCGCTTCCGGGAGGCTGCCCGGGTGTGGGTCGAGGCCGGCGAGAACCCCGAGACCCGGCACCGCCTTCTGAACGACGTGGTGGACTCGCTCGTCTACTACGGCGTGACGATGCAGCCGAACCGGGCGACCTACGAGGCCAACCGGGACATCGTCCGGGCCCAGGGGCTGCCCTGGCACGAGAAGTACACCCACCAGGCGCTGTGGGAGTGGCACCTGCCCAGCCCCGAGCACCACGCCGCCTTCCAGTACAACTGGACCTCCCTGGACGAGTACTACTGGCACTACATGTACGACCTCTGGGGCGACCTGATCTTCGAGTTCAACAAGCGGGGCGGTCGCGTCGCCTATGGGACCGACGACAACTACCAGTGGTCCACGGGTGGGTTCGGTAACATCCGGGAGCTCCAGCTGGTGCTGGAGTCGGGCATGCACCCCCTGGAGGTCCTCCGCACGGCCACCAAGAACAGCGCGGACTTCCTCATGGAGCCGAAGCTGGGCCTGATCCAGGAGGGGTACGTGGCGGACCTGCTGCTGGTGGATGGTAGCCCGGCCGAGAGCTTCCGCTACCTCTACCCGTTCGGTCAGATCATGATGGACGAGGACACCCACGAGATGTACCGCACCGAGGGCATCATCCACACGATCAAGGACGGCATCGTGATCAACGATCAACAACGACGCCGTGATGGAAGAGGTCGCCCGCATCGTCGCCGAGTCCAAGGTGAATGCAGGCCCCGACATCGTGACCGAGCCCTTCCAGGTGGCGCCGCGTCGGCCCGCAGGGACCGACGGGTCCGGCTCGAACGGGCCGGGTAGGGAGCGGTGACGGGGGCGTTCGCCTCGCCAATTGGGCAGGGCGCGGTCGGGTAGCGAAGGGGCATAGCTCCTCGGGGCCCGCGCCCGTCGACCTCGGTGGTCCGATCCGCTCTGCTCCATCCACCTGAGCGGGAGCGAAGGGTCGAGGAATCCGTGAGGGCTCGCGCCGCGCGGGCCCTCTCAGCGTAGCGAGGTCCGGAGCCCCAGGTACAGCTTGGCCAGAGCGAAGCGGCCCACCGCGTCGCCCCTGGCCGTGACGACGACGCCGGTTCGCTGGGCTACGTCCATGTCGAGTCCCGCCTGGACGTTCAGACCTCCCGCTACCGCCCAGAGCGAAGGGCGCCCCGTGTCGTGCTGGACGTTCATGGCCCACCCGCCTCCCAGCCGCCCGGTGGCCCAGGAGCCGAGCCGGGGCGTGAAGATCAAGTTCAAGCCCAGGTTGACGATGTGGGTGCGCGCGGCGCAGGGGAGGCCACTACAGGTCGCCAAGGGCTTCCGGTTCTCTTCCTCCACCCAGAGACCGAGCTCCGGCTCGACCACGAGGTTGGACTTCCACGGCACGCGGAGGTTGGCCACGGCCACCAGGGCGGCAAGGGTCTCACCCGCCGTGGACCCGCTGAAAGGGTTCTCCCGGGCACCCATGCCGAGGGCGACGGACCACGCGCGCTGGACCCGGTCGCTCGCCGAGTCTCTCTGGGGCGCGTCCCGTTCCTGGACCCCGCGCGTCGGTGCGCTCTGGACCTCCTGGCCGGGAGATCCAGCGGGTGTGGCCAACGCCACCAGGGCGAGCATGGTCCAGAGTTTCATCGCCTCCGTCCGCCGCGGACCAGCCAAAGGCACAGGGCCCGAAGCCCGAGTGAGGGGCCGCTCAACGCCCAATTACGGTCAGGGGTCCGGTCCCTTTCCGCGAGCCGGCTCCGCGAGCCGGGTCCAGTCGACGCCGAGGCGCGACGAGCGCTCCTTCGGAGCTGCCCGTGCGTCCGTTCCGTTTGAAACGCCCACTCGTTCCATGAAACGGGTGGGCCGGCAGGGATCGGCCGATAGAGCCCTGCTGATCGGGCACATCACGGTTGCCGGCGGTGGGCACGCTTCCTGCCCCCAAGGCACCGGAAAACGGAACCCTTTGGAGGCAATTGGCGTTATTGGTGTCACCGGACGCCCCGCACGTTCCTCCGAGCTGGCGACGCGAGAGGCAGGAGCCTGAGATGCTGATAAAGAAACCGGACCCGATTCCGTCATCCGAGATCACGCCCCATTCGCTCTACGTGAATCGGCGGAAGTTCCTGGCCGGCGTGGCGGGTCTCGTCGGGGCCGCGGCGGTCCCCGGAGCCGTGTGGGCGCGCGGGCGCCGAGACGGTCGACCCGTGCAGGAGGCCTTCCAGGGCGCGACGGACGAGCTGGGCGACGAGCTCACGCCGTGGGAGGACGTCACCAGCTACAACAACTTCTACGAGTTCGGCACGGGCAAGGAGGATCCGGCCCGGTACGCCGGAGAATTCCGGACGCGCCCGTGGACCGTGAAGATCGAGGGCCACGTGAACAAGCCGGGCGACTACGCCCTGGACGACCTGCTGCGGCCGCACACGATGGAGGACCGGATCTACCGTCTCCGCTGCGTCGAGGCCTGGTCCATGGTGATTCCCTGGCGGGGATTCGCGCTGGCCGACCTGATCAAGCGGGTCGAGCCCACCGGCGACGCCAAGTACGTGGAGTTCCGAACGCTGTTGGACCCGGAGCAGATGCCCGGCCAGCGCCGTCCCGTCCTGGACTGGCCGTACATCGAGGGCCTCCGGATGGATGAGGCCATGCATCCGCTGACGCTCATGGTCACCGGCGTCTACGGCCGGGACCTCCCCAATCAGAACGGAGCACCGCTGCGGCTCGTGGTGCCGTGGAAGTACGGCTTCAAGAGCGCCAAATCCATCGTGAGCATCCGTTTCGTGGAGGAGCAGCCCGTCAACAGCTGGCAGGCCGCGAATGCCCGAGAGTACGGCTTCTACTCGAACGTGAACCCCGAGGTCGATCACCCCCGTTGGAGCCAGGGGCGGGAACGGCGCATCGGGGAATTCCGGCGACGCCCCACCCTCATGTTCAACGGCTACGCCGACGACGTGGGTCACCTCTACGCCGGCATGGACCTGGCCAAGCACTACTGATGAACGTAGGTGAGACTGCGATGAGGAGCCCCGCCGTGCACGATCGGACGGCTCGCCCGGCCGGGACCGTCGCCGGCACCCGCAAGCGGCAGGTGAGGGCGTTGAAGCTCGCCGTGTGGGTGGGTGGGCTGGCGCCTCTGGCATGGTTGATCTTTCGGGCGCTCACCGACGACCTCGGCGCCAACCCTATCGAGGAGATCACCCACCGCACCGGCGACTGGAGCTTGCGGATCTTGCTGGCTGCCCTTGCGGTCACCCCGCTTCGGCGGATCACCGGCTGGAATCAGGTGATCCAGGTGCGCCGTCTCGTGGGTCTGTTCGCCTTCTTCTGGGTCTGCCTTCACTTCCTGACGTACATCGTGCTCGACCAGTTCTTCGGATGGTCGTACATCGTCGAGGACGTGACTGAGCGCCCGTACATCACCGCGGGGTTCACCGCGTTCGTATTGCTGATCCCGTTGGCCGTGACGTCGACCAAGGGGTGGATCCGCCGGCTCGGCAAGCGCTGGGCCCGGTTGCACAAGCTGGTGTACGTGGCCGGGCTCCTGGGGGTGATCCACTACCTCTGGATCACCCGGGCCGATGACCGGGCGCCACTGGTGTACGGGGCGATCCTGCTCGTGCTGCTGGCGTTCAGGGTGCCATGGCGGCGCCTGCTCAGGGGCAGCTAGGGGGCCAGTACCGGCGCTCGCGGACCGCAGGCAGGGGTGTCCGGTCGCTGGCCGATCCTCCCTGGTTGCCGCGTCAGGCCTTCTCCCAGGCCCGTTGGAACAGCAGACCGCTCACCAGCAGCGCCAACGCGATCCACAGGACTCCCCACACGGCGGTGGGCACGCCCGTCAGCTCTGAGAGCATGTACGCGTCAGAGGGGAGGTGGGAACGGTCGAGCACGTCGCTCTTGATGTCCAGGATGGCGTAGAGCGCACTGGTCAGCCCGAGGACGAGGAGCACGCCCCGGTTCACCCCGACCGAGAGCTTCCGTGAGGCCACGAGCAGGGTGGCGCCGAACAGAATGCCGAACACCAGCCCGAACGCGCTACGCACGTAGACGAGCGTGAGGATTACGGTCGCGGCGCCGACCAGCGCCGTGAGCCAATGGGGCCGGATCCTCTTGGACTGCCCCGCGGTGAGCAGCAGAGCGCCCCAGGCGAGGCTTCCGAGGTAGCCGGCCGACAGCGTCAGGAAATCGCTCCCGCCGGAGCAATAGCAGGCTCCGCCCTGATAGGGATCCAGCACGATGCGCTCGATGGACCCTCCCGTGATCACCGCCACGAGCCCGTGGCTGATCTCGTGGAGCAGCACGACGAACACCTTGAGGGGATATACGATCGGCGTGTCCCACAGGAACCACAGCGCTCCGAAGTAGAGCGCGAACCCGCCGAGGAACTTCAGTTTTCGCTTTGTCGTGGCCTTCATGGGCCTCTCGTCTGGTGCTGGCCGGGATGCTCCCCGATCCCTACGGCTGATGCTGGGACGCGGTTTCGGCGGTGCGCGGTTGCCCCCACGGCCGCATGCCGCGCCGCCACCTCGGTTCCGTTCTACCCCGCCACCCGCCCCGGATGGTCCGGCCTCGCTCTCGACGCCTGGGTCACCGCGCCGGTGCTTGCGTACCCGGTGGGGCAGGCGGCACGTTCGCTGTCACCCCCCGTTGCGTGACTCGCCTCAACGCCGAGCCGCGAGAATTGGCGACTGACTCCGTTTTGGCGCCCGTGCGGGCTCCGTTCCGCGCTCTGGCCGAGGGCCTGCTGCCCGAGACGCGGGATCTGGACGCCGCCGGATGGCAACGGGCCGAAGAGATCATCGAGGGCGCGCTCGCGGACCGCCCCGCTTCGGTCCGACGGCAGATCCGCCTGTTCATCCGGGCCGCCAACCTCTTCCCCATCGCCCGCTACGGCCGGTCTCTCGCCGGACTCTCGCCGGATCGCAGGACCCGCTTCCTGCAGAGCCTTCAGAACGCGCCCGTGTTGATGCTGCGGCGGGGCGTATGGGGCCTTCGCACCCTGGTGTTCATGGGCTACTACGCCCAGGAGCCCATCCGGGAGGCCCTCGGCTACCGCGCCGGGGCCGAAGGATGGGCGGGATACGGAGGCACGACGCCTTCGGCGAACGAGTCGTTGCCCGGGGACACACGGCCCAGGGGGGACGCCCGTGCATGAGGTACGCGCCGACGTGGTCGTGGTGGGCTCGGGAGCCGGTGGCGGCACCGTGGCCCAGCGCCTCATTCCGTTGGTGGAGGCTGGCCGAAGGGTGGTCGTACTCGAGCAGGGCCCACGGCTGCAGGCCCATGAATTCAACGGAAGCGAGCTGGACATGGCGCCGGCCCTGTACGCCGACGGCGGAGGCTTCCTGACGGCGGACGGCACCATGACCCTGGCCTTCGGTCAGGCGTACGGGGGCTCGACTCTCGTCTACACGGGCACGTCGCTGAAGGCGCCGGCCCGCATCATCGCCAAGTGGAACGTCCCGGGCCTCGAGCACGCTGACGTGATCAAGCGCACCGAGCGCTACGTCCAAGAGAACAACGTCCATCTGCTGTCCGAACAGGAGATCAACGACAACAATCGCCTCTTCGTGGAGGGGTGCCGGGCTGCCGGCTACCAGGCGCAACAGTTCCCGGTGAACGTCAGGGGATGCCGAGGGGCGAGCCTCTGCAATCTGGGCTGTCCCAACGGTGCCAAGCAGGGGACCGACCAGGTACAACTGCCCCGGGCCGAAGCCGCCGGCGTCGAGGTGGTTACGCGGGCGAGAGTCGAGGCGCTCGAGGACCGGACGCTCACGGTGCGCGTCGCCGCGGTGCCCTCGGGGGGCAAGGGCCAGCCGTCGAGCTGGGAGCCCGGCGAGTACCGGGTTCAGACGGACACGGTGGTGCTGTGCGGTGGGTCCGTGGGGACGCCGGCCCTCATGCTACGGTCAGGGATGGCGAGCCGCCTCCCGAGGCTCGGCGAGGGATTCACCTGCCACCCCGCCTTCATTCTGGTGGCGGAGCACGACCGGGACATCACCAACGACGTCGGTCATCCGAAGAGCTACTACATGGACCGGGCCGAAGAGGACGGGTACGTGCTGGAGACCTGCATGTACTTCCCCTTCACCACCGCGAAGAACCTGACGGGATTCGGCCCGGATCACAGCGCCATGATGCGCGCCTTCCCGCGCCTGCAGATGATTCTGGTGCTCGCCTGCGATCGGGCCGTGCCCGGTAACCGCGTGGCGCTGGATCGACACGGCGCACCGGTGGTTCACTACCGCTTCACGCCGGAGGTCGTGCGCAGCCTCGCGACGGCCACCCGCGCTGCCGCCCGCATCTTCTTCGGGGCAGGGGCCGTCCGCGCCCATGCGCCCCTCGCCGATCCTCCACTCCTCGACGCCAGCGAGGCGGACGCGATCGCCCAGCGCATCCAGGAGCGCCATTTCGTCCCGGGCAAGGTGTCCGTGTCGGCGGCCCACCTCATGGGTGGCTGCGGCATGGGGCGCGACCCCTCCGACTCCGTGACTGACGCGTGGGGCCGCGTTCACGGCGTCCCCTGGCTGAGGGTGGCCGACTCCAGCCTGTTCCCCGACTCGGTGGAGATCAATCCCTACCTCACCATCATGGCCCTGGCGGACCGGGTGGCCGAGGGCGTGCTGGAGGACCATGCGAGCTGAGACGGTGGGAACGCCCGCGAGGCGGGAACACACGAGGGCGGGCGGAACGCCCGGTCCGCTCACGAGGCGGCGACGCGCCAAGTCGGGCAGAAGCTTCGGTGCGCCCACGAGGCGCGGGCACGCGAGCCGGAGCCGAACGCCCGGCGCGCTCTCGCCCCGGCCGGGTCGTCATCCGTGAAGCTCACGGGCGGACAGATCGTGGCCCGGGCCCTGGCCGACGAGGGCGTTCCACTCACGTTCGGCATCCCCGGGACCCACAACATCGAGCTGTACGATGCATTGGGCGCCTCGGACGAAGTGCGCCCGGTCCTCGTGACGGACGAGCAGAGCGCCTCGTTCATGGCCGACGGCCTGTGGCGGGCCTCGGGACGGCTGGGTTGCGTGAACGTCGTGCCCGGCGCCGGGCTCACGCACGCCATGTCGGGGATCGCCGAGGCCTACATGGACAACGTGCCCATGCTGGTTCTGGGATGCGGCATCCGCAGGGACACCGGGATGGCGTTCCAGCTTCACGACGTCGATCAGCAGTCCATGGTGGCGCCCGTGACCAAGGCCACCTTCTTGCCGACGACCGGAGGGGACCTGTACAGGGTGATCCGCGACGCATGCCGGATCGCCCGACAGCCCCCCGGCGGGCCCGTCTTCGTCGAGGTGCCGGCCAACCTGTACTTGCACAAGCATGACGTAGAGTTGCCAGCGGCATCTGCGCCCCACCGCGATCGAGTGGTCCACGGCCCCGAGCCCGACCCGGCGGCCGTTGCCCGTGTGGCGGAGCTGATCAGAGGGGCGAAGCGCCCGCTCTTGTACGTGGGCGCGGGTGCGGCGAGCTGCCAGGGCCGCGTGCTGCATCTGGCCGAACGGCTCGAGGCGCCCGTCTCGACCACCTTCCAGGGCAAGGGCGTCTTCCCGGAGCCGCATGCCCTCTTCCTCTGGCCGGGCTTCGGCAAATCGGCTCCGGGCTTCGCGCAGGACGTCGCTCGGGAATGCGATATGACCCTGGCCATCGGGTGCCGCTTCAGCGAGGTCGGGACGGGAAGCTACGGGCTCCAGCCGCCCGGACCGTTGGTCCATGTCGACGCCGCACCCGAAGTGCCCGGACGCAACTACCCCGCACAGGAGGCGCTCGTCGCGGACGCCGACCTCTTCCTCCGCGCGTTGGACGGGGAGCTCGGCGACCACCGGGCGAACCGGGACGAGGCGCTTCGTGAGGAGATTCGCTCCGGTCACGCACACGTGTGGGAAGACTGGCTCGCTGACGTCGGCGGTCCCGGGGTGACACCGGCCCATTTGCTCCGGACCGCGCAGCGACTCCTCGGACCCGACACGATCTTCACCTCAGACAGCGGGAATGGCACTTTCCTGGCCATGGAGTGTTTGCGATTGGAGGAGCCCGGGAAGTACCTGGCTCCTGTGGATTATTCGTGCATGGGATACGCGGTACCCGCGGCCCTGGGCGCGCGGCTGGCTCGGCCGGACTGCCCCGTGGTCGCCCTCGCCGGGGACGGCGCGTTCCTGATGACGGGTCTCGAGGTTCTGACCGCCGTCGCGGAGAAGCTGGGAGTGATGATCCTGGTGCTCCGGGACCGTGAGCTCGCGCAGATCGCCCAGTTTCAGCAGGTAGCCCTGAACCGGAAGGTCGCCAGCGAGCTGCCGGATTTCGAGGTGGAGGGGATCGCCCGCGCCACCGGTGCTGCGTTCCTCGAGCTGGATTCGGACGACCGCGTCGAAGAGATACTCACGCGGGCAGAGGCATATGCGGCTGATGGAACACCGGTTCTGGTCGATGTCGCCATCGACTATTCCAGGAAGACCTTCTTCACCAGGGGAGTGGTGAAATCGACCCTGGCGCGCCTCCCGTGGCCGGACCGGCTCCGTTTCGTAGGGCGAGCCCTGGCACGCCGGTTGACCGGCTGAGCGGTGTCCATCCCCGTCGCGCAACCCTCGCATAGTCCCTCGGAGAACCGCCGGAGCGGACACTACGCATGAAAGCGTATCAACTGGCAGGCGCGTTGGAGGTGCTGGGAGCGCGGATTCCCGGACCCGTGGCGCTCTACACGGCTCCCACCCGGGAACCCCTGCTGCGCACGTTCGCGAACCGTGGGATCGAGGTGCTCACGGGCTGCTCCAGCACCGTGTTTCAGGATGATCTCGCGTTCTGGTCCAGTCTCGTGCACCCCGAGGACCGACCGTCAGTCCGAGGGGCTTCGGAGCGGCTCGCCGCCGCCGGCGAGGTCACCCTCGAATACCGGATCCGCTTGCCCGACGGGGAGACGCTCTGGGTGCGGGATCACATGGCCTTGCCAGAGCCCGGCGGGGGTGGGGATGCCGTGGTCGTCGGCCTCCTGCTGGACGTGACGGAATTCCGGCGCCTCGGCGAGGGCCCGACCGAGACCCTGGAGGAACGGATCGCCACGGCGCAGCGGCTGGAGTCCGTGGGCACGCTCGTGGATGAAGCCGCGCATGATTTCAACAACCTCCTCACGGCCATCGTCTCATCGGTCCTGGTCCTGAGAGACGAGCTCTCGTCGCCGCAGGCTCAGGAGGACCTGGACGTGATCCAGACCGCCGCGGGCCGAGGGGCGGCGTTGGTCCGCCAGCTCACGGCGTTCGTCGGACGTTCCCGTCACCTGCCTGGGCCGCTGAGCCCGCTGGCCGTGGTTCGGGAGCTGGATCCCCTCCTGCGACGGTCTCTGGGCCGGGGCGTGTCCCTCGAGGTGGAGGGGCCTGCCGACACCTGGGAGGTCCGCGCCGACCGAGCCCGGCTGGAGCAAATCGCGTTCAACCTGGTCCGGAACGCACGTGAGATCATGGCAGGCCGTGGCGAGGTCCGCATCTCCACGAAGAACCTCGTTCTCGAGGATCCGCTCCGCGCCACCGGGGGCGACCTCCTCGAGGCGGGCCGCTACGTCGTGCTGGCCGTCCGAGATTCCGGTCCCGGCGTTCCCGTCGAGCTACGCGACCGCATCTTCGATCCGTTCTACACGAGCAAGCTGGACGAGGGCGCTCGCACGGGTTTCGGACTCACTGCCGTTCGACGCGTAGCCCGGAGCTGCGGGGGCGGTGTCCGGGTCGGCGGGGTCCCGGGTGAGGGTGCCGTCTTCGAGGTCTTCCTGCCGGTGGAGCACTCCTCCCGAGCCCACCTGGATCGGCCGCAGGGCGGCGGCGCGCGCATCCTGGTGGTCGAGGACGACGACGCGGTGCGGGGCATGTTGGAGCGCGCGCTTCGGCGCCTGGGCTACGCCGTCGTTTCCGCCTCGTCGGCGAAGGAGGCGTTGGAGATCTTCGAGCTGGTGGGACCCTCGCTCGACCTGGTGGTGTGCGATGTGGTCTTGCCCGATCGGCCGGGGCCCGAACTGGTGGAAGCGCTCGGCGATCGTCGGGCGGGCTTGGGCGTCGTCTACATTTCGGGCTACGGACCCGAGGTGTTGGCCAGCCAAGGGGAGCGCCCCGAGATGGCCCCGCTACTGCGCAAGCCGTTCGCACCGGCCGACCTCCAAGCGGCCGTCACCGCGGCCCTCGCCCGCCTGGTCGCGAGCGCGGACGGGCTGTCCAAAGACATCGGCTAACCCCCGTGTGATGCGGCCCAGCTACGCCCTCATCCTGCTCATCGGTGCGCTCTCGATGGGCGCGTGCGACCGGGGCCCCGAGCTCCGCTACGTCTTCTCGCCGTCGGGGTTGAGCCTCCGCGAGGCCCCGAGCACGGAGGCTCCCGTCCTGGGGGTGCTGCCGTACGGCGCGCCGCTCACCGTCCTCGCCGCCGTGGACAGCGGCGCCTTCGCGGTGGTGGACGACATCACCGGTCAATGGCTGCAGATCCGGTCGGGTCTCCAGGAGGGGTATGTGTTCAGCGGGTACCTGACCCGATTTCCTCCACCCTCGGAGCCGGACGTGTTCCCGGACACCGGGCTCGTGCAGAAGCGCTTCGTCTATGGCGCGAACGTCCTGAGCATCCGTGACTCACCCGCCCGGCCGAGCGGTCCCTTGGCCTTCGTGGAGTACCGGGACTCCTTGGACGTGCTCCTTGGGGGCTGGGGTGAGCGGTCCGATGAGCTCGACGGAATGGAGGGCAGCTGGGTGCGGGTCCGGTGGGGGGCCGTCGAGGGGTATGTATTCGACGGCTATCTGTCCGGGTTCCGACCCCTCGAGCGCCGGATGACGACGACCGGTCAGGACTTCACGCTCCGGTTCGTCCATGGAATCGACACGCTGACGCTTCATTCCGCCCCGGATGAGGACGCTCCGGAGACGGGCCGGCTGGGGTACGGCGATTCCCTCAGCGTCATCCCCACGGCGGATCCCACGACCGTGGAGGTCGACGGCGTGCCGGGGACCTGGGTGTATGGACGGAGTCCAGTGATGGAGGGCTTCCTCTTCGACGGTTTCCTGTCGGAGACGCGCCCGCCGGCCCCCGACAGCGCGGCCGCGAACGAAGCGCCCCCGAGGCCCGAGCGACGCTACATCCTCACCACGCCCGGCGTCCGCGTCTGGGACGAGGCCGAGGGCAGGATCTTCACGCAGGGGTTCGTCCACTACGGTGACTCGGTATTGGTGCTGTTCGGCGGCGGCACCGCCCGAATTGCCGATCCAGTTACAGACGCGGGAGAGGCGCTGGTGCGCGTGAAGGCCCGGAGCCAGGAGGGGCTGATCTCCGTCGGAGCGCTGTCGCCGCTCCCGGTCCCCGTCCCGGGTTCGGACTTGGACACGTACCTTGTTGAGACCATCGGTCAGACCAGCGTCGATACCTTGCCAGGCTACGACACGGAGGCGGACACCGGGACCGTGGTCACCCGGTACGAGCGGGGCATCGTGCGCACCCACAGCTCCGAAGGCCCGGGACTCGACGAGACGGTGTACGGCTTTCCCGGTGTCACCCTGGTTCAAGCTCACGAGATTCTCAAGCTCTGCGAGGCCAACGAGTACTTCGAGACCGAGGCCTTCCCACAGGGGGAAGGCACCGTGGGCCCGTATGAGGTGACGATGCAGCTCGCTCCCGGTGGGGAGGTGCTGGGCGCCTACTCGCGGGACACCCGTGACGGGTCCCTCACGGCCATCGAGCGTGACTCGGTGGGCGTTGTGGTCACCATGCGCTCGGCCCGCGGCCTCCCCGCCGGCGCGGACTCCACCTCGACGGACGGAGTGGCTCCGGAGGAGGCGGACAGCGCTTCGGCGCCTCCGCAGGGATCCGGCCCGGGCCCCGACACGGCGGCCGCCGGCCCGATCGTCGACCCGGCGCGGCCGTCTCCGCAACCGTCAGCCCCCCATGAGGAAGCGGACGAATGAGAGAAGAGGGATTCGCCCAGCTCTACCAGGGCCTCGTGACGTGGCTCCTGCAGCAGGGCCTGCCTCCAGCGTCCATGGTCTACGTGATCCTGGGCCTCGAGCTGGTGTCGCTCCTGGTCCTGCTGCTCGTGACCTATTGGGTCACCCGGTTCGTCCTGTTCCAGGTTCTCCGGAGGATCTTCGGCGGCATCGACTCCCAATTCCTCCAGATCGCTCTGGACGAAAAGGTCCTGAAGGCCATCACGCAGCTGGCCCCGGCCATCGTCTTCATCGTGGCGGTCCCCCGTGTGTTCCGGGACTTCGATACTGCCACGCCGATCCTGGCCACGCTCACCTACATCTACCTGGTGTTCGTATTCCTCCGGAGCGTGCTCACCTTCCTGGACGCGGCCCGAGCCTACTTCCGCCAGCGACGCTCTGCCGCGGGGAAGCCCGTACATATCTGGGTGCAGGTGGCCAAGGTCGCCGCGTACGCCGTCGCCGTGGTGTTTTGCCTCGCGATCGTCTTCCGTCAGCCTCCAGCCATCGTGATCGGCGGTCTCGGGGCGACGTCGGCCGTGCTCTTGCTCGTGTTTCGGGATACGCTCCTGGGCTTCGTGGCAGGCATCCAGCTCTACGCCATGGACATGGTGCGCGTCGGCGACTGGATCGAGATGCCCAAGTACGGCGCGAACGGCGACGTGGTCGAGATCTCGCTCACGACGGTCAAGGTGCGGAACTGGGACCGGACCATGACCACCGTGCCCACCTACGCCCTGATCTCCGACTCCGTTAAGAACTGGCGCTTCATGTCGTCCGGGGGCGCGCGGCGGATCAAGCGGCCGCTCCTGGTGGACGTGAACAGCGTGCGTGCGTGTGATGGCGACATGTTGGAGCGCTTTCGGAAGTACGAGGCCGAGCTGTCGGAATCCCGTGAAGCTGGTGCCGTCGTGGCAAGCGCCGAGGCCTCTTCGCCCGCGGCGGTCGGGGGCCCCGGGGCGGCCCGGGGGGAGCCTGACAGCCCCGACTACGGCGTCGACGAGGACGGCAATCCGCTCACGAACCTCGGCATGTTCCGCCAGTACATCGCGGGCTACCTGAAGCACTCGCCGCGGATCAGCAACGCCCACACGCAGATGGTGCGTCACCTGCCGCCCACCGCGGACGGAGTCCCGCTGGAGATCTACGCCTTCACCAATGACGCCCGCTGGCCCGTGTACGAGGGAATCCAGGCCGACCTGTTCGAGCACTTCATGGCCATGGCGCCGCGGTACGACCTGGTGCTCTTCCAGAGCCCGGCCGGCCGCGATCTGGCGGAGATGGGATCCCTGGACGTGCGTCCGACGTAGAAGCGGGTTCGTGTCCGGCCGTCTCGGCTGGTCCAGACCCGTCCACCCGAGCGTCGGGGCGCCACCGACCGACGAAGCCGGAGATCGAGCGTGCATTCAGTGTCCAGGACCCTGACGGTTCCCGCTGCCGTCACCCTGTTGGTGCTCGCCGCAGCGTGCGGCGACAGCTCCACCGAGCCCATCGTCCCTCAGGTCATCGAGGAGGTGACCTTCGATCCCGGTCTCGAGATCGATCTGTCCCAGATGACCAGGCTGGCCTCGGGCGTCTACATCCAGACCCTCGAGGAGGGCAGTGGCGAGGGCGCGGTGGCCGGCCAGACGGTCGACATCGGCTACGTAGGCTTCCTCACCACCGGGGTCGTGTTCGACGCCGGCGGCTTCGACTTCCAGCTCGGCTCCGGCCAGGTCATCCCCGGCTTCGACGAGGGCGTCACCGGTATGAAGGTGGGCGAGCGGCGGCTGGTCGTCATCCCACCCGGCCAGGCGTATGGGCTCGAGCCCAGAGGGTCGATTCCCGGTGGGTCGATCTTGATCTTCGATCTGGAGGTGCGGTCGATCTCCTGAGTGGATCGTGGGTGCGCCGCCGCCAGAAGCGCGGGCGCTGCGGAAGCGGGCGCAGGGCTCCCCCCCTCGCCCGATCTCACAGGCTCCCGGCGGCTTGTCGGCGCCTGCCGAGCAGCCTGACGCCCCACCTGGATATCCTCCAATTCCCGACAGACGGCCGGGCCGCGATGAGCTAACCTGAGGTTGACAGACGGCGAGGCTCAGGCTCCAGATACGCCTGAACAGGCGGGGAACGGAGGCTCCCATGAGGTGGCTCCGAGACGGTGTGGCTGGACGGGACGGGTCCCTGACGCTCACGGCAGTCGTCATGGCTTCCGTTCTGGCCATGTTGGCGGTGGGCATCGACCTTGCCATGGCGTTCACCGCACGCAGTGAAGCGCAGCGCGTGGCGGATTCGTCCGCCCTGGCAGGCGCGAGCGCGTTCCTCGACTATTCCGACCCCACGGCCGCCGTCGGCACGGCGCGGGACCGGCTGTACGACTTCGCTTGTTGCAACGTCGTGCGGAACCGGCTGGTCGATTCCGCCGAGGTGTCGTACGAGATTCTGCCGGAGCAACGCAGGGTGACGGTTTGGATCTCCCGGCAGGGGATGGGGACCTGGTTCGCCCGGTTCTTCGGCGTCAAGACCCTGGGCGTGAAGGCCATGGCTGCGGCCGAGGTGTCCGTCGAGGGCTCCACCGTGTCGGGCGAGTGCCCGCTGCCCTTCGCGCTGCCCGACCTCTGGGCGGACGCTGACGATGACGTGAGCCTGGACTACGTGCCGAACGCCGAGGAGGACTGGGAGTTCGAGCCCGGCGACGTGTATCATCCCTACGCGGCGGACCCGCCGTCCCACTACGGCGACTACCAGGACACGCACGGCACCGGCTTCGGGAGCGACCTCCGCGGCGACGGGGGCGACTACGGCCGGCGGTTCTGGATCAAGGCGGGACCCACCGGGCAGAGCGGCAAAGGGGGAGGCGGGTCCCCGGGCGGCCTGGACGAGATGGTGGTGCCAGGCGGGTTCTACGCCTGGGCGCTACCCAGCGAGACCAACGACTGCGATCCGCTGGAGACCCCGCGCGGCATGCCCTGGGTGCAGGAGAACATCGCACAGTGCAACCCTTGCGATCTCAGCATAGGTGTCCCCTACGGCACCGAGCCCGGAAACAAGTCGGCGCTGAAGGACGAGATGAGCGCCCTGATCGACGGAGACCGTAACGCCTATTGGGACGAGGCGTGCAACTGCATTCAGGGCTCCCGCTTCGGCGATCACGAGGTCGCGGTCGAGAAGAGCCCGCGGGTGAGAATCGTCGCCCTGTGGGATCCTACCCTCGGGCTCGACCTACGGGGACGGGAAGAGATCGTCTTCAACAACTTCGCCCGGGTGTTCGTGGAAGGTGGGGGCACGGATCCTCCGGACTTCCAGATCTACGGGCGCTTCCTTGGGCGCGTGTCCGGGTACGGGGATCCTCCGGACGACGACACCGGTACCCTGATCAGCCACCTGCGGCTGGTGCGCTGACAATCGTGTTGGATCTGCAGCTGAGCGAGGTGGACCGGAAGCCCTCTATCCGGTGGTCTGCACGGGAGCTTCGCCGGGCACCGGAAACCACCTGAGGTGCTCGAAGTCGTCCGACACGCGGACGCGCTGATCGGACGGCAGGTGACCGGGGCGCGCCTCGGCGAAGATCCTGCGGGCCTCTTCCAGGATGCCGGATAGCTCTGCCTCTCCCGCCCCGCGGCGGCGATGATCCGGGTACTCCATCCCCTCCGGGCCGTACCGGATGTCTCGCAGGCTGGCCGGGGGCGGCACGACGCCTCCGCGGTGCTTCCACAGCCCGGTGCTCGGCTCGAAACGGTAGTCGTCCAACAGGCGCCGGCCCTGATCCGCGACCATGTGCACCGCCTGCAGGATGAAGTCGAAGACGATCTCCGAGATGAAGTAGTTGAAGTTCACCCGTACCCAACCGGGTTTCACGCCCTCGCACCCCCGCGCGATCTCGCGACGGAACTCCCGGGAACGCTCGAGGTCGATGCCGAGCAGCCGATGTCCGTACGGTCCCGCGCAGGAGCAACCGCCCCGCGACTGGATGCCGAAGAGGTCGTTGAGCAGTGCCACCACGAAGTTGTGGTGCAGGTAGCGGCCCTCGTCGTGCAGGACCACGAACGAGACGATCGAGAGCCTCTCTGCGTCCCGGCTACCCAGAATCTCCAGGTTGGGGTTGGCGTCCCAGGACTCGATGGCCCGGCGAATGAAGCTCTCCTCCTTCTCCCGGATCACGTCTGTGCCCACCGCCTCCTTGAGCTGGAACACGAGTCCCGCCCGGATCGAGCCGACGATGTCCGGCGTCCCCCCCTCTTCCCGGTGCTCGGGATCCTCCAGGTACCGGTGCTCCCGTGGATTGACGTACGACACCGTCCCACCCCCGGGAATCACCGGCACCGTGTTGGTGAAGAGCTCCCGGCGAGCCACGAGAAGGCCGGGGGTGCCGGGTCCACCGATGAGCTTGTGGGTCGAGATGAACACAGCGTCCTTGTGCCCGTCTTGATCCATGTGGATGGGCACGTAGGGGGCAGCGGCGGCGAAGTCCCAGAACGACAAGGCCCCGTGCCGGTGTAGCAGGGCGCACACCTCGCGATGGTTGGTCATGATGCCGGTGACGTTCGACGCGGCCGAGAAGCTGCCGATCTTGAGCGGCCGGTCGGCAAACTCGACGAGCCTGCTCTCGAGCTCCTTCAGATCGACGCCGCCCTCCAGGTTCTCGTCGATCGTGTGCACGTCGGCGATGCTCTCGCGCCAGGGCAGCTCGTTGGAATGGTGCTCGTACGGGCCGATGAACACTACCGGCCGCTCCTCGGGGGGAATCGAGTCGAGAAGCTCGTACTTCTGCTCGAGGTCGTTGGGCAGCCGGAGGTTGAGCACGCCGATCATCCGGTCGATGGCTCCCGTCGAGCCCGAGCCGCAAAAGAGCACCGCGTGGTCAGGGCCCGCGCCCACGCAGTCGCGGATGATCTGTCGCGCGTCCTCCCGGAACCGGGTGGTCTGCAGCCCCGTGCCGGAGCTTTCGGTGTGGGTGTTGGCGTAGAGGGGCAGCACCTGCGTGCGAATGTAGTCCTCGATGAAGCTCAGCGACCTTCCGGAAGCGGTGTAGTCGGCGTACGTGACCCGGCGGGGGCCGTAGGGTCCCACCACCGTTTCGTCGGCGCCGATGACCCCGGCGCGAATCTGTTCGATCAGAGCGGAAGCACGGTCCATTTCGAGCAAGGCTGTCGTGGGGCAGGGAGTCGACCCGCCGGCGGGTGGCTGAGCGCGAGTGCCTCAGGATGGGCCTCGGGCTCGCGCGCCTCACACCGCGTGGAGCCTGTCATAAGACCGAAAACATAGACGACGGGCGACGGACCGCAAAGCGGCGGCGGCATCTCGGGGGTCTTTCCGAGGGGCCAGGGTCTCGCGTCGCTTCGGGGTCCGAGCCCCTCGCGAGCCGCCTCGGCAAGGGTGGCGGAATGACCGCGGACGTGGCGGCGGCGCTAGCGGAGGCGCGCGAGTCGTCGGTAGATCGGAAGCGCACCGTACGGTCGGTCCAGGGGCCAGACGCCCGGGGGCAGCGCCTCGTGTCCCCCCACTACCAGCAGGCCACGCTCCTGGACACGCTCCAGCATGCCGAGGAGAAGCTCGGCCTGGAGCCCGGACTCGAAGTACGTGAACACCAGATTGCGGCACAGCACGAGGTCGAAGGGGCCCGTGGGCATGGCCTGCCGGACGTCCTGTCGCAGGAGAACCACAGGCTCTGTGAAGCGTTCGCCGAGCCGGTAGCCTTCGTCGGTTTCGGTGAACGCGCTCCGGATCCACTCGGCGGGCAGCTCTTTGAGCGCGCCAGCGGGGTAGCAGGCCGCTCGGGCCCGCTCGATCAGGCCGGCGTCGACCTCGGTAGCGACGATCTCGAGGGACGCGTCGACCTCCCGTCGGGATTCGCTCATGGCCCAGGCGAGGCTCAGGCTGTACGGCTCCTCGCCCGAGGCGCAGCCGACTGACCAACAGCGCACGGTGCTTTCTCCGCGAACGAGAGCGGCTCTGGCGAGGTCGAGGAATCCACGGTCCCTGAGTGCGTCGAAGACCGCGCGGTCCCGGTAGAACCTCGAGATGGTGATCCGGCAGAGCCCGTCCAGGAGCGCCCATTCCGCGGGATGGCCCTCCAGGTAGCTGCGGTAGGCCACGCCATCGGCGAGATCGAGTGCCCGGAGTCGCCGCGAGACGCGCTTGCACACCTGACCCCGAACCTTGCGGAAGCCGGGCCAGCGCATGCGGAGGTGCGGCATGGCCCACTGGAGCAAGGCGACGCAGTCCGGATCCTTCACCGCGCTCAGTCGGCCCGCACCGCGGTCGCCGGGTCCACTCGGCTCGCCCTCCAGGCCGGGGTCAGCGAGGCGAGCACGGCGGTCCCGAGGAGCATGCCCGCGACGACGGCGAAGGTGAGCGGGTCCGTGGGGCTGACGCCGAAGAGCAGTCCGCCGAGCATCCGGGTCAGGCCCAGCGCCGCCACCGTCCCGATGGCGACCCCCGCCGCGCCCAGCACCAAGCTCTTGCGCAGCACCCACCGGGCCACCTGTGCGCGCCGGGCGCCCATGGCCAGACGTACGCCGATCTCACGGGTGCGACGACGAACAGCGTACGCGGTGACGCCGTAGATCCCGACGGCGCCCAGGAGAGCGGCCGCGAGCGCGAAAGCTCCGAGGAGCGAGAGGACGAAGCGGAGGTTGGCGCCGAACCCGCGACCGATGTCGCCCTCGACCTCGATGCGGTAGAAGGGGACATCGGGGTTGACGCTCCAGACCGCCTCCTGCACCGCACGCACCACGCCACTTGGGTTGGAAGGTGCGCGCACCGTGAGCACGACGCGGTCGCCGGGGAACGCACCCTGCTGCGCGAAGGGCCGGTAGTACGCCATGGCCGACGCCTGGGCGGGGCCCCGGTTGCGCGTGTCCGCCGCGACGCCCACCACGCGGACGTAGTTCCCCATGCCGTCCAGTCCGGTGTTGATCCGTTGGCCGACGGGGTCGACGTCCCGGAAGATCTGCCGGGCCAACGTCGAATTGACCACGGCGACCGGCTCTGCGTCGGGGCCGTCGCCCGGAGCGAAGCCTCGCCCCCGCACGACGTCGACACCGACGGAGCCCAGCGCGCCCGGGGTGACAACCGACCAACCCACGACAGGCGGGTTGTTGCTGTCGTACGCCCGACCCTCCACGCGCAGGCCGGCTTGCCAACCCACGCTCAGCGGAGCCGCCGAAGACAGGCCCGCGTCCTCCACGCCGGGCACGGCCTGCACGCGGTCGAGCATGCGGTGGTAGACGTCCTGCCACTCGGCGAACTCCATGTCCCGGGCCCCCGGAAGCGCGAATCGCAGGGTGGCGAGTCCCTCGGTCTCCACACCCAGGTCGACCCGGGCGAGGCTGGCCAGGCTGCGGAAGGTCAGCCCAGCTCCCAGGACCAGCACGACCGCCAGGGCGACCTCGGCCACCACCAGGGCGCTCTGCAGCCTGCCGGCCCTGCGTCCGTCGCCCACGCCGTCTCGGGCCCCGAGCGCGGCGCCCGGTGCTTGCCGCGCCGCCAGGATGCCCGGGAGCGCGCCGACCAGCAGGATCGCGCCCACCGTGACGCCGGTCAGGAACAACAGCACGGGACCGCTGATGCTCAGCTCGTCGGCGCGGGGAAGGCCGGGGGCGGCCCGCAGCGCCGTTACGGCCACGGCGCCGAGGACGAGCCCTGCCACGCCCCCCAGCGCGCCGAGGACGGCGCACTCGGCCAGGACGTGCCGTACGATACGGCGCGCCCCAGCGCCCAGGGCCGCCCGGACCGCCAGCTCGTGGCGCCTGCCCACCGCCCGAACCAGCACCAGGTTCACCACGTTCGTGCAGGCGATCAGCAGGACG
>JBDHLD010000065.1:0-18730 GCA_039586035.1 Gemmatimonadota bacterium | reverse complement strand
CTTCTTCATCTACGACTTCCAGGGTCCATTCGGGAGAATCCCTCGCGCCGTGGGCAGTGGCATGTCGAATCCGATCGACCTCGGCGTCGGTGACTCGGATCGTGGCATGGACCGTACCCCGTCCAGGACGCACGAAGTCGATCGAGGCGGACTGATCCCAGACCAGGTAGTCAGCCCCGAGTCTCTCCACGAGCAGGATCATGAGATGTGGATCCACCATGGAGTAAAGGCTCCCACCGAAGTGGGTACCCACGAGATTCGCGTTACTCTCCTCGAGGGGCATACGGACCCGGATCTCGCTCGCGTCCTCCGCGACGTAGGTAACCTCGATCCGAGCGCCGACGTACGGCGCGTACTCGTTGATCCGGCGCCGAATCGCGTCGGCATCCCAAGCCTGGTTGAGCATCAGTCGATCACAGCCGTTGAGGGTCTGGCATCGGGAGCAGGACCAAGCAACGCGGAGCTACGTCGGCAACACGGCGCGTGGGCGCGACTCTGCTCGGCGACGGATCCATCGGGTGCGCAGCCACCGACCACCGTAGGTGTGAACAGAGCCACCGATCAAGGCTCATTGCTCGGAGGAGCGGGAGCGACAGGGTTTCTGCAGCGATTATCGGGCGGCGTGTCGGCGGCAGTCGCGTCGTGGTCGTAGCGCCGTCTTCCCGGGCCCTCTAGGTTTCCAGGGAAGGTCTGGCACTCGACCGTCGAGACGATGAAATGGAGAGTCTGCGCGGCCATCTGCTGATCTCCAGCGGTGGCCTGTACGACCCGAACTTCCGCCACACGGTGGTCCTGGTCGGTGAGCACAACTCCGACGGCGCGCTGGGCGTCGTCTTGAATCGCGCCCTGGACGTCACGGTCGGGACGACGATCCCGACCTTGAGCGACCTGGTGTCACCCGACGAGCCACTCTTTCAGGGCGGCCCGGTTCAGCCGATCAGCCCCGTGCTCCTCGCCGAGCTCGAGAACCCCGAGCTGGCGGATCTCCTGGTGTTCGGGTCCGTGGGCTTTCTCGTGGGCGACGTCTCGGAGGACGTCGGGCCGAGCATTCTCAGGGCGCGGGTGTTTGCTGGCTACTCGGGGTGGGGCCCCGGTCAGCTCGAGGCGGAGCTGGCCGGCGACAGTTGGATCATCGAGCCGGCGAGCGCGGATGATGTATTCACGGATGCCCCCGACTTGCTCTGGAGCACGGTACTCGAGCGAAAGGGCCCGGAGTACCGACGGCTGGCCCGAATGCCGTACGACCCGTCGATGAACTGACGACCCCCAACCACCTTCCCTCCACTCGGGGTCTCTGCATCAGACGCTTGACGGGCAACGATCGGGCGTCGCCATCGGTGGGCTACCCGTGGGGAACCCCCGATGGCGCGACGCGCTCCACACGTCCAGATCGGATCGCGAGGCCGATCGATATGAACCCGATACCGACGAACAGCCCGCCAACCGGGAACAAGAGCCACGGTACGGGACTGAGCGGAGGTGGCGGTGGTAGCAGAAACAGCGCGCCGATGACCAGGATCGCTGCCGCGCCTTTCGGAATGACGTCGGCATTGGCCAGCGCGACGCCGAGCAGGATGTACCCCACCGAGAACCCGAGAGCCGTGATGCCGATGACCGGATGAGGCGGCGAGAAGAACGGTCCGCTCAGCTCGACGAGGGCGGGTGCGTTGTTCGCGAGCAGGGGCCAGATGAACGCCGTGACGATACCCGTTCCGGTAAACATCACGGTGCCCGCGAACGCAGTGAGATAGCCCACACGTTCGAGCCTGCCGGCCCCGGACTGGCGTTGAGCCAGGCCCAACAGGCCGATCGAGGCGAAGAAGCCAGCCACGAAATGGAAGGTGTGAGATACGGCCCATTGCGTAGATCCGCCGACCTCAGGTCCCGCGATTGTGCCCCACGGATGCACGAGGGTCCAGAGCGCCGCTGCACAGCCGGCGACAAGGAAGGACACACCGTATGCGCGGTTGAGCCGATCGGTCATCATCATCCCCGGGGGAGCGAAGTGCGGCGTGCCCTCGAGGCCGGACCCGACGCTGTCTCCCGGACTCGCGAGTCCGCTGCGGCGCGACCTACCCAACCCACCGCGCAGCGGCGTGAACACCGTAGCTCCGAGTGGGGCGAAGGATCAAGGGCGTTCGCTCCCAGGGACGCGAGCCCGTGCGAGACTCCTGACGGACTCCCCTTTGCCGCGTCCGCCGGGGGGGGCGAACGCGGACCCGAGAGCCTCGACCACGAGTCGGCGAGGCGATCGAGCCTCGCAGCAAGTCTCTGCTAGACGTCAGGCCCCAGCTCTCTGGCCAAATAACACATGCGTCGCCCTCCCTCGTCGAACACCTGGAAAAGCGTGAACCCTGCCTTCGCGAAGGCCCTGCGAGCACGGTGATTGTCTTCGTCGGTAGCCAGTCCTACGGAGGATACGCCCGAAGACCGTAGCTGCTCGATCAAGGCGACCAACACCTGAGGTCCTATGCCCCGACCGACGCGCTCGTCTTCACCGATGAGAATGTCCACATCGACATGGTCGCGGGGCAGTCCGCTGAGCCCGGCTGCGGAAAGCTCCCCGGCGCTGAGCCTCTGCCAACAGACGTATCCGACGGGCTCGCCCTCGACCGCGATGATAGCGTGCATGGCGGGCGGGTGCTCTCTGGCATAAGTGAGCGCTGCCTCCGGGTCGCCCCACCACTGCGCCACGTGCGGACGATCCAGCCAGCCACGAAGGAGCGGCAGGTCCCGCTCCCCGAGGAATGGGACGAGCTGCACGCCCTCTGGGTGCTCGATCACGAATCCTTTCTCGTCTTTCTACAGGATTTGCGATTCTGTCGCACGGCTCGGCTGGTGATCCGCGCAGCGACACGAACACCGTAGGCGCGAACGCATCACGCGATCAACGCTCATCGCTCGGGAGCCGGAGCGCCGGGAGGCGTCGCGGCCGATTCCAGCGCGCCGAGTCGGAGCAACCGCGCGTCAGGGCGTCGATCCGTCCTGGACATCTCGCGCGCCATACCCGACCCTGGTCTCAGGCCGAGGCGAACGACACCACCCCCACGGGGAGTACCAATGGGAAGGAAGGGAGCCAGGCTGACGTCCGGTGCTGAGAGCGCGGCAGCGGCGTTCGTCGCCCGAGTCGCAGCCATCGGCGACGTCACGAGCAAGAAGATGTTCGGTGGCCTCGGGATCTTCGAGAGCGGGACCATGTTCGGCATCGTCGACTCGACGGGAATGGTCTTCCTGCGGGGTGGAGTCACGAACGAAGCGAGGTTCGAGACCGCCGGGAGCCAGCGACATGGAAAGATGCCCTACTTCGCCATTCCCGACGACGTGCTGGGGGATGACGCGGCCGTCGTGGAGTGGGCACGCCTCGCTGCCCAGGTCGCGCGCGACGCGAAGAAGCGGTGACTGCCTCCGATGATCGCCGACGACGAGGAGCCTCCCGAACCGCTCCCTCCGCCGCTTCGTTGCCATACGAACGAGCGAAGGATTTGGACGGCACGTGCGCGCGACGCAAGCGAGGCTTCAATGGAGTGGGTCGACCCCGTGACGGAACGCTGAGCCCACGAAACGCACGAAGATGAAGCCGGCCTGGCAGATGTTCGCGATGAGGGCGGTCACGTAGAGAGCGGGGGCGTTCGGTAGGGAGAACCCGAGGAGGACGGTGAGCAGGCTCACCTGTTCAATGGCCTCCAGCGTCATCACGACCGTCACTGC
Source organism: Gemmatimonadota bacterium (assembly GCA_039586035.1). Classification (GTDB taxonomy): domain Bacteria; phylum Gemmatimonadota; class Gemmatimonadetes; order Longimicrobiales; family Gaopeijiaceae; genus JBDHHQ01. The sequence goes on along the minus strand of JBDHLD010000065.1, from coordinate 15,022 downwards.
GAGCCGGTCAGGCGGAAAGGTGCCACGGGCGGGCTTGTAGGCCGCGACAAAGGAAACGAGGATGCTGTTGTCGAACACCAGAAACAGCATGGCGGCGATCCGCCAGATCACACCCGGGGCGAATCCAAACCCGTCGAGACCGACAGGGACGAGCGCCGCGGCGACGCCGGCAACGCTGCCGCCGATCACGAGTCGCAGTCGCAGGAGATCGTGGAACGCCTCGCCCGGCTGGTCTGAACTGCGGCGGATTACGCTGACCAGCGCCGCGAATCCAGCGAAGGCGGCGGCGATTTCGGCCATTGCGAGTAGAGTGTCGGTGTTCTCCAGCATCTCCCTCTTGGTCTCCTGTACGTGGTGACCGGAAACACATGGACAAACCGAGAGCCCATGGTGTCCGGATCGACGATGGCTCGACATCCGGACCGGGTCGGCGCTCGCTACCGTGGACGATTGAAACAGATGGGTGGAGTGTAGCCTTGGAGCAACGGTAGTTCCACCGACCTCTTGGGGCTACCAACGGGTCTGCGCTGCTGCTGCGCGACCAGATGGTGACCCGCGCGGCGCAGGACAGGTGAATCTCTGACGAAAAGCAGGAGATGAAGCGATGGGGACATGGGGGCCGGGCGCGTTCGAGAATGACGCGGCGCTCGATTTCGTGCCAGACATCAAGACCGCGCAGGATCTGGCTGACGCTCTGACGCTCCGCACGCCCGATGAGCCGGTCGATACCGATACGGCCTGCCGAATTCTAGTCGTGGCCGAGTGTGTGGCAGCCATGCGCGGGCATCCCTGCGACGAGATCCCCGAGGACCTCTCCGAGACACTCACCACGTTTGGGAAACCGTCGAGATCGCTGTTCCACCATGCGCGCGATCACCTCGCCGCGGTCATGACACGCAGCGAGCTGATGGAGCTCTGGGCCGAAGATGATCCCAGCCCGTTCAATCTCGCGATGCACGACCTGCTCGAGCGACTCAACCTCCCCCCGGACAGGTCGCCGAAGCAGAAGCCGCGCAAGAAGAAGCCCGTGAACAACAGGTCGCCTTGCTCGTTCTGCGACGAGCCCATGGGCGAGGATCAGTTCTCACAGTTCAGCGTGGTGCTCGATCATGGCGACGGGACCCCCATGACACGTGGCGGGTGGGCGCATCACCGCTGCCTCAATGCCGCGCTCCACCCCAAACACATGATCCGTGTCTACAAGAACGACGAACCTATCGATCCCGACGAGCTCGACCGCTTGCTCGAAAGCGAACCTACGGCCGGAGATGAGGGGGAGTAGCCCGGGCGCACGGCAATCCGAGGGTCAGCCAGCAAGTCAGGAGTGCGATCCGTGACGCCCCTGTTGGCCTATCGGGCACCACCCGAGTCGATCGCCGCCTCAATGTCGGAGAGCTTCTCGAAGACCCGGAAGAACACAACGCTCGTCGGTTGGTACTCCGGACACTTCCACCCCACGGCCGAGCTTCGAGGGGGTCCGCTGCCGCTGGCTCTATTTGCTGGGAGCCTCGGTGGGGGTCTCGGGACACGTTCGGTGGATCGGGCTGCCTCCCCCGGAGTCGAAGGCCATGTTGTCGTGGGGAACGGGTCGGCCGCACTTCGCGCAGATCTTCCCCGCTTCGACCGTGCGCTTGGCCGCGTCGTCTCCGCCGGTGCCGAACAGCTTTGAAAAGAAACCCACCATCCCCCCTCGCTATGCGTAGGGCCCCATCGTAGCGGGACGGGGCAGTATCTCAAAGCGCCGGATGCTTCCGATCGTCGGACGGCGCTACTCGACGCTGCGTCCGCAACGGCCGAGAGAAGCCCGGTCACGAGCCGGCGAGCCGAGCGGCAATCGGTCAATCGGCCCCAGTTGGTGTGGTGCTTTCGAGCGCCTCGAGCCTGCTCCGTCTTCACCCAACGGAGCCAACAGCCCAGTGGAACCAAGACTAGACTTTGCGGTACAAAGTACTTGACGACTCCGACGACGTGGATCACATTTGTCCTTATCATGCTGAGACTTTCTCGAGCCGATCAGAGTTCGGAGCCTATCGCCCTCGGCGACCGAGCCATGGAGGATCTGCGCTTCATCCGACGGACGATGGAGCGGGGCGCCGCTTTCACAGCGGTGCCGGGGTGGGGTGGCGTCGGAATGGGACTCAGCGCACTGGCCGCAGCCATCGTCGCCTCGGCCCGGCCGACTCCCGAAGGATGGCTTCTCGTCTGGATCCTCGAGGCGGTGCTCGCGGTGACGATCGGCGTCTTGGCGATGCACCGGAAGGCGCGCCGAGCGGATCTCCCCGTCCTTTCGGGAGCAGGTCGCAAGTTCGTCCTGAGTTTCCTACCTCCCGCACTCGCTGGCGTGGTGCTCACGGGTGCGCTCTGGCGGGCCGGAGCTGATTCACTTCTTCCGGGGACCTGGCTTCTCCTCTACGGCGCCGCCGTCGTCACGGCCGGCACCTTTTCGGTCAAGATCGTCCCCGTGATGGGAATCTGCTTCATGGTCCTCGGAGTGTTCGCGGTCTTCGCGGCGCCGGCGGGCGGGGATCTCTGGATGGCCGTGGGTTTCGGGGGGCTGCATATCCTCTTTGGGACGACGATTGCGAGGAGGCACGGTGGCTGAGGGCGCGCGGGCCCGCCGCAAGGGCCCCAACCCGGCCCCGGTGAAGGAATCGACCGTGAGCATCGAAGTGCAGACCAATCCTGTAGCTCTCGACCCGATCATTCATGTGCGGGTCCGCCTTGGGATCGTAAGCGCCCTCGCGGTGGAGGAGTCTCTCACCTTCAACGAGCTCAAGGAGCGTCTCGATACCTCGGACGGAAACCTGAGCGTTCATGCCAGGCGGCTGGAGGAAGCTGGATACGTCGAGATACAGAAGTCCTTCGAGGGTCGAATTCCGCGGACGGACTACCGCCTCACGAAGGCCGGACGACAGGCGCTCCAGCGATATCTGGACCACATGGAGGCATTGATCGAGCGCGTGCGAGAATAGCTGAGCGGTTTTTTTTTCGGGAGTGACTTTATGATACGAAGTACTTTGGATTTACGGTTTTGTGCAGGAGGGCGACCGGAGGCAGCCTCGGCTGGAATCTTCGAGCCGACGGGCGGAGGGCGCGGGCGATTCCATGTCGCGATCATCATGGACGGCAACGGCCGCTGGGCTCAGCAACGAGGTCGACCCAGGGCGGCGGGCCATGTGGCCGGAGCTGCCGCGGTCCGTCGAACGGTGGAGTCCGCACCGCAGCTGGGGATCACCACGCTCACGCTCTACGCCTTTTCCTCGGACAATTGGCGCCGTCCGCGAGGCGAAGTGGGTCACCTGATGCGCCTGTTCCAGAAGCACCTCGACTCCGAGTGCGCCCGGCTGACGGAAAGCGGTGTGCGCCTGAGCGTGATAGGGCGCCGGGACCGGCTTTCGGGTTCTCTCAAACGCCGGATCACGCACGTCGAGGAACGAACGAGCGAAGGAGCTCGTCTCCACCTCCGGGTCGCCATCGACTATTCGGCCCGCCATGCGCTATTGGCGGCAGCGGGCCGTTCCGCCGATGGCGTGCCTCCGACCCGCCAGGCATTCGAGCACCATCTCGCTCAGGCGATCCACGCCCCGCGCGGTACGCCCGACGTTGATCTGCTCATTCGTACGGGCGGAGAGCAGCGGCTGAGTGACTTCCTGCTCTGGGAGTCCGCCTACGCGGAGCTCTTCTTCACCGACGTCCTGTGGCCGGAGTTCAGCGAGCCCGATCTCGCCTCCGCGGTTCGGGCATTCGCGGCTCGTGACCGGCGGTACGGTGGACTCTCTCGAGGGACAGGCCCAGCACCTGAATCGTTGCCTCACGAACGGAGGGCCGCACCATGACTGACCGCGCTCTGCCCGTGACCGCCATCCTCGCCGCAGGCATCGGAATGGGGTTCGCCGGAAACCAGCTGCTGAGGGGGTCCACGGGTCCCGGCCTCAACGTCTTCCTGCTGTTCGTGTGTCTTGCCGCCTCGGTCTGGATCGTAGCTCGGAGCGGCGAATCGCCCCTCGGCCGGGAGGCGTCACCGTGGATTGGTGTGGGGCTGCTCTGTGGTGCCGCCCTGCTGTGGCGAGGTTCCGAGCTGGTTCGTTTCGCGACCTTCCTGGCCGCGTGCACAGCGTTCGCGCTGCCGGCTCTCGACGCGGGGCGCGCCTGGGTCAAGCGGTCCGGAGTCCTTGACGTCGTCGAGGCCGTGGCGGGAGCGGGGCTTCACGCGGCCATTGCCAGCGTACAGCTGATCAACCGCGCGCACTGGGGTGGGGTCGCCACGGACGCGTCCCGAGGGCCCGCACGCACCGTGGTGCGATCCGCTTTCGGCGGGGCGCTCCTCGCGCTCGTTCCGCTTGTGGTCTTCGGAGCACTCTTCATTTCGGCGGACGAGGTATTCGCGTCGATCGTCGAGGACTTCGTCCGGATCGATCTGCAGGCCTTCGCATCACACCTGGTGGTCATAGCCGTCCTGTCGTGGCTCGCCTGTGGCTACCTCGTGGGCGTCTCATCAGGCACGAGGCTGGAAGGGATTCGACGGCTCCGCCCGGCCCGGCGAACGCTTGGGATCGCCGAGGTCGCCACCGCCCTGGGCCTGGTGGATCTTCTGTTTGTTGGCTTCGTGATCGTCCAGTTCCGGTACCTGTTCGGAGGAGGTTCCTGGGTCGAGGTCACTCCGGACCTCACGTACGCTGCCTACGCCCGCGCCGGCTTCTTCCAGCTCGTGGCCGCGGTGGCGCTGGCCATCCCCTGGCTCCTCGCCACTCACGCCCTGCTCGGCGACCGGAATCTGAAGGCTCGGTCGGTGTTCGGTGGATTCGCGGGCGTCCACCTCCTTCTCTTGCTGGCCATTGTGGCCTCTGCGATCCAGCGCATGCTCGTCTACCAGAGCGCGTACGGCCTAACGGAGCTGCGAGTCGTGGTGAGCGCGGTGCTCGTGTGGTTGACGGTGGTCGTGCTCTGGTTCGGCGCCACCGTGTTGAGCGGCCGTCGCGACCGCTTTGCGTTTGGCGGCCTCGTTACGGCGTTCGTCCTCGTCGGCGCGCTGCAGCTGATGAACCCTGCCGGCCTGGTCGCCCGTCACAATCTCGACCGCGTCGTGGAGCTTGGCGGGGTGGACGTGGACTACCTCGGCTCCCTCGGGAGCGACGCGGCACCGCTCCTCCTCGGCCGCCTCAGCGAGCTGCCGGACGAGGCGCGTTGCTTGGTGGCGACCCGGCTCCTGCGCTCGTGGGGCCCCGAGCGACCTGCGGACTGGCGGAGCTTCAACTGGTCCGAGAGTCGAGCGCGGGACGCCGTGGACGATGACCTCGAGACCCTCCGAATCCTGGCTGACCGGGGGGGGTGCGGCTGAGCCGGTCCGCCCCGGGACAGGGGCCCGTTATGTCATCACCGTCCGCGTCCGATCGCGGCCCGTCGGTATGAGGCCTCGGCGAAGAGGCGGTCCGCTCCGTCAACGATCACGTAGTCCCGGACCACCAGAACTCCGGGCGACCGAACCAGGTACTCCGTTCGGCCTTTCTCCGCCTCGGCGACCCAATTCGTCACGACGCTCGAGTCGGTCACGACGGCATCCAGGGTGAGGCGTTGCGGCCGGTCGTCCACCCAGACACCCAAAGCTGAGGAGTCACTGACGACGAAGTAGGTAGCCCGCGCAGACAGCACGGGCCTTGTCTCGCCCCCTTCTCCGACCCAGGCGTTCGAGAACGAGAGAAAAACGAAGTCGGCCGATCCTACCTCCCAGGACATTTCGAAGGCCGCCGGGCGTTCCAGGAGCGTTCCTGAGCCCTCCCAGTCTCCCTCGAGGCCCGAAAAGACCGGGGGGGGTCGTGAAGGCGGCCCTTGCTGAGCTGGGAGCGGGTGACTCGGAACGATCATCAGCAAGACCAGCAGACGGCTCACGCCCTTCCCGACCACGGCCAGACTGGCCGAGCGGCCTACCAGCACCTCACTACGTGCTACTACCATGGCCATGAGACTAGGCCCTCCCATGAGACGCGCCTCCAAGGTTCTTCAGTTCCGCCGCCGGGCCTGCTCTGCCGCCGCGCGGCAGGCCTACCCGCGAATCTCCACTTACCAACCGACTCCGACGGAACCCGCAAGGGCGACGCAGGTCGTACGACCTCGTACCCTACCTCGAACGTGAAGGGGTCCCGCACCGGGTTCCCGCCCGGATCGAGCGGCTGAGCAGGATCGTTCCAGTAGAGCCAGGTCAGCGGAGCCTCGGTGCGCTGAAGCCCCGAGTCGTGGATGAACGCCTCGAAGGGATCGGCCTGCGTGAAGTATTCCACCATCTCCGGGAACGAGATCGGCGAAACGCTTTGGATCACCGCCAGGTGAGTCGCGGCATAGTCCTTGAGCGTGACACCTGAATATGCGAAGTGCGCAGTCGACTTCGCGCACTCGAGTCTGCCGTCAATAAACGCTGCAAGATCACTCACGGCCCACGGATCGGAAGAGGGACAGCCCGACTTCTTGCGTTTCTATCGCGTGACCACGATGCCTAGCCCGAGCGGGAGGTGCAAGCCGGGTGCGGCCGACGTGGGGCTCACCGGAAACGAGGCGCAGGAGCTGCTCGGAGAAGGGGGCTGACCTCTCCCGCTCGTCAGGTGGGTGACCGGTGGCGGTCCTTCCAGTCGCTCGCCCAGATGCGGAACATGAAGGAATCGCGCCACTCGCCACGCACTTCCGTGTCGTGGCGATGTCGGGACTCGATCGACATGCCGAGTTTCTCGAGTACGCGGATCGAAGCGACGTTCTCGGTGTCGCAGCCAGCCCAGATCGCCTCGAGGTCAAGATCGAGGAAGCCGAAACCCAGCATGGCGCGGCCCGCTTCCGTCGCGTAGCCGTGACCCCAAGCGCTCCGGTCGAAGCAGTAGCCGAGCATGGCCTCCGATGCGTTCGCGTCCTCCCGATGAAGCCCAATCGCACCCACAAGTGTTCCGGCGTCGCGAAGTGTCACAGCCAGCTCGTAGCCGAGGCGCGGCTCGGCGGCGGCCGCCGCCTGGGCACGACTGAGGAACTCCGACGTGTCGGACTCGGCGTTCGGCCCCCAGGGCATGAAGCGCACGACGAGGGGGTCGCTTGCATAGGCGTGTACAGCCTCGAAGTCCGAGTCCCCCAGCTCGCGGAGTATGAGGCGCACGGTCTTCAACGAGGTGGGAATGGCCGCCCCTCCGCCTTCAGACCAACTTCGACTCTGCGTAGGACCGCCACCGTCGAGGCCGTCTCCTGCTCACTGAGATGGTCCCATAGATGGGACTTCATGAAGGACTCGAAGACGGCCTCCGCTCGAGCCAGGGTAAGGACGCCGGCATCGGTGAGGCTGAGTCGGACAACACGGCGATCACCGGGGTCCGGACTCCGCCGCAGCAACTCGGACTGCTCGAGGGAATCGGCGATCTTGGTGACCGCCGCCCTCGTGACGTGCAGCCGGTCCGCGAGGTCCACCATCCGCGCGGATCCGCCGAGCGCACGCACCTGCCCCAGGAGCGTCATCTCGGAAAGACTGATCCGTTCGGCGTCCTCCACGGCCTGACTCGCACGATAGGATAGCTGTCGAACCAAGCGGGCCATCGACATCCAGAGAGTCCGTTGGTCACTGGAGGGCGAGAAGTCGGTCGTCACGCTCGTATCGTCTGCCAAGGTGTGGAGGAAAGGGACGCGAAATGTTGCTTACCAGTTGACAGTATCTTAATTAACAGAATACTGTGGGGCCATGGCCCTTCAGACTCCCTCCCGACCCATCGATCGCGTCGACGCGGCCACCCCGGCATGGTCCGTACGCCGGATCGCCGCCCACCAGCTGGCCCCGGGGGTCGTGAGTCTCTTCCTCTATATGGCACTTGCCTGGCTGCTCCGCGACTCGTGGGTACCGAAGATGGCGGTCTTGTTCCTGTCGATTCTGTTCGGTGAGGCCCCGGTGAGCTGGTACCTGATGATCCGGGCTCAGCGGAGGGAGCGGGCCCCGAGCTCGTTTGCAGCTCTATTCCCCTGGCATCGCCACATCGGGCTCGTACGTACCGTCTCGTGGGGGCTCGCTCTGGCGATCGGTGGAATGATCAGTGTCTTCGGACTTGCGGCCCTGGCGGAGCCCGTTCTACAGAGGGCGTTCTTCGATTGGATCCCGGGCTGGCTGGCGCTCCAGACAGGGCCTGAGGCCCTGTCCACCCTGGACAGAGACGGACTGGTCTTGCTGTGGGCGCTCTCCGGCGTGGTCGGTATCGGCGTAGGCGGGGTGACGCAAGAGCTCTATCACCGAGGTTTCTTGCTTCCCCGCTCCTCTCACCTCGGGTGGCTTGCGGTTCCGTTGAATGCCGTGCTCTTTGCCCTCGGGCACCTGATCGCCCCTTGGGGGTGGCCCTTCTTCTTCCTCGCGGCCACGCTTTGGGGCGCAGCCGTGTATCGCTGGCGGTCGATCCAAGTGGGTCTCGCGGGCCACCTTGGCATGTTGACGCTCGGTTGGTTGATGATGACGGCCGTCGTCTTCGGCTGGGTACCGGTCCCGTGAGACATGATCTCACAGCGCGACGCTGAGTTTGAGAGCCCGGTCCGCAAGTCGCAGTTCCTCGATCGCCTGCTCAGCCACGAAGACGACCCCCTGACTTCGCCTGTTTCCTGCCGCGAGCTCCTTCGCTATCCACCCGCCACGGGTTCCGCACAGTACCCGGAAACGATGATACGCTCCACCTGGCCGACGACGGCGAATCCGATCTGGACACCGGTCGTGACTCCAGTCACGTCTGCGCCTGCGCACTGCTCCACGAGGTTATCAAGCAGGTCACTTGCGGTGTCGAGAGGCAACGGCGAGAGCCAAAGGAAACTGAATTTCGATTGCTGTGCGGTGACCCGCGTTCCAGGCTGCGACACGACCGTCGCAGCCACGGGGTACGACGCACAACCTGCGAGGACCGCGACCACCGACAGTGCCAGCGCCTTGAGTAGGCTCTTCATATCGGACTCCTTTGTGAACGGGAAGCACGGACGTTCATGAGCGACCTCGCTGATCTCTAGAGGCCTCGCTTTCGTCTGCGCCGACGGGCGCGAGCCAATCGTCGACGGCGTTTCTTGGCCGCCTTCAGGCGGCGATCCCGGGCTCTATCCATGAAGTCGCGGAGATGTTCACCACGGTCAAAACCCGTGCTCCGCCTGGGGCCTGCCTCGGCGTGTGCGGGCCCAGCCCCTTCCGTCGGGGAGCGGGCGGGGATCCCACTACCCAGGCCAACACAAGCGGACGCCAGAGGTGCGATCGCGAACACGAGGAACCTGCGCCGCTTCATCTCAGCCTCCAGCCTCTCGTACGAATTGCGTCCGCGAGCTGAGCACTGGAAGGATCAGGCCAAGGGCTCGTGAGTTCCCCGAGTCGCCCGTGAACAAGGCGATTACAGGCTGAACCGACGATCGAGTGCGGGAACGGGCACCGGCGAATCCGTCCCCTCAGGAGGGCACCTCTGTCCTCACTCTCAATTCAGGAGCCAGACCCAGCAAGAGTTGCCGGAGGTCGCCCTGAAGCTGGAGGGCCCTGCCCAATGGCCTTGCGATTCTACTGCATGACCTGGGTGCTGAGCCGCGGAGCCACGTGAACACCGTAGGGTGTGACGGAGGAGCGATCACGGCTCGTCGCTCCGAGGAGTTTCGCAGCGAGGAGCCTCGCGGGCCCCGCCGTCCGACACGTCTGCGGCAACCGCTTCCTAGGGGTTGCCGGACCTCGGGAACTCTTCTCGGTAGTCATCCAGGGCGGCCCGCACCACTGCTTCGGCATGGCCTCGCCCATAGGGCTCGCTTACTCGTACGGCGCCTGAAGACTCGGGCTTGAGCTTGTAGGTCGAGAAGTAGTGGATGAGACGTCCGACCAGCGCCGGGGGGACTTCCTCGATCTCCCGGATACTCCCGAAGACGGGATCATCCCGCAGTATCCCGATGATCTTGTCGTCCGCCTGGCCCCCGTCGACCATCGGGATTCCACCAACGACCCGGGCGCCTACGATCACCTCCGCCCTGGCAATCGGACGCTCACTGAGGACGCAGATATCGAGGGGGTCGAGGTCCCCACCCGTTACGCCCTGCATGAGAGCGGCAACACGGCTCGCCGCATATGTCTGCGGGATGAAGCCATACAGAGCTGGAGGCAGAGAAGACGTTCGCTGCGCCCGGTCGACTCTGAGATACCCGCTAGTCTTGTCGACCTCGTACTTCACCAAGTCGAAGGGCGTGATCTCGATGAACACGTTCAGCTCCCGGGGTGGATTCGGCCCAGGGCTCAGTCCATGCCAGGGATGCGGTCGAGACTCGGAGTAGTCTGAAGTCACTGAGATTCCTTACTCACGAGTCAATAGGGCGCGACGGCACTGCCTGACGGACTTGCGACTGCTACGCCCTGACGGCCGCCCCGCACAGCGAGGTGAACATCCTAGGCGTGAACGGAGCAAGCGATCAAGGCGCATTGATCCAGGGGCAGCGAACGAGCTTCCTGAGCCGCTCCCGTCCACCGAGTCTGCAGCAACCGCCTGGTCGGCGGCGCTCATCGTCGGACATCTCCGGCTACAAGGAGGAATCCGCCAATGAGCGCATGAGATGGCAGGAGCTTCTCTACAATCCTGGCCCCAGTCGAGCCGGACGGGAGATGCCGCGCGCCTCAGTCCGTAGGTGTGTTACAGTGGAGCGATCAAGGCTCATCGCTCCGAGGAGCGTCAGCGACGCGGAGCATCCTCAGCCGGTTCCCCTCCACCGCGAAGGCAGCAATCGCTTGTCATGTGCCGCTCCTGCCTTCCTGGCGTGGGTCGGTCACGTAGAGTCCACGGCGCTCCACCTTGGCATCATACCAGCGAGCCATTCGTAGGCGATTGCGCCCGCGAACACACCGACCGACCCCGTGAGGCCGACGAGCAGCACCGCGCGTAGCACGCCGGCGAACTCGATCACGAAGAAGAGGTGGAACCACGTCCAGAAGTACCCGAAGACACCAAAGGCAAAGAACGCAGCCCGGGTCCAGCTACGTGCGAAGGGCAGCCCCGCGCGAAGGACCACGTACATCCCTCCGACCCAGACCCCGAGTCCCGCTAGCAATGCAAACTGCAGCGGCGATGACGGAACCAGTAGAAGACTCGACGCCGGACCGACGACGCCAGCGAGGAGCGCGGCCGCCGACGTATGCACCGTCACGAATCCGAGGGCCACGAGGAGAGCGGCCAGCAACGGTTTCGACTCCCTGTGCCAGGACCTCGGGACATCGCGTCCGATCGCGACGCCGAGGAGCCATCCGGCGACTGTCAACGGAATGAGATCCACAACGCTGTTCAAGAGCTCCGCGCGGAGCGTCGTTCCGAGAAAAGCCCAGCCGGTGAGGAATCCAAATGACCACACGACACCGACCCACGCCCCCAGGGCCAGTCCCTTGACCGGACCGCGTCCCTGCCAGCGCGCCTGCACGACCTTGAAGAACAGGGCCAAGGCAACGAGCGCGACAGTGACGTAGACGACCTTTACGGGCTGGCGTATCCCCGCGTTAGCGAACCAGCTCGGTTCGAGATCGTCGACAAGGCTCCGAGGCGGATGGTAATCCAGGGATGGGAAGGCGAGCCGAATGGCCACCCAGCCGGCGAGCGCCACGACGGTCGCAGAACCGGCGCGGACCATCTCACGTTTCTTCCACATGGTTCTTCTCGAGGCCGCCGCGAGATCGACTTTGGGCTGCTGCTACTCGACAAGATGACCGGCCCCGGACGCGAGCGGCAAGCCGAGTGCCACGGGACCCTCAACGACCAGCGCGTCAGCAGCTATGGCGTGTTCGAGAAGTTCGCGCTCGGCTCTCCGTGCGCCGGCAATGCCGCATACATTTGGATCGGGGAGTGGCACGACCGCAGATCGCCTCCGCGAGGCTGCGCGGCTCCGACACCAAGCGCCGGCTCCCCGATCCCCTTCTCGACCGTGAGTCATGACAACGAGCCGCATACCGTTTGACGCGCAGCCGACCCTGGTTGGGGACCTGGTAGAGCTCCGTCCCCTCGAGGAGGGAGACTTCGCGGATCTCTACGCCGTCGCGTCAGATCCGCTCATCTGGGAGCAGCATCCGGTCCGGGATCGATGGACGAGACAGGAGTTCGCGGCATTCTTCCGCGAATCGTTGGACTCCCGCAGCGCTCTTCTTGCCATCGATGTCCAAAGCGGGGCAGTGATCGGATCTTCGCGGTTCCACGGCTACCGGGAAGACCGACGGGAGGTGGAGATCGGCTGGACCTTCCTCGCCCGGTCGCACTGGGGGGGCACGTTCAATGGTGAGATGAAACGGATGATGCTCGAGTACGCGCATCGGTTCGTCGACCGCGTGGTCCTCCTCGTAACTCCCAGCAACCTGAGGTCCCAACGAGCCGTCGAGAAGATCGGCGGCGTTCGCGTGGGAACCCGACTCGATGCCGGTGGGCGCGAGAGCTATGAGTACGAGATCAGATCGGAAAAGCAGATGTGGTAGGCGGTCCGCGCCCGTCTCGAGAAGACGGGCCACCGGCTTTGACAAGACCTAGCGCTCTGCGTCATATCCAGACGTGGGCTGGTATGGAATCGACCTGCGGCACCGCCACCCGGCGAGCTGCCGCGCCGCCGCTTTGAGAGGTTTGAGACAGGGGCGACCGACGCGAGAATGGGACAGGACCTGAGGGACGGGCTTCGGCGGCTAGCACGACGGCCGGCCTTCACTCTCCTCGCAGCCGGGACGCTCGCCCTGGGTCTGTCGACGAGCGTGGCCGTCTTCACCTACGTGAACGCGTACGCGAGACCCCTCCCGGGCGCCGCCGCGGACGACCTCTACCAGATCTGGTTGGCGACGGAGGAAGGGCCGTGGGGTGCCCTCTCCTACCCGGACTACCAGGATCTCGTGGAACTGGACGGGGGTCCGCTGGCTGTCAGCGGCGTCGGACGGAACACCTTCGCCGCCAGCGTGCGGCGCGACCAAGAGGCGGAGGTTGCGTGGGGGCAGGCCGTGACCGGCGACTTCTTCTCCCTGCTCGCCATCGAGATGTCCGTCGGCCGCGGGTTTTCTCCGGCTGAGCACGGCCCGGGGGCTGCGCCCACCACCGTGCTGGCCCACGAGTATTGGGTACGCCGGTACGGATCCGACCCTGGCGTTCTTGGGAATACGATCTACTTCAACAACGAAGCCTACACCATCGTCGGGGTCGCGGGCCCCGAGTTCCGCGGGTCGAGCGCCGGGTACCGCCCTCAGTTCTGGCTTCCCTTCGAGCAGTACCTGCGTGTGTATCGGCCCGGCCCAGGGACGCGAGAAAACCGCGAGACCGGATCGGTGATCCCGATCGTGCGGCCCTCGGAAGGCGTCTCGCGAGCGCAGGCGAGGGCCTCTCTGCAGTCGTTCGCGCGCGGCCTGGACAGTCGGACGCCTCTCGCTCAGCGAACGCGACGCTTGGTGCTCGAACCCGCAACCTGGATCAGCCCCGAGACTCGGGACGCCGAGGGGTCGACCACGCGGATCATGATGGCGGCCGCTGGCTTCCTGCTACTGCTCGCATGCGCCAACGTGGCGAACCTCGTGCTGTCCGCCGGAGCGCGCAGACATCCGGAGATGGCGATCCGCAGCGCCATCGGCGCAACGCGTTGGCGCCTGGTGCGGCAGCTGGTCACCGAGAGCCTTCTCCTGTCCGGGTCGGCCGGCGTGGCGGCGCTGATGCTCGCGGGTCCGCTCGCGGGTAGGCTGAGCTCCTACTTCGCGCGACCGAGCGTGTGGGGTGCGAACGTTCCGCGCGACATCGTCGTCGCCCCTCGCGTGATGCTCTTCGCACTAGCCGCTGCTGTGATCACCGGTGTCGCCACGGGGCTCGTGCCTGCCCTCAGGGCTTCGGCACGCCGCCCCGGCGAAGCCCTGCGAGCCGGCGGGGGGCGCTCAATCGCGGGACGGAGCATCCGCTCGCGGCTGCCCGGCACGCGGGACTTGCTCGTGTCCGCCCAAATCGCGATCTGCGTCGTGCTTCTCTTCGTGGCGGGTCTCGTGCTCCGCACGCTGGAGACCACCCGAAACGTCGATCCCGGCTTCGACACCGATCGAACGCTGGCCAGCTATGTGAGCACCAGCAGCATGGGTGTCCCGATTCCGGAAAGGCATCGATTCTACGAAGAGCTCATTCTCCGGTTCGAGGACCTCCCTTGGGTCGAGGCGGCAACCGTAGCCGAGAACGCCCCGCTCTCGGGACACCCCCTGCAGGACCTTCTGCCGGAGATCGGGGCGGATCCAGTGAACGCTACCGTCGCCCGGGTGTGGCCAGGCTACTTCGAGGTCCTGGAGATGGACCTGGTCCGGGGCCGCACGTTCCTCGTCACCGACACCGTCGACGCGGACGGCGTGATCGTGGTCAACGAATCCCTCGCGACACGCCTTTCAGCCGACGGGCGGGTGGTCGGGCGCAGGCTGTGGTGGGCCGGAAGCGACGGCGAGCCGGATCGGAGCTACGAGGTGGTGGGTGTCGTTCGCGACGTGAAGCAGGTGACGCTGCTCGACGAGCCCGGACCTGTGGCTTACCTCTCTCTGCCGCAGGTGTACTCGCGCCCAGGGAACGCGCTGCTGGTCAAGGTGCGCGGCGACCCGGCGGCGGCGGTGGATCCCATGGAGCGTGAGCTACACGAGGTGGATACGCGCCTCGCCATCGTCAACATCCTCCCCTACCGGGACGTCGTCGAAGGCTTCCTCTACACCCAGAGGATGAACGCCGAGCTCTTCACGGTGATCGCCGCGCTGGGACTCCTGCTCGCCACCGCCGGTGTCTTCGCCGTGGTGACTCTGGCAGTCGCAGGCCGGCGACGAGAGATCGGTATCCGCATAGCGATCGGTGCCGACGGGCCGTCCATCGCCAGGTCCATGCTCGAGCCCATCGGGGGCGCTGTGCTCGTGGGTCTCGCGGCCGGACTCGCCGGAGCGCTCGGCGCCACCAAGCTGGTGGGAAGCCTGTTGTGGGGCGTGGCACCGGTGGACCCGGTGGCGTTCGCCGTTGGGGTCGGTGTGCTCCTGCTGGCGATCGCCCTGGCCGTTCGGACCCCG
>JBDHLD010000017.1:0-93137 GCA_039586035.1 Gemmatimonadota bacterium | reverse complement strand
GATCCGGCCGGTATCCCCGGTGCTGCCCTCTTGCGTCCCTTCAGCCAGGACCTCACCGGTGCCGACGTTCCGGACGGTCACCCGGGCGCCGCCCACGCTCGTCCCGACGATCTTTGCGTCGTTGGAGGTGACTCTGACCAGCAGTCGTGTCGGCACCTGCCCGTCGAGGTCGGCGGGTGCGGCGACGCTCCCGGCCATCAGGAAGACCGCTACGACGAGGGCCTCGGTTACCGTCACGGCCCCGGTCCGGGTCGTGCGTGGCCGGGGCCGGCTCGAGCGACGGATGGCGGTCAGCAAGCGCCCTCCCGGGGACAAGTCCCGATACCGAGGAGGGAATAGACCGGACAGCTCCCCACGAGGCCGGTGATCAGCGGCACGAGGCCGACGAGGCCCCAAGGGGTCTGGGGTCCGACAAAGACGAGACTCAAGAGGCCGATGCCCAGCAGCACGCGGAGCGCGCGGTCCACCCTGTGCTCGTTTCGCGGTAGGATCCTGTCCATCATGATGCCCTCTCCTGCATTGGGTTCGTTCCTGATGCTTCACACTTGAAGAGCCAGAATCGGTCAAGGAGGATTCGCGCCCCAGACGGTCTGGTCGCGAGGTCGGCCCCGGGCCGGTACCTTGTTCGCCGCCTCCGAGGGCAAGAGCCCCTGATCCGCAGATCATTCCGCTGCTCATCATGGACGTTCCCGAGACCCGAGTCGACGACGCTCCGACCCTGCTCATGGGCTTGGGGCTCGCCCCATCCCTGTACGTGCTCGTTGCCGCGCTGGTCGGCGCGGCATTCATCCGCTGGTCGAGCGTCGATCTCCGCGTCACGAGCCGCTACTGGAACGCCACGGAGGGCTTCTTTCTGGGAGACAGCTGGTGGGCGGTGGCGGTCTACGAAGGCGTACCGATCCTTACGATCAGCATCGGAGCCCTGCTCGTTGGGTTGCTGGTCCACAACCTCCTGCGGAGGGAACACCTGGGACGCTTCACGACGCGGGTCGTGCTCTTTCTACTGGCGGCGCTGGCCGCGGGTCCGGGGCTCGTGGTCAATTGGCTCTTCAAGGGCCACTGGGGCCGACCGCGACCCCGAGACGTCGTGGAGTTCGGCGGCTCGATGGACTTCATGCCGGCGCTGGTGCCGGGGGGCGCCTGCGAGCGGAACTGCTCGTTCGTGGCGGGACACCCATCATCGGTGTTCTGGCTCGCCGCCTTCGGGTTCCTCCTGGCCGGGACGCGGCGCCACGCCGTCTTCGGAGCGGCCGGCCTGGCGGGCTTCGTCGCGGGCTGGGGGCGGATCGTCCAGGGAGCGCACTTCCTGAGCGACGTCGTGTTTTCCTTCGTCTTCACCTTCGCCACGGTCTACGTGTTGGCCCGCTGGGTCTTCCGCGTTCCGCCGACGTACCGAACGTCCACCGTACCCGATGCGGTGCAGCCGCCGAGATAGCGCATGATCCACATCGCCATGGCCGCCGGCCTACTGGCCGGGTTGATCGTGGGCCTCGTGGCGAGCGCCACGGGCAGCCCGCTCCTGCACGCGATCGCCGCGGGATCCGCCCCGCTGGGCGCCGCGTTCATGAACGCCATCAACATGGTGGTGATCCCGCTGGTCATGGCCACCATCTTCACGGGTGTCTGTCGCCTGGGCGACCGACGGTAGGCCTCGCGCTGACGCCGCCGGTCTCGGTAGCGTCAGCAGGCACCCAGACGGCTCCGGAGCTGCCGGGTATGGTAGACTTCCTGGTCAGCCTGATCCCCAGGAACCCGTTCGAGGCGGCGAGCCGGGGCGCGCTCCTGCCCATGATCGTCTTCACGGTGTTGCTGGCCGCCGCGGCAGGAACGCTGGAGAAGGACAAGCGGCAAACGCTGTTGGGGCTGGCGGAGGCGCTGGAGGCCGCACTGATCAAGCTGGTTTGGTGGATCCTCTGGGTGGCGCCCGTCGGGATCTTCGGCCTGGCGGCGCCGGTTACCGCACAGCTCGGATGGTCGATCCTCCAGAGTCTCGCCGTCTTCATCGTCTGCGTGATCGTAGGGCTGGCGATCTACGTCTCGCTCGTCTATTTGCCCGCCGTTCGCTTCTTGGGGGGGATGAGCCCCGTCCGTTTCATGAAGGGGATCATCGGGGCCCAGACCGTGGCCTTCAGCACCACCAGCACCGTGGCCGCCCTGCCCGTGGCGCTGGAGGAGGCCGACGAAAACCTCCACCTGACGCACGAGGTGGCCAACCTGGTGCTGCCGCTGGGGGCGTCCATGTACCGAGGCGGGAGCGCCCTTTTCCAGGGGGCGTCGATCGTCTTCCTCGCCTCCATCTTCGAAGTGCCGATTCCGGCTGCCGCGGTAGGCGGGGCGATCCTGGCCACCTTCCTGGTGTCGTTGACGGTGGCGCCCGTGCCCAGCTCGGGCGTCATGACCCTGGTGCCGGCGCTGGACACCGTGGGGATCCCCTTGGATGGCTTGGCCATCCTGCTGGGAGTGGACCGGATCCCCGACATGTTCCGGACCGCGACGAACCTGACCGGCCAGGTCGCCACTGCGGTCGTGGTGGATGGGTTGTTGGAGGGCGAACGCTCGCCAGATCATGGGAATCCTCCGCACCCCCGATGAGGGAGCTTTCCCGACAGGGAAGAACCCTCGTTGTCCCTACAATTCATGGGACAAAGAAACGCCCCGCTGTTGGGCGGACGCTCGGGGCGAGGGCTGGTTTAGTATCTTGATGCACCGTTCCGATACTGAGTCCGGCCGAAGCCCCGGGTGAATTGCGCAACGGCTCCGACGGCGCGACCCGCCTTCGGCGCACCCTGACAAGGGCGTCAGCAACCTCGCGAGGAGACAGAAACAACGATGGCAAGCCGACTGCCCGTACTCGGCGAGCGCCAGCCCGTCATGGGCGAGGTGGAGGTCCTCGACGTGGACACCCACACGGTCGAGGTCGTGTCCGACCCCGGAGAGGGCGCGCAGCGCTGCGGACAGATCTTCGGGGCGGTGTCCGCCAAGATGGGGAACGGCGTATGGACGGTGGAGATCATTCCCGCCGAGGTTCAGCCGCCGCCCCGCAACCCCACGGGGGCCAGCGGCAACCGGATCCGCATCGGGACCGAGCCCGTCACCAACTGGGGTGACCGCACCAACCTCGTCGTAGCATTCAACGAGCAGGTGCTGCTCCATCGGCACCGCCTGGGCTCCCTGGAGGACGACGCCATCGTTCTCCTCGAGAACATGTGGGCCACCCACCCGGACGAAGCCATCCAGGCCGAATGGCAAGAGGCTCGGGAGGAGCTGGCGGGGGCGGACTACCGGATCATCGAAGTGCCCATGTATCAGGAGTGCCTCAAGGAGGTCGAGGATCCGCGCCTGGGCAAGAACATGTTCGTCCTCGGGATGCTCACCGAGATCTTCGACCGCGACGTCGAGCTGATCCGGGACCAGATCGCCTTCGCCTTCCACAAGAAGGCGCCGGTCGTCACCGAACGGAACGTCAAGCTGTTGGAGCTCGGCCGGGAGTGGGCCAAGAGCTACGTGGACTTCCGGGTCAACGTCCCGGCGGTGCCCAGCGACGAGCCCATGGTGGTGATGAACGGCAACCAGGCCATCGCCATGGGCGCCATCGCATCGGGCATGGAGCTGGCGGCCATGTATCCCATTACGCCCGCCAGCTCGGTCTCGCACCACCTCGGCGCGGTGTTCGAGAGCTTCGGTGGCGTCGTCCACCAGGCCGAAGACGAGATCGCGGCCGCCGGGGTCGCCGTGGGAGCCTCGTACAGCGGGAAGGTCGCGTTCACCATCACGTCGGGCCCCGGCCTGGCGCTGAAGACCGAGTTCCTGGGCCTGGCCGTCATGACGGAGCTGCCCCTGGTCGTGGTCGACGTGCAGCGTGGTGGCCCCAGCACGGGGCTCCCGACCAAAGTCGAGCAGTCGGACCTGTTGGCTGCGCTCTTTGGCCAGCCCGGCGACGCTCCCCACGTGATCATCGCGCCCGCCACCATCGAAGAGTGCTTCCACACCATGATCACCGCCCGCCGGATCGCGGAGACCTTCCGGGCTTTGGTGATCGTGCTGTCGGATGCCAACCTGGCGACCGGCGTGGCCCCGTTCCCCCGGCCGAATCTGGATCCGGCGTGGCACGCGTCCTCGCCGGACCTCAGCCCGATCGCGGAGGGACTCAGCCCCTACGACTGGGACGAGCGCACCGGGCTCTCACGGCGGTTCATTCCCGGACAGCCCGGTGGGGAGCACACCGTGACGGGACTCGCCCACGACGAGCGCAGCAAGGTGGCCTACACCTCAGAGGTCGTTCAGCGGTCTTCGGCCATGCGCAGCCGTAAGCTCGCCGTCCTCCAGCACGCCCTGGTGCCGCCCGAGGTGAACGGCGACGAGACGGGCGACTTGCTGGTCGTGGGGTGGGGGAGCACCAAGGGGGCCATCGAGGAAGCCGTGGAGCGCGCCTGGCGCGAGGGGCTGTCGGTGTCGAGCCTGCACCTGCGCTTCCTGTCACCCCTGGAGCCGGGCCTCAAGCCAATCTTCAAGCGGTTCCGGAAAGTCATGACCGTGGAGATCAACTACAGCGACGAGCCCGGCGATCCCTACATCACCGACGACAACCGCCGCATGGGTCAGCTGGCCTGGCTGCTACGCGCGCAGACGTTGGTCGATGTTGATTGTTGGACCCGCGTGCTGGGAGAGCCCATGCGGCCCGGGGCCATCCACGAGGCCATTCGACAGAAGATGCCCAAGGGAGGAACGACGTGAGTCACGCCTGCTCGCTCATGCACCTGACCGCCGACGAGGAGCACGAGTACAGTCGGTCCGACTACGAGGGTGGTCTGGCCCGCTGGTGTCCCGGCTGCGGAGACCATTCGGTGCTCTCGGCCATGCAGCGGCTGCTTGCCGATCACAATCTGCGACCCGAGGAGACGGTGTTCGTTTCGGGGATCGGATGCTCCAGTCGATTCCCGCACTACATGAGCACGTACGGCTTCCACGGCATCCACGGCCGGGCGCTCCCCATCGCGACCGGGGTCAAGCTGCACCGCCCCGAGCTCAAGGTCTTCGTGGTCATGGGCGACGGGGATTGCATGTCAATCGGGGCTGGGCACTGGGTGCACGCCATGCGCTACAACGTGGACATGGTGGCATTGCTCCTGGACAACCAGATCTACGGGATGACCAAGAAGCAGACGTCACCGACGACACCCGAAGGTTATACCTCCAACACGCAGCCCCACGGCAGCTATCTGCCTCCGATCAACCCCGTGGTCGCGAGCTTGGGAATCTCCAACGCGTCTTTCGTGGCGCAGACGGCCGAGTGGATCCCGCCACACCTCCAGGCGACGATCGAAGCGGCGTACGAGCACCCCGGCTTCTCGTTCATCCGGATCATGCAGCGCTGTCCGCACTTCACGGACGACATGTTCACCGAGGAGATCGAGAATCCGGATGCGGTCCAGATGTTGGTTCACCCGGACGGCGTCGAGGTGCCGGAGCTGGCCAAGCGCTGGAAGGACCGGCTTCAACACGACCCGTCGAACATCGACGAGGCCCGGCGGCTGGCGGGGGACGAAAGCAAGCTCAGGCTCGGCGTCTTCTACCGGAATGACGCCCTGAAGACCTATGAGGACCGACGCCACGTGCCCGCGCACACGGTGGAGGAGAAGATGGCCATCCTCGATGCGGAGTTCGACCGCTATGCCGTCTGACGGAGCACCGGTGGACCAGGTCCTGGAGGTGGTCCGGGGCCGCATGGAGGAGTTCCAATCGGCCCTGGTCCGGGCCGTGGAAGATGTCCGGGGCTTCCTTGCCGGGCACAGAGCGCCGGCTGGGGATCGATCCCCCGAAGTGGCGGCGCAGCTCGGCGCCTTCGGAGCGGGACGCATCGACCCCTCCCGCTTCGCGAGTCTGCTGACCGTACCGGAGACCCTCGACGCGGAGCGCCTGCACCGGGTGGAGAAGGCCCTGTCACATCTCGAGGCCCTCGAGGTGCGGGGCGAGGAGCTATACCGCGCCAAGGTCCCTCCCGGCGGCGACCTCCGGGACACCGTGGCCCACGCCCTGGCCACCGTAGGGGGCGCGTTCGGGATGATCCGGGTGGTCGCTTCGGCTCGGGACGGCCGCTCCGACCCCCTGGATCCAGCAGACTTCGCCAACGGCTTTCCGGCTCGGAGATGGGGCAGGTCCGAGAGGAAGATGGCGCCTCCCCTGGTCGTCGAGGTGCAGGGTGAGGACCTCGTTGCCGGGGGGCTGGCCGAATTCCTGGAGGGACATCTCGAGATCGTGCTGGTCGTGGCCGGCAGGACGCCGCCCGCGCCGCTGGCGCGCCTGATCGCTCCGGGCGTGTTTGTCGTACAGACGTCGGAGGCTGCGGGGCTGGCCCCGGCCATGGCCTTCGACGGGCCGGTCGTCGCCGCGGTCATGCCCGAGGGCGCGGCGCGCTTCACCCACGATCCCCAGGCCGGAGCCGGTTACGGCGCCCGGCTGACCGTGCACGAGGCCCCCGAGCCCGACTCGCTCGCGCAGGTAGGCCCCATCTCGGTCTTCCAACAGGCCCAGGACCTGGCCCACCTCCAGGCGTTGGCCCAGGGAGGCGTCGTGGCGGCCGCTGCGAGTGGCCTGGCACCTGGAGGCGCGACTCCGACCGAGGCGGCGGGCGAGTCCACGCCCGCGGACCGCCTGGCCGGCTGGCTGCTCCAGCAGGCGCAGCTGCCCGTCGACTGACGGGGCGCGACCATGGAACCGGCTGCCATCCTGACATCGGTCGCGATCCTGGGAGGCGTGGGCCTCACCTTCGGCGCCCTCATCGCTCTGACCCACCGGAAGATGAAGGTGTGGGAGGACCCGCGCATCGACGAAGCGGTGGAGCTGCTCCCTGGGACCAACTGCGGCGCGTGCGGATTCGCGGGCTGCCGGGCCTTCGCCGAGGCGAACATCTCGGGTGAGGCCGTGCCCGCCGGGTGCACCGTCATGGGAGCCCCCGAAGTGGAGGACTTCGCGGCCTACCTGGGGGTCGAGGCCGGCGAGGCGAACAAGCGGGTGGCCCGGCTCCTGTGCGCGGGTGGCTCCGACGTGGCGCTGCGAAAAGCCGACTACTACGGCGTCGAGAGCTGCGGGGCAGCGGTCGCCGTCAGCGGGGGTGGGAAGGGCTGCGTCTGGGGCTGCGTGGGCCTGGCCGATTGCGCGGTGGCGTGCGACTTCGACGCCATTCACATGACGGCGCATGGCCTGCCTCACGTAGACCCCGACAATTGCACCGCGTGCAACGACTGCGTCGTGGCCTGCCCGCTCGACCTGTTCGTCTTGATGCCGCTGGACCATCATCTGATCGTTCAGTGCAAGAACCTGTTGGAGGGAGACGCCGCCACCGACCTTTGCTCGGTGGCGTGCAACGCGTGCGGCCGCTGCGTGGCGGACGCCGCACCGGGCCTGATCGAGATGCAGCAGGGCCTGGCCGTGATCGACTATGACAAGGTGGAGCTCGCCAACCCCGACGCCATCGCCCGGTGCCCCACCGATGCGATCGTGTGGGTCGAGGGAGCTCAGACATTCGCTGGCGCAGACCTGGTGGAGACCCAGCCGAGATGATCATGCAGAAGAAGACACAGACGCCCGAGTCCCCGAAGTACCCCGGGACCCTG
Organism: Gemmatimonadota bacterium; assembly: GCA_039586035.1. Taxonomy (GTDB): domain Bacteria; phylum Gemmatimonadota; class Gemmatimonadetes; order Longimicrobiales; family Gaopeijiaceae; genus JBDHHQ01. Next base: position 85,524 of record JBDHLD010000017.1, on the reverse strand, counting down.
GAGGCCATGGACGGCAGCGACGCCGTCGTGTCCATGGAGACCGCGGCCAGCGAAGCGGCCGGCGCCTATCCCATCACCCCTTCGACCCAGATGGGCGAGGGGTGGGCCGCGGCTGTGGCCGCCGGGAAGACCAACGTCAACGGACGGCGGCTCATCTTCTTCGAGCCGGAGGGCGAGCATGCCGCTGCGGCGGTTACCGCGGGCATGAGCATGATGGGTCTCCGGGCCACGAACTTCTCCAGCGGCCAGGGCATCGCCTACATGCACGAGTCGTTGTACGCCGCCGCGGGGAAGCGACTCACCTACGTGCTCAACGTGGCCGCCCGCGCCATGACCAAGCACGCCCTGAACGTGCACGCCGGCCACGACGACTACCACGCCATCGACGACACGGGGTTCTTCCAGCTCTTCAGCAAGAACGTGCAGGAGGCCGCCGACCTGACCCTGATCGCACACCGGATCGCCGAGCTTTCGCTGACGCCCGGCGTGAGCGCCCAGGACGGGTTCCTCACGAGCCACGTTCTCGAGTCGCTCCGGCTGCCGGAGCGGGAGCTCGTCAAGGAGTACCTGGGTGACCCGTCGGACATCATCGAGTCGCCGACGCCGGCTCAGCGTATGGTCTTCGGCGAGAGGCGGCGACGAATCCCCGAGGTCTTCGACCTGGACTATCCCAGCATGGTCGGCGTGGTCCAGAACCAGGACTCGTACGCGCAAGGTGTGGCCGCCCAGCGGCCGTTCTACTTCGACCACGTCGTCCACCTCGCTGACCAGGCCATGGAGGAATACGCGGCCCTCACCGGCCGCCGGTACGCTCGGGCGTCGGGGTACATGCTGGACGACGCCGAGTACGTCTTGGCGGGGCAGGGGACCCTGGTCACCAACGCCGAGGCCGTGGCCCAGTACCTGAGGGAGACACGGGGCCTCAAGATCGGCGTCCTCAACCTGACCATGTTCCGCCCCTTCCCGGCCGACCTCATCACGGCACTGTTGAAGGGCCGGCGGGCCGTCACGGTGCTGGAACGGGCCGACCAACCCCTGGCGGTGGACGGGCCGCTCCTGCGCGAGATCCGGGCGGCCATGACTCAGGGCATGGAGAACTGGCGCGCGCAGAAGCGAAATGGCCGCTCCGATGCCGCGACGCCGTTCCCTGGCCTCGCCCCGATCGCCCCCGACGACATGCCCGACTTCTACGAGGGGGGCTTCGGATTCGGGAGCCGGGACCTGCAGGCGGGTGATCTGATCGCGGCCGTGAACAACATGCTGCCCGACGGCGAGCACCGCCGTCATTTCTACCTGGGCATCGACTTCGTCGAGAAGAAGACCCGGGCGCCCAAGCTCCAGATCTGGCAGGAGGAGCTGCTGCAGGCGTATCCGGACCTGGCAGGCCTGGCGCTGGACTCGGTGGGCGATCTGGATCTCATGCCCGAAGACTCCGTCTCCATCCGCATCCACTCCATCGGCGGATGGGGCGCCATCACCATGGGCAAGAACATTGCCCTGACGGCGTTCGAGCTCCTGGGCCTCAACATCAAGGCGAATCCCAAGTACGGATCGGAGAAGAAGGGACAGCCGACCAACTTCTACGCCACGCTGTCTCGGGAGGAGCTCCGCATCAACGCCGAGCTCAAGCACGTCGACCTCGTGCTCTCGCCTGATCCCAACGTCTTCAAGAACGGCGACCCCCTGAGCGGGCTCGCCGAGGGCGGCGTCTTCGTGATCCAGAGCGACCTGGACCCGGGCGAGCTCTGGGAGACGTTCCCTGTCGAGGCGCGCCGGACCATCGTGGAGAAGAACATCAAGGTCTTCACGCTGGACGCGTTCAAGATCGCGGTCGAGGAGGCGTCGGACCCCGACCTGCGCTACCGCATGCAGGGGACCGCCTTCCTGGGCTCGTTCTTCAAGGCCTCGCCCCTGGCCGAGCGTGAGGGGCTGGACGAGGCGAAGCTGTTCGAGGGGATTCGGGCTCAGATCCAGTACAAGTTCGGCCACCGGGGCGAGCGTGTGGTGGAGGACAACGTGCGGGTCATCCGGCGTGGCTACGACGAGCTCCGCGAGGTGCCCCTGGGCGACGTCGGGCAGGACGAGCCCGGCGCCCACGTGATGCCGGTGATCCCCCATGCTCTGGACGTTCCCGAGGCCCAGCCGGGCGTGGGGAATCCTGGACGGTTCTGGGAACAGGTGTGCGCGTACTGCGCCACCACCGGCAACGACGTGATCGCCGATCCGTTCGCAGCCATCAGCGCCATACCGGCCGCGACGAGCTCCGTGCGGGACATGACCAACATCCGCTTCGAGGTCCCCGACTTCATCGCGGAGAAGTGCACGGGCTGCAGCCAGTGCTGGATGCAGTGCCCCGACGCGGCGATCCCCGGCGTGGTCAACACCGTGGAGGAGGTCCTCGACACCGCGATCGTCGCCGCGTCCAACGGGCGCTCCTACCCACGGCTGACCCAGATCGCGGGCCACCTGGCGCGGGAGTCCAGGAAGATCATGAAGGGCGTCCCGTTCACCACATTCGGTGACGTGCTTTCGTCCGCGTACAACAACGTGGTCCCCAAGCTCGGTTGGGACGCGGAACGGACGAAGACCCTCGACGACGAGTTCAGGGCCGTCTTCCCGCACATCGCCGAGTTCCCGCTGGCCAAGACCCGGCCCTTCTTCGACGTGCCGGAATCCCGGGAGAAAGGCAGCGGGGGACTGCTGTCCATCACCGTGAACCCCGAGGCGTGCAAGGGCTGCAACATCTGCGTCGACGTCTGTCCCGAGAACGCCTTGATCACCGTGCGCCAGGACGAGGAGATCGTAGACCGGCTCCGCCGGAATTGGGGCATGTGGGAGTATCTACCGGATACGGACGACCGCTACATCAATATCTCCAACCTCGACGACGGCATCGGTGTCCTGTCGTCGCTGCTGCTGAAGAAGAAGAACTACCAATCCATGGCCGGCGGCGACGGCGCATGCATGGGCTGTGGCGAGAAGACCGCCGTCCATATCCTGGTCTCCACGATCGAAGGCCTGATGATCCCGCGGGTCGAGAAGTTCGTCGACAAGATCGGCGGCCTGATCGAGACGCTGGACGCGAAGGCCAGGGATCTGCTGGCGACCCACGCCGACCTGGACGAGGCGGACCGGGAATCTCACGTGGACGTGGAGCTGCCCGATGAGGCGCGGGAGCGCATCCAGCTCCTCAACAAGGCCATCCACGAGCTGAAGGACCTGAAGTGGCGGTACGAGGAAGGACCGGGTGGCCAGGGCCGGGCGCCCATGGGCATGAGCAACTCCACCGGCTGCTCGTCCGTGTGGGGGAGCACGTACCCGTACAACCCGTACCCCTTCCCATGGGTGAACCATCTGTTCCAGGACGCGCCCTCCATCGCCATCGGCCTGTTCGAGGGCCACATGCGCAAGATGGGCGACAACTTCGTGTCGGTGCGTCGGGCGGAGCTCCTGGCTGACGACGACTACGACGCCGAGGAGCACGAGCCCTTCCTGGCCTCCTTCGACTGGCAGCAGTTCAACGACGAGGAGTTCAAGCTGTGCCCGCCGATCCTGGCCATGGGTGGTGACGGCGCCATGCTGGACATCGGATTCCAGAACCTCTCCAGGCTGCTCGCGTCCGGAAAGCCGATCCGGGTCGTGGTGCTGGATACCCAGGTCTACTCGAACACGGGTGGGCAGTCGTGCACGAGCGGCTTCACGGGCCAGGTCGCGGACATGGCCGCGTTCGGCAAGGCCCAGCACGGCAAGACCGAGACACGGAAGGAGCTTTCGCTCATCGCACTGGCGCACCGGGGCGCGTACGTGCTGCAGACGTCACAGGCGTCACCCTCGCACATGATGCAGGGCATCCTGCACGGGCTGAACTCCAAGCGGCCCGCGGTCTTCAACATCTACACGCCGTGTCCCGTGGAGCACGGGGTGGCCGACGAGTGGGCGCCCCACTCTGCCCGCCTGGCGCTGGAAAGCCGGGCCTTCCCGTTCATGACGTTCGACCCGGACGCGGGTGAGGCACTGGCCGACTGCATCAGCCTCGACGGGAACCCCGAGGTGGAAGACGACTGGCCCACCTACGAGCTGAAGTACCTGGACGACGACGGGACGGAGCAGGTCATGGAGCTGCCCGTCACCACGGGCGACTGGGCTGCCACCGAAGGCCGGTTCAAGAAGCACTTCCGGCCCGTGAAGGACGGCGACGACCTGGTGCCCTTCGCCGAGTTCGTGGAGATGTCGGCCGAAGACCGGATGGGCAGGACGCCCTTCATCTATACGCTGGCCGAGGACCGGACGCTGGACCGCCTGGTGAGCTCTCTCGAGATGGTCGAGCTGGCCGAAGACCGGCAGCTTCTCTGGTCTCAGATGAAGCAGCTCGCCGGTCTCGAGGTCGCGCCGTGGGTGAAGGACCGGCTCGGCCAGGACATGGAAGACGATTTCGACCAGAAGGCCCGTGCCCTGCGCCAGGAGTACGAAGCCAAGATGGCCGAGCTCAAAGCCAGCTACCCGTCGCTCATCGCCCATCGTTTGGCCGAAGGGCTGCTGAGGGCCGGCCGGGACCGCACCATCGCGGAGGTCCTGAACGAAGCGGCCAGCGCTCCACCCGTGCAGGTGGACACGGCGGTGCTGGGCGGCGTGGCGCTGGGGGCCGGGCCCGAGGAGAACGGGGGCGGCGGCACCGCCGTGGCCGCGCCACCGCCGCAAGCACCGTCCGCTGAGGTGGCGGCTCCCGCAGCCCCTGCGGTCGAGGAGGAGGAGGAAGAGGAAGCGCTGGCCATGGAGCCGTACATCGACACGGCCCTGTGCACCAGCTGCAACGAGTGCACGAACATCAACCGGAAGCTGTTCGCCTACGACGACAACAAGCAGGCGTACATCAAGGATGCCCGGGCCGGGACGTTCGCCGAGATCGTCAAGGCGGCCGAGTTGTGCCCGGCTGGCATCATCCACCCCGGAACTCCCCTGAATCCCAGGGAGAGGGACCTGGAGAAGTGGATCGAGCGGGCGAAGCCGTTCAATTGATGACGCCCGGGAGTCGAATGGCGAGCGGGTCCTCGACGATCGGTCCGGAGGTGGGGGTCCAGTGGTCGGGCGTGACTGCCGCCAGGAGCGGCGTGGCGGCCCGGCGCGTGTCGGGGGAGAACCGCTGATGTTCGGTCGCTTCACCTTCCGGCACGGCGTGCACCCGCCCGACTCCAAGTCGTTGACCGCGTCGGTTCCGATCCGGCGCATGCCGTTCCCCGACGAGATCCACCTGCCCCTGAGGCAGCACGCCGGCAAGCCCGCACGGCTACTGGTGAAGAAGGGCGACCGGGTGGAGCGGGGGGACCTCATCGGCGAAGCCCAGGGCTTCATCTCCGTGCCCATCCACGCATCGGCGGCGGGAACGGTGACGGACGTGGGCTGGTGGCCCCACCCCAGCGGTGGCATGGAAGAGACAGTGCGCATCCAGGTGGAGACGTTCTCTCCCCAGATCCCTCGGCCGCGCATCGTTCCACGCTACGAGGGGCTCACGCCCAAGGAGATCGTCGACGCCGTCCAGCACGCCGGCGTGGTGGGGCTGGGTGGAGCGGCGTTCCCGACCCACGTGAAGCTGCTGCCGCCCGAGGGCGTGGACGTGAACCTGCTTCTGGTGAACGGCGCCGAGTGCGAGCCGTATCTGACCACGGACCACCGAGTCATGGTGGAGTATCCGGAGCGGGTTCACTTCGGCATCCGGGTCATGATGCACACGCTCGAGGTGGACCGGGTGGTGATCGGCGTCGAGAAGAACAAGCCCGACGCCATCGAGGCGCTGAACGCCGCCAAGCCCGGGGACCTGGACGTCACCGTGTTGCCCCTCACGGTGAAGTATCCGCAGGGCGCCGAAAAGATGCTCATCGAGACCGTGACCGGGTTCGAGGTGCCGTCGGGCAAGCTGCCGGCCCACGTGGGCACGGTGGTGCAGAACGTGGGGTCCATCGCGGCCATCGCCGAGGTCTTCGAGACGGGCTACCCCCTCATCGAGCGCGTGGTCACCGTCACCGGCCCAGGCGTGCGGAAGCCTTCCAACCTGATCGTGCCGGTGGGCACGAAGCTACGGGATCTGCTGGACTTCTGCGGCGGGATGACCGAGGATGCCGCCGAGCTGGTGCTCGGGGGGCCCATGATGGGCGCGTGCCAGCCCGATCTCGACGCCCCCGTCATCAAGGGGACGACAGGCGTCGTCGTGCTCACCCACGCCGAGACCAAGCCCAAGCGCTCGTATCCGTGCATCAAATGCGGCCACTGCCTCGACGCGTGCCCGATCTTCCTCAACCCGCAGCTTCTGGGCTCCCTGGCTCAGGTGGGCCGCTACGCCGAGATGGAGACGGCGAACCTGATGGACTGCATGCTCTGCGGCTGCTGCTCCTACGTGTGCCCGTCCAACATCCCACTGTCCCAGATGTTCGCGCTGGGCAAGACCGCGCTCCGACGTCACAAGGCCCAGGTCGCATGAGAGACATTCGACTCGAGCTCACGGCGTCGCCGCATCTGAAGGCGCCGGACACGACTGGCGGCATCATGTGGTCCGTGGTGGGCAGTCTGGTGCCGGTCGTCGCCGCGGCCGTGTGGTACTTCGGGCCCAGCGCGATCCTCGTGATCGGGGCCGCCACGGTGGGGGCCCTGGCGACCGAGCGTCTGTTCGGTCGGGGCGGCACCCTGAGCGACGGCTCGGCCGTGATCACCGGGCTGCTGCTGGGACTCACGCTCCCGCCGGGCATGCCCATGTGGATGGCGTTCCTGGGCGGCGTGTTCGGTGTGGCGTTCGGCAAGCTCCTGTTCGGTGGCCTGGGGCAGAACGTGTTCAACCCGGCACTGGTGGGGCGGGCCTTCCTCCAGGCGGCGTTCCCCATCGCCATCACCACGTGGCCCGCGACCGACGGACCCTGGAACGCCCTCCGAGGCGACAACTTCGCCCTGCCGCTCATGAGCCCGGCGCCGCCCGACGGCGTGGCGGCCGCGACGCCGCTGGGCGCCTGGAAGTTCGAGCAGGCCTCCACCGAGCTCCCCAGCTTGATGATGGGAAGCACCGGGGGCTCCCTGGGCGAGACGGCCGGCCTGCTGATTCTGCTGTGCGGCGCGTACCTGGCCCTCCGGCAGCACTTGAACTGGCGGATCCCCGTCAGCATCCTGGCCACCGTCGCCGTGCTCTCCCAGCTCCTCCACCTCATCGATCCCACCCAGTTCCAGGGGGCCGGCTTCATGCTGTTCTCGGGTGGGCTGATGCTGGGCGCCGTCTACATGGCCACCGACATGGTCACGTCGCCGGTGACCAACGCGGGCTCGTGGATCTTCGGGTTGGGCATCGGCGTCCTGGTGGTGGTGATCCGGGTCTGGGGCGGCCTGCCCGAGGGTGTCATGTACGCCATCCTGTTCATGAACGCCCTGGTCCCGTTCATCAATCGGGCGACCCAGCCCCGGGTCTTCGGGCACCCGGCTCGACGGGTCCGCCCGGCCGAGGAGGCGGCCTGATGAACGACCGGACGCTGCCGACGGTCACCGGGGACGCGGGCGGCCCTCCGCCCCCACCCGAGCGGGACGACCCCGCCGCCATCCGCCTCCTGGGGACGTTGGGCGTGGCTGGGGCACTGGCGGGCCTGCTACTGGTCATGGTCCACCAGTGGACTCAGCCCCGCATCCTGGCGCATCAGGCCGCCGTGCTGGAGGCCGCCATCCAGGAGGTGTTGAGCGGTCCGGAGCGGTATGAGACCCTGTTCGTGATCGACGGGGCCCTGTCGCCCGAGCTCCCATCCGGCGTGGACTCGTTGGACGTGGAGCGGGTCTTCGTGGGTTACGACGCGAGTGGCCAGCCGATGGGCTTCGCCATACCCGGAGCCAAGCCCGGCTTCCAGGACGTGATCCGACTGCTCTTCGGCTTCGACCCCACCACGGACGCGGTCCTGGGCATGAAGGTCCTCGAGAGTAAGGAGACGCCCGGCCTGGGCGACAAGATCGAAAAGGACTCCTCGTTCGTGGGGGCGTTCGCTGGCGTGCTGGCACCGCTCCTGGGGATCAAGGCCGGCGCGGGAACCGGCGACCCACACGAGATCGACATGATCACGGGCGCCACGATCTCGTCCCGGACCATCATCACCATCATCAACGAACGGGTGAACGAGCTCGCGCCGGAGCTCCGGGCGTACGCGTCCGAGGCGTGGGCCACCGGCCCCGGGGGCCCACGCAATCGGGGCGAGCCGGAGCCTGCCGGTGGGCACGGCACCGCCGACCCGGGAGACGGTCCATGAGACCCACCACGCCGTCGTACGACCTGCTCCGTGGCGTTTGGCGCGAGAACCCGGTCCTGGTCCAGCTCCTGGGCCTGTGTCCCGCGCTGGCCGTGACCAATACCGTGGCCAACAGCCTGGCCATGGGGCTGGCCACGTTCTTCGTGCTGTTGGGTTCGAGCCTGCTCGTGTCCCTGTTGAAGCGCGTGATTCCCCACGAGGTGCGGATCAGCGCCTACATCCTGATCATCGCCACCTTCGTGACCATCGCGGACATGGTGCTGGCGGCCGTGGTGCCTGACATCCACAAGGCCCTCGGCGCGTTCATCGCGCTGATCGTCGTGAACTGCATGATCCTCGGCCGCCAGGAGGCGTTCGCCTCGAAGCGGCCCGTGAGTCGGGCGCTCCTGGACGCGGTGGGGACCGGCGTGGGCTTCATCGTCGCCCTGGTCATGTTGGGCGGGATCCGCGAGATCCTCGGCAACGGGTCGTTCCTGGGCGTCCCGCTCTTCGGCGCGAGCTACGAGCCGTGGATCATCATGATCCTCCCACCGGGTGGGTTCTTCACCCTGGGCTTCATCCTGCTGGCGTTCGGTTGGTGGCGTACCCGGAACGAGCAGCCTGCCGTGAGGGAGTGGCCACACGGCGTGGGCGCACAGACCGAGAGGAGCGCAGCGTGATGGGCGAGCTGTTCTGGATCCTCGTCTCGGCCATGCTGGTGAACAACTTCACGCTCGCCCTGTTCCTGGGTCTCTGTCCCTTCATGGGCGTCTCGGCCCGGGTGGGGACGGCGCTCCGGATGGGCGGAGCGAACATCTTCGTGCTCGTCATCACCTCGCTGGTGGCGTGGGTGCTCAACACCTTCGTGCTTTCCTACGCGCCGTACCTGCGGCTGATCTCCTTCATCGTGGTGATCGCGTCGCTGGTGCAGATCGTGGAGATGACCATCAAGAAGGTGAGCCCCGCCCTCTTCCGGGAGCTGGGGATCTACCTGCCGCTGATCACCACGAACTGCGCGATCCTCGGGCTGGCCATCTTCCAGACCAATCGGGGCTACGGCTTGCTCGAGGGGCTTTTCTTCGCCATCGGCGCAGGCCTGGGTCTTACCCTGGCGCTGGTGCTCATGGCATCGATCCGAGAGACGTCGGAGCTCGCGAGCGTGCCGGCGCTGGCCAAGGGCATGGGGCTCGTGCTCATCGTCGCGGGGACCCTCTCGCTGGCGTTCATGGGCTTCGCCGGGCTGTTCACCACATGATCGCGGCCGCCCTGAGCATCGTGGCCATGGCGGGCCTGTTCATGGCTTTCGCGTGGATCCAGCACCGCCCCGGATGCGGGGGAAACTGTGGCAGCTGCGCGGGGGCGTGCGAATGGGACGAGGTCCCGCGGGACGGCCAACCGTGAGGCCGCGGCGCAGCTGAAGACACGTCAGAGATGGGCGGGCCTGGATTGCCGATGGCGCAGAGCGGCGGCGATCTTCGGGTCAGTGGACGTTGGGGTGATGGAAACGGACCTGTAAGGAGGACGACATGGAGGAACAACGCCAGACCTACTGCTCCCACTGCCAGAAGCAGGTCCATCTCGTCCTCACGAAGGCGTCGTATGGTGGACACGCGAATCTGCCGGATGACCGGCAGCTGGTGTGTCTCGACTTCGGTACGGCGTGCACCGGCGACGTTTGCCCGCTGTCGGGCTTGCCCGCGCTGGTCATGGGAGTGCGCCTGGCCCGAAGCGACGAGCCGAAGGCGGAGCCGTGGCAGACCGTCCACGCGCTTTGCGACGGCTGCGAAACCGTGACGGACATGGAAGTCCTGGACGAGGGCCACGCGTTCTGCCCCGTCTGCAAGACCACGAACACCCTGGTCATGATCCACATGGACGACGGGAGCTACGTGGCGGCCACGCGCCAGGGGTCGTAGCGAGGATCGGCGGCGGGTCCTTGATCGGCCACCGCCCGAATCGGAGGCGTCGTCGGGACGCGCGCCCGAGGCCGGGAGGTACCGAGGGGCTGCCGGCCCAGCCCGGTAGCCGTTCGCCCCGTACGATCGGTTCGGGCCTGGGTGCGACCCTTCCTGGGCTCGTCGGATTCGCCGTGACCCTGGGAGCCGTCGCGGCCTGCGCCCCCAGCCTGCAGCCACCGTCCGTCGGCCTCGTCCGGGTTCAGGTCACCGCCCTCGGTCTCACCGCGGGAGAGGCCAAGGTCTCCCTCAGGGTCGCCAACCCCAACACTCGAGGTATCCGCCTCCACGACGTCGACTACGCCGTGGACGTGGCATCGGCAGCCGACGCCGGGAGCTGGATCCTCCTGGGAGAGGGCGTCACGGAGGCCGACATCGTGCTGCCTGCCGAGGATACCGTCGACATCGAGATCGACCTGCCGTTCACCTACGCCGCCGTGGGAGCGGCGCTGAGATCGCTCTGGTCTCGGGGCGAGGTAGACTACCGGGTCCGTGGGCTGGTCCGCGCGGACGGCCCCCTGGGCGACGTGGACGTCCCCTTCGAGTCGGCGGGACAGTTGGCGCCCTTCGGACCCAGACCGCCACCACCACCCGATTCCGTACTCGCGCACTCGTCCGGACCCGCAGCTTCTCCCACCTGACTCTCATGGCCGGCATGGGTCCCTCAAGCGTCAACATTTGAAGGGGACGTTGAGGACACCCGTCGCCCGAGTCGAGGATGCCGTCCGGGTAGCTGCCACGGCCGTCTGCCCCCGCTCAGCGGTTGGCCTTCCTGAGACGCTCCAGGTCGTCTTTGGATTGCTCGAAATCGGGGTCCAGCCGCCGCGAGGCTTCGATCTCTCGTAACGCTTCCTCGGACCGTCCCTGGTGCTCCAACACCAGCGCCAACCGCCAACGGGCCGCGGCCTCCGACGGGTTCCCCTGGCCACGATCGGCGAGCTCGATGTACGCCCTCAGGTGTCCCTCCCCCTCGTCCAGCCATTCACCGGACATGGCCGCGTTCCGACCTAGCTGGTAGCGCGCCCCCGGATCGTCGGGCCAGCGCTCCAGCACGGCCATGAGGGTCTGACGCGCACCGTCGAAATCGCCGAGTCGCTGTTGGGCGTAGGCGAGCGGGTAGTACGGTGCCCTCTCTGCAGGCCTCAGTCGTATGGCCGCCTGGTACCACTCGATGAAGGCCGAGTCATTCCCCGCATCCTCGTGGACGCGACCCCACGCCAGGTGGCCCATGTAGCTGTCTCGCTTCAGGATCTCGTCCGCCTGCTCCCTGGCCTTGCGCGTGTCGCCTCCCGCGATGCCCGGAGCCTGCAGGTAGAACTCCATCAGGTCCTGGCGAGCGTCCACGTTGTCCGGATCCAGCTCCACGGCCCGGAGCGAGCTGTCCTTCATCTTGCCGGCGAGTCCCACCCTGCGGATGACCGAGGCTCGTTGTGCCTTGAGCCCGTAGACTCGGCCCAGCCATTGGAAGTGAGCGGAGCTGGCCTCGAGCTCGACCGCCCGTTTCAGCCACGCCTCGGCTTCGTCCAGCTCGTCGGCCTCGAGGTAGGCACGTCCCAGGTAGTGGGCCGCCGCCGCGTCGTCGGGGTCGGAGGCGACCCGGGGGCGAAGAAGGGCGATCGCGCCATCATGGTCGTCCTGCGCCAGGAGCTGCGCGGCCTCGTGGACGGCTGCCCCGCGCGGGCCATCCTGGCCAGCGACGGGTGTGGAGGCTGCTGCGACCAGGATCACCGCATGGACCCAACTGGGAACGCACCACATCATCGTCGCCTCCTCGCATCTTCCTGCGGCTGCGTGCGCGCACGTCGGCGGGAGGTTTGCGCGCGCACACTCGACACATGAAGCCGTCAGCCGCCGTCGAACAAGCCCGTATCTATACGACATAGTATATATACTAGTGCGTATAGATGCCAGGGAAGCGCGAATGACCGTGGAGGAGTTTGGGGAAGGCACGTCCGAATCGTGCCGGAGCGGGTTCAGCAGGACGGTTCCGGTGCCGCTCCCAGGGCCTCGAGCGACCCCTCGGCCGGGTGCCGCAGATCCGCGTGGCGTGGGCTCGGCAGCAGTCCTCTTACCGGTACTGATCCATCAGGGACGACAACGCCTCCGACCCGGGGCACAGCTCGTCGAAGGGCAGCTCCACGAGCGGGGTCTCCACGGTGCCGTTCTGGGCGTGGTAGTCGGCTCCCGCCTCGGACACGTAGAGCAGCCCGGTCACGACCGCGCCGTCCTTGGACAACTCCCTGTACCGGGTCCAGGCGGCGGCGGCGTCAGTGGGGTCCCAGTCGGGTCCTATTTGCTTGAACCGCACCAGGCTGCCGTCGTGCATGGGCACGATGGTCAGCGCGCCCTCTTCCACATTGGCCGTGATCTCGTCCTTCATCGGGACGAAGTCCACCGGCGCCACGTCCATGTAGCGCTCGCGCGTGTACAGGTAGCTCTTCGTGGAGCCCTCGTGGTTGTTGAAGGTGACGCACGGCGAGATTACGTCGATGAAAGCGAAGCCGTTGTGGCTGAGGCCGGCCTTGATCAGCGGCAGCAGGTGCGCCTTGTCCCCGGAGAACGACCGCCCCACGAAGGTGGCCCCCAGGCTCAGGGCCAGGAGAATCGGGTCGATGGGCTCCTGGGTGTTGACGTCGCCGCGCTTGGACTTGGAGCCCACGTCGGCCGAGGCCGAGAACTGACCCTTGGTCAGCCCATACACACCGTTGTTCTCCAGCATGTACAGCATGTTCACGTTGCGCCGGATCGCGTGGCAGAACTGGCCCAGCCCGATGGACAGCGAGTCACCGTCGCCCGACACGCCGATGCACACCAGGTCGCTGCGGGCCACGTTGGCGCCGGTGGCCAGGGCCGGCATGCGTCCGTGTACGCCGTTGAAGCCGTGGGCGTCCCGCATGAAGTACGTCGGCGTCTTGGCCGAGCACCCGATACCGCTGAGCTTCATGGCCCGGTGAGGCTCGATGTTCAGCTCGAAGAAGGACTGCACGAGAGCCGCGGTCACGGAGTCGTGCCCGCACCCGGCGCACAGCGTGGACATGGCGCCTTCGTAGTCGCGGCGTGTGAGGCCGACCGCGTTGGTCTCGATGTCCGGATGCAGGACCTTGGGCTTGATCGTGGGGCTCATGCGCCCTCCTCCACCAGCGAGCCGCCCGGTCCGACAGGCTCGAGGCCTTGCTTGAAGCGTTGAGTCATGACGCCGTCGATGACGTGGGCGGCGCTCATGGGGAATCCGCCGTAGTACCGGATCGAGTGCACGGTCGCCGGGTCGGCGCCGGCCTCGAGGATCAGCAGCGAACGGAGCTGGCCGTCCCGGTTCTGCTCCAGCACGAAGCACTGCTCGTGCTCCGCCAGGAACGCGGCGACAGACGAGTGGAACGGGAAGCCCCGGACCCGCAGATAGTCCAGGACGATGCCTCGGGCGGCGAGCAGCTCGACGGCCTCCCGGGCCGCGGCGTCACAGCCGCCCACCGTGATCAGGCCCATGATGGCGCCTTCCTGGCGCTCGATCAGAGGAGCGGGAAGCCGGTCGGCAGCGCCGTCCACCTTGGCCCGGAGCCGGTTCACGACCTCCAGGTATTCGTCGGAGTCCTCCGTATAGCCGCCCAACCGGTTGTGACCCGACCCTCGGGTGAAGTAGGCGCCCTTGGGGTGCACGCCGGGCAGGGTTCGGGCCGCGATGCCGTCCCCGTCCACGTCCACGTAGCGGAAGTACCGGTCGATGGACTCGAGCTCTTCGGCGGTGAGGACCTTGCCCCGGTCGGGGCGATAGCCGTCGTCCCACTCGAAGCGGCGGCACATCCAGTCGTTCATACCGATATCCAGGTCCGAGACCAAGAAGACCGGGGTCTGATACCGCTCCGCCAGATCGAACGCGTTGACCGCCATCTCGAAGCACTCGCCCGGATCCGCCGGGAAGAGCACGATGTGCTTGGTATCGCCGTGGGACGCGTACGCAGACAGCATGATGTCGCCCTGTTGTGTCCGGGTTGGCATCCCCGTCGAAGGGCCGGTGCGCTGCACGTTGAAGAAGACCGAAGGGATCTCGGCGTAGTAGGCGAGGCCGATGAACTCGCTCATCAGCGAGATTCCCGGACCGCTGGTCGGGGTGAAGGCCCGAGCCCCGGCCCACCCGGCTCCGATCACCACGCCCGCGGCGGCCAGCTCGTCTTCGGCCTGAACGATGGCGTAGAGCTTCTCGCCCGTCTCGGGATCTGTCCGATATCGCCCGCAGAACGACGTGAACGCGTCCATGATCGATGTGGACGGCGTGATGGGATACCACGCCCCCACCGTCGCGCCTGCGTACACGCACCCCAACGCAGCCGCGGTGTTGCCGTCGATGAGGATCTGGTCTCCGGTCTTGTCCAGCGTCTCGAGCCGGATGGGCAGGGGGCAGTCGAAGTGCTCCTGGGCGTAGTCGTACCCGAGCTTGATGGCCAGGTAGTTCGAATCCATCAAGGCCGGCTTCCGCGAGAACTTCTCCCGGATCATCTCCTGGATGACCTCGGTGTCCATGTCCAGCAGCGCCGCGAGCGCCCCGGCGTACGAGATGTTCTTCATCAGGACCCGCTCACGGACCGCCTTGAAGTTCTCGACGCCCAATCGACCGAACGGAACTCCGAGGAAGGTCACGTCCTCCCGGAGCAGCTCCTCCTCCAGGGGCCACGAGTTGTCGTAGAGGATCCAACCGCCCGACCGGACCTCGGCGATGTCCTTCTCGATGGTGGCACGGTTCATCGCCACGATCATGTCGAAGATCGGGGTGCGCGCCGTGTGACCAGCCCCGCTCACGCGGATCTCGTACCAGGTCGGGAGCCCCTGGATGTTGGAGGGGAACACGTTCTTGCCCGAGACGGGGATCCCCATGCGGAAGATCGCCTGCATGATCAGGCTGTTCGCGCTGGATGACCCTGTGCCGTTGACCGTCCCGATCTTGAAGGCGAAGTCGTTGATCTGGCTCACGAGAGGGATCCGGCCTCCAGGCTCAACACCGGCGTCTCACCGGCGTACGTGATGAGCAGCTCCGACTTCTGCATGTCGAACGCCGCCGTGGGACAGCGGTCGGCGCAGAGGCCGCAGTGCACGCAGACGTCTTCGTCCTTGATCATGACCCGCCCGGTCTGCGGGAGCGCGGCGGACACGTACAGATCCTGGTCCGGGTTGTCGGCCGGCGGGTCGAGGCGGGCGCGTAGCTCCTCCTCGGAGCCGTCGGCGGTCATCGCCAGGCAGTGGACCGGGCAGACGTCGATGCACGCGTCGCACTCGATGCAGAGGCCGGGGGTGAAATGGGTTTGGACGTCGCAGTTCAGGCAGCGCTCCACCTCGAGGGCGGTTTGCTCCGGCGAAAAGCCCAGCTCCACCTCGACGCTGAGCTGCTTGAATCGCTCCACCAGCTCCACGTGCTGCATCTTGCTGCGGGCGGCCGGGTTGTACTCGTTACTGTACGTCCACTCGTGCATCCCCATCTTCGCCGACGTGAGGTTCTGCCCCCACGGCGGCCGCTCTGTCAGGGGAACGTCCTGGCAGTAGTTGTGGATGGAGATGGCGGCCTGGTGGCCGTGCTCCACCGCCCAGATGATGTTCTCGGGGCCCCACGCGGCGTCACCACCCACGAAGACGCCGGGGAGCGTGGTCATGAACGTGGTCCGGTCCACGACCGGCATCTCCCAGTCGTTGAACTCGATGCCGATGTCCCGCTCGATCCAGGGGAACGCCGCGTCCTGACCGATGGCCAGCACGACGTCGTCCGCGGGAATGAAGGTCGTGCCGTGGGATTCGCTCACCAGGCGACCGTCGGGGCCCTCGTTCCAGCTCACCAGGTCGAACTCCATACCCGTCAGGCGGCCGTCTTCCACGACGAACCGTTTCGGGGCGTGGTTCTCCAGAATCTCCACCAGCTCCTCTTCGGCGTCCTCGAGCTCCCAAGGCGACGCCTTGAAGTACTCCCGGGACTTTCGCGCCATGACCTTCACGCTCTTTGCGCCCATCCGCTGGGCGCTCCGGCAGCAGTCCATGGCCGTGTTGCCCACGCCGATCACGAGAACGTTGTCGCCCACCGAATCGACGTGCTCGAAGTGAATCGCCTCGAGCCAGTCGATGCCGATGTGGACGTGCTCCGGGTCGTCCCAGCGGCCTTCGAGCTTCATTTCCTTCCCCCTCGGGGCGCCCGAGCCCACGAAGACGGCGTCGAACCCTTCCCCGAGCAGGGCCTTCATGCTCGTGATCTCGGCGTTGTAGCGGATCTCCACGCCCATGTTCAGGATCATGTCGATCTCGCCGTCCAGCACCTCGGCCGGCAGACGGAACGCCGGGATGTTGGTGCGCATGAGGCCACCCGGCTTGGGCAGCTTCTCGAAGATCACGCACTCGTATCCCAGGGGCATGAGGTCGTTACACACCGTGAGCGAGGCGGGGCCCGCACCCACCAGGGCGATGCGCCTGCCGTTGCCGTCCTGCGGGATGGGTGGCAGGCGGTTGTCGGCCGGGTCTCTGAGGTCCGCCGCCACCCGCTTCAGTCGGCAGATGGCCACGGGCTTTCCGTCCACCCGTGTGCGACGGCACACGGGCTCACAGGGCCGGTCACACGTGCGGCCCAGGATGCCGGGGAAGACGTTGGATCGCCGATTCAGCCAGTACGAGTCGTCGTAGCGTCCCTGGGCGATGAGTCGGATGTACTCCGGCACGTTCGTGTGAGCCGGGCACCCCCACTGGCAGTCTACCACCTTGTGGTAGTACCGCGGATCGCTGACGTCCGTTGGCTTCATGCCGTCTTCCATGTCGTGGCCGCTCAGCGCTTGGCACGCCTCGCCCCGTGTACCCCGCACGTGGCCGTCCGGTCATACCACCTGGCGACGTGCGTGTGCCTCCCTGCGGACCCGGTGCACGGGTGGGCGTCGAACACGCTCTGGCCGGGCGCTTCCGCGGGAGGCACGATCTCCGGAAGGATAGGGTAGGTGTGGGGCCTCAACAAGACGGAGGACGGGGGAACCCACCCGGCTCCGGAGGGGGTACGGCGAGTGAAGGGAGGGGCACTGCAGAGCGTACTCTGGGCAGGCCCGACAAACCGAGCGAACGGCGGACGATTCCCGTGTTCTCCACCTGCATGTTCTGCAATCGATCCCTGGGCGAAAACCAGGTGGTGGAGACGTTTCCGGTGGGCCGCCGCCTCTCCTTCGACCCGGAACGGGGTCGGCTCTGGGTCGTCTGTCGGAAGTGCGAGCGCTGGAACCTCTCTCCCATCGAGGAGCGGTGGGAGGCGATCGAAGACTGTGAGCGGCTGTACGCGGGCACCCGACTGAGGGCGTCGACCGAGCAGGTCGGGCTGGCGCGGCTGCCCGAGGGCCTCGAGCTCGTGCGTATCGGAAAGCCCCGGAGGGACGAGTTCGCGGCCTGGCGCTACGGCGACCAGTTCGGACGGCGTCGCAAGCGGGCCATGCTCTACGGTGCCGGAGGTGTGGTGGTCGTAGGCGGCGTGCTGATCGGGGGGCTCGCGACGGGCGCCATCAGCGCCGCGCTGCTCGGTCAGTCAGGCAACTTCGTGAATCTCTGGGTCAACGGCCGGACCCTGGCCACCGTCCGCGCCGACGACGGGCGCGTCCTCAAGCTCAAGCTGCCCGAGCTCCAGAAGACGCGCTTCGAGGTGGGCGACGACGAGGAGGACTGGTCCTTGACCCTCCACAAGGGGAAGACGAGCCACCGGTTCGAGGGGGCAGAGGCCCGTCGCCTGGTCGGGGTGGTCGTCCCCCGGATCAACCGGGCGGGTGCCAAGTCGTCCGTGGTTCAGGAGGCGGTGAGTCAGATCGAGGAGGTGGGTCATCCCGAGGCGTTCCTGCGGACCGCATCGGAAATGAAGGTGGCCGTCAGCCAGATGGGACCCAAGCGCCACCAGCGTGAGGCCGGTGTAATCTCCAAGCTCCCCCAGCCCACGCGGCTTGCCATCGAGATGGCCTTGCACGAGGAGCAGGAACGCCGGGCGCTCCACGGTGAGCTGAAGGCCCTCGAAGCACGGTGGAGAGAGGCCGAAGAGATCGCCGCAATCTCCGACGAGCTACTCTTGCCGGAGGGTGCACAGGAGAAGCTCGATGCCTGGCGGGCGGAAGAAGCGCCCAGTGCGGAGGCCGGCTCGTGAGCGGCCGACCGCGCGTCCCGTGGGGGGAGGCCATTCCATTCTTACGAGATCGCCCACCGCCTGCAAGAAAGGCGTGAGACGGCTCAGACGCCCGACTGGGGAACGAGCGGAGTCTCGAGAGACTCGCCGGGCGCGGGCCGACCGTCGAGGATTCGTCGGATCCGCGTGACCAGGGCGTCCGGGTGGAACGGCTTGCGCAGCAGCTCGGTGGTCGTAGGCAACACACCTTGCTGCGTGAGATGGGTTCCGGTGTAGCCGGACATGAACAGCACGTTGAGCTCGGGTCTCAGCGCCCGAAGCTCCGCGGCGAGCTCGGGCCCGCTCTTGCCGGGCATGACGACGTCGGAAAGAAGCAGATCGATCTCGGCGCCGTCCGGCCCGTCGAAGATCGTGCGGGCCTCATCCGGCGCCTGCGCCTCCAGCACGCGGTAGCCATGCCGTTCCAGGACCCTGCGAGCCAGAGCCCGCACCATGGCCTCGTCCTCCACGAGCAGGATGGTCTCCTCTCCCGCCTTGGGACGCTGCGTCGCCGGGTCGTCTGCCTCGGGTCGTAGGCGGACCACGGGCAGTCGAATCGAGAACGTGGTGCCTCGGCCCGGTTGGCTGCTTACCTCCATGGAGCCGCCGGCCTGCTGTACGATCCCATAGACCGTGGCAAGTCCCAGGCCCGTCCCCTCCGCCTTGGTCGTGAAGAAGGGCTCGAAGATCCGCTGCTGGGTGTCCGGGTCCATACCCTCACCCCCGTCGGCGACTTCCAGCAGCGCCGCGGCGTCGTCAGCGAGCGTAGACGCACGGGTCCGCAGGCACAGTCGCCCGCCCGACGGCATGGCCTCACGGGCATTGACCACGAGGTTCATGATGAGCTGTTCGAGTTGCCCCCGGTCCGCACGGATCAAGCCCACCCGCGGGTCGAGGTCCGTCTCGAGGGTGACATCTTCACCCACGATGCGGCGGAGCATGACCTCAAGGTCCGTCAAGACCTCATTGGGGTCGAGGACCACGGGCTCGATCACTCCACTACGGCTGAAGGTCAGGAGCTGCCGGGTGAGCGTAGTCGCACGCTCCGCGGCGCTCCGGATGTCGCGAAGGTCCTCCTTGCGTGGGTCTTCAGCGCCGAAGGACGTCGACAGCAGGTCCACGTGGCCGGAGATCACGGTAAGCACATTGTTGAAGTCGTGGGCCACACCCCCGGCCAGGCGCCCGACGGCCTCCATCTTCTGGCTCTGAAGCAGTTGTTCTTCCAGTTGCTTCCGGGATCGGATGTCACGCGCGATGATAACCGTCCCGAGCGTGGTGCCTGCCACGTCGTCGAGGTGCGACGTGGATACGCTCACGTCCACCGGCGTACCGTCGGATGTGCGGAAGGTCATCTCCTCGTCCCGCACCGTCTCCTCACCTCGTAGGCTCACGAGGCGGTCCGCGTCCTGCGACCCCTCCTCCGCGAGGACCAGGATGGACTGGCCCAGAAGCTCGGCGCGGGGGCGCCCGAGCGTCTTCTCGGTAGCCTCGTTCACCACGCGGATGTATCCCGATTCATCGCACACGATGAGGAGGTCGCCCATGGTCCGCGTGATTTCTTCGGCCGCGAACGAGGGCGTGTACTCCGCTACGCGGTGATGTCGGATCACGAGCAGCACGATGGCCAAGCAAGCCGTGACAGACAGATAGCCACTCGGTGGCACGTCTACTCCGAAGTTCGGGAGAAAGTCCAACAGCGCGGCAGAGGCCAGGCCGGAGGCCAGCAGGAACCAGCGTGCTCGCACCCGGAGCGCCCGCGAGTCCGAGCGGGCGTGCGCCAACAAGAACTCCACCACGGTGAGCGTAATCACCCCCGAGGCGAACACCAGGAACGGTATCGAGCGGCTGTCGAAGGTGGGGTAGAAGCCCCAGGCGTACTCCCGGACGCCGGTGACGAGCCGATCGGTGGACTG
Organism: Gemmatimonadota bacterium; assembly: GCA_039586035.1. Classification (GTDB taxonomy): domain Bacteria; phylum Gemmatimonadota; class Gemmatimonadetes; order Longimicrobiales; family Gaopeijiaceae; genus JBDHHQ01. The sequence continues at coordinate 65,270 of JBDHLD010000017.1, read as the reverse complement.
CGCCCACACACAGAATGCGCCTCCGACGAGCCACGTGGCCGTGATCACCGGGCGCCGTCGATCCTGGATGCCCAGGACGGAGCACGCCAGGAGGTACACGGCCGGCGGAATGAACGGCACACCGAAGTAGCCCACCTTGGCCCAGCGCAGCGCCTCGGCCGCCGTGTCGCCGTCGAGCATGTACGAGAAGGGCACGAGCCACATGGCCGTGGCCAGCCCCACAACGGCGGAGGCAACGCCCAGCCTGGTGTGCCCGTACCGCACGTAGGCGAACGCAGCCAGCAAGACGCCCCCGACCCCGGTGGCCAGGAAGCCGCCACTTCCCAGGAACGGCAGGTGCTCTATGGAGTCCCCCTGTCGGTAGTCTGACCGGTGCGCGCCTGCGCCACAGACCGGGCGCATGAACCGAACGCGGTCCCGTCTTCGGTATCGACGGTCGGACCCGGTGAGCTTAGGGCCGAACGGTGGCAGACGAAGCCGGGGTCGGGCGAACGGAGCGCCGCTCTACCACTCCGGCGTTCGAGTCCTTCTTCCGCCTTCCGCCCCAGCCTGTGCATCGCGAGTGGGCGATGTACTTTCGGCTACATGATGCACGTCCGCTCGCCGGGCTCGTCAGAAGCCCGGATAGCCCCGCGTTTCAGGGCCAGGAGGTGGGGAGCGCCCGCGGCCAGAGGATGGCCGTGCTCCCCGGAGCGCTTGCCATCCATTCGCGGCGAAGAGGACTGTTGGAAATCGCACTCGAACGACCCGGACTCATCAGACGCCACCCGGCCCGGCGCAAGGCTCTGGAGGCCGGAGTGAGCGCCCTGGATCCGGATCGGCTGTACCGGGAGCATGGCGAGCGCCTCTTTCGGTATCTGGTGCGGCTCTCGGGAGATCCCGAGTTGGCCGCTGACGTCCTCCAGGACACGTTCCTGCGCCTGGTCGAGCGGCCGCCCCGGCGGCACGATCACCTCAAGGCGTGGCTCTTTCGAGTCGCCACGAACCGTCTTCGCGATCTTCGCAGGAAGAGCGCGCGACGAAGCGGCCTGATGCACGAAGACGTCGTGCTCGGCGCCTTGGCCGATCCACCCCCCTCACCCGATCGGGAGGTGGAGCGAGCCGAATCGCAGAGCATCGTGCGCCGAGCGCTCGGCGTCCTCTCGGCGCGCGATCAGGCGATCCTGCTGATGCGTGAGGAGGGGTTCGCGCATCGGGAGATCGCAGAGGCGGTGGGAACCACGACGGGGTCGGTCGGCACCCTCATCGCCCGGGCTCTCGACAAGCTGGCGCGGGCCCTCGAGAGCATGCCCGACACCACGAACCCGCGGGAGGCCGGCAGCTCATGAAGAGCGATAGCGGACAGAGCATCCCGTCGTTGCTCGACGGCCGTCTCGTCCGTCTCCTCGACGGCGAAGTGTCGCCAGAGGAACGTGCCGAGCTGCTGCAGCTCCTGGAGTCGTCGCCGGAGGCCCGCGCTCGGTACGACCGGCTTGGAGCCATATCGTCACGCCTGAGCCATCTCCTGGAGCAGGATGCCACGCCGCCCCTGCCCGACCTCGCGCCGCCCAAGCAGCCACTCGGCCGCCAGCGCCGTTCGATGGGTCGGGTGTGGCTGCAGCTGGCGGCCGGCGTCGTGTTGCTGCTCGCGGTGGGTCTGACGGTCCAGCCGGTGCGGGCGTGGCTGATGACTGGCGTGCAGCGCGTCGTCGAGCTCTTCGCGCCGGAGGAGCCCGCACCCACCCCGGAGGCCGTGGTCACGCCTGAGCAGGGAATGGAATCACCGTCCACGGTCAGCTTCCAGCCGGCGGACCCCCTGTTCTCGGTGGAGGTCCGGACCCCTCAGCCGGATGGGCTGCTCATCGTGGAATCGGGGCCCGACGATGGCGACGTGACTGCCTCGGTCGTGGCCGGGGCGGGGGAGACCCTCGTAGTGCTGCCGAGCGGGCTCGGGATCAGCAATACCGCCGAGTCCACGGCGAACTACCGCGTTTCGGTGCCGTCCCGCCTGGCGAGCGTAGAGGTGCGCATCGACGGCGTCCTGGTGGCGACGCTGTCGCCGGGGGAGCCGCCCGGACGTTGGGAGATACCGCTCGTCCCACGGTGATCAACCGATCACGGCCGCCAAGACGCGCTCGAGGAAGCCGTTCACGTATTCACCGCCGTCGATCCAGCGCGTGACCGTGACGATGTCATGCTCCGGATCCACGAAGATCACGTTGGTGGACCCGGCCCCCAGGGCGAAGAAGCTGCCTGCCGGGGCCGCCGGGAAGATGCGGGGTGCACCTGCGGTGCACCCCACCGCCGTCGACATGCCGCACTCCGCTCCGTTCAGCCACCACATGAATCCGTAGTTGGGCTGCACGGTGGAGGGGGACGTGGCGTGGTCCACCCAAGCCTCCGACAGAATCCGACGGTCGCCCCAGGCGCCGCGTCGAAGCAGGAGCAGGCCGAACCTGGCGTGGTCCCGCGTGCTGATGATGAACCCGCCCCCCCAGTGGCCTCCGCCGCTGACCGACTGCACGCTCAGGCCGTCCACGACGGTCCACGACGTTTCGTACCCATGCCAACGCCAGGTGGTCGACGCCCCGATGGGATCCATCACCTCGTCCTTGAGAACGCGAGGGAGGGGGCGGCGCCACACGTGGAGGAGGGCGTAGGCCAACAGGTTCACGCGGACGTCGTTGTACTCCCAGAACGTGCCGGGCGGGTTGAGCGTCCGATCCACGCCCCGCCGGCGGTCGGCCGCGTCGGGCTTCCCCCAGAGGGTGCCCTCCCACTCGCTCGTCTGGGTCAGTAGGTGGCGCCAGGTGATGTCACGGTTCTGCGCCGACGTGAAGGTGGCGTCCGGGACGAAATCCACGACGCGGCCGTCGAGGTCGGGGACGAGGCCCCGGTCGTGGGCGAGCCCCGCCACGGTGGACAGGTAGCTCTTGGTCACCGAGAAGGTCATGTCGGGCCGACGCGTGTCCCCCCACTCGGCGACGATGTAGCCATCCTTGAGAACGATGCCGTTGACGCCCCCACGCTCACGGGTGGGGCCCACAATCGCCTGGTGCGGCTGTCCCTCGAAGCGCTCCCGCAGGTAGAGCCCCGGGTCTCGGGGCATGGACGTCTCGTGTGCGTTGGCGAAGTCGATGGCTTCCTGGAGGCGGTCCGGATCCATGCCCACGACCTCCGGCTGCCTCGTCTCCCAGGCGTCTCCGGAGCCCGGTACGTACGCCCAGCCTCGATCAGGCGCCTGGTCGTCCCCCGTGGCTCTGGTGTCCGTGACCGTACAGCCCCAACCCACCGCGGCCAGGGTCATCAGCGCGGCGGTCTTCGCGACGGGGTTCATGGGCGGGCTCCGGGGGCGCGGGGTTTGCGGGATCGCCGTGCCCCTCGAGATCGCGGCACGGACGCCTGAGCTGCGTCTCCGCGGATCCGGGGCAGGTCACTCCTGGAATGATGCACGGCCGGCGCCGATCGCGCACCCCGTCTTGGGTGCGTGCCCGAGCCGGTGGCCCGATCGACCCGTCCGGTGCGTGCCCCACTCGGCAGCCCGATCGATCCCGGCGCCGGTGGTTGACCGGGAGGCTCGCAGAGCCCCTTATCGTGCGGAGATCAGATTCTCGACAGGGCCGATAGCGCCCCTGCCCGCGCCCGCACTCGGATGGACTCGCATGGATCGCGCACGACGACTCCTCATCGCCGCCACCGTGGCGGTCACGGCTTGGCTGTTCCCGGATCCCACGCTCGCCCAGGGCGCCGACCCGTCTGCAACATCGACCTCGAGCTCATCACTCGAAGGTGTCCAGGAAGCGTACTTCCCGGGCCGGAGGCAGTGGGAGCGACGCTCTCCTGGTGATGTCGGGATGGACGCCGGCCGGCTGCAGGCGGCCGTGGAGTTCGCCATCGCGGCCGAAAGCACGACGCCGCGGGACCTGGCGATCGCCCACCCGCTGAGCTGGGGGCGGGAGCCGTTCGACGAGCCGGTCGGGCCACTGAAAGAACGGGGCGACATGACCGGCGTGATCGTTCGGAGCGGGTACATCGTGGCGGAGTGGGGAGAGCCGGAACGGGTGGACATGACGTTCAGCGTCACCAAGACGTTCCTCTCCACGACGGTGGGGCTCGCGTGGGAACGGGATCTGATCGGGGACATCGACGACCCGGTACGCCCCTACCTGCCCCCGCTGGTCCTTCCCGACGGCGACGGTGAGCCGGGGAGCGCCTCGGCCGACGTCGGCGCCTCCACCGCGCCGGTGTTGCTGTTCGAGTCCGAGCACAATCGGCAGATCACGTGGGACCATCTGCTTCGGCAGACCAGCGCCTGGCGTGGCACCCTGTGGGGCAAGCCCGACTGGGGCGATCGGCCCTCCCCCGAGCGAGCCGACTGGCTGAGCCCCGAACGGGCGATGCCGGGCACCGAGTACGAGTACAACGACGTGCGAGTCAACCTCCTGGCGCTCGCGGCGACCAGCGTGTGGCGGAGGCCGCTGCCGGCAGTGCTGCACGAGCTGGTCATGGGTCCCATCGGCGCGTCCACCACCTGGCGGTGGCACGGGTATCACAACTCCTGGATCACCCTGGACGGCCGGAAGATCCAGGCGGTGAGCGGCGGCGGGCACTGGGGCGGCGGCATGTACATCAACGCCATGGACATGGCGCGGTTCGGCTACCTGTTCCTGCGGAACGGGAGCTGGGATGGGCGTCAGATCGTGCCCGAGGCGTGGATCCGCATGGCCGAGACGCCATCGGAGCCGAATCCGGGGTATGGGTTCATGAACTTCTTCCTGAACACCGGCCAGCAGGCGCTTCCCAGCGCGCCCGAGTCGGCGTTCGCGTTCCGGGGATCGGGAACCAACCTGGTGTATGTCGATCGGGAGAACGACCTGGTGGTGGTGGCCCGCTGGATTCAGGGCCGTGAGATCGATGGCTTCATCGGACGGGTACTGGCTTCCCTCGAGGCGGCGGCGACGGAGACGCCGGACCCGTAGCGGGCCCCCGGTCCCCGCGGCCCTGGCCTTGACCCCCGACCGCGGCCCCGGGCGGGGGGCCCGCCGTGACTGCCCGGCCCTGTGATGGCTGACTCCCCTCGCCCGGCTCACCATGGAGCCGACGGCCGCTTCCGAGTCCCCTGGGGATCGCCGGAAGACGCGCGCGGCCTGGCGGACCTGGCGCGCTGGGCCGTGGAGCGGCTTCGTAACGGCGGCCCCCCCTCGGCGCCCGTCCATGCGTTGCCCCGCGCCGCGTCTGACCCGGCCGAGCCCCGGGGACGTGCCGGCGAGATCCGGATCACCTGGATCGGTCACGCCACGACGCTGATCCAGATGGGCGGCTTGAACGTGCTCACCGATCCCGTCTGGAGCCACCGGGTTTCCCCGGTGCGGTGGGCCGGTCCAGCGCGTATCGAGCCGCCCGGCCTCGACTTCGACGCGCTGCCCCCGGTGGACGTCGTGCTGATCTCCCACGATCACTACGACCATCTGGACCGTCCCACGGTGCGGCGGCTCGTCGCGCGGGGCGGGTCGGGCACGACCTGGTGCGCGCCCAGGGGCTACCGGAAGTGGCTCCGGCGCCGCGGCGCCGAGAACATCGTGGAGCTGGACTGGTGGGAGACCACGACCGTTGCCCTGGGCGACGCCGGGGTCACCTTGCGAGCGCTGCCGGCCCAGCACTGGACCCGGCGGACCGCCGGTGGGATGAACCGTCGCCTCTGGGCTTCCTGGGCGCTGGAGGGAGCGGATGGCGGCAAGCTCTACTTCGCCGGGGACTCCGGGTATTGCCCGGTGTTCAGCGAGATCGGCGGCCGCGCCGGTCCCTTCGACGCGTCCCTGATTCCCATTGGCGCCTACGAGCCACGGTGGTTCATGCGGCCACACCACATGAACCCCGAGGAGGCGGTGCGCACCTACCTCGATCTGGGGGGGCGGGGCACCTTCATGGGCATCCACTGGGGCACGTTCATCTTGACGGACGAGCCGGTGGTGGAGCCTCCGGAGCGGGCGCGGGCGGCGTGGGCGGACGCCCGCCTTCGGCCGGCAGACCTGTGGATCCCGGCCTTCGGCGAGACCCGGGTCGTGAAGCTGGCGCCCCCGGGCTAGTTGTGGAGCCAGCCCTGGGCCCAGATCGGCGCGGTCTCCTTCCTGCACCGGTTCGGCTCGGCCCTCAACGCCCACCTACCTGTGGGCGATGCCGGGGGCCGACCGAGGCCGGTGAGCCAGCAGTCCGGCGCTAGAAGGCTGTTGAACGGCCCTCTCAGGCGTTGGACATGGAGGTGGCATCCGAAAGCGCGGGTTCTTCGTCCGGCGGCTCCGGCCTCTCGCAGAGTAGGACGTGCGTCCCTGCAGGAAGCTTCCCAGATGCTTCACCGCGTCGCCCCCGGTGAGGAGCGGGACCTCGACGCGGCCGGCGTCCCGCACCTGCGCCAGGCCGATATTGGACATCAACGCATTGCACAGGCACTTGCGGCCCTGGGCGTCCTCCACCGTGCCGCCCTTCTTCACGTAGGTGGCGATGGGCTCGCTGGGGCAACGGTAGCCCACCCGCCCGTCGTCCCTTCGGTATGCGGTACGGAGGTACCCCAGGTCGCACACGCGAGCCCGCTCGAGGTAGACATCCTGGTTGGACGCGCTGCACGGGAGTTGGACGGTCTTGAAGGGAAAGCCCGTGGGTGAGGCCCGATCTTCGGTGCGAACGTCCACCGATCCGAGTAGGGACCGCGTGATCACGTCCTGCTTGAGCTCTCTGGTCAGCCCCGACTCGTTGCAGAAAGCGAACAGGGATCCCACCTGGATGCCCTGGCCGCCAACGGCCTGTACCTTTTCGATCGTGCCCGGTCGACCGGCACCGCCTGCCACCCAGAACGGGAGCCCGAGCTCTGCCAGCTTCTCCAGATCTACCACGTCCCGCTCGCCGTAGATCGGCTCGCCTCGTTCGTTGAGCACCTTCTTGCCCCGGGGCGGCGCGTTGTGGCCACCCGCCGTCGGACCCTCCACGACGAAGCCATCCACCCTGCCGTTGGACTTCCGGGTCATCATCGTGGCCAGGGAGTTGGAGGCGATGATGGGCAGGAAGGCTGGCCGCTTGAGGGCTGTAGGCTTCTCGTCGGTGAAGACGGCAGGATCGAACGTCATTCGATCCCCACTCTCCATCCGGGGTCCCTTCACGTCGAACGAGAGGGCCACGGGCTCGTGTTCGGACAAGCGGTCGAGCGTGCCTGGAATCTCCTTGGGAATGCCGGCGCCCATGAGCACGAAGTCCACACCGGCCAGCATGGCCCCGTAGAGCGAAGCGGGATTGGGCGCCTGGAGCTTCTCCAGGAGGTTGATGCCCACCTTACCGTCATGGCCCTCTCGGGCCAGATCGACCTCGACGAAATTGGCCAGCGCCACGAGCCGGTTGCGGGCGGCGCTCACGGTCTGCCCGTGCAGCGGCAGGGCCTTGTACGGCTCATTCGGGTCTCGGCCGCCGGGCCGGAAGTAGGTCAGAGCCTCTTCGACCGCCTGGACGTAGGGAAACCGGGCCATGGCGCGGCGCACGTGCCCGCCCGGATCGCCGTCCTGGAGCCGACGCACGAAGACCGCGTCGACGATGGAGCCCGAAACCACTCCCAGCTGACCTAGGGAGGAAACGGCACGGGCAAGGACCCAGTTCGAGACCCCGACACCCATGCCGCCCTGGATGATTACTGGAAGGGTGGCGCAAGACACGGGACGACCTCGAGGATGAGTTGACGCTGCGCCGAGTGGCCTAGACTCGCCGCGCCGATGCACTCGCTGCCTGGACGAGTATCAGGATGGTCCATGTGCTTCGAACCTTCGAAAGAAGTGACCCCCACCGGGATGCCGTGTCAAGCTCTTGCCGGACGCGGCGCCGCGCCCGCCCTACCGGATGGAGTCGTACCCTCCCTCGACCCCGTTCTTCGAAAGGACGACCTGCCACAGTTGGTTGCTGCGGGCACGGAAGGCCGCGGCCATAGCCAGTAGATAGTAGCGCCACATTCGATAGAAGCGGGTTCCGTATGATTCGCTCAACCGTGGCCACGCGCTCTCGAAGTGGGCGTGCCACGCCATGAGCGTGCGGTCATAATGAGCGCCGAAGCTGTGCCAGTCCTCCAGAACGAACCGGTCCTCGATGGACCTCGCGATCTGCGCCGCGCTTGGTAGGACTCCGCCCGGAAACGTGTACTTCTCGGTCCAGAGGTCCGGATCCTTCAGCGGCTTGTTGGAGCCGATGGTCTGGAGCAGGAACATGCCGTCGTCCTTCAGATGGCGGTTCACTACATCCATGTAGGTGGCGTAGTTCTTCGGCCCCACGTGCTCGAACATGCCGAGGGAGACTACGTGGTCGTACTCGCCGGTGATGTCCCGGTAGTCACGAAGCAGGATCTCGATGGGGAGACCCGCGCACATTTCTCGGGCAAGTGCCACCTGCTCTGCCGAGACGGTGACCCCGACGCCCTCGGCGCCGTACCGCTCTGCAGCGAACCTCAGCAGGCTGCCCCAGCCGCAGCCGATGTCCAGGATGCGCTGCCCCTGGCGCAGCCCGATCTTTCTGCACACGAGCTCGAGCTTGGCCTCCTGGGCCGCATCCAGGTCGGGTGCGTCTTTCCAGTAGGCGCAGGTGTAGACCATGCGCCGGTCCAACATGGCCTGGTACAGATCGTTTCCCCGATCGTAGTGGTGCTCACCGACGTGGAAGGACCTGGAACGCCGCTGACGGTTCATCAGGAACTGCGTCGCGGAGACGAGGCGGGTGCGCCAGTTTCGACGTGGGTCATGGCTCAGCTTCCCGCGGAGCACCCGGAAGAAGAACTGGTCCAGGTGCTCCACGTCCCACCAACCGTCCATGTAGGACTCGCCCAATCCCAGCGTGCCCTGCTTGAGCACACGGGTGTAGAACTGCGGCTCGTGAACCTGCAGGTCCCATGGGCGTGTGCCGCCGATCTCGATGTCCAGACCGGCGACGATGTCGCGTACGATGCGTTCGGCACGGTCCTGCGTCAGGATCATGGCGACCTGTCCGAGAGTGACCGGATTCCCCGCCGGGCGGCGGGCCCCAGCCCAAGGTGAGCGCTGGCCGCCCGGCGATGCAACAACGCGCATGCGCCGAGCGGGGGTCGACGACACGATCCGGCTGGTGCACGCCGTCGGCCGAGATTCGGTCGACTAGTCGGGCTTCAGCGGGCCTCGGCTCGCCTTGCCCGGTACACGTCCCGCGCCTCCTCGAACTGGGCGTAGACGTGGTCCTCCTCGGCTCGAGAGCGCCAGCCGGGCCACTCCTCGGCCATGGCCTGGAGCTTGTCGATCCAACGGATGGCGTAGTCGGCAGCCTCGGCGCTGCGGATCGGGCGGCCGTCAACGATGACCCAGATCGGGTTCGTGAACGCCTGGGGGTAGCTCGTGTCCAAGGGCCCCCGGTCCTCGGGAGTGCCCTCGACGCGCAGGTGGTACCAGCCGCTGTGGGGCGGCGTCAGGTCGCGCACGATCTGCAGTGCCTGACTGCCGGCGTCCAAGGGAATCTCCTCCACCACCTCGCCATTGAAGACCAGCTCGGCACGCTTCAAGGGGACGATGGAGGTCACGCGAGCGTCGAGGCGAATCGTCGTGCCGGCGGAGATCTCGACGCGCTCGCCCGGGATCTTGCCGTCCAGGGTCACCTCCAGGAGCGGCCCGCTCGTCACGAAGGAGTGGCCGCGCCGGAGGCCCTCGTACCATCCCTCCATCGACAGGCGGCCGTCGGCCGTGTGCACGTACGTGCGTATGGACCCCACGAGCGGCGTCGAATGGAGGTTGCTGATGGAGTCCTCACCACCCACCGCCACGGCCCCGAGCCCGTTGCTCCACACCGCGTAGAGCGGCGCGAAGCCGTCCTGTGGGGTCGACCACTCCACGGCATCGGCCGCGGCCAGGGCGGCGTCGACGATGAAGCCCTTGGCGCCACCGAGGTCGTCGTCCAGTGGGTCACCGAACCAGAAGGAGTGAACGTAGCCGGTGGTGGCTCCCTGCTCCTTGGCCTTGAGCATCATGTCCGTGTTGGACGGGTACAGGCTCTCGATGGCCGTGCCCTCGTAGCCCGTCGTGTACGGCGAGATCAGGTGGTCGCGGAGGCCCATCATGAACACGTGCCCGTAGAACGGCGGACGGTACTCCTGGCCCACCACGACCACCATGTCCGGACGGGACAGGGGGTGGGCGCCACCACCGGGCACGAAGAACTGATAGTCGAGGATCCGGTTGTCCTTGTTGGCGATCTGTTCGTTGACGATGTCCTGGTCCTCCGCCTCGGACATCATCATGAGGTTCTCGAGGCTGTTGTGGAGGTTGCCGGCGTAGTTCGCGTGCACGTGGGTGGAACCGCTGAACCACCCTCGCGCGCCCATGTCGGCGACGCGCTCCAGCGGCACATGCAGCTCGGTGACCTCACCGGCCGCGATCTCGACGGTGCGCTCCACGGGCTCGTGCTCGAAGCCCTTGACGACCACGACGCGCGCGGGCCCTTCGGGCAGCTCGACCTCGGTGGTGCCGGCGTGGTGGAAGATCCAGTCGCCCGCGCGGCTGTTTCGGCCATAGGCGTCGGCAGGTGCGTAGAACTTCCCGTCCGCCGCCGTCAGGTGGATCCTCGATCCGGTCGTGGCTCCGTCGGTGTCGGTCGTCGTAACCCGAAGTCGGCCCATCGGGCGTGACCAACGGCGCCGGGTGATGTCCACTTCCACCAGCTTGCCGCCGTACGTCTCGAGCAGCGCCAGGCGGGGAAGCCCTTCCCGGTTCGAGATGAACGCGATCCACTCGCCGTCGGGGGACCACCTTGGGTGGAAGGCGTCGTGCTCGAAGAAGGTGAGCTTGTACGGCTCGCCCCCTACCGTGGGCTGGACGTACAGGTTGTTGAACTGATCGGCGGTGGCCCTCGTGGAGGCGTACACGAACCTCCTGCCGTCGATGGACACGTGGGGCTGCGTTCGGTACAGGGTCTGCTCCTGGAGGACGACCCTGGCGTCGCTGATGCCGTCGGCCCGTGCCGGTACCCTCAGCACGTTGCCGCTTCCCAGGGCGGTGTCCCGGTTCGACACGAGGAGCAGCTCCTGGCCGTTCGGCAGCCAGGCCGGCGTCAGGTGCATGTCCCACGAGCCGAAGTAGAGCCGGTTGCGTCCGAACGAATTGTCCGAGGTGACCGCCACCTCGTCCCCCGCCCAACGCCCGTCGGCGAAGTCACGAACGAAGACGTTGTAGTACCCGGACGGGCGGGAGGCCGTGTACGCGAGCCGCGATCCGTCGGGACTGAATCGGGGGTCGATGGTTACGCGCCCGTCATCCGTGAGGGCGCGACGATCGCCCGTCTCGAGATCCATCACTTCGAGCTCTATGGATCGTCCGTGGTCGTCGGCGGTGAAGACCAACCAGCGGCCGTCGGGGGAGAACTCGGGCGAGGAGTAGTATCGGGGCCCGTAGACGACCTCCTCGGCGAGGCCGGTCTCAGGGTCGACGAACCAGATGGAGCCGCTCATGGACACGGCGATCCGGCTGCCGTCGGGCGACCAGCTCGGGTACCACGGCGTCGAGGCCGCGGCGGGGGGGAGCAGGTAGTTGTGCATGTAGTTGCCGCCGTGATCCACCCCGGGATACTCGCCCAGCGGGGTCATTCGGGGCGCCTGGGCGGCGGACCCGCCCGCCATCCCGCCACACGCCAGCACGAGCAGCGCTGCTGTCCGCCGGCACCGACCCGGGCTCTGGACGCTCAGGCCACGGCTTTCCCGTCGACTCCCGGAACCGCCAAGGCGGCCAGTCTGCCTGGCGCGCTTCTGCCCCTGGGGCCACAACGAGCCCACGGGCCACCTCCGCGGTTCCGCCGCCCCGGGGCGCGCCCCTCGCTCACAGCCCCTCACCCGAGTTTGGGGAAGGCGAAGGAAGCGTATGCCAGCTCGTTTCCGGCGAAGAAGCCGAAGATGTCGCTGCGAAACACGCTCCACGAGTCGTAGACCGCGCGGAAGCTGGCGTTGTCGGCCGCTTGCTCCTCCAGGTAGGCATTCGACTCCCGCCAGGCCGCCTCGAGTATCTCGTCGGAGTATTTGAGCAGCGTCACGCCGTGGTCGTTCACGAGCCTGGCCAGCGCCTTGGGATTCTCCGCGTCGTAGCGGGAGAGCTGGTCCATGACCATCTCCCGGCTCACGGTCTCGATGACCTCCTGGTAGTTGGCAGGCAGCTCGTCCCACGCTCGCTGGCCGACCTGGAGCGTCGCGGCGAGCCCGGGCTCCCACCAGCCCGGGTAGTAGTAGTACGGCGCGATCTGGTGGAAGCCCAGCTTCTCGTCGTCATATGGTCCGACCCACTCGGTCGCGTCGATGGCGCCCCGCTCCAGCGCGGGGTAGATATCGCCCCCGGCCAGGACCTGTACCGTGGTCCCCAACCTGGCCATCACCTCACCGCCGATGCCCGGGATGCGGAAACGGAGACCCTGCAGATCGGCGAGCGTCTCGACGGGCTCACGGAACCACCCGCCCATCTGGGCGCCCGTGTTGCCGCACATGAAGGGCAGGATGCCGAAGTCGGAGTACACGCCCGAAACGAGCTCTCGGCCACCGCCGTGGAACCACCAGGCGATCTGCTGGCGGGCCGTGAGCCCGAAGGGGACCGTGCTCTCGAAGGCCAGCGCCGGGTTCTTGCCGATGTAGTAGTACCCGCCCGTATACCCCGCCTGGACCGTGCCTTGCTGGACGGCGTCCATGACCTGGAGGCCGGGCACCAGCTCGCCGGAGGCGTACACGCGGATGTTGAAACGGCCTCCGGTGAGGGCGGAGACCCGCTCCGCCAATCGATCGGCCGCGCCGTGCAGAAGGTCCAGGTTGGGCGTGAAGCTCGTGGCCAGACGCCAGTTGACCTCGGGTCCCGTGGCGACGGCCTGGCCACCTCCCGCCGGCTGCCTGTCCGCCTGGGGACCACAGGCCACGGCGGCGCCTGCGGCGCCCACGGCTGCCTTCTTCACGAAGCTGCGTCGATTCAGTGATTCCATGGCGTCTGCTCTGCTGATCGGCGTGTTCTGAACGGGAGGGGCGAAGCTAACGGATGGCGGTCGGCGAGGCCAAAGGAGCCGCCCATCCTCCACGAAGCACCTGGCTCGAGTGCCCTGGGCCGGGTAGGGGGATGCCCTTCGAGGACCTGGCTCGTGGGCCCTGGGCCGGGTAGGGTGATGCCCTCGTGCGGGCTCGGACCGACCCGGTACGGGCGCATCCGCGACTGATCCTTCCGCTCCGGAGGAGGTTGATGGCGATCCGCGTGTTCGTCACCGGCGGGACCTTCGACAAAGAGTACGACGAGATCCGGGGTACGCTGTTCTTCAAGGACACGCACCTCCCGGCCATGCTCGCCAAGGGCCGCTGCCGGCTCGGCATCTCGATTCGAACGCTGATGATGGTCGACAGCCTGGACATGTCGCCGGAGGACCGGATGCTCATTGCCCGGAACTGCCAGGGCGCGGAGGAGGACCGCATCGTCATCACCCACGGCACCGATACGATGGTGGACACGGCGCGGGTATTGGCCACGGCGGTGCCCGACAAGACGATCGTCCTCACGGGCGCCATGATCCCGTGGGCGTTCGGCAGCTCCGATGGGCTGTTCAACCTGGGGAGCGCGTTGTCCTTCGTGCAGGTGCTGCCGGCGGGCGTCTACATCGCCATGAACGGTGAGTACTTCCCGTGGGACACCGTTCGGAAGGACCGGGAGGCGGGGTGGTTCCGCCCGGTTCGCCCGGGTGACTGACGCGTGCCGCTGACCCGGTGTCCGGCGTGGCAGCGGGAATGGGGACTCGGGCCGGCCTGGGCACCCACGACAGGGGCTCCCGCACCTTCGCGACGAACGGCCGGTGGAGCGGCGCGGGTAGACGAGCGAGCGACCTCAGGGGTCTTCCGGTCACGCCGGTGTGATGGCCAACACCCGAAGTGGACTCCCACTACCGTCGACGATCTTCAACGGGGCGGCGATGACCACGGCCCCCGTCGCGGGAAGCCGATCGAGGTTGCACAGGCTGGCCAGCCCGAACCTCCCGGCGCCGTGCATGATGGCGTGGTTGGGGAACGGCGGATCGAACGTGCCGGCCTGGCCCGCGTCCGTCCCCACCGTCTCGGCCCCCACCCCGAGTACGCCTCGCTCGTTCGCGAGGAGCTCGGAGGCCTCCTTGCTGAAACCGGGCGAGTGGGGTCCGTCGTCGGCCACGTTGAGGAACGCTTCGGCGCCTGCGCGCCGGCTCCAGCCCGTGCGCAGCAGGACCCACGAGCCTTCCTCGATTCTGCCGTGCTCCGCCTCCCATGCCTCGATCCGGGCTGGGGTGAGCAGGAAGTCGGGGTCGCGTGCGACTTCCGCCTCGACATCGATCACGCACGCGGGTCCCACGAACCGGCCCACCGGGATGGTGTCGCAGGTGTTGTCCGGAAGGTCCTTGCCCGTGACCCAATGGACCGGCGCGTCGAAGTGCGTGCCGGTATGCTCTCCCAGGTTGAGCGTGTTCCAATACCAGGCCGGGCCCTTCTCGTCGTAGCGGGAGATCACGTCGATGGTCACGCCGGGGGAGCTGGCGAAGACGGGCGGCAGTCCTATGACCGGGGTGTCGGGACCCAGCGGCTGGGTCAGGTCCACCACCTGGAGGCTCCCTGCCCGGAGCTGGTCCACGAGTTGCCTCAAGACCGTCGACATAATCACTCCTCCTCTGTGCCTGCCGCGCCGCGGAGCCGCGCGAGATGGCGCTGGAACTGGAAGCGGTTTTCAAGGAGGCCCAGGGGTGTGACGAACCCCCGGGTTCCCGAGGGCGGCTCGTAGTGGGCCTCCACCTTGGCCACGATCGTACTGAGCTGCCGTCGTGCCAGGGCCCCCTCGACCGCGTGGGCAAAGGCCTCGACGGCGTCGACCGTCTGGGTGTGCGGGACCCCGGCGGCGGCCGCGACGGCCTCGATGTCGGTGCCGGTGGACGTGGCGGTCGGAAAGCCGCCCACGGACAGGAGGCTCTCGTTGTCGAAGACCACGTGCACCAGGTTGTGTGGCCGGTAGCGGGCCAGGGTCGTCAACGTCCCCAGGTTCATCAGGACGGAGCCGTCGCCGTCCAGCACGACGACCGGCAGCTCGGGTCGGCAGAGCGCGATGCCCAGGCCCATGGACGACGCCAGTCCCATGGCGTGTTGCAGGTAGAAATGGCCGGGGCGATGGCCCAGGGACTGGAGCTCTGCCGCGACCGCGCCCATGATCGTGACCACCACGCAGTCCTGGAGCGTGTCGTAGATGGCGGCCAGCGCGTCGATGCGCCGCATCACGCGTCCGCCCACATCAGGTCCCGGCCGAGCAGGAGCGCCACCGGCCGGTTGGACGCATGGGCGAGCGTCTGTGCTTTGGCCACCGAGCTGGCGACTTCCGCGGCCTCGTTCAGGTCCTCGAACGGGATCCTCAGGGCGTCGAGGACGTGTCGCGTCACCAGACCTCCCTCGGTCTGCCAGGGGTCGGCTTCGCCGAACTCGCCCCGGGCGCTGATCAGCATGAGCAGGGGGATGCGGAAGAGCTGGGCACCCGAGACGATGCCGTTCACGGAAGCCAGGAAGCCGTGGTTCTGCATCAGCATGGCTGACGGCGTACCCGCGAGGTGCGCTCCGGCCGAGACGCCGACACCTTCCTCCTCCTTGGCGAGGCGGACCAGGATCATGTCGGGGTCCTCCTCGGCCATCCGGATCAGGTGCACCAGCCACGTCTCCGGAAGCGCCGAGACGAGCCCGACGCCGCTCTGCTTGAGCGCGTCGTAGATCAGGCGGGAGCTGTCGACGGAAACGGGCACGGTGGCTCCGAACACTCGGGAAACGCGGACCGCCAAGATGCTCCGCGGGTCCTCAGACTTCAACCCGGCCCACCGCGGCGCCGGTCCGTCGACTCTGCTGGGGGAGTCGGCGACGTGTCGAAAGCGCCCGCCCGCGCCTCCGATTCGCTCTGGGCTCTCGGGCCGAAGCGGCCGCTCTTGCCCACGTACCGCCGCGGATCCACGTTCCTGCCCAAGTCGAGGGCCGCCCCCGGGGCCGCATGATTCGCCAGGGGCCGCGGCGCCGAGTCGACGTCTGGGCGCCGCGTGGGCCGCACCACACCCGGAGGATCCATGTCTCTCGTTCTTGCCGCCTTGCTGGCGCTCGCACCTTCCGTCGATGCCGTCGACCCTCCGGGCCCGGTACAGGACGCCCAGCTCTACCGCGTCCTCAATGTCCGTGCGGCGCCGGGGCGGCTGCTGGATCTCATCGAGCTGCATCGAGACCGGATGGCACTTCTCGAATCGTTGGGTGAGGAGCCGGGATTCTGGATGCGCCACAGCCAGGGCGATCATTGGGACCTCATGTTCATCCAGCCCATCGGGAGCATGGGGGCATTCTTCGATCCTGCACGGGCGCGGCGCTTGCGCGAGGCCACCTCGCCCGGCGGACGCACGGGGGGAGAGCTCGCGCTGGCCATCGGTGAGGCCACGTCGTGGAGGGAGGAGCTCTTCGCGGCCGGAGCTGGAGTGGAAGTGGTGCGTGAGCGCTTCGAAGGCGCCAGGCTCTTCCACGTCGAGATGTTCGTCGCCCTCGCGGGAAAACGGGCGGAGCTGCTTCGAGAGCGGGAGATGGAGAACGCATATTTGGCGGAGCTCGGCCGCGGCGAGAACCTGATCTTCGTGCGTGTCGCCGGCGCTGCCTGGGACTCCTTCACGCTGGGCTTCTACCGCGACCTGCATCACTATGCCGAGGCAGGCAGCCGGCCGGCGGAGGCCCAGCAGGCGGCGGCTCTGTCCGCGGGCTTCGAGGGTGCCGACCACATCGGCGCCTACCTGAGGGAGCTCATCGCTTCGCATCACGACACGTTGGCCGTACCCCTTGGCTGAGCCCCACGTGGCATTCGTGGCTATAATACGAGCGATATTCGATGATGCCGCGGTCGCCATTCGGCGGCGGCCCTCTGCCGATGACCGCTTGCAACGGCGCAGAGAACGACAATGAGCGACAAACAGACACCCCCTGTCGAGTTCACGGATCTGGCGCGGGACACGGTTCTCCACTTCATGGAGATGGAAGACGATGGCGGTCTGGCCGTGCGCATCCGGGTGGCGAGCCCCAGCCCTCTGGACCCCCGCTACGAGATCACGCTGATCGAGTCCGACGATATCGCTTCTGAAGACGTGACCTTCGACGACTACGGCTTCGAAGTGGTGATGGAGCCGCAGAGCGCCAAGCTCCTGGAGGGCGCGCGGATCGACTGGATCGAGACGCTGAACGAGAGCGGCTTCAAGGTCGAGAACCCCAACATGGCTCCGGTCGGTTCCCGGCCATTGGAGGGGCCCCTCGCGGACCGCGTGAAGCAGGTGATCGATCAGTACGTGAACCCCGGCGTGGCCCAGCACGGCGGCTTCGTGACGCTGGTGGAAGTGCGCGAGAGCTCCGCGTTCGTGGAGCTGCAGGGCGGGTGTCAGGGGTGCGGCCTGGCCTCCGTCACGCTGCGCCAGGGCATCGAGCGGATCATCAAGGACCAGGTGCCCGAGATCGAGTCCGTGGAGGACGTGACCAACCACCAGGCCGGCAGCAACCCCTACTTCTCGGCCTCCAAGTAGGTCTCCGGCTCCGGTCCGGTGCCCCGCATCCTGCTGGTCCTGGCCCGGCGCACCTATCGGGCCGAGGCGTTCCTCGACGCTGCGCACGCCTTCGGTTCGCATGTCACCGTGGCCTCCGATCACAAGGCCTCCCTCGGGCCCATGGCGCCTGACGACAACCTGACGCTCCACTTCGACGACGTGCCCGGCTCGGTGGCCAGAGTCGAGGCGCTGGCCCGCCGGATACGCGTCGATGCGGTCGTGGCGGCAGAGGACGAAGGCGTGATCGTGGCCGCGGAGGTCGCGCGGGCGCTGGGACTGCGCCACGCGTCGCCGGAGGCGGTCCGGGCGGCCCGCGACAAGGCGCGTCTCCGGGAGATCATGGCCGCTCAGCACCTGCCCGTGCCCGAGTTCACCGTCGTGGAGCCGGACGAGCGCGCCCAGGCGGCCGCGGCCCGTCTGCCCTTTCCGTGCGTGCTCAAGCCCCTGAGCCTTTCGGCCAGCCGGGGCGTGATCCGGGCCGACGATGCGGACGGCTTCGCGCTGGCGCTCGAGCGGGTGCGACGAATCATCGCCAAAGCTGGCCCGGGTACGGATCGGCGTGTTCTCGTCGAGGCGTTCCTACCCGGTCGGGAGGTGGCGGTGGAGGGTCTGCTTCGTCGCGGTCGACTCCGTGTGCTGGCACTGCTGGACAAGCCCGATCCCCTGGATGGACCTTTCTTCGAGGAGACCCTCCTGGTTACGCCATCCCGCCTCCCCGAGCCGGTGCAGGCCGCGGTACGGACCCACGTCCAGGAGGTAGCGGCCGCCATCGGACTCGACGAGGGGCCCGTGCATGCCGAGCTCCGGGTCGACGGGGACCGGGTGCGGCTCCTGGAGATCGCGCCACGGTCCATCGGGGGCAGGTGTTCGCGGATGCTGCGCTTCCGGGGCGGTCTTTCGCTGGAGGACGTCCTGCTCCTCAGCGCCCTGGACCGAGGCGTCGAAGCGCCACCACTGGAAGCCGGCGCTTCTGGGGTCATGATGCTCCCGATCCCGAAAGCGGGCGTGCTCCGTCGGGTCGGAGGACAGGGGCGGGCGCGCATGGTACCGGGGATCGAGTCGCTCGAGATCACGGCGCCTGGGGAGCAGCGGGTCGCGCCACCTCCCGAGGGGAACCGGTACCTGGGCTTCCTCTTCGCCCGGGGCGAGACCCCTTCGGCCGTCGAGGACGCGCTGCGCGCGGCTCACGGGTACCTGGAGCCGGTCATAGAGGAGGGCGAAGCCGCCACCGGGTGATCAGACCGCGGCGCGCGGGCTCTCGGCGCGAATTCGGCCGGGCGCTGTTGCCCCCGCGTGATCCGCCCGAAGCCCCTCGGCCCGACGACTGCCGCTCGCGGGTAGCCTCAGAACGCCGACGCTCGAGCGAACTCCATCCGATTGCCGCTGGGAAAGAAGAGCGTCATGCGATCGCCCTCGATCGTGAACGTCGAGGGCTCCTCCGCGCCCTCACCGGGCGGCCGCAAATCCATGCGTAGCGGGCTCTCGGGCAGACCCTCCATGGCCTCACCGACCGACAGGTGGTAGCGGTGGGTGAACACCAGGTCCTCTCCGGACGCCACGTAGGTCCCGCCCTCTGCCGATCCACGTCGCGGCGCGCCGTCTTCGGTGACGAAGAAGAGCACGGTCCAGTCGAGGTCCGTGAAGAAGATCCGCCCGTCCACCTGGTGACGAGTCCCGTCGGCGAGCACGTAGACCTGGGGTGCCCACGCACCCACCAGGTCCGGTTCCTGAGCCGATAGGGTGGTTGAGGGAAGGACGGCGCCAACAGCGACGGCTGCCAGCGCGGGAGTGCAAGCGATGGAGCGCACGGATCCTCCTGGGTCGAGGCCTGCCCTCCGGACCGGGCCGGGCAGGAACCTGGGCTTGTCGGCCAGCTCGCACGGCGCTGGACCGCGCGCGAGAACGCAACAAGGGTAGCCGAGCGAGCCCTTCGTCCGCCACGGTCGGCCGGCGCCCGGCGGGTCCACCGGGGCGACCAGGTCGTCGGGCTTTCTTGCCAAGCGCCGACCGCCACTCGCCGGAGGGTCATCGCGCCACCCCCCGCCTTGGCCATAGGATATCCACCCGATGGCACCCCGCGGCCGGCTGCCGGCCGCCTCTCGGACTCGACACCCATCTCGCTTGGGAGAGCTCATGCGTAGCCTGTTCCTGATCCCGTCCCTGGTATTGCTGGCCGTCACTTCCGTAGCACCCCTGACCGGCCAGGAGGCCCGGGCCCGGTGGGAGCGGATGTGCCAGATCCGCCACGACAAGTTCGACCTGGTGCTTCCGGAAGTCATGCGCGAGAACCAGATCGACATGTGGATCGTCATGATGCGCGAAGGCAACCTGGACCCTCTCTACGAGGACCTGGGAAGGGGATACGTGGGTGGCGACGCGTATTGGGTCTTCACCGACCGCGGTGGGGACCGCATCGAGCGGGTCACTCTGGGCGTGGGCGGCTACATGCTGGCGCAGTGCGGCGTGTACGACCAGGTGGGTGGCTCGGCGGATCTCGGGGCGTTCGTGGCCGAGCGCGACCCACAGCGGATCGGCGTGAACGTCTCACGGGCAATCGGCGGCGCAGATGGCCTGTCCCACACGATGCACGAGCAGCTGGTGGAGACTCTGGGCGCGCCGTACGCGGGCCGATTGGTCTCTGCCGAGAAGCTCGTCTCGGACTTTCGCTCGCGACGGGTCGCCACCGAGATCGCGGCGTTCGCGGAGGCCGGCGAGATGTCGCGACGGATCGCCGAGCGGGCGTTTTCCAACGACGTGATCACCCCCGGCGTCACCACGCTGGAGGACGTGGCCTGGTGGATGCAGGACCAGCTCCTGGCCGGTGGGATGCTCTCCTCGTTCGACATGCCCTCGGTCTACGTGACGGGCCCCGACGGGATCGCGGCCACGTCCACGGACCGGATCATCCAGCGGGGCGACCTGCTGATGATCGACTGGGGCGTGGGCTTCCTGAACTTCTTCACCGACATGAAGCGCGTCGCGTACGTGCTCCGCGAGGGAGAGACGGAGCCGCCTCCGGGCATCCAGAACGCGTTCGACGAGGGCCTCGGGGTCCGAGAGATCATCCGGGCCAACATCCAGCCCGGTCGAACGGCTGCCGAAACCCTCGAGCTGCTGGAGTCGAAGGTCACCGAGGCCGGCTTCCGCGTGCAGGAGGTGTTCAACCAGGTCACCGACGACGACGTCTCCGAGGTGATGATCGGCTCACACTCGGTGGGGAAC
This sequence comes from Gemmatimonadota bacterium, assembly GCA_039586035.1. GTDB lineage: Bacteria > Gemmatimonadota > Gemmatimonadetes > Longimicrobiales > Gaopeijiaceae > JBDHHQ01. The sequence continues at coordinate 44,465 of JBDHLD010000017.1, read as the reverse complement.
TGGGGCCACGGCATCGGGCCTTCCATCGCCTTCTTCAACCCGACCCGTCTCACCTACGAGATCAAGCCGTCCAACCTCTTCTCCATCGAGTTCTTCGTCTGGGTGCCGGCCCCGGAGTGGGGCGGCAAGAAGGTGCGGATCCCTCTGGAAGACGACGCGGTGGTCACGGAGCGGGGCGTGGAGTGGCTGTACCCGCCGAACCGGAGGATCCTGTTGATCAAGTAGGGCTGGATCCGACGGCGATGCAGCTCCCGGGCGCCGGCCGGCACCATGCGGTGCCGGCCCCTCGGCGTCCAGAGTCCTTCAGAGCGATCCGTCAGCCCTGCGGATACCAGGAGAGCCCCACCTCGAGCCGCGACGTGTTGGCCTTCGTGTTCTCGAAATCGATGGTGACGTTCTCGATCGTCAGGTCGCTGAATTGCCCGAACGTGAACGTCAGGTTCAGGTCTAGCGCGAGCTGCGGGACGAAGTAATAGCCGAAACCGCCCCCCAGCTTCAGGCCGCCACCCCGGAGGCTCACGTCGGTGCTGCCGAACGCCGTGGTCTGGATGTCCGCGCCCGCGAAGAGCCCGCTGAACGCGCCGGTGAGGTACGGGATGAACGGCTTCGACTCGTTGGCGAAGGAGTAGCGAATCCCCAGGTCGCCATGCCCCAGGCCGTAGCTGCCTTCGAAGTTCTCTTCCCTGATGTCCACGGCGGCGCCGTCGAACTGGAGGTACAGCAGGACCTTGCGACTGACGCCGTAGCCGATGGTCACGCCACCGCCGCCGCCCGAGTCGGACCCGCCGTCCGTGGAGAGCGAAGCGGCGGTCAAGTGCAGGTTCAGTAGCAGCCCGCGGGTGTGCGACCGTGGCCGGCCCTCGTCGTCCTGAGCGGCCACGATGGCGGGGGATCCCGCCGCAAGCAGCAGCGCTGCCAACGCCGCGCGCGGGGCCATGGCAAAGAGCGTATTCATGTCTATCTCCTCTGTTCGTTCACTACTAGTCGTCGTCCCGGTCGTCCCCATGCTGAAACGGGCAGCCCTCCTGGCCTCTGACTCGACGCGGGGGCACAGGGGGGGTGTGGGGGTCGACAACCGCCGCCGATCTCGCCAAGATGCCGCACTCTCATCACCTCCAGCGCGGAACGGAAAAGCCGATCATGCCGAACAGAACCGTCGTCTTCGACACCAACGCAGGCACGTTCACCATCGAGATGTTCGAAGACCGGGCTCCCACGACGACGAAGAACTTCCTGGACCTGGTGGCGAAGGGCTATTACGACGGTCTCGTCTTCCACCGCGTCATCGAGGGATTCATGATCCAGGGCGGCTGTCCCCAGGGGACCGGCATGGGCGGGCCCGGCTACACGATCCCGGACGAGTTCCACCCGGAGCTACGCCATGACGCCGCCGGAGTGCTCTCCATGGCGAACGCGGGCCCGAACACCGGCGGCTCGCAGTTCTTCATCACCCTGGCCGCGACGCCCTGGCTCGACGACCGCCACGCGGTCTTTGGTCGCGTGGTCGAGGGCATGGACGTGGTGGAGGCCATCGGGAGCACGCAAACGGGTTCCCGGGATCGGCCCGTGGCCGACCAGAAGATCAACTCCGTGGCCGTGCCAGGCGGAGAGGACTCCTGATCCGAGAAGGTACCGCCCCCGAGCGACCAACCGTGGTGGCTGGGGCCCGGGGAGGCTCGAGACCGGAGAGGCGGGCATGACCTACGTTCCCATCGTTCCGCTCGACGAAGCGGGAGAGGCCCTACGGCGCGCCTACGAGCGGCTTGGCGGCGCGGACGCGGACGACATCCTGCGCATCCACTCGCTGAACCCGCTGTCCATGACGCATCACGCCCAGCTGTACGCCCACCTCATGAGGGGCCCGAGCCCGCTTTCCCGCGTTCAGCGCGAGATGATCGCTGTGACGGTTTCGGCCGAGAACGACTGCTTCTACTGAATCAACCATCACGGAGCGGGTCTCCGCACGCTACTCGGTGATGGATCGCTGTCGCGGGCGCTCGCCGTCGACTACACGCAGGCGGACGTCGCGCCGGCGGACCGGACCATGCTGGACTACGCGGTCCGGTTGACGCGGGATCCGGCCGCCGTCACCGAAGACGACGTGGGTGGGCTTCGGGCCGCCGGCTTCACCGACCGGGCCATCCTCGACATCTGCCAGGTCACCGCCTACTACGCCTACGTGAACCGACTCGCCGACGGGTTGGGCGTGGGGTTGGAGCCCTGGTGGAAGGATGACGAGCTGACCATCAGCAAGGCCGAGCTCGAGGAGGCTCGCTCGAGACGCAGAGCGTAGCCGACCCGACGCCGGGTCCGTCAGGTCTCGACGCGGACCCTCAGACCAAGAGCCTCGACGAACAGGGCGACCCGCTTCGAAACGGCCCACCGCTCGAGCATCAGGTCTCCCTGGCCCACGAGCCCGAGGATCAGCTCTCCACCCTCGACACGCGCCTCCACCGCCTCGACGAGCTGTAGCTGTTGTCGATCCAGGGAGTCGGCGATCCGGAGGATACCCGCCAGGGGCGGGACCTTCGCCCGGTCCTCGGGTGGCATGCTCATGAAAGCGTTGTGCCGGGGCTCCGGGAAGCTCTTGCGGTGGTACCGCGCCACGTTGGCGGCCAGGAGGATCTGGGCCTCGGACAGACCCGGAAGCTCGGAGCCCGAGATGATGTAGAGCGAGTGCTTGTGGTGCGCCCGCTGCGAGATGTACGTGCCGACGTCGTGGAGAATGGCCGCTGCCCTCAAGACGAGCCGGTCGTCGGCGGATAGGTGGTGGAGGTCCAGGAGCTGATCGAAAAGGCTCGTTGCGAGCTCTCCGACCTTGAGGCCGTGGGCCTCGTCGAACATGTACTTTCGCCCCAGCGACACGGCTGCCTGGATCAGCTGCTTTTCCTGCCGCGCCTCGTAACGGTCGTGGGCAACCATATCGTCGACGAGGTCCAGGAGCAGGCCCTCCTTCACCCCCACTCCGGGCACCAGAATCCGGTCGACGCCGACGAGCTGCGCCAGGCGGTGGTAGACCATGGCGGCCGGCAGGATGACGTCGGCCCGATCCTCACGGAGACCCAGCTGCTCCATCCGGTCCCGGTACGACATGCGCGCAAGCATCTCGATGACCGACTCCAGGCTCGTGACCGGCAGGCTGGCCACGTCGTTGGCGTCCGTCTCGATTACGGCCAGCCGGGCCAGTGACTCGATGTTGCCGCCCGTAGCGATGAAGCCGGAGGGCTCCCAATACTGGGTCGGCGCAGGCATCCGAAGCACCGAGATGTACTCGGCCAGAAGGCGCCGAAAGCGGCCGGGATCGGTTTCGGATCCGGCGAGCTCCTCGAGGAGTCGCACGGAGCCCATGGTGTGGGACTGGCTCCAGAGGATGCCCGCGTCGTCCACCAGCGAGACCTCGACGCTGCCGCCGCCGAGGTCGGCCAGTACCCACTTGCCTCCGGCCAGCTCGATCCGACTCGACACCGCCAGATGGACCAGGCGGGCCTCTTCCGTGCCGGTGATGACCTCGAGGTGGATGCCCGTTTCCCGGGCGATCCGGTCCCGCAGTAGCGGGCCGTTGCGGGCCTCCCGCACGGCGCTGGTCGCGACGGCCCGGTAATGCTGGACGCCCAGAGCCGCCATGTGGTCCCGGAACGACGTGAAGGCCCGCACGGCCGCGTCCAGGGTGTCCGGTGCCAGCCGGCCCCGGAGGAAGACCTGGTGTCCCAGGCGCACCGGTACCCGATCGAACACCAGGGTGCGGTGGTCGGTCGGGCTCGTGAACTCGGCGGCGAGGAAGCGGATCGCGTTCGATCCGGCGTCTATCCCCGCCGCCCTGACGGGAAAGTCGACGACGCGCGCGGCATCGGCCGACGCCTCCGGTACGGAGCCGGCCGATGCCTTCATCGAGCTCGCTTGACGCGAGGCCCGGCGTGTTCCTCAGAACACCTCATAGTCGCCCTTGTCGACCTTCTCCAGGAAGTCCTCGATGCGGGAGTAGATCCGGCTGATCTCGCCGTCCGTGAGGCCGAACTGGTAGACGCCGTCCTTGTCGCGCACCTGCCGACCCTCGCTGAGGTTCTCGGTGGGCTCGACCCGGACCAGCTGTCCGTCCCGCGCCTCGAACTGCGCCAACACACCGAGCTCGGCGTGTAGGTCTTCCTCCGTGATCTGACGGAGCCGCTCCACGGTGGCGTGGGGGAACTTCTTGATGCGTAGCTGACGGTAGCGGAAGCCGACGTCACTCTCCTCGCGGCCGAAGGCCAGGCCATTGTCCACCGAGAAGACGCGGGGGTTCTCTGCATTCGTGGAGATCAGGTAGTTGCCCTTGTTCTCGTCGTTGTGCCTCGAGAGGTGGGTGAACAGGTTGAAGTTCGCGAAGTGGCGTGCGTACACGGAATCGGCTTCGAAGCGGTCCTCGTCGTCGAAACCCTCGTCCGTCACGCTGGAAAGCCAGTACTGGATGACGACGATCACCGACTCGGCGTCGCCGAACGTGGGTCGAACGTCTTCCTCGTACTGCTTGTAATCGTTCACCGGAAAGGCGCGGAGCACGGCTGGGGGGACGACATAGTCGGGTTCGTCGAGGAACATCTTCTGGAACTCGTACGCGGCCACTTCATTGGCGGGACGGTTGTTGAACGTGCCGCCGCCGCGGGGCGCGGCGCCCCACTTGGTCAGCATCATCTGCGACTCGCCGAACTTCATGGTCACGCGCTGTGTGCGGTCCCCTTCGAAGCGGGTGTCTTGCATCTGGGCCACCTCGAAGTCGGCGTTGGTGAGCATGTCCTCAACCTCGGCGACGGGGAACCAGATGTTGGAGTCCTGGGCGGCGAGGCCGGTGGCCAGGCAGGCGCTCAGCGCGAAGACGAGTGGGCTCAGCCGTGCTCTCATGCTTTTCTCCTTCGCTTCATCCGCTTGGAAAGGGTGGGTCGGGCCGTAGGCTCGGGCCTTCCCGACGACGGACAGCTTATCCCGGGGCGACCCGGTGACCTCAGGCTCGCGCGTGTCCCTGCTCGACCGACAAGAGCAACGGGAGGGCGATCGTGAAGGTCGTACCTTGCCCCGCGACGCTCTCCACCGCAATGGACCCCGCGTGCTGCTCGACGATCTGTCTCGTGATCAGCAGGCCCATCCCCATGCCGACCCGGGATCCCTTGGTGGTGAAGCCCGGCTCGAAGATCCGCTCGACGACGTCGGGGGTCATGCCCACGCCGCTGTCACGGATCTCGATCACCGCTCGGGTCCCGTCTTCGGAGAGGGCGGTCCGTACGCCAATAGTACCTTTTTCCGGGATCGCCTGACAGGAATTCATGAGGAGGTTCATGAACACCTGGTTCAGGCGATTGGGATAGCCCTGTACCGGTGGGACGTCGCCGTACTCCCGTTCGACCTCGATCCTGCCCCTCAGCTCGTGCCCCAAGATGGTCAGGGTGCTCTCGATGGCTTCCTGCACGTCGAGGGGGCCGACCTCGGACCGGTCGGGCCGGCCGAAGGTGCGGAGGCTTCCGACGATGTGGCCCATGCGCTCCACCGCCATGGCGTTGGTTTCCTGAACGCCGGAGATGGCCTTGACGATCCTGCGAACGTCGTCGAGCTCGTCGGGGTCGACCCGCTCGTCTTCCAGGATCACCTGCAGCTTGTCGAGGGCGCGCCGGATGGTGTCATGGTTGCTGTTGAGGGCCCCCATGGGCGTGTTGATCTCGTGGGCCACGCCGGCGACGAGCTGGCCCAGCGCGGCCATCTTGGCGGCGTTGACCGCGTCTGCCTGCGCGCCCTCCAGCTCGGCCCGTACCGCCCGTGCGTCCCGCTCGGCCCGCTCGACCGCCTCCGTCAGCTCCTCGATGCGCCGTCGAGTCTCCCCCGTCTCCGGGGTCTCGGCTCCGCCCGGGGCCCGGTCCGGGGGCTCCGCGACCGGACTCTCACGCCGCAGCGCCCGGGTGGCCCGCGCGGCACCGAGCGCCAGACCCGCGACGAGGCCACCGATCCCCACGAGCAGCATGGTAGGGGTCAAAGGAAGGCCTGGAAGAGCCGGCGGCGCAGGTCGAGCAGCTCCTCGTTGGCGCCCTCGAGGGCCGACACCCGGGCGTCCAGCTCCAGGAAGAGGCTCGAGCGCTCCACGCTGTTCCGGATGATCAGCTTCAGGTGTTCGTTGTCCCAGGGCTTCTCCAGGTAGTAATAGAGCCCGGCCTCGTTGATGGCCCGGATGGCATTCTCCTTGTCGGCGTAGCCGGTCAGCAGGATGCGGGTGGCCTGCGGCCGCTTCGCCCGCACCTCCCGCAGGAAGCTGATCCCGTCCATCTGAGGCATCATGAAGTCGGAGATGACGACATAGACGTTGTCGGAATCCAGATCGTGGGCCAGGGCCTCCAGCGGGTTCGAGAAGGTCAGGACACGGTAGGGGGTCTCCAGCTCCAGGAAGCTGCGCAGGGAGGTCGTGACCATCGGCTCGTCGTCGACAACGAGGACCGATTTCGGTCGCGGGTCATGCATGGCAGGTCTCCATTCACCGGCAGGGATCTACTGGACCAGGGCGCGGACCTTGCGGGCGAGGCCTTGTAGCAGCTCGGTGGCGAGCTCCGGGTAGTCGGCCAACAGATCCTGGAAGTCGGGTCGTGTCACGCGCAGGAGCCGAGCGGGTTCTCTCACTTTGGCGGTCACGAGACTCGGGGCTAGGTCGATGAGCGCCCAGACCCCGAATGGACGCCCCGCCTCGGCGTCCAGGACCTGACCGTCGACGGCCTCCAGGGCCACGATTCCGTCGATGACCACGTAGAGCGCCTCCGGGGGCGTGCCGCCCTCCATGAGCACCGTGCCGGGCTCGGCTACCACCTCCTCCGCGATGGACGCGAGCAAGGTGAAGTGGGAGGCTTTGGCGTCGCGGAGCACGTCCACGTTCTGGAGCAGGAAGACCTTTTCCAGTGGATCCAACGTCGTCCTCCGATGGCCCGATCCCTCACCGCTGGGCCGGCTTCCCGCTTTGACGAGAGTCAGCGCGTACTCCCCGAACGTATCGCCGCCCAGGGGGAAGTGTCTGCTCCACGAGTCCGTTCCCTTGAACTCCTCTACTCTCTCAGCCAGCCACGGAAACTTCAAATCGGCCGCCGTCCATAGGGCCAGGTAGGCCAGGCTGTCGTCGTTGTTCGTCCAGAGGTCGGCGAAGGCATCGGCGACGGAGTCGCCACCGGCGTCCGGCGTCGGCTCTCTCCGCAATACCGGCTCCAGCTCGGCGAAGCGGGCGTGGCCGACGGTCTCTTCGAGCCACTCCAGCGCATTGGCGAAGGTCGCGCCCGCCGTGGACACCAGGGCCCGGTAGCACCGGTAGATCCCGTCCGGATCATACAGCAGGCCCAGGCAGCGGAACGCGCCCTCCTGGCGGTCGTGCCAGGCTTCCCGCACCGAGCGGCGCAGCAGGCGAACCCCTCGGTGGTCCGGGTCCAGCGCCTGAAGCGCGGCCAGGGCCGTCTCGTACCGGGTGGCGGCCTCGACCTCGCGCCGGATCGAACGGACCACCAGATCCGTGTCGAAGTCCAGGTCCCCGCCGCTCGACCGCAGACGGTTCAGCGCCTTCAGGGTGCGAAAGTCGAGGAGCTGCCCGGTCTCGGGCGCGAGGAAGGATTCCAGGAGGGCGTCCACGGCCGCCTGATGGGGCATGCGGGAGAGGATTGCTGGGATGGACTGTCGGACCAGGATGTCGTCCGACGGGTCCAACAGGTGATGGGAAAGGAGGGGCACGACCCTGTCCCCCTGACGACGGAGGGACTCCATCGACGCCCGCCTCGTGGGCGTGGCCCCCAGGGCGGCGATCATCTGCCCATAGAACGGGTGCCGTCCGAGGAGACCCGCGCTCTTCAAGGCGGCAGCGGCCACCTCAGGCGCCTCGTCCTCGACGAGGGCCGCCAGGTACTCGTCGGCGGACGGGTCGTCCGTGAGCGCGCCCACGGCCAACGCCATCTCCAGGCGCTCCTCCACCGAGCCGCGACGCGCCGCCTCCCATCGAGCCTCGAGGTGCGAACGGGCAAGCGACGCGTCGCCCAGGCGGAGCTCTCCCCTGCCCAAGCAGGCCAGGGTAGCGGTGCGGACCTGGGGATCGGGGGATCCGAGCAGGTCTCGCACGGCGGCGTCCGGTCCCTGAACGTCGGCGGCGGAGAGGGTACGGACCGCCGCCTCGCGGACCGCCGGCTCGGCGTCGGTCAGCCCGACCTCGACCCTCTTGGTGTCCACCGCATCCGGCGCCTGCTCCAGGACCCGGAGGGCCCGCTCCCGAATGTCGGCGGACTCATGGCCGACGAGCGCGTGGAGCTGAGGCGCGAACCGTCCGATCTCGCCGGGCGAGCTCTCGTCCACGATGTCCAGCGCGAACGCGGCCTGCAGCGTGTCTCCCGACGCGAGCGCGCCCTCGAGCACCGGCCCGCTCGACGCGTCCGACAGCGAGGCGAAGACACCCCGGAAGCTGGCGTACCGGCCCCGGATCGATCGGCCCAGCGCCCCCAGGTATTCACGGCGGAGGGCCAGCGTCATACCGAGCCACACGACGCACAGCACCGGCGTCACGAAGGCGATCTGACGCATGTCCAGGACCGTCAGGGCCGCGCCGATGAGCGCCACCGAAGCGACCTTGCCGATCCCGTCCGCCAGCGTGGCATCGATGTAGGCCTTGGCGCGTGGCTTCACCTCGGCCGTCAGCGGCACATACAGCACTTCCCGGGCGGACCGTTCCGCCGAGTTGCGGAACGTCATTTCCGTGGCCTTCGCGCCGACGGCCGTCCAGAGCGACCAGGTGACCGCCAACACGACGCTGGCCCCCAGCATGACGGCGGGGAGCATGAACATGGCCAGGGCCACGCCCCAGCGCTTCATGCCGGGGCGCAGGGCCATCAGGACCACGATCGGCAGCCACTGGGTCGCGGCGTTGAACTTGCCTTGAAACGCGCTCACCGCCTCCAGGGTCCGGAAAGACTCCTGCGTGAGCGCGTTGAACTGGTAATCCACCAGCTGCTTCACGAGAACCATGATCAGCACGCCCGCCGCGATCAGCCGGACGTGGGGATCGCGGAGCAGCTCCGACGCCCCCGTGTGGATCGGTCGGTCGGCGCGCCGCAGGCCGACGGGCTCAGCCTGGCCTTCGGAAACCGGGAGCCCCAGAGGGAGCACCAGGGCGAAGGCCACGATCAACGTGGCCGACACGAGCAGCAGGTTCTGGGTGCCGAGGTTGTCGATGAAGAACCCCGTGACGGCTCCCCCCAGCGTGGCTCCCACGGAGCCTGCCGCGATGATCATCGGATAGGCCGTGCGGGCCTCGCGCGCGTCGAAGGACAGTTGGGCGGCGATGAAGAAGAGGGTCACCAGTACCGCCGACACGACGTCGTAGAACCCGTAGAACGCATACCCCAGCGCCGCACTGCCTTCGGTGTAGATGCTGCGGAAAAAGAGGAGGGCCGCTGCGGAAACGAGCGCGGCACCCGGGACGAGGGTGCGCCAGGACAGCCCTCGGGCCAGGCGATCGAGTAGCGGCGCGACGACCACGACGGCCGCGCTGACGATGTACACCCGATAGAAGTTCGTGCCGCCGATCCCGTCCAGGGCCAGGGCGTTGCGGACCGGGCGCAGCACGCCCAGGGCACAGAGGATGAGGAAATACATCCCCATCATCGTGTGCAGGGTGCGCGACCCGTTCGAAGGGGGCGATGTCGCTACGGTGGCCAATCCTGACCCGGGCAGGGGCGAGAAGAACCGGAGCCACAGGCTCCTCTCGTCCATTTAGGCCCGGTCCGGGCCGGAGTGTCAAGGCGGACCCCGCGGGACGAGGTCCGCCCGAAGGTCAGCCCAGTGGGACCACCACCGTCAGCCGGTGGGTGACCACCCTCGCTTCCTGGAGGCTCAGCGGTCCGCGCGGTGCGGCAAGGAACGTCGTGCCCGAGTCGAAGCCCTCGGCGCCCGCGAGCGTGACGTCCGACACTCCGGCGCCGGGCCGCCCGGCCCCCGAATTCAGGCTTCCGGCGTATTGCACCCGGAGGTCGTCGAAGCGGGCCATCACCGCCCAGGTCGGGGTCCACTCGAGCCAGCTCTCGTCCTGTTGCCGGAAGGTCCCCGCGATGAGATCCATCTGATCCAGCTCATAGCTGTAGGATCGGACCTGGAGACCGAGCTGCGCGCCCCAACGGGCTTCCTGCCTCCCGACACCCGTGCGGAGCACCCAGTTGTCGAAGCGGAAGTCGTTCTCGAGGGTGCGTTCGCCCACCGCGATGGTCCGGCCTCGGGCCGTCCTCACCGGCGTCTCCGCCTCCACCCAGGTGTCGCTCCAGATGGGTTCGTAGATGACGTCCGCACCGAAGGTCGTGGGCCCACTCGTGTGGGCGACGCCGAGCCCGAGATTGTACGCCCACGAATTCCCCGGATCCCGTGGAATGTTCATGATGTCGTAGTTGGGGATCTTGGGATGGGACTTCCAGTTGCCCGTGAGGATGCCACCCAGGTGCCAGCCGGCCGTTCCGACTGGGCGCTCATAGCCCAGGTGCACGCCCCAGGTATTGGTCTCGTCGCGCTCGACGCGGGGTGGCGGGGGTTGGGGACGCGGGAGCGGATCGATGGGAGGCATCACCGGATCCACCAGCTCCGGCACCCCCCACCAGAACTGCTGGGCGATCCGGTGGGTCATCTCGAACCGGTTGTGGACGAGGACCGCCTCGCCGCTGCCTCCGTCTTCCCACGCCTGAAAGAGCCCCACCCGTACGTCCAGCATGTGGCCCGTCTGATCGATGGTAGCGCCCGGCGTGTACAGCAGCTTGACGCCGTCCAGTCCGTCGAGATCGGCCCAGAAGGCACCCACGCCGAGCGAAAGCCCCGTGTCGGTCGCTCGCAGTCCGCCGAACCCCGAGACGTACAGGTTGGTGGCGCTCGACCGGGATAGGGGCGAGCCCTCGAGGTCGAAGCGAAAGTCATCCGACCGTCCCACATCCAGCTCCTGAAACGCGGCAGCCCCGCCGCCGAACCACCGGTCTCCCCGCCCAGCCGCGCTGACCGGCAGCGTGCGCGCTCCCCCGTTGTCGCCCGAGATGTCGTAGAAGCCCGGCGATCCGGAGACGAATCCTCCGGAGAGGTGGGCCCCCTTTGCGGGATTGAGGAAGCCGTCCAGGGACCGGTCGTGCAGGGCGATGGATACCCCGCCCAGTCCCGGGTTGTCCGACGGGAAGATCATGAATTGGTTGCCGGCCGCCACCGGGACCGTCTTGATGGGGATCAGTTGGGCCGCGCCCGCCCCAGGGGCGGCGAGTGACCCTACGACAATGGTGGTGGCAGCGAACAGGAACGAACGACCGGACGGGGAAGGGAGCCTCGACATGGCCAAGCACCTCCTGAGTGGGGCACGGGTGCACGGTCGGCCTGTTGGGAGCCCGTGCGGGCCAGGCCGGCCTGAATGACAAACGACCTGCCCGGCCCGGGCGTGACGGACGCGGCCTGGCCGGGCTTTCCATGTGGGACGGGGCTCCCTAGAGTTGGCCCCGCCGGAAGGACGCCGCCCAGCGGGATCGGCTCCGGTGCGCACCCTCTTTCGCGGTGAACAGGAGGTGATCAGTGTCGAGGTCGCTACGGTGGTGTGCTCCTCTCGTTCTCGCCCTGGGGGTCGCGCTGGGCGCGGCGGCCCAGGAAGAACCGCCCCGCATCTTCATCTCCGTGGACATGGAGGGGATCGGGGGGATCGGCACCGGTGCCATGACCCGGGCCAGCGGCAAGGACTACTCCCTGGGCCGTGCTCTCATGACCGCCGAGGTCAACGCGGTCGTCGACGCGATCTACTCGGCCGGCGCCGCGGAGGTCGTGGTCAACGACTCCCACGGCGACATGCAGAACCTCCTCCACACCGACCTCGATCCCCGGGTGACCTACATACAGGGCAACATCAAGCCGCTGGGGATGGTGCAGGGCCTGGACGAGAGCTTCGACGGCGTGATCTTCCTCGGCTATCACGCCAGGGCCGGTGATCCCGAGGGCTTCCTGGCCCACACCGGCTCCGGCGCCGTGAAGGGCCTCTGGCTGAACGACGTCGAGGTGGGCGAAGGCGGCATGAACGCTGCTTTCGCCGGCGAGCACGGCGTTCCCGTCCTGATGGCCGCCGGCGATGCGGCCTTTGCCGAGGAGATCCGCCGGCTCGTCCCGACGACGACCGTAGCCACCAAGGTGGCGGTCACGCCTCAGGTGGCCCGCCTTCGCCACCCGGATGGAGTGCGGACGGACCTGGCGCGGGCTGCTGGAGAGGCGATGGCCCGAGCTTCCGGAGCGCCCCTGTTCCGCCTCGAGCCACCGATCCGGGTCGAAGCCCGCTTCGCCACGCCCACTCGCGCAGACATCGTCGAGGCTATCCCCGGTATCGAGCGAGTGGACGGATACACCGTCTCGTACGAGGCGGCGAGCATGGACCAGGCCTACCGACTGATCCGGCTCATGTACAAGTACATATCCTGGTAGCACGGCAATCCACCGAGCAGGTGCCGGGGTCGGCGTTCACGGCGGCTCGCCTGCCGGAAAAAAGGGTTGCACGCCATCTTGGATAAACATATGTTTCCTCCCCCGACACCTGTCCGATGTGGACACGCGCGCCCGACTCCCGGAGATCCCGGGGCCCCCCGCTACGCCAGACCCTGGGGAGGAGTGTCGAAGCGCGCGGGCCGACGACGGAGGAGGAGCGCGAATGCGGAGGGAGAGCAGGAGCTTGAAGCGAATCACGACCCTGGCACTGGCCGTGGTGGCAGGCGGCGCCGTGGCGTGCTCGCACGTGGGGCAGGACGACTTCGACACCACCATCGCACAAGTGCGACGGGAGGTCAGAGAGGGCGACGAGGCGCTTTCCCGGAACCTCGGTGGGCGCGTGGCCGGGCTCGAGGGCCGCGTCGACGGCATGGAAGGCCGGGTCGTTGCCATGGAGCGCGACTTCCAGGCCCTGTCTGCCGACTTCGACGTTATGGTCGAGCGCATGGACATGGCCATGCGGCTCAAGACCCCCATCATCTTCGGCTTCGACGAGGCCGAGCTCCGGGAACAGTACCTGCAGCTGCTCGATCGTGTGAGCAACATCGTCCACGACTACTATCCCGCGGCCTTGATCACGGTGGAAGGCTTCACGGACACGGCCGGCAGCCCCGAGTACAACATGCAGCTGGGGCAGCGCCGGGCCGAGGCGGTGAAGGACTACCTGGTCACGAACGGGCAGATCGCACCTGACCAGGTGCGCGCCGTGAGCTACGGGGAGGACCCGCGGCGACTGGTTCGTCCCGACTACAGCGGGCCGGGCGACATTGGTTGGCAGAACCGACGGGTCGTATTGGTCGTCGACTACAACAGCGACGGCCTGGGAGGACAGGTCGCGCAGTCTCCGCAGCTCTAGCACCACACGAGCTGCCCGCACCGTCGCGGAGCGTAGGCACGCGGAGAGAGGGCCCACGCTACGCGACTCGGCGGGGGGCTGCACCGGACGTAGGCGCTCGCGGCTCTGGCCGCGGGCGCCTACTTTTGGCTCGGCGCTCGACGGCACGGAGCCCTGCGGCCATGGCCCCGGGGTGCTGACCCGCCGGGCCCGCTCCCGCCCACGGGGCCGACCACGACGCGCCCCGGGTGTTTGGTGGTGGACCCGGGCGAGCCCGTAGAACGGCTGCACGGCGCCCCTGGCTTCACCCTGGGCGCCGCCCCCTTGCCGTTCCGGGCCGCGGCGCATAGCCGTGGGTGACACCCGTGGATTCCCGGAGGCCCGTGATGCGTCACCCCGTTGCCGTGCTTTTGCCGCTCGCCGCCCTTTCCTGCAGCCAGGGTGAGGCTCCGGCCCCTGATTGGTCCGCCGTGTTCGACGGGCGGGCAGGCACCTGGATCGACCTGAGCTACGCGTATTCCGACGAGACGTTGTACTGGCCCACCGCCGACGGATTCCAGCTCGACGTCGTCGCAGATGGACTCACCGAAGCCGGCTACTACTACGCGTCCAACAACTTCACGACGTCCGAGCATGGGGGCACCCACCTGGACGCGCCCATCCACTTTGCCGAGGGCCGCCTGGCCTCCAGCGAGATCCCGCTGGATCGGCTCATCGGCCCGACCGCGGTCGTCGACGTTTCGGATCGTGCGGCTCCGGACTATCAGGTCGGTGTCGAGGACCTTCAGGAGTGGGAAGCTGCACACGGGCCCCTGGCGGACGGCGTGATCCTCCTGATCCGTACGGGCTGGGGAGATCGCTGGCCCGACGCCGCCGCCTATCTCGGAACCGCGCGCCGAGGCGCGGAAGCGGTCGCCGAGCTTCACTTTCCCGGCCTGGCCCCCGAGGCCGCCCAATGGCTCGTGGACAACCGGAGCATCGGCGCGCTGGGCATCGACACGCCCTCCATCGACTACGGCCAGTCGACCCTCTTCGAGACCCACCGCATCCTGTACGCGCAGGACATTCCGGGCTTCGAGAACGTCGCGAATCTCGGCGGCATGCCGGAGACGGGGGGGTACGTCGTGGCGCTGCCCATGAAGATCGCCGGCGGTAGCGGAGGGCCGCTCAGGATCGTGGGCTTCGTCCCTTCATGATAGAGATCGACGGCCATTCCCTGACGCTGGAGGACCTGGCACGCGTCGCGTCCGACGGCGCCGAAGTGGTCCTCACGAAGGACGCTCGGACCGCCGTCGGCAGGTCGCGGGCGTTCATCGAGGAGCTCCTCGAGTCAGGCGAGCGGATCTACGGCGTGACGACCGGCTTCGGCCGCCTCGCCGACGTGCTGATCGCCCCGGAAGAGCAGCGACAGCTGCAGCAGAACCTGGTGCGAAGCCACGCCTCGGGCGTGGGAGCACCGATGACGGTGCCCCAGGTCCGGGCGCTCATGACGCTGCGGGCCAACGCCCTGGCCCGGGGCAGGTCCGGCTGCCGGCCCGTGGTGGTGGACCGGCTCCTCCAGTTCCTGAACCTCGGCATCCATCCTCTGGTCCCCACGGTCGGATCGGTGGGTGCGAGCGGCGACCTGGCTCCCCTGGCGCACGTGGCGCTGGCGCTGACGGGTGAGGGTCGGGTGATCACCGAAGAGGGCCCTCGCGACACGGGCACGGCGCTGGCCGCCCATGGGCTGCCGCCCCTGGACCTGGTGGAAAAGGAGGGCCTTGCCCTCATCAACGGCACGCAGGCCACCACCGGTCTGGGCATCCTGGCTCTGCTCGCCGCTGAGCGCGCGCTCGAGGCCGCCGAGGTGGCCGGCGCCATGAGCCTCGAGGGGTTGCGCGGGACGCCGGAGCCCTTCCGGGACGAGGTGCACGAGGCACGGCCGCATCCCGGACAGGCCGCGACGGCCCGTCGCCTGCGAGCCCTGCTCGAGGGTTCCGAGATCCGGGAATCGCATCGCCATGACGACCCCAGGGTCCAGGACGCCTACTCCCTTCGCTGCATGCCCCAGGTCCACGGGGCGAGCCGGGACGTGCTGGGCTACGTGCGGGGCGTCCTCTCGGTCGAGGCCAACAGCGCCACGGACAATCCCCTCGTGTTCCCTGAGGCCCGGGCCGTGGTGAGCGCAGGCAACTTCCACGCGCAAGTGGTCTCCCAGGCCCTGGATTTCCTGTGCATCGCCGTAGCTGACCTGGCGGCGATGAGCGAGCGGCGGTTGGAGCGCCTCCTGAATCCGGACCTCTCGGGGCAACCCGCGTTCCTGGCGCGAAAACCGGGCATCGAGTCCGGCTTCATGATCGCCCAGGTGACCGCCGTGGACCTACTCGGCGAAATGCGCGTCCTGGCGCACCCCGCGTCCGTGGACTCCGTTCCCACGAGCGCCAACCAGGAGGACCACATCAGCATGGGTATGGCCGCCGCACGGAAGGTGGCTCGGTCCGTGGAATGCCTGGAGTACGTGTTGGCCGTCGAGCTCATGGCTGCCGCACAGGCCGTCGAGTACCTGAGACCCCTGAGGGCCGGCCGAGGGGTGGAAGACTCGATCGCATTGATACGCCGGCAGGTGCCGACCCTTGACGGCGACCGCCCCCTCACGGACGACATCGAAGCCGTCCGTGAGCTGGTGCGCGACGGGGCGGTGGCGGCGTGCACACCTCAACCATCGGAGGTCTGACGATGTCGACGGCCAGGACCGCGGAGATCGTGCGAGCCCCCCGGGGGACCGAGATCAGCTGCAAAGGATGGCAGCAGGAGGCCGCTCTGCGGATGCTCATGAACAACCTGGACCCGGAGGTGGCAGAGAACCCGGACGACCTGGTGGTCTACGGTGGCACCGGCCGCGCGGCGAGGAGCTGGGAAGCCTACGACGCCATCGTCGACGCGCTGCGGGAGCTGGAAGACGACGAGACGCTGCTCGTCCAGTCCGGGAAGCCCGTTGCCGTCTTCAAAACGGGAGTGCACGCGCCCACCGTGCTCATCGCCAACTCCAACCTGGTGGGCCGGTGGGCCACGTGGGAGCACTTCCACGAGCTCGAGCGCCGTGGCCTCATGATGTACGGCCAGATGACCGCCGGCTCGTGGATCTACATCGGCACACAGGGCATCCTGCAAGGCACGTACGAGACCTTCGGCGCCATGGCTCGGACCCACTTCGACGGCACGCTCGCGGGCAGGTGGGTGCTCACCGGCGGCATGGGGGGCATGGGCGGTGCCCAACCGCTGGCCGCCACCATGAACGAAGGGGCGATCCTGTGCGTGGAGGTCGACCCGGAGCGGATCCGGCGCCGGATCGACCATGGGTACTGCGACCGTATGACGTCCGACCTGGACGAGGCCCTCGATTGGATCCAGGAGGCCACAGCTTCGCGCAATCCACTCTCCGTCGGTCTCGTCGGCAACTGCGCCGAGATCCTGCCCGAGCTGGTGGACCGAGACGTCGTGCCCGACGTGCTGACCGACCAGACCTCGGCCCACGATCCCCTCAACGGGTACGTGGCAGCCGGCATGACGCTCGCTGAAGTCGCCGAGCTCAGGCAGCTCGATCCGGACGAGTACGTCCGACGGTCCCGCGCATCGATCCGCACGCACTGCGAGGCCATGGTTGCGTTGATGCGCAGGGGGGCCCACACGGTCGACTACGGCAACAACCTGCGTGGCGAAGCGCTGGCAGCGGGATTCGAGGACGCGTTCGCCTACCCGGGTTTCGTGCCGGCCTACGTGCGGCCCCTCTTCTGCGAGGGCAAGGGACCGTTCCGGTGGGTCGCGCTGTCGGGCGATCCTTCCGATCTGGCGCGCACCGACGATCTGGTCCTCGAGTTGTTTCCACACGACGCGCACCTGGTCCGGTGGATTCGCCTCGCGAAGGAGCGGGTGCACTTCCAGGGGCTGCCCGCCCGGATCTGCTGGTTGGGCCAGGGAGAGCGGGCGCGGTTCGGCGTCGCTCTGAACGACCTGGTGGCCTCTGGCGAGATCAGCGCGCCCATCGTCATCGGTCGGGACCACCTGGATACGGGATCGGTGGCGTCGCCCTTCCGGGAGACCGAGGCCATGAAGGACGGCACCGACGCGGTGGCCGACTGGCCGGTGCTCAACGCTCTGGTGAACACCGCGGCCGGCGCCAGTTGGGTTTCGTTCCACCACGGCGGGGGCGTGGGCATCGGCAATTCTCTCCACGCCGGGCAGGTGCTGGTGGCCGATGGCTCACCCGAGATGCGTCGGCGCATCGAGCGCGTCCTCACCAACGACCCCGCCCTCGGGGTGGCGCGCCACGCAGACGCCGGCTACGAGCTGGCCGTCGAGACCGCCCGCCGGGAGGGGCTCAAGCTTCCCATGATCGGCTAGGCGGCGGCCGGCCAACAGGAGGACCCCGCGCCGGTCCGCGGCCGCGGCCGACGGTGCCGATCGGTCCGCGGCTGCCGGATCCCGGAGTGACCCCGCGCCGTCAGCTCGAGGCGTGGGTGAACGCCTCGAGCCCGGCCGGATCCACGGCCACGTGTCCGACGGCGTTGCGCCAAGCATGCAGGCCGGACCGGCGGAGGCTCGCGGCGGCCCTCTCCGGCAGGCCCATGGCGTCGAGCTCCTCGACCATGTTCCTGAACCCGTTTTGGAGGTGCTCGGAGGGCGTGTCCGGATCGACGCCGGTCAGATAGCCATCCTCGCCCCGCGGGCAGAACGCATTCCTTTCCTGGAGGGCGTCCATCGCCGGGTCCAGCTCGGCCATGAACGCGGGATCGCGTCTCAGCAGCCGGACACATTCGATCAGCGCCCGGCAGTTCTGGTCGTCGGGGTGGAGTCGGTACCAGGACACGAGCTCCAGTGGCCGCGTGTTCTCGACGCCGAAGGCGAACTCACGCGGCACCATGCTGCCGCCGGACTTCTGGTGAGTCGTGTAGCGGCAGTAGATGCTCAGCGCCCAGTTCATGCCCGCCAGGAATATGCCTCCGTCTTTGAGAAGCTCGTGGGCCCGCCGCAGGGCTCGGAGCCGCGTCGCGTGATCGAAGTAGATCAACACGTTCATGCAGCGGATAAGGTCTGCCGGTCCGTCCAACTCGAGGTCATCCAGGCCGACCTGGACGAAGCGGAGGTTGCTGCCGGCGTACTCGAGGATGGGGTTGGCGGTCACGCGCACGCCGTCCGCCTCGACGTTGAGGAGCGATGTCCCACGGATCTCGGGACGATCCGCCAGGACGCGGCCGAGCAATGACCGGAACCTGGCCTTGGTGGCTTCGGGGTCTCTCGTCAGCGACTCCCATCGGGCGGTGTCCACGATGCCGGCCTGGAAGTAGCGGACCTTCTCCTCGTCCTCGAAAACCGCGTAGTCGCCGAGCTCGTCCACCAGGAGGTACTGACCGAACGACGGATCGGCGCCCACGATTTGGCAGTGGGGAAACGCCTGCGCCGTATCCACCGTCGTATGAGGAGGGAAGCCGCACCCGAGGTCCACCAGCTTTGCGCCCGCTTCGGGCCGATACCATCGGTTATTGCCCACGTAGTCGTCCAGCTTCCGGTGCCGGTCCTTGAGCGTGATCGGTGGGACCATGCCATCCCACGCGCGAGGGTGGATCTTCGGCAGGATGTGGCTCAGCTCCCACGCAAGCAGCCAGCTGAAGTCCCTGGCGCCGATGCCGACCTCCCGCATGGCCTGGCACTCCCAGTCCACGAACTGGTGAACGTCGGCATGTTCGTCCTCGAGCGGGGCGAGTAGCTCGAGCACGGTGGGAGACAGCTCACCGTCGAAGTAACGCTCGCTCCATTGCTGCACGATGCCGGGCATGAGAGGCGCCTGGGGTGTCGGGGGGAAGCAAGACCACGCGTGCATCCACGTATGCGATCGCTTCGCGCCAACGCAAGTCGCACGGGCGGCTACCGGACCCCCGCACCACTCGACTAGATTGCGCGGCTCGAGGCCCACGTCGCGCGGCGCGCGAAGACCCCGACCGGAGGCGGAATGGCTCGCTGGGATGCTGTCTGGCTGAACGCGAACCTGGCCACCATGTCCGTCAACGGTGAGCCCTATGGGGCGATCCGGAACGGAGCGCTGGCGACGAACGACGGCCGCGTGACGTGGCTGGGACCCAGGGAAGACATGCCCGGTGATCCGGACACGGCTGGAGTGGTCCACGACATGGAGGGCGCCTGGATCACCCCCGGACTCGTGGACTGTCACACGCACCTGGTTTTTGGGGGCGACCGGTCCGACGAGTTCGAGGCCCGCCTGGAAGGGGCCTCCTACGAGGACATCGCGCGAGCGGGAGGCGGCATCTTGTCCACGGTGCGCGCGACCCGGGCGGCGGACGAGGAGGTCTTGTACGACACCGCCTCGCAGCGCCTGGACAGGCTACTCGCCGAAGGGGTCACGACCGTCGAGATCAAGTCCGGCTACGGCCTCGAGACCGAGGCCGAGATCAAGATGCTGCGTGTGGCCCGACGGCTGGGCCTCGAACGGCCGGTGACGGTGCAAACCACCCTTCTGGCTGCCCATGCGCTCCCGGACGAGTTCCTGGGTCGGCGAGACGCGTACGTGGATCTGGTGGTCGAGGAGATGATCCCCCGCGGCGTCCATGAAGGCCTGGCCGATGCCGTGGACGCCTTCTGCGAGGGCATCGCCTTCTCCCCGAAGGAATGCGCTCGTGTGTTGCAGGCCGCCCGCGGGCACGGCCTCGGCCTCCGCCTCCACGCGGACCAGCTCGGCGATTCAGGAGGGGCGGCTCTGGCGGCGAGCCTGGGCGCCTGGTCGGCCGACCACCTGGAGTACACGTCCACCGACGGTGTCCGGGCCATGGCCCGTGCCGGAACCGTGGCCGTGCTCCTTCCCGGCGCCTACTACTTCCTGGGCGAAGAGCGGCGCCCGCCCGTGGCGGCCTTCCGGCGGGCGGGGGTGCCCATGGCGATCGCCACCGACGCCAACCCGGGCAGCTCGCCACTCACGTCGCTGCTGCTGGCCCTGAACATGGCCTGCATTCTCTTCCGCCTGACCCCCGAGGAGGCGCTGGCGGGTGTCACCAGGAACGCCGCCCGTGCGCTGGGAATGGCTGGGGAGGTGGGCGTGCTCGAAGTCGGCGCTCGCGCAGACCTGGCGGTCTGGGACATCCGGCATCCCGGAGAGCTGAGCTACTGGATGGGCCGCAACCCGCTGCTCGCGGTCGTGAAGAGCGGAACGGTGGTTCGATCCGTCTCCTAGCTCAACGGCCTTCCAGAGCCGCCTTCGTCCGGACGAACTGTTCGACGGTGGTGAGCGTCGTGGTGTCGAGGACGGCCCGGGCCTCCACGGGCTGGTAGAGCGTGGCCCACTCCGCGTGGACCCAGGAGAGTCCCATGAGGTTGGACGCGGCGGGAGCCAGGCGGGAGAGTGCCACCTGCTGCAGCCGAAAGAGGAATGCCGGCACGTGGATCTTCCGGATGGTGCGCCCGAGCGCCCGACCGCAGGCGTCCACGGCTTCGTTCCAGGTCAGGATCTCCGGTCCGCCGAGGTTGAGAACGCGATCCGCCGCGTCGGGTCGGAACAGGGCCTCGGCCAGATACCGGGCCACGTCGTCGACGGCCACGAAAGAATGGCGTGTCCAACCGTGACCCGGCACGAGCGCTACCCCAAAGACGTCCATGAGTCGGCCGACCACGGCCATGTACAGGGAGGAGAGCCAGTAGCCGCGCCGAAGGCTGTGGGTCTCCACGCCGCGGAGCGGCAGACCCGATCCGAGCAGCGCCAGCCACTCGTCCATGAACGGTGCGGTGCGGACGATGGTGTAGGGCAGGCCACTCTGCTGGAGCCTCTGTTCGTTCAGCCGCTTGTAACGAAACGTAGGAACCAGGTCGTCGTAGGGCGTGACAGGGGCCGACACGAACACGAACCGCTCGATCTGCAGCCTGCGGCACACGCGCAGGAGGTTGAAGTATCCGTCACCCTCCACCGCGTCGAAGCTGGTGCCCCGTCGCCGGGGAAGCCTCGCGTTGGCGGTGGCGACCACCGCGTCGACGTCGCGGCAGGCGGAGCGAACGCTGTCGGTATCGAGCAGGTCGCCCAGGATGAGCTCTACCCCGAGCCGCCCCAGATGCTGATATCTGGATCCGGGACGCACCAATGCCCTTACCTGATAGCCTTCGGAGGCCAGCCGTGTGCACACGGCGGTGCCGAGCTGACCGGTGGCGCCGACGACGAGAATCATCCTCCCTCGGACCGCTGCCTTGGTGCGACGAGCGCGATCCCGGGAGAGCCCCGACAGGACGCGCTGGACCTCTCTCCATGTGGTCGACCGATCGGAGCGGAGGGGCGAGACGCGGCTCGGAGTGGGGCGAAAGGGTGAGGCCCCCGAGCAAACCCCGAAAACGTCGCCCCGGGGGCACGGATCGTGCAGGGATTTACAGGTCTGGAGACGCTCGGCGGGGCTGCGAGACCAGAAAAAACGGCAGGGGGATGCCAACAACCTTGCTCACCCGCCATATGTTTCCCGATAATGAGTGGTGCGAGCCCTCCGCCCGCAGGACCGTGCGTGGCGGTCGCTCGCTTGTCTTGGCAGTCGCTGAGGAGTGAGTCACGTGCGTTACGAAACCGAGGTCTACAGTCCGTCGGCCGAGATCGAAGACGAGACCCCCATCGGCCAGGCGTTCAAGATCCTGACCTGGGTAGTCCTGGGTTCGCTCATGCTCGTATGGGGCGTCGTGGGCTTCGTCTTCTGGCTGCCGCGACTCGTGCGGGAGATGGTGGGATTCAGCCTGTCTCTCGTATACGCGAACATGACGGGTGGGAGCCTCGAGCCCGCGGGTGAGGGTCTGAAGGAGGCCATCAACTTCTACAAGCGCGGGTTCGAGATGGCGTACGCCTCCGTCCTGAAGCCGCAGACGGGACCGACTCCACCTCCGGGCACGACCACGGCGCGACCGAAGATCCACGGCGACCGGCTGCTGAAGGAGGCGTTGTGGGCCGCGTTCGTGTGGTGGATCCTCCTGTCGGTGCTCGGCCTGATCTCCTGGACGCCTCTCGCGCTGGTGCGCTGGGTGGCCACCGGGGCATGGCTCCAGACACTGGACGGTGTGCTCGTCAAGTTCTGGATGTGGCTCGACGGCCTCATGGGAACGGCCCCCAGCGGCTGAGTCGCGGTGGCAGGTCGGGCAAGATTGACCTGAAGGCGGGCCCCACCCGGGCCCGCCTTCGTCGTTGGGTGTCCGACCGAGCCTCGTTGCGTGGCGGTCCGGGCGCACGCGCGGCGAGTGAGGGGGGAGGAACCGTGCGGACGACGGCCTGGGCGGGTGGCAGAGGCGACTGGCGGTATCTCGGTCCCGGGCGGAGATTGAGCACTTCGCCATGGTCGAGCCCGGGGCCCGCTCCATGCTACCGGCTCAAGTCACGAGGGTGAGAATCTGACCGAATCGACCGCGGCCTTTCAGGAGGGCCAATCCCCCCAGGGCCACGGATTCGGCACGGCCCCCGTCTTCCTGGCCAGCATCAGCACGATCCTCGGCGCCATCATGTTCCTGCGGTTCGGGTACGCCGTGGGACACGTGGGTGTGGCCGGCACCATCGTCATCATCCTGCTGGGGCATCTCGTCACGATCCCCACCGCCCTGGCCATCGCCGAGATTGCCACGAACCGGCGGGTGGAAGGAGGCGGCGAGTATTTCATCATCTCCCGCTCTTTCGGAACCACCATCGGCGGTACGATCGGCATCGCCCTGTTCCTGTCACAGGCGATCTCCGTGGCGTTCTACATGATCGCCTTCGCGGAAGCGTTCGGGCCGCTGTTCGGCTGGCTGGGGATTCCCTTCGACACCCGCCTCGTGTCGCTCCCGGGCATCGCGGCGCTCCTGGCGCTCATGTTGACCCGGGGCGCCGCGCTGGGGGTCACCGCCCTCTACGTCGTCGCGGCGACGCTCGCGGTGTCGCTGGCTCTGTTCTTTCTCGGGGAGGCTCCCGCCGGTATCGACGTCACGGCAACGCTGGGTGCCAGCTTCGAGCCCGACCCACTGATCTACGTCTTCGCCATCATCTTCCCGGCGTTCACCGGCATGACGGCCGGGGTCGGGCTCTCCGGCGATTTGGCGAATCCCCGGAGGTCGATCCCGCTCGGCGTCCTTTCGGCGACGGTGGGGGGGCTCATCGTCTACGTGCTCATCGTCCTCAAGCTCGATATGTCGGCGAGCCAGGAGATGCTCGTCACGGATCAGCTGGTCATGGGCCAGATCGCCGTCTGGGGCCCGATCATTCCCATCGGCCTCGCGGCGGCCACGCTCTCGTCCGCCATCGGCTCCATCCTGGTGGCTCCGCGCACGCTTCAGGCCCTCGCGCACGACCGGATCATCGCCGCTCAGAGCGTCACGGACCGGCTTGCCAAGGGGGTCGGGACGACGAACGAGCCACGGAACGCCACGATCGTGACCGCAGCGATCGCCTTCGTCGTTGCCGTGTTCGGCAATGTCGATCTCGTGGCCCGGATCATCTCCATGTTCTTCATGGTCACGTACGGTGCCCTCTGCGCCATCAGCTTCCTGGAGCACTTCTCGGCGCGGCCCAGCTACCGGCCGAGCTTCAGGTCCAAATGGTACCTCAGCCTGCTCGGCGCTCTGGTCTGCCTGTTCCTGATGTTCCAGATGGATCCGCTCTTCGCCCTGATCGCCTTGTTGATCATCGCGGGACTCTACGTGACGATCGAGCGGAGCGCGGGGCACGCCAACGACCTCTCGACGATCTTCTCGGGCGTGATGACCCAGCTGACGCGATGGCTGCAGGTGCGGTTGCAGAAGATGCCCCGGGAGGACTGGCGCCCCAGCCTGATCATGATCTCGGATCGGACGTTCGAGCGATCGGCCGGCCGCCGGCTACTCACGTGGCTGAGCCAGCGATACGGCGTCGGCACCTACCTTCACTACATCCACGGGATGCTCGACGAAGAGAGCTACCACGAGAGCCTCCGCGTGCTGGAGCGGCTGATCGAACAGACCGAACAGGCCGAGAGCACGGTCTACGTCGACACGATCATCAGCCCGTCCATGCGCTCGGCCCTCGCCCAGGCGCTGCAGCTCCCCGGCGTGAGCGGTATGGAGAACAACACCGCGCTCTTCGAGTTCTCGTCCCACGACGGAGACGAGGTCGTCGCCGAGGTCGCCGAAGGACTCGAGCTGGCCTGGATCTATCACATGAATGGCCTGGTGCTGAGGCACGGCGACCGTCACTTCGGCGACCGGAGAACGGTCCACGTATGGCTGACGGCCCATGACGAGCGAAACGCCACCCTCATGATCCTGCTCGCGTACATCCTGCTGGGCCATCCGGAGTGGCGGCGGGCCGAGCTCACCATCTTCGCGGCCTACGAGAGCAAGGTGGAGGAACGAGCCCGGACCTTGCGAGAGATGATCACGACCGGGCGGATCCCGGTCACGGAGAAGAACATTCAGATCATCCCCACCTCCCACGAGATCGATTTCGATCGGCTGGTGGAGGCCAAGTCCGGTGAAGCGGATCTGGTGCTGCTCGGGCTCGGCGGGGAACGACTGCGGCACCAAGATCCCGGGATCCTCAGGAAGTGCCCCTCCCTTCCCGAGGTGCTATGGGTGTGTGCCCGCGAGGACATCGGGATGGAGTGAGGAATGGACGCATTTTGGGAGGCCCTGAACGACGAGTGGAGCGTCCTGGTCGCCTGGACGCCACGCATCATCGCCGGTGTGATGGTGCTGGTCGCGGTGGTTTTGATCGGACGGGTGCTCGGGGCGACGGTCCATCGAGTGTTGGGTCGAGCCGACGCCACCTCCCGCTACGCCAGGGCCGCTGGCCGTCTCGTGCGGTGGCTCGTGGGGCTGCTCGGTCTCGTTCTCGCGATGCACGTGTGGGGGCTGACCGCTCTGGCCACGAGTCTGCTGGCGACCGGCGGTCTCATGGCCGTGGTCCTCGGATTCGCGTTTCGGGACATCGGCGAGAATCTGCTGGCGGGGGTGCTGTTGGCGTTCAGTCGGTCGTTCGACGTGGGAGACGTGATCGAGAGCTCCGGGCTGCGGGGCGTGGTGAGGGCCATCGAGCTGCGGCACGTGCACATCCGCACGGCAGACGGGTGCGACATCTTCATCCCCAGCGCCGAGATCTTCCGCAACCCTCTCCACAACTTCACCCGCGACGGCCTGCGCCGGGGCAGCTTCACCGTGGGGATCGACTACGGGGACGATCCGGAGTCGGCCATGGCGACGCTCCTGGAAGTTGCCAGGACCACTCCAGGCGTCCTGGCGAGCCCGCCGCTCAAGGTAGAGATGGCCGGATTCACGCCGGGGTACGTCGAGCTGGAGGTGCGTCTCTGGGTCGACACGTTCGACGCGTCTACGTCGCTCGACGCCGTGCGGACCGAGGCGATGAAGAGATGCCGGACCGCCCTCGAGAGTGGAGGCTTCACTTTCAGCGCGAACGTGACCACGGCGCTGGAAATGGCGCCCTTGGACGTGCGCGTGGCCGAACCCGGGACGCGCGCGTCAGGATCGGACGAGCGGGCTCCTTGAAGACGGGTCGCTCGGACCGGCGTGCGACGCGGTCATGGGCCCGGGCGAGACCGGGTCGCACTCGTCTCTGGTGTTGATCTGATGGGAACGAGGCGGTGCGGTCACGCCGAGCGGCGGGTGCCACGCGTCGGAGTCGTCGCTAGTGGCGCTCGTCGACCGTGGGGACCTTGAGCCGCGTCCGGCTCGCGAGGTCGAAGATGTCACCGCGCGAGAGGAAGTAGTACGGTCGGTCGCCCCGGTCGTTGGCTCCGTAGACGGCGACCTGGCTTTGGCCGATCACCTCGGCGCGGTCTCCTTGAACGACGATGGCGGCGCCCTCGTCGAGGCCGATGCCCAGGATGTCGGGGCGCCGACCGAGGACCTGGAAGAGGTCCGCTTGCCGGTAGCGCGTGAGGAGGTGCTGGTCCACGGCCACCGCTTCCATGAAGCCGAACCCCTTGAGATAGCCCTCGGCGATCACCCGCCCGCGATCGTCCTTGGCGCCGCGCACGAGGACCGAAGCCAGCATCGAGGCGCCGGCTGACGTGCCTCCGACCACACCTCCCCGGTCGAGGAGGGCTTCGAGCTCGCGGTGGGTCCGGGTGTCCAGATACGCGTCGACCAGGCGCCATTGCTGGCCGCCCGAGATCCACACGCCCGTGGCCGCCTCGAGGGGCGCCACGAACGCCTCGCTCTCGGCCACCGCGCGGTCCCGGGTGTGGAGAACGGTGACTCCCGCCACGCCCATTTCACGGAACGGTGCCAGCCCTTCCCAGCCGTCGGAGAAGGCATCGCCCTCGTGAGCGGTGGGAATCACTACGATTCGCGACGATTCCCCCCCCGCGTGGGCGACGAATCGCTCGAGGATCTCACCGCGGACGGGACCACCTCCAGCGGCGACGAGCGTCCCGTTGGGCGGCCCGACCGTAGGCGGGGCCGGCAAGGCCGGCTGGGGGCTCGACGATCCCGAGGCGCACGCGGCCAGCCCGAGCACGGCCAGGAGCGCCGCAAGTCGCCGGGACGGTCGCCACGGCTGCACGTCAGGCCTTCTGCGGGAAGTAAGGGTTCGCGCCGACGGCGTGGTCGGTTACGTCGTGCAGCTCCGTGATCTCCGGAACCGCGTCCCGAAGCATCCGTTCCACGCCCTGCCGGAGCGTCATGCGGGACAGGGCGCAGCCCTGGCATCCGCCGCCCATCTCGATGTAGACCTCGGTACCTTCGACGGCGACCAGCTCGATGGCGCCCCCGTGTGCGGCGATGCCGGGGTTCACCTGGTCGGCCAGAACCTGGCGCACGCGGTCCGCGATGGGCCCCTCTGCCTTCGGTGCCGGGCCGGGCCGGACGTCTCGAATCTGGAAGCCGCTTTCCCCGTCCCGCTCGATGAAGTCGACCGTCGCTCCGTCCAGCCGGTCCACGCTTCCCTCGCGGACGAGCACCGTGAAGTCGTCGGTGTCCAGAGTGACTTCATCGTCGTGGCGATCACCCGGCGCCACGAGCGCGAGATCGTACCGTGGGGCGAGGGGCGATCCGTCGTGGAGCGTGATACGGAGCGCCTGGGGCTCGCCGGCACTCTTGTCCAAGTAGCTCCGAACGACTTCGCGGGCCCGGTCCGTGAACGTCAGCATCGCCTTCTTCCGTAGGGTTGGGACGACGTGATACCCAACTAGGACCCGGGAGGTTCGAGTCGACGGAAGGGACGCCCTATCGCTACGGACTAGTACGCCCACCGGCACTCGTGTAGGTTCTTGGGCTCGGTTCCGGGGTCCCCGACCGCGCAGGTCCTCCCGATCGCGCCGGGACCGGCTCGCTGAACGATCCACGACGGCTGGCCGGGCGGCGCGGCCCGCCACGACAGAGCGTGAGCAAATGGCTGACCACGACCTCATGGACAAGATCACGTCGCTGTGCAAGCGGCGCGGCTTCGTCTTCCAATCTTCGGAAATCTACGGCGGTACGGGCTCCGTGTGGGACTATGGCCCGCTGGGCGTCGAGCTCAAGCAGAACATCCGTGGCCGCTGGTGGAGCGCGATGGTGCATCAGCGCGACGACATCGAGGGTCTGGACGCGGCCATCCTCATGCACCCTCGGGTGTGGGAGGCGTCGGGGCATGTCGAAGGCTTCACGGATCCGCTGGTGGAGTGCACGAACTGTCATCGACGGTTTCGGGCCGATATGGAGGAGGTCCAGGGGGGGCAGTGCCCGACGTGCGGCACCCGCGACGCCTTCACCGAGCCTCGCATGTTCAACCTGATGTTCAAGACCTTCATGGGACCGGTGGAGGACGCGGCAGCCACGGTCTACCTGAGACCGGAAACGGCCCAGGGGATCTACGTGAACTTCCTGAACGTGCAGGGCACGGCCCGTCAAAGGATCCCGTTCGGGATCGCCCAGGTCGGGAAGGCGTTCCGCAACGAGATCACGCCAGGCAACTTCATCTTCCGGACCCGGGAGTTCGAGCAAGCCGAGATGCAGTTCTTCGTCCGCCCGGGCGAGGACGAGGAGTGGTTCGAGTACTGGATGGAGCGCCGAATGGCGTGGCAGGTGGCGTTGGGCGTGAGAGCGGACAAGCTCCGCTTCCACGAGCACGGGCCCGACGAGCTGGCGCACTACGCGAAGAAGGCCTACGACATCGAGTACGAATTCCCCTTCGGCTGGAAGGAGTTCGAGGGGATCCACAACCGAACCGACTTCGACCTCTCCCGACACCAGGAGTACTCGGGCAAGCGCCTCGAATACATCGATCCCGGGACGAACGACCGGTTCGTGCCCTTCGTCGTCGAGACGTCCATGGGCGTGGACCGGACGGCCCTGGTGGTCCTGGCCGACGCGTACACCGAGGAGGAGGTCGAGGGCGATCAGCGGGTGGTCATGAAGATCCATCCGGCCCTCGCGCCTTTGAAGGTGGGGATCTTCCCGCTCGTGAAGAAGGATGGCCTGCCCGAGATCGCGACCGCGCTGCACGAGGACCTGAGGAAGGCGGCCCTTCCCTCCTTCTACGACGCCGCTGGGTCCATCGGGCGCCGTTACCGTCGGCAAGACGAAGCGGGCACGCCCTGGTGCGTGACCGTGGACGGCCAGACCAACGAGGACGATTCCGTGACGATCCGGGACCGGGACACCCTGGAGCAGGTGCGGGTGTCGAAGGACCAGGTCGTGGCGTGGGTCACCGACCGCCTTCGGATGGACTGGTCGAGAAGCTAGCCCGACTCACCGCGCCGCCGTGACCGCATGGGCGGCCGGTCCCCCATCGATACCCTGGAGGTCGCATGACCCGTGGTCACCCAACCCTTTCTGCCATGGCGGCAATGGCGTCCGTCGTCGCCTGGGGACTCGCCGCCTCGCTGGGCGCGCAGGAGATCCCACAGCAATTCGACTGGCACGAGGCCCGGGAGATCCCGTCTGCCACGCCGTGGGGACAGACCGTGGATGTGGAGTCCACGCGCCTGATTCGCAGCTGGACGACCATGCCGGAGTACACCAATCCGACGGTGGACCATCTGCCCGCGGCGCCGGCCGTGGTCTCTCCGACCGACCACTTCGGACATCCGGTGGGCAAGCCGGGCGTGCTTCACGGGGTGGAGGAGATCTACGGCTACATGGAGGCCTTGGCCGCGTCGTCTGCCCGGGTCGCGTTCCAGCGTCTCGGCCGGACGGAGGAGGGTCGGGACCTGGCCCTGGTCCAGGTCGGGAGCGAAGCGAACCTGGCGCGCCTGGAGGCCGTGAAGGCCGGCATGAAGCGGCTGTCGGACCCCCGAGTCACGGAGGTGGCCGAGGCGGAAGCGCTGGTGGCCGACCTCCCCGCGATCTACACCTTTTACGCCGGTCTCCACTCCACCGAAACGGGCCCACCCGAGATGGTCATGGAGATGGCGTACAGGCTGGCCGTCTCTGACGACCCCATGATCCAGACGATCCGGGACAGCGTCGTGGTGTTCATCGTGCCGGTGGCCGAACCCGACGGACGGGACAAGGTCGTGGATTGGCACCGGCGCTACAACGCCGATGTCTACGACACGGATGACCGGGTGCCGGGGCCACCGTATTGGGGCAAGTACATCTTCCACGACAACAACCGGGACGGTCTCCAGCTCACGGCTCGGCTCACCCAGGAGCTGGTGGGGCTCTTCCTGGACTGGCACTACCCGGTCGGTCACGACCTCCACGAGTCCGTCCCCTACCTGTACGTCTCGACCGGCACCGGCCCCTACAACCCGACGGTCGATCCCATCGCCGTCAGCGAGTGGCAGTGGATGTCCAACTGGGAAGTGACCAACCTCACGGCCCTGGGCATGCCGGGCGTCTGGACGCACGGCTTCTATACGGGGTGGTATCCGGGCTACCTGCTGTGGGTCACGAACACCCGGAACGCGGTGGGGCGCTTCTACGAGACGTTCGGCAATTCCATTCCCAACACCATGGAGCGGGGCCTCAACGAAAGGTCGACGGAAGTCGAGTGGTATCGGCCCAATCCCCCTCGGGACACTACGGTGTGGTCGCTCAGGAACAACACGAACTACATGCAGACCGGCGCGTTGAATGCCGTCTACCTCGTGGCCCAAAACCGCTCTCGGGTGCTCGACAACTTCTGGCGGAAGTCCAGCAACGCCGTGGAGAAGGGCCGGGCCGAAGCGCCCTACGGCTACGTCGTGCCCACCGACCAGGCTCGCAGGGCCGATGCGTCCTACATGCTCAACCTGCTCAGGCGTCAGGGTATGGAGGTGCACCGGGCAGAAGACGACGGGACGTTCGGCGACGTGACCGTGGCCGAGGGCGACTACGTCATCCGCATGGACCAGCCGTACCGGAACTTCGTCCAGACCCTCATGGAAACGCAGGACTTCCCGGACGACGCCCCTTCGCCCTACGACGACGTGGCCTGGACCTACCCGCTGATGTTCAACGTGACGGTGGAAGCGGTGGACGATCCGGCGATCCAGGAGCTCGACCTGGACCTCGTGGATGACGAGATCCGCATGGCCGGCGCCTACGAGCACATCGACGGGGACGAAGAGAGCGGTGTGCACGTGGTGGTTCCCAATGCGTCGGCCCACATCATGAAGGCCCGCCTGGCCTTGGGACCAGGGGTCGAGGTGGTGGTCGCGGACGGTGAGATCACGATCGACGACGACCGAACCGTGGCGCCCGGAGCCTGGCTGCTCCGTCCCTGGGAGATCGGTCGGGACGACCTGGAGGCGTGGGCCGCCGAGCACGGGATGACGGCGTACACCATCGAAGACACCCAGCTCGGAGGCATAGCCCACCACCCCATGGACATGCCGCGGGTGGCCGTCCTCCACACGTGGACCCGGACTCAGGACGAGGGGTGGGCCCGCTTCACCCTCGATCAAGCGGGCCTCGAGTATGCCTACATCTCCGAGAAGGACCTGGCCGGGATGGATCTCCGGGCCCAGTTCGACGTGGTGGTGTTCCCGCACCAGGGGACCCGCGCCACGGCCAAGAGCATCTTCCAGGGCGTGGATCCCGAGCATGGACCGCTCGCGTATACGCGCACCGACGAGTTCCCCAGCCACGGGACGCCCGACGGCGAAGCGGACATCACGGGAGGCATGGGCTTCGACGGCCTGAAGGCGCTGCGGACCTTCGTGGACGAGGGGGGCACCCTCATCGCCATCGGCACGGCGGGATCCATTCCGGTGGAGTTCGGCTTCCTACGGGACGTCACGTTCCGCCCCCGCGGGACCATGTTCATTCCCGGCTCCATCCTGCAGGGGGAGGTGGTCAACCCTGCCGATCCCATCGTGTACGGCTACGGCGAGACGCTGCCGCTCTACCATCAGTTCGGACCGTACCTGAACGTTCCGGACGACGAGGACTACCGGGTACCGGTGAAGTACGCCGCCGGTAGCGAGCTCCTCCTGAGCGGCGCCGCCCGCAGCGCCGGCTCCCTGGCCGAGGATCCGGCCATCTACTCGACGCCCCTGGGCGAGGGGCACGTCGTGATCTTCGGATTCGACGCCCTCCACCGGCACCAGAATCACGGCAACCACGCCCTGGTCTGGAATGCGATCCTCAACTGGAACGACCTGGAAGTGGGGCAGCAGGAGGACGGGGCCGACGCGGTGGCGCCGGAGCCGATGAACTAGCGCCACGACTCAGAGCGCGGCGGGCCGCCGGCGTGGGGCCGGCAAGCGGAGGAGCTCGACCCGTCCGGCGGCGGTGGCTACGCCTCCAGTCCGGCGCAGTGACACGCCGGGCCGCACGCTTCCGGTGGGGAACGCGTGCCCTGGCTCACCAGGGCTGCGGAGAGCAGTCGCTCCACCGGTGCAGAAGCCGGCAGGTCTCCCACGTCCAGACCCGCCCGCTCGCAGAGCTCCCCCCACGTGCGAAGCTTCTCTCCCATGCCGTGTCGCACCTCGACGGTCCGGTCGTTGGCGGCGCAGCGGTATTCGTAGATCGGCATGGTCTGTTGCACCCCCGACGGTGCGGCGGCGTTCCCCACCCGCGCCCGGCCAGCCGTCCCAACACGCAGCAGCGGTCCCGAGGCCGGGCTGGTCGCCGCGCCGGGGGAAAGACTATGTTGGGCCGACTTTTCCCTGATCACACCTGAAGGCGAACCCCAGCGGGGAGGGCCGCTTGTCCAGCAGATCCGAGGTGTTCAGCTCGAGATGGGGGATGCTGCTCGCCATGCTGGGCATGGCGGTGGGCACCGGCAACATCTGGCGCTTTCCCCGGATCGCGGCCAGCAACGGCGGTGGCTCCTTCCTGGTGGCTTGGGCCTGCTTTCTCCTGCTCTGGTCGATTCCCCTGCTGATCCTCGAGTTCGGGATGGGGAAAGGAACGCGCCGAGGGCTCATCGGCGCGTTCGCCAAGACCCTTGGCCCCAAGTTCGGGTGGATGGGGGCATGGGTGGCGTGGGTAGCCATCGCCATCATGTTCTACTACAGCGTCGTGATGGGCTGGACCATCCGGTTCTTCGTCGCGTCGCTGACCCGGGAGATCCCTTCGGCGGAGCCTGGAGCCCTTTGGGAGGCCTACGCGGCCACCGACGGTGCGGTCATCACCCACGCCGTCGCCATGGCGCTCGGTGTCTTCGTGGTCTCCAAGGGCGTGAAAGGGATCGAGACCGCTGCTCGCATCCTGATTCCGAGCTTGATCATCCTGGTCATCGTATTGGCCATCAAGGCCCTGACGCTGCCCGGGGCCGGCGACGGTCTGGCCTTCCTCTTCACGCCCAACCTGGCCGAGCTGGCCAACTACCGGATCTGGCTCGAGGCGCTGACGCAGAACGCCTGGGACACCGGGGCGGGGTGGGGGCTGGTGCTGAGCTATGCCGTGTACATGAGGGCCAACGAGGACACGGCGCTGAACGCGTTCGTCATCGGCTTCGGCAACAACTCCATGTCGCTGCTCGCGGGCATCGCCGTGCTCTGCACCGTGTTCTCCATCATGCCGGATGCCGCCAGCCAGATCGTCGGCGCGGGCAACGAGGGTCTGACGTTCATATGGATTCCCCAGCTCTTCGCCAGGATGCCGGGCGGCCAGTTCTTCATGGCCGTCTTCTTCCTGGCGCTGGTCTTTGCCGCGTGGAGCAGTCTGGTGGCCATGATCGAGCTGGCGAGCCGGATCCTGATGGATCTGGGTCTGGCCCGGAGGAAAGCCATCGCCGTCGTGGGCATCGCCGGCTTCACGTGCGGGCTTCCGTCGGCCTTGAGCATGGACGTGTTCGCGAATCAGGACTGGGTCTGGGGCGTGGGCCTCATGCTCTCGGGACTGTTCTTCGCGTTCGCCGTCGTCAAGTACGGCGTGACCGATTGGCGTGAGGAGTTCATCAACACCGGTCACTCGGACATCCGGATCGGGGCCTGGTGGGACTGGGCCATCCGCCTGGTGCTCGTCGAGGCGGTCGTGCTGATGATCTGGTGGTTCGTCCAGGCGCGGCAGGCCAGCTTCTCCGAGACGTGGACGCTGTTCTCCGCGTACAACATCGGCACGGTGTTGATCCAATGGGCCATCGTGCTGGTGGTCGTCCTGCTGGCGAACCGGTGGTTGGTCGAGCGGACCATGAGCACGGAAAGGCCGCGGGAGGGGGCCTGAGCAGGCCCGGCTCTCGGCTTCCGCCCTCCGCTCCGCGGGACGGCAGCATGCGGCGCTCCGGTGCGACGGTCTGATGCGCTTCGACGTCTTCCAGCGGAAGGCCCGGAAGGCCTTCGCCTCGATCCCGGATCACTACCGCGAGGGTATCGATGGCCTGACGGTGTCGGCCGAGGCCCTGCCTCACCCAACGCTGCCCGACATCTACACGCTGGGGCATTGCCTCACGGAGTCGTATCCGTCCGACTGGACCGGCCCCGAAACGACCCGCTCCGTCGTCGTGATCTACCACGGGTCGTTCCGGGAGCTCGCGAAGTTGGACCCGGACTTCGATTGGGAAGAGGAGCTGTGGGAAACGCTGACGCACGAGCTGCGGCATCACCTCGAATCGCTGGCGAGTCAGGACGAGCTGGGGGGCGTCGATTACGCCATGGACGAAGGCTTCAAGCGCGCGGAGGGGCTCGATTTCGACCCGTGGTACTATCAGCACGGCGACCGGATTGCCGAGGGCGTGTTCCAGGTGGAGAATCACTTCTTCATCGAGCAGACGTGGACGCCCCACGCGTTCGAGGACGCGACCGAGCTGTCGTTCGGCTGGCACGGCGGGGAGTGGACGATCCCCAGACCGGAGACGCTCGGTGACGTCCACTACATCTGGGTCGACGGCGTGGACGTGGGTGGCGGGCACCTTCAGCTGGTGTTGGTGAAGAAGCGATCGTGGCGGCAGGGCCTCCGGGGGCTGCTTCGCCGCGAAGACCCGTCGATGCTCGAGCTCTGGGAGTCCGAAGCCAGGGCGAGACCCGGGTCATGACCGCCGCGCTCCCAGCCGGCGACGGAAAAGAGCGATCTCCGAAGAGAGGCATGATGCCCAGGGAATCGAAGGGCGCCCGGAAGGAACGGGCCGAGGCCATCTACGACCATCTCGCTGAGGAGTATCCAGACGCCCACTGCGCGTTGCACCACCGCAATGCGTTCGAGCTCGGCGTGGCCACCATCCTCTCGGCGCAAACCACGGACGAGCGTGTGAACATGGTCACGCCCGGGCTCTTCAACCGATACCCGACCGCCGAGGACCTGGCGTCCGGCGCTCAGGAGGACGTGGAGGAGATCATCCGGTCGACGGGGTTCTTCCGGAACAAGGCCCGGAGCATTATCGGCTTCGCCCGCGGCGTGGCGCTCGAGCACGGCGGGCAGGTGCCCCAGGAGATGGATACCCTGGTCAAGCTGCCCGGCGTGGGGCGGAAGACGGCGAACGTGATCCTCGGGAACGCCTTCGGGATCGACGAAGGCGTGGTCGTGGACACCCATGTCAAGCGTCTCTCGACCCTGCTCGGCCTCACGCGCGAGTCCACGCCGGACAAGATCGAGCTCGACCTGATGAAGCTCTTCCCCCGGGATCGCTGGACGATGCTGTCACATCTCCTGATCTTCCACGGGCGTCAGGTATGCGTTGCCCGGTCCCCGAGATGCGAGGCCTGTGCGGTCTCGCACCTCTGCCCGTCTTCCCGGGTATGACGTGCTCCCGCGCCACGCCGCGTGGGCCCATCCCGAGAAGCACCGACGATCTCACAGTCCCGAAATCGAGACCAGAGAGAACGAATTGATGAGTGGAGCCGCGATCCGCACCGTCCTTGGCACCGCAGCTCTCCTGCTGGCTGCGGCTGCGCCCGTCGCCGCGCAGGGGGGCGACGGCGACCCGAACCTCCGTATGGACTTCGAGGCCTACCAGCCCGTTTCCACCTTGGTGGTCCCCGAGCATCGACCGACACGGGCCAGCTTCCCCTTCATCGACATCCACGCGCACCTGCGCAATGGAGCCGATGAAGCGCAGTCGGCCTCGTACGTGGCGGACATGGACGCCATGAACATGGCCATTGCCGTGAACCTGTCGGGTCGCAGCGGCGCCGAGCTGAAGGAGGGGATCAACAACCTCGCGGAGCGCCATCCGGGGCGCATCGTTCTCTTCGCCAACGTCGACTTCGACGGCATGGACGAACCCGACTGGACCGCGCGCACCGTGGCACGGTTCGAGGAGGACGTTCGCAACGGGGCGCGAGGCCTAAAGATCTTCAAGAACCTGGGGATGTACGTGGAGGACGCGAACGGGCGGGTCGCCACCAGCGACCCCCGAATCGATCCCATCTGGGCCAAGGCCGGCGAGCTGGGTGTGCCGGTCCTCATCCACACCGGAGATCCAGCGCCGTTCTGGTCGCCTCGTGACAGCTTGAACGAGCGGTGGCTGGAGTTGAAGCAGCGCCCTCGCCGCATGCGTCCGCCGGAGCCCAGCTTCGAGCAGATCATGGGCGAGCACTGGGACATGATCCGGAAGCACCCGGAGACCAACTTCATCAGCGCGCACATGTCGTGGTTGGCCAACGACCTGGGGCGACTGGGCCAGCTTCTGGACGAGTTGCCCAACATGTACGTGGAGCTGGGCGCCGTGCTCGCGGAGATCGGACGCCAGCCCCGGGCAGCCCGGGCCTTCCTGATCGAGTATCAGGACAGGGTTCTGTTTGGGAAGGACTCGTGGGCGCCGGAGGAGTACCACGTCTACTTCCGGGTGCTGGAAACGGCCGACGAGTACTTCGACTACTACCGACCGCGTCACGCTCACTGGAAGATCTACGGCGTGGACCTGCCGGACGAGGTGCTACGGAAGATCTACTACGAAAACGCCCTGAGGCTGGTCCCGGGGCTCGATCGATCCCTGTTCGAGACGGCGGACGACGGGCGGCCGTGACCGCGGCCACGAACGGGCGGGAGGCGTCGACGCGTACCTAGCACACGCCGTTCGCGTCGTGGTCCTCGGCCCCGCGGCCCGTCGCCTCTGGACCGTTCGAATCGCACCCACACACCAACCACGGAGAGCCCATGTCGCTGCCCAACCGTGCCGATGCCGTCGAGCTGCTCGAGGAGTGGGTCGAAAACGAGGGCTTGAGAAAGCACATGTACGCGGTGGAGGCCGCGGTCCGATTCTATGCACGCATGCTGGGAGAGGACGAAGAGCTGTGGGGCCTGGCGGGGCTGCTCCACGACCTCGACTGGGAGAAGTACCCTGACGAGCATCCACACCGAGGCGTGGCCGAGCTGCGCGAGCGGGGCTATCCCGAGGAGGTGATCCACGCGATCCTCGCCCACGGCGAGCAATTCACGGGCGTCGCACCCGAGACCGAGCTGGATCGGGTTCTCTACGCCTGTGACGAGCTCAGCGGCCTGGTATACGCGTGTTGCCTCGTGCGGCCCAACGGGATCGACGATCTGAAGCCCAAGTCGGTCAAGAAGAAGCTCAAGGACAAGGCCTTCGCCGCCGGCGTACACCGGGAGGACGTCGCTCGGGGCATGGAGCTGCTCGACATCGACCCGACTCAGCACATCCAGAACGTCATCGACGGCATGAAGGACGTCGCGGCCGAGCTCCAGATCCGAGGGATCGACCGGCAGGCCTGATGGGGCGGAACCCAGGAACCGCCCGAGGGAGGCGGTTTATTAGCGGCACGCACCCGCGTCACGGGCCGGCGCGAGACAGACGCACTTCCGTCCGGATCGGCGAATCGGAACCATGAAAGCCGGCATACTCCCTGCGACCACGCTGGTCGCTCTGGCCTTCGTGGCTGCTCCCGCGGCCGCGCAGGACGTAGAGCTGCTGGGGCTCGTGCACGGCACCCGGCCGCCGGACGCGTACTACCGGGTGCGGGCCGAGAACCCCGACGCGTTCCGCTTCGCCCGCGGATGGAAGACGCGCATCGGCGCCCCGCTCCTGGTGGACAGCGACGGAGCAGCCGGCGCTGGACCTTCGGGCACGCCGCTGGGAGAGCGACCCGGCGGGGTGAGCGGCACGCTGGCGTTCCCGCTGGTGCTCGGCCTGTACGCTGATTCCCCCGAAACGGCGCCCTATGCCCGAGACGTCGTGCAGCGGCACTTCTTCGACGGCCCCAACCCCAACGGCACCATACCCGACTACTACGCCGAGCAATCGGGCGGGCTGCTCGACCTGGTGGGGGTCACGCTGGATTGGCAGCGCTCGTCGAGGACCGCCCTCGAGGTTTCGGGAGGTGTCGGTGGTCTCTCCACGCCCGGCCAGGTCGGTGCCTTCATCACGGAGCTCCTCACGGCGCTGGACGACGGGTCGATCGATTGGGGGCAGTTCGACAACGATGGCCTGGACGGCGTGCCGAACTCGGGGGACGATGACGGCTTCGTGGACGTGCTCGCGGTGATGCATCCCACCGCCGGCGCCGAATGCGATGGCAACAGGGACCGGGTTTGGTCGCACCGCTGGTCGCTGCGTTTCGCCGCGGGTCAGTCGTACCGGACGAAGACCGCGTCGAGCTCGACCCTGCCCGGGGCGCCCACGGCCATCGTCATCGACGACTACACAATCCAACCGGCCAAGTCCTGCCTTCCCACCGACGTGATCAACGAGATCGGCGTGTTCGCCCACGAGTTGGGCCACGGCCTCGGCCTTCCCGATCTGTACGACACCAACGGAAACGACGGAGTGCACGGCGCTGCGGGCCGGTGGGACGTCATGGCCACCGGCGCCTGGGGCTGTCGGGGGGGAAACCCGGCACGGCCGTGCCACATGGGCGCGTGGAGCAAGTCGGTGCTGGGCTGGGTCGACGTGGAGACCCTCGCGCCTGGCCAGGACCACGGAGTCCTCACGCTCACCCCCGTCGAAGTGGACCGGCGCGTCTACCGTATCGATTCGGGCGACGGGGCGAACGAGTACTTCCTGCTGGAGAACCGGAACCGAACGGGGTTCGACCAGCAGCTGTTCGGCGACGGGCTCTTGATCTGGCACGTCGACCAGGACGTGC
This sequence comes from Gemmatimonadota bacterium, assembly GCA_039586035.1. GTDB lineage: Bacteria > Gemmatimonadota > Gemmatimonadetes > Longimicrobiales > Gaopeijiaceae > JBDHHQ01. The sequence goes on along the minus strand of JBDHLD010000017.1, from coordinate 5,765 downwards.
TCGACCAGCGCTGGGCCGCCAACAACGTCAACGCGGACCCGACGCACATGGCCGTGTGGGTCCGGGCGGGAGATGGCCTCGACGAGGCCGCCCTATCGGGGAACGACCGAGGCGACGCGGGAGACCTGTTCCCGGGCGCGACGGACAACCGCGTCTTCCACGCGGGGTCGAATCCAGGGTCGTGGTCCCACGATGGCGGTGCCGCCGGCTTGACCGTCCTCGACATCGAGATGCAGGGCGACGACGTCAGCTTTCGGGCGCTGACCCGCTATCAGACCCTGAGCATCGAGGCGGGAGGCACTGACGGGAACCCGGCCTTGGTGTCCGTGGACGGGGGAGCTCCCACGCCCACCGACATCACGCTGAGCAGCGCGCCCTTCCAGTCCCATACCATAGAAGCGGGGGCGGGCAGCGCCGTGGGCGAGGGCGTCCGGGCCGGCTTCCTGGCATGGGAGGACGGGACGCCCAGGATCCGGCAGTTCACGACCGGGCTCTCGGACTCGACGCTGGTGGCCACGTACGGGGGCGACCTCGAGATGCGTCTGTCCGTGACCCTCGTCAGCGCGGCCGAGGGGATCGATCCGGGACAGCTCGAGGCCTTCCCGTCGTCGCCCGACGGGTGGTACGACGTGGGAACCGAGGTCTCGCTCACCGCGGTCCCCCGCACCGGCTTCGCGTTCCGCGAGTGGGCCGGGGATTTGGCTGGCTCGCCCAACCCCGTGAGCGTCGTGATGGACGCCCCGGTCACGGCGACCGCCGAGTACGACGTCACCTTCGGGACCACGGCCACGCCGGCCCGCGTGGAGTTGGAGGGCGCGGTGGACGCCGCGGTCGTCCTCGAGGCGGAGAACGCCAATCTGCCCGTCCAGTGGGCCCTCCTCACCGGCCGGATCCCGGACGGTCTGCTGCTCCGAGCCGACGGCCGACTAGCCGGCGTTCCCATGGAGGCCGGCACGTTCGAGCTGACCCTCCGGGCCCGTGACGCCATCGGTCTCGAAGCGACCGCTGCACTCACGCTGGAGATCGCGCCCCCGTCCGTGGGCACCCAGGCGCTGACCGCGCCCTTCCTCGGAGCGGGAGTCGGACCCACGCTCTCACAGCGCGACTACCTGGACCGGAACGGGAACACCAACGGAGTCTACGACCTGGGCGACTTCCGGGCGTTCCTCCTCGACAACCCGGGGCTCCCGCCCACGGCACCGGTGACCCTGGCGCCGAGTAGCAGTCGGGTGGTGCTTCCCCTGGAGTTCCGGAGAGGAGGCAAGCCGCGATGACGAGGTTCGCGTGGCTCGTGACGATGGCCCTCCTGGCGTCAGGCACCGTGGCTTGCGGAGACTCCGGACCCGAGGGTCCGGGCTCGTTCGCGGCGACCGTGGCCGTCGTAGGCCAGCCCGCCGGCGCCGTGGTCATCCACGTCACCGGTGAAGGTCTCCGCAGCTTCGAGGGCACGGGTGACACCCACGTGTTCGCCACCGAGCTCGCCTCGGCGGAGGGTGTGCGTCGCCTGGTAGCCGTGAGCGAGAGTGGCAGCATCGGTTTCCGTGTCCACGTCGACAAGGTGGAGCTCGGATTCCCGGTGGCTGTCGTCACCGACGCCGCAGGAACGGACAACCTGCCCCGAGGCCCGGCTGGGTTGACCGTGGAGTTCTCGAACTGAGCCGATCGCCGCGTGTGCCCCTCGCCCGGCACCCGGCCACGGTCGATCGGTCGATCGCTCGCGCTTGAGAGGGGGGGGCAGCGTGCTCCGACGCTCCTGGATCGCGCCACTCCTCGCTGCGGCGACAGTAGCGGGTTGTGGCGACGATGGCGTCTCGTTTCCGGCCGTGTCCTACGTAGCCGTCGTCCCGCTGGACACCCTTGCCGCGCCCGGCGATACCGTCCGCATCGTGGCCACCCCCTTCGGACTCGGCGGCGAGCCGGTACAGGTCCCGCTCACCTACGAGGTCGACAGGGGCACCGTCGGCGTCGTCGACAGCGCCGGGGTGTTCGTCGCCCTGGGCGAGGGGACGGCCACCGTGACCGTCACCGAGGTGGGTGGGGTGCGTGGTTTCTCCACGGTGAGGGTGGTGCCCGTCACCCGCGTCTCGCCCCGGCACGCGTCGTTCGGTGCGGTCGTGACGGTAGACGGGTGGCGCCTCGGGCCCTCCAGTGAAGTCCGGTTCGGCGCCGTCGCGGGTCGCCTGCGTACCGTGGCGGCCGACGGTCGCTCGTTGGAGTCGTGGGTGCCCTGGGACGCCGAAAGCGGCCCGGTGTCCGTGGTTCTGGAGGACGGCCGCCACGTCGACGCGCCGTCGCCCTTTTTCCTCACGGGAGGGGGCGACGATGCGTTGGAGCCCAACTCCTTCGACGAGGCCGCCCCCATCGACGTCCCGTTCAACAACCCCTACCTGGCGACTCGTCTCACCAGCATGGATCACTACGAGCTCGCGCTCGAGGCGCCAACGGCGCTCACGGTCCGAGTGTCCGACCGCGAGCCCACGGGTACCTGGCAGCAGCGCCTCGTGGTCCAGCTGAACCGGGCCTCCGGCGTCGAGGAGTTCGTGGGCATCGCACCCGCTTTCGCCTTCGAACGGAACGAGCGGCAGGACGCCGTCATCGCGCGAACATCACTCGACGCCGGTGCCTATCGCCTACGGATCTTCGTGGCGCCCGGCACTCTCGCGGTGGATCGCCGCTACGAGATCACGGTGGACACCGTTGGGGACTTCCAACTGCCTCCGGACGCCGCCGAGCCGGACGACGCACCGCTGGAAGCCCCCGCCGTGGAGCTTCCCCTGTCCGGGCGATTCACGCTGGAGAATCCCTGGACGACGGACTACTACGCCGTCGACCTGAGCGAGCGGTCGAGGGTCCACGTGTCGGCGGCCCTCGGGCGGTCGGCCGGGGTGTTCCTCATCGACGGGATGGAGTCCGTGACCTGGCAGCTGTCCAACGGAGTTCGCAGCTCGACGTACCGTGGCGTCGTCGCTCCCTTCGGCACCCACAGCTTCAGCTGCACGCTGGAGCCGGGCCGGTATTTCGTGGGGATCCTGGACAACTCGGGCACCGCCGGACCCTACGACCTGACCATCGAGGCAGAGCCGACCGACCTGACCTTCCTCGACTGCAAGACACCCACCCTGGGCCTCCGGGAGGCCGAGGGGCTGCGCGCTCGACCCGGGGGCCCATGAAGGCCCCCGTCGCGGGTTGCTTTCCACCTCCGGGCCTGACAGGTTAGGCAGGTTTTTTCGTTCACGTCCACCAGGACGCGCCATGACCAAGCCCACCTGGATCACGATGCTGGTCATCCTGACCTACGTCTGGGGGGGCTTCGCCCTGGCTCTTCTCACCGCAGTGCGGAAGGAGTCCGGAAAGGCCGAGTGAGCCACGCTGGCCCATCCCTCCCGCAGAGAGGCCGCGCCCGTAAACGTGTCGCGCCCTCGACACCTCTCGTGACCTGCCGTCGTGCCTAAGCGTACAGATCTGGAATCGATCCTCATCCTGGGCTCCGGCCCCATCGTCATCGGCCAGGCGTGCGAGTTCGACTATTCCGGCACCCAGGCCGTCCGGGCCCTCAAGGAAGAGGGGTACCGCGTCATCCTGGTGAACTCCAATCCGGCCACGATCATGACCGATCCGGACCTGGCGGATCGGACGTACATCGAGCCCCTGACCGCCGAGTGGGTCACCCGGGTGATCGAGCGTGAGAAGCCCGACGCCATCCTCCCCACCATGGGAGGCCAGACGGCCCTCAACCTGGCCATGGAGCTGGACGAGTCCGGGGTGCTGGAGGAGCACGGCGTCGAGCTGATCGGCGCGAACGCCCGGTCCATCGAGATGGCCGAGAACCGCGAGGAGTTCGCGGCGGCCATGGACCGTATCGGCCTGAAGGTGCCCCACGGCGGCTTCGCCAAGTCGCTGGAGGAGGCCCTCGAGATCGTCGAGGACACGGGCTATCCGGCCATCATCCGGCCGAGCTACACCCTGGGCGGCACGGGCGGAGGCATCGCCTACAACCGCGAGGAGTTCGAGCGCCAGGTCCGGAGAGGATTGGACGCGTCGCCCATCACCGAGGTCCTCATCGACCGTAGCGTCATCGGTTGGAAGGAGTTCGAGCTCGAAGTGGTCCGGGACGGCTCGGACAACGTCATCATCGTGTGCACCATCGAGAACTTCGACGCCATGGGCGTGCACACCGGGGATTCGGTGACGGTCGCTCCCTCCCAGACCCTCACGGACGTCGAATTCCAGGTCCTTCGTGACGCGTCCATCGCCATCATTCGGGAGATCGGCGTCGAGGCCGGTGGCTGCAACATCCAGTTCGCGGTGAGCCCCGAAGACGGCGAGGTCCTGGTGGTGGAGATGAACCCCCGGGTGTCCCGCTCGTCGGCGCTGGCGTCGAAGGCCACCGGCTTTCCCATCGCCCGGGTCGGGGCCAAGCTGGCCGTGGGCTACCATCTCCACGAGCTGCCCAACGACATCACGACGAGCACGCCCGCGTCCTTCGAGCCGGTTCTCGACTACTGCGTGGTCAAGTTCCCCCGTTTCGCCTTCGAGAAGTTCCCGGAGGCGAACGACGAGCTCGGCGTGCAGATGCAGGCCGTGGGCGAGACCATGGCGATCGGACGCACCTTCCGCGCCGCCTGGCAGAAGGGTTTGAGGGGCCTCGAGATCGGTCGCTCGGGCTGGGTCATCGGTCGGCACCTCGAGGACGACGGCCTGGAGGCCGACCACCGCGAAGGTCTGCTGGCCGCGCTTCGCAAGCCCAGCTCCGTCCGGCCGTTCCAGCTCAGGCGTGCCCTCGAGGCCGGGCTCACCGTGGACGAGCTGTACGAGGCCACGGCCATCGATCCCTGGTTCCTGCACCAGCTCCGCGTACTGCTCGAAACGGAAGCGTCGTTCCGGGACCTCGACGAAGTCACCCCGGGCGCCATGCGCCGCATGAAGAGAGAGGGATTCAGCGATCGACAGCTGGCCGACCTCCGGGGCACGACGGAGCAGGCCGTGAGGGAGCAACGACGGGAGTGGGGCATCCACCCCACGTTCAACGTCGTGGACACCTGCGCCGGAGAGTTTCCGGCCGAGACCCCGTACTACTACTCCTCGTACGAAGACGAGAACGAGTCGGTGCCGTCGGATCGGCAGAAGGTAGTGATCCTGGGCAGCGGGCCCAATCGAATCGGCCAGGGAATCGAGTTCGACTACTGCTGTGTGCAGGCGGTCATGGCGCTGCGGGAAGCCGGGCTCGAAGCCATCATGATCAACTCGAACCCCGAAACGGTCTCCACGGACTTCGACGTGAGCGACAAGCTCTACTTCGAGCCCCTGACGCTCGAGGACGTGCTCGAGGTCGTCCGTCTGGAGAAGCCCCTCGGGGTCATCGTCCAGCTCGGTGGTCAGACGCCCCTCAAGCTGGCCAAGGGTCTGGAGGCGGCCGGGGTGCCGATTCTCGGGACGTCGGTGGACGCCATCGACCGGGCCGAGGACCGCGAGCGCTTCGAGCGCGTGTGCCGGAAGATCGGTGCCAGGGTGCCCGAGAACGGTGTCGCCACCAACGTGGCGGACGCAGTCGAGGTCGCCACCAGGGTCGGGTACCCCCTCCTCGTCCGGCCCAGCTATGTGCTCGGCGGGCGGGGCATGGAGATCGTGTACGACGAGACGTCGCTGCGGTCCTACTTCGACCGGGCGATTCAGGCGTCCCCCGACCACCCGGTGCTCATCGACCGGTTCCTGGAAGACGCCTTCGAGGCGGACGTGGACGCGCTGTCCGACGGCACCGACGTGGT
>JBDHLD010000188.1:0-4695 GCA_039586035.1 Gemmatimonadota bacterium | reverse complement strand
TCGGGACTCGGCCTACGTCCGTCAGGCGTTTACGTCGACCACGACCCGACCCTTGACCTTGCCCTTCAAGATCGCGGCGCCAAGCGGCGCTACCTCAGCCAAGGAGATCGACTCGATCATCGCTTCGAGCCGGCCCAGGGGCAGGTCGGCGGCCAGGCGCTCCCAGGCGACCACGCGATTGTCGTACGGCTGCATGACGGAGTCGATGCCCAGCACGTTGACGCCGCGCAGAATGAAGGGGATCACGGTGGTGTCGAGGCGCATGCCTCCAGCGAGGCCCACGGCAGCGACGGACGCGCCATACTTCATCTGGGCCAACGCTCTCGAGAGGACGGCGCCGCCCACCGCGTCGACGCATCCGGCCCAGCGCTCGGACTCGAGCGGCTTGCCACGAGCCTCCAGCTCTTCCCGAGCCACGATGCTGCTCGCCCCCAGATCCCGCAGATAGGACGCCAGCTCGGGGCGACCGGTCACCGCCGCCACCTCGTACCCGAGGTTGCCCAGGACCGCGGTCGCGATGGAGCCCACCCCACCCGTGGCGCCGGTGACGAGGACCTCGCCCCGCTCCGGCGTCAGGCCGTGCTCCTCCAGCGCCATGACGGAGAGCATCGCGGCGAAGCCCGCCGTGCCGATGGCCATCGCACTGCGGGTCGACAGCGTATCGGGAAGCGGGATCAGCCAGTCGCCCTTCACGCTGGCACGCTGCGCGTACCCTCCCCACCGGAGCTCACCGACTCGCCAGCCGGTCAACACGACTTTGTCCCCCACCTCGTACCGGGCATCGTCGGATGCCTCGACCGTGCCCGCGAAGTCGATCCCAGGCACATGCGGGTAGGCGCGAACCAGACCGCCACCTCCCGTGAGGCAGAGCCCGTCTTTGTAGTTCAGGGTCGAGTACTCGACCGCGACGGTCACGTCGCCTTCCGGCAGCTGTCCAGGCTCGAGTCGCTCCACGGACGAGCTCACCGAACCTTCTTCGCCTTTTCGCACGACGAGGGCGTTGAAGGTCATGTCTTCTCCTCTTGCGACCCGCCCTCTACGGGGCCGTGTTCGTCCTTCCACGCCGCGAGGCCCCCCCGAATGTGCGCGACGTTCGACAAGCCCATTTCCTGTAGCGTCTTGGCGGCCAGGGCCGACCGCCACCCCAGGTTGCAGTAGAGCACCAAACGGTCGGCCGAGGTGAGCGCGTCGCGGTGATACGGGGACTCCGGGTCGACCCAGAACTCGAGCATGCCTCGCGGTACGTGATAGGAGCCGGGGATCTTCCCCTCCCGTTTGACCTCCCTGACGTCTCGGAGGTCCACCAGGAGCGCGCCGGCCGACTGGGCAGCCCTGGCTTCCTCGACGGACAGGGTCTCGATTTCGGCTTCCGCCTGGGCTACCAACTGCCTGAATCCTCTTGTCACACGACTCATCGGGGATACCCTATTCTCGAGAGCGCCACTGCGATCTCGTCGAAGATGAGGGGGTCGTCAACGGTTGCCGGCATGGTCCACGGCTCGTCATTGGCGATGCGCGCGATGGTGCCGCGCAGGATCTTGCCGGATCGGGTCTTTGGAAGCCGATCGACCACGACGGCGGACTTGAATGCCGCCACGGGCCCGACTCGCTCGCGGACCGACGCAACGACATCGCGCACCACCTCGTCTTCCCCGCCGGCGGCGCCCACTTTGAGCACGAGGAATCCGACGGGCAACTGGCCCTTGAGCTGATCGGAGACGCCGACGACCGCGCACTCGGCGACGTCGGGGTGGGAGGTGAGCACCTCTTCGAGTGCACCGGTAGAGAGGCGATGTCCCGCCACGTTGATAATGTCGTCGGTTCGAGCCATGACGTGGACATATCCGTCATCGTCGATGAAGCCGGCGTCCGCCGTCTGATAGAAGCCGGGGAACGCCGAGAGGTACGTGTCGACGAATCGCTCGTCCGCGTTCCACAGGGTGGGGAGCGACGACGGGGGCATCGGCAACCGGGCGCACAGCGCACCGACCTGCCCGGGCTGTAGCTCCTGCCCGTCGGGTCCCATCACGACCAGGTCCCATCCCGGGGCCGGTCGGCCCGGCGAGCCCGGTACTACGGCGGGGGCGTCGATGCCCAGGCAGCTCGCGGCGATGGACCATCCCGTCTCGGTCTGCCACCAGTGGTCGATCACCGGCACTCCCAGCTGCCTCTCCGCCCAGGCCAGCGTGTCGGGGTCGCACCGCTCTCCCGCCAGGAAGAGCGAGCGGAGCTCGCCCAGGTCGTGCTCGGGGATCAGCGACCCGTCGGGGTCCTGCTGCCGGATGGCTCGGATCGCGGTGGGAGCAGTGAACATGCTCGCGACCCGGTGTTGCGCGATGACCCGCCAGAACGCGCCCGCGTCGGGTGTGCCGACCGGCTTGCCCTCGTACAGCACGGTTGTGCAGCCGTGGAGCAGCGGCCCGTACACGATGTAGGAGTGCCCGACCACCCAGCCGACGTCCGAGGCCGCCCAATAGACCTCTCCGGGACTTACGTCGTAGACGCTCTTCATCGACCACTTCAACGCGACGGCGTGGCCGCCATTGTCGCGAACGATCCCCTTGGGCTGACCGGTCGTACCGGAGGTATAGAGGATGTAGAGAGGGTCGGTCGCGAGCACCGGGACGCAGTCATGCGGCTCGGCAAGCGCCATCTCCTCGTCCCAATCGCGGTCACGGCCGGGCTGCATCCGTGCCGTCACCATGTCGCGCTGATAGACGATGCACCCAGGCTCATGCGCGGTCATTTCGAGTGCGCCGTCGAGGAGCGGCTTGTATTCGATGACTCGATCTCGCTCGATCCCGCACGACGCGGAAACCACCAACTTCGCGTCGCAGTCGTCGATCCGGGTCGCCAGCTCCCTGGATGCGAACCCGCCGAACACGACGGAGTGAACGGCGCCGAGACGGGCGCAGGCCAGCATGGCGATGACGGCTTGGGGGATCATCGGCATGTAGATGACGACGCGGTCGCCGCGACCGATCCCGTTCCGGCTCAATACGCCGGCAAAGAGAGCCACCCGGTCCCTTAGCTCGCGGTAGCTGAAGGTCCTGGTTCCTCCGGTTGCGGCGCTGTCGTAGATCAGCGCAGCCTGCTCAGCGCGCCCTCCTTCGACATGACGGTCGAGCGCGTTGTAGCAGGTGTTCAGCATGCCGCCGACGAACCATCGTGCCGCCGGCGCAGCCGACCGGTCGAGGACCGCGTCCCACGGCCGGACCCACGCGATGTCGTTCGCGGCAGCGCCCCAGAACTCCTCGGGATCGCTCAGCGATCTGTGGTAGATGGCCTCGAACGAAGAGTCGCTCACCCGCACCCCCAACTCCGATCGGCGTCTCGAAGCAAGCGACCGTACCGGGGGTCGTCCCGTATGGAACCGAGCTCGTCGGGGAAGAAGTATCGGACGGCTTCCGTCTCGAACCACCCCCAGCGCTCGATGCGGGCGAAGGCCGCGAACGCCTCCTCGTCTCCGAGCGCGGCATGCACCAGCCCGGTCCAGAACGGATCGCCAGGCGCCTCTTCCTCGACCTGTGCCAGGCGCTCCTCCGCTCCGGCGCGGTCGCCGGCGGCGATCCTGGTCAACGCGAGAGCGGCTTGGACTTCGGCCTGTCTAGGTGACCCGAGGGGGAGCGCCAACCCGGCCGTGATCCGGAACGCGGACTCGGCCTCCTCGTGCCTGTGCAGGTGATGGAGGACGAGCCCCTCCATGAAGTGAGCCAGGGCGTAGTCGGGCTGGATCTCACGAGCACGCGAGGCTTCCTCCAGAGCGCGTTCAGGTTGACCGTTCGCGAGCAGCGCCTCGGCGCGGAAGACGCGTACCGCCGGGGCCAGCGGGTTCAGGGCCGTGGCGCGTTCGGTGGGCTCGAGCGCGTCGGAAGGACGTCCGACCAGCAGGTAGAACCAGGCGAGCCATATGAGCGCTTCGGCGTGACTGGGCTGCAGCTCCACGGCGCGCTCCAGCTCCTGGAGCATGGCGGGTCCGTCCCTGCGAATCGAGCGGGCGATGCCCAGTGACATGTGGGCCTCCGCGAGCTCGGGATCGAGACGGATCGCCTGCAGGGCCACGTCCTCCGCGTCCGGTGCATCGTCCGGGACGGGATAGTGGTACCACTCGAGCAGCGCGACCGCTTCCGAGAGCCCGGCCCACGCCGGGGCATAATCCGGATCTCGGTCCACGGCGGCGCGAAAGCTGTCCAGCGCGTGTCGCATCCCTTCGTGTGTGCGCTGGACGAGTTGGGCTCGGCCTTCCAGGTAGAGACGGTAGGCCTCGAGGTCGTCCGTCGGCCGGTGGCTGAGTCGCGCCTCCTCGCGCGGCGTGAGCTCGGCTCGGATGGCGTCGGTGATCTTCGCCACCAGCTCGCTCTGGAGGTCGAAGACGTTGGCCGCCGTGAGCTCCCGGTCGTAGCGTTCGGCCCACCGGTGGACGTCGCGACGCGCATCGATGACCTGGACGTTGAGTCGCACGCGGCCACCGGCCCGCTGCACCGTTCCCTCGATGACCGTGCCGGCGCCCAACTCCCGGCCGATCTCCGTTATCGACTTGCCGCTGCCCTTGTACGCCGCGGCCGACGTGCGAGAGATCACCGTCAGCGCCGAGACCCTGGACAGTTCGGTGAGCAGGTCCTCGTGGAGTCCGGCGGAGAACGCGTCCGTGTCGTCCGACCCCAGCGTCCCGAACGGGAGGACCGCCACGGTGTG
>JBDHLD010000064.1:0-18781 GCA_039586035.1 Gemmatimonadota bacterium | reverse complement strand
ACGTAGTAGGCGTAGCGCCAGGCGGGTGCCTGGAACGCGGCCGCTCTCACCGGAGCGTGGAAGACCAGGTCCCCGAGAAAGAACAGGGGAGTCGCGAGGTAATACGCCTCGATGATCCGGTCTCCGAAACGCCGCGCCATCTCAGCCCCCGGGCGGGATTTGGTCGAAGTCCAGCAGCAGCGGCGCGTGCTCCTCCGCCTCGAGGAAGCGGACGAAGTCGCGGGCTCCGATGGACGTGGTCATGGAGTTGTCCAGAGGATGGAAGTTCAAGGGCTCCTGCTCGAGAATGTCGCGATCCACGACCACGCGTACGGCACCACCAGCGTCGTTCACCACCGCGAAGGGCGTGACCGCCCCGGGGATCACCCCCAGATACGACATGAGGCGGCGAGGGCTACCGAAGGAGACGTTGCCTGCTCCGACGGCCCTACCGAGTCCTTTCAGGTCCAACGAACGGCTCTCCAGACACACCACCAGCCACATGCGCCCCTTCTTGTTCCTGAGGAACAGGTTCTTCGTGTGACACCCGGGGATGGGTCCGCGGAGCGCCTTCGATTCGGCCACGGTGAACACCGGGGCGTGATGGATGGTATTGGTTTCGATTCCGAGCTCCTGCAATCGCGCGAAGAGGTCGTCGGGGGTCTTCGGTAATGCGCCGCTCGCCAATCGGGCTGCGTGGGTGTCGTCCATGGTCCCCGTGGGCCGGATGTCGGGTTCTTCGCCAACGTGGCGGCTCCGCAGCCGAAACGACAGGGGCGGAAAGAGCCCCCCCCTGCTTCGCCTCCTACCCGGAGTAAGACGTGTCCAGAGCGTTCGTGAAGGAGGACGCGGGCGACGAGCCCCAGCCTCGGTACAGCCTGCCCGACCCCGAGTCGCCGTACTTCGATGAAGCCGCGGCATGGGCCCTGATCGAGGGAGCCAACGCGGGAGACACGCGCAGCGCCGAGGTCGCCACGGGTTGCGATTGGGGGGAGGCTCGTCTCGTGCCCCACGTCGAGCGCATCCTGGCAGAGGCCGAGGAGGCGGACAACCTGCGGGTGGCCCAGCTCGCTCGGCGGTTTCTGCGAGCGGCCGGGGACGCCTGACCACACCCGCTCAGGGCGCCGAGCCCTCAACCACGGCTTCCGCCTCGACCTCAACCAGGTACCCGTCCCCCACGATGCCGGCCCGGACCAGCGTGTTCGCCGGCTGAATCCGGCCGAACCGCTCTCCGTGAGCCCGGGTGATGGGCTCCCAGTCCTCCTCGCTGGCGATGAATACGCGGGTGCGCACGACGTCGTCCAGCCTACCGCCCAGAGAGAGCAGGACCCCTTCGATCTTGTCGATCACGAAGTGGAATTGAGCCGCCGGGTCGTCTCCCCCGATAGCCCGATCCCGGTGGGTGGCCGTGGTGCCCGACACAACGACGCGGTCCCCCATCCGCACCGCCCGACTGAAGCCCGCGAGGGACTCCCATACCGTGCCCGTGACCACGCGGCGGCGACTGCCGGGGCCGTCGATGGCCTCGTAGGGTGGTGGGAACTCGTCGAAGTGGTGGCTCAGGTCGCCGGATGCCGTGAGAAAGGGCGGCTTCCGGTACTCGTCGCCCGAGTCCCCGGGGACGGGATCGAGGTCGGCCACCGCCAGTGCGATGGCGGCGCTGTCTTCGTCGTCCAGCGTCAGCTCGAAAAGGCGGAGGTTGTCCTCCACGTGCTCGCTGCGACCCAATCGCGCTCCGATGATGATGCCGCCGACCGCGGGTCGGTCCAGGATGTAGCGGCAGGCCACGTTGGCCATGGATACGCCGTGCTTCTCCGCGACCGCGTGCACGGCCTGCAGCACCGGACCCAGCCGTTCCCAACCTCCGGCGGCCCGGATGAAGCGGCCGTACTTCATCTGGGACCACGTTTCGAGGCGGTCCCAATCGGGCTCCGGGGCATCGATCCAGCGCTCGGTCAGGAAGCCACCGGCGACCGTGCCGTACGCGAGCAGCTTCACGCCATGCTCCAGGCACAGCTCGGTCATGCCCAGGCTCGGCCGCTGGTCCACGAGGGAGTAGCAGACCTGATTCGACACGACAGGGATGCCGCTGTGAAGCACGATGCGGAGGTGGGCCGTATCGAAGTTGGTGAGCCCGAGGTGGGCGATCAGCCCTTCTTCCTTGAGCTCCTGGAGCCAGAACAGGCAATCGAGCCAGCCTGGATCCGCATAGGACCACGCATGGAACTGAAGCAGGTCCAGACGATCGGCTCTGAGCCGATCCAACGAGACCTGGACGGCGGCCCGGACGTCGTCTCGGCTCGAGCGGCCGGGCCGCGGCACCCACTTGGTCAGCAGCTGAACCGCCGCTCCGTCACGCCCATGTTCCCGGAAGGCACCGGCGATGTCTTCGGCGGAGCCGTAGTGATCCGCCATGTCGAAGGTCGTGAGACCGGCGTCGACATAGGGACGCATGGCATCTGCGGCACCGACGGGGTCGAGGAGACGCCCGTCCCGCTCCAGATCGGCGACCTGCCAGAGGCCCGTCAGCACCCGGGAGATGTTCAGGCCGGGGGCCAGCTCACAGCGTTCCACGTGTGAAGCCACGTCGTTTGCCTTTCTATGAGGCGAGGACCGTCTGCCGCTAGGGGCGTGCGAAGGTCCGGTCCAGTGCCGAGATGGTGGCCAGGTGATGGTCGTCGTGCTCTGCCACGAAGAAGAAGAGATCGACGATCGACATGGGCTGCCTCAGCCGCGGATGCAACGCGGTGCGCGCCAGGTCAGTGGGCAGTAGCTGCTCGAGTCGGCGCACCACCGACGCGCGAGCCGCGCGGAAGCTCTCCAGCAGCTCGGTCATGGCCGCTTCGTTGTGTCGGGCCGCATGCGTCTTGCGGTTCTGCAGGTCGGCTGGACGGAGCTCCTGCGTTCCCTCCAGGAGGTCGTCCAGGCGCCCTGACCAGAGCGGCTCCAGGTCCAGGAGGTGTCCCACGTTCTCCTGTATCGACCAGGCATCGTCCAAGCGCCTCGCCAACCTCGACGCCGGAACCAGGGCAATGCGCTCTTCCAGCCTTGGTGGCGTCCCTCGGACGCGCTCCACGATCTCCGGAAACGCCTCTGGAGGAAGCCCGAGCTCGAAGCCCCTCTCGAACCAGCGCCGTCGGGTCATCACAGAGGCTCCAGTGCAGGGTCATGGGATCGGGCCGCCGGGTCCGCATGACACCGACGGGCGGCCCGGCCGGAACGGCTGCGCCGCAATCGTCACCACGTCGGAGGGGAAGCTGCTCGGGCGTGGGGGCCGGGGCAACCCGGGGGAGCTCGCCGATGCGGGATCACCTATGTCCCCGGCCTGATCGAGCCCCGAACGGGCCCGAACCGACGTGGAACGACACGGCCGGGGTGGGGCTACGTCAGGGAGATCGGACGGGGCCCGGGGGGAACCTCTTGCCCTGCGAACCTGGAATGCAGGCCGGAGGCAGACCCGTGCAGGGGGTGAAAGGAGATCCTGGAGCCGTTGGCCCGGGCCGCTGCCGCAGTTGCGGAGCGGAGCCGTTCGGGACCTTCGAGAGCTGCCAGGACATGTGGGACACCCTCCTCGCCAGGTCGTTCTCCGAGCTCGCCTACGCCCGGTTCCACCGCCTGCTGGTGGACCTCTACTCCCTCCAGCATCCCGACACGTTCTGCAGGTCCGCCAAGTCCTACGCGGCCCACCTGACCGGGCTGTGCGTGGCCCAGGATCACGGCGGCGATTCGCGGATCAACGCGGCCGTCCAGAATTGGCTCAGCGGCCCCAGGGACGGCCTGACCAAGCCTCCGGTCCCTGCGGCGCGCGGAACGTTGGACCTGACGCATGTCCTCAGGGCCACGGACGCCCATGACGTGGCCCCACGCGTGGCCGCCTGGTCCGACGACGTGTGGGCGGCCTTCGGTGAGCTGCACGGCGTCGCGCGCCAGTGGATCTCGCTTGCGGGGCGATCCGCGGGGTAGCGGAGGAGGACTCCAAACCTGTCCCGGCGCCGTGCTCGCCGCCGCCCAGGCCTCGGGGTGAGGGGACCATACGCCGACTCAGGCACGCCATCGGGCGGGCAGGTCCAGACGATCCGCGCCGAGAAACCGCCGGAGGCTCTCCAGTGACTCGGCGAGCCCTCGCCGGAAGGCCGCGCCCCCCCTGAAGCCGTCCTCTAGGTAGATCGCCTTGATCTCCAACAGCCCTCGGTCGCGGTGCAGCTTCGGATCGAGCCGGCCCACGAGTCGCCCGTCGTGCAGGATCGGCATGACGTAGTAACCGAACTGCCGCTTCGCGGCGGGGACGTAGATCTCGACGCGGTATCCGAAGCCCAGAAGCTCCTCGGCCCGCTTGCGCTGCCAGAGGAGTGAATCGAACGGGCAGACGAGCGTCGTGCCGTGCGGCTCCGGCAGCTGGTCGATCGTCTCCAGGTGCTCCGGCAGGGCGAGGAACGTGCCCCGCCGGTCCTGGACGCGCACCTCCACGACCCGCCGCTTCGCGAGTTGGCGACGGATGATCCGCTTGCGCTCGGCGGCCGTCGGAGAGGGCCCGGTGAAGTAGTTCGTCAGGTGACGCTCGCTGGCCACCCCGTTCCCGGATAGGCCCACCAGGAGCCAGCTGTCCTCGAATTCGGTCGTGCTCGCCACGGGTCCTTCCGGATAGACCCGCTCTGCCAGGTCGTACACGCATCGGAAGTGACGGCGACGCCGCACGGCGACGCGGCCGTCGTGCCACAGCAGCTTGAGCGACCGGGTGTCCTCCTTCGGCATGGGCATGCCCCACGGTGAGGCGTCGGCGGGCTCGCTCGCCCGCCTCTCGAAGTCAGCGCTCTCCAGGGGACCCTCGGACCGTAGACGGCGGAGCACACGGCGCTTCGAGGCGGTGGACGTGGTGTAGCTGGGCCACCACGACCGCTCCCTCAGCCTCGGCGGAGGGAATCGCCGCATGCGACGGCGACCGAGGGGCAGGTGGGAGATGGGGAGGAGAGAGGCCTCGTGGCCCCAATACTCGTAGGCGGCGCGCTCCCGATACACCCACCGGTCCACATGCCCCTTGGTGTACGGCCCGAAGCGGCTCCAGAGCGTCAGATAGTGGGCCCGTTCCACCGCGTTCACCGTGTCCAGCTGGAGCGCGCCCGTCCGCTCCAGGTGGTCCACGAGCGCCGTCTTGTCGAGCGGGACCGACCCCTGCGGCTCGGACAGGCCCTGTCGGTGGAGCCAGAGCCGGACCACCTGCTCCAGCGGAATGACGGGAAGCGCGCGTGGGGTCATGCGGCGTCCCCGTCTGCCGTCATCCCATGTCCGGCTCGTCGGCGGTGGGGCCGTAGGTCTGGGGCACGGGAGCGTCCAACAGACGGAGGTAGACGCCGAGCTGGGCTCGGTGGTGTACGATGTGGCTGATGCAAAAGACCCGCATCGCCATCCCTCGGGGCATCGTGAAGAAGACGTTGTCGCCCTCCCTCAACGTCCAATCGAGAAGGAGGTCCGCCGCGGTGAGGTCGTCCAGCGCTCGGGCGACGACGGCCGACTGCTCATCGAAGAGCGCCAGCAGCTCGTCCAGCGTTTGGGGGATCCGCCGTTCGTCCGGCAGCGATGCCAGGTCGAACTCCGTCTGCTGCAGTGTCACGGTCATCCAGAACAGCAGGTTGACCACGTGCGCGGAGAGCTCGTGGAGCGACATCGACCTGGGATGGGGCTTCCAGTCGAAGCGGTCTTCCGGCACCCGCTCGAGCGTTCGCCGCGTGCGATCCAATTCGCCGATCAGATCGCCCATGGCCAGCCGCTTGACCGTCTCGTTGTCGAAGGTGGTCGTGTTCATGGTCCTCACGGGTCGTCGTTGGGGTGGTCTCGGAGAAAGTCGCCCACGAGGCTCAGGAACGCCTCGGGTCGCTCCACGAAGGGGAAGTGGCCCGCCTCGGGGACCCGGGCCAACGTGGCCCTCGCGATCGAGTCGGCAAGGATCTCCCCGCTGATGCTCGCGCCAGGCTCGTCGCCTCCATAGAGGATCAGCGTCGGCGCCTCGATACGCCCCAACCGATCGGTGAGATCGAAGTCCATGAGGTCGGGCATCATGTAGCCGAATTGCCGGCTGCGGTCGTTGTAGTCTTCGGGCACGAACAGCGTCAGGCGATCGACGAGGGAGCGGTCGTGGAACTGGATGCGGTACGCCGCCGTCAGGGCTGCGCGGATCCCATCGGGCTCGCCCCGGGCGAACGCCTCGGACGAGCGGGCCTGCGCCATCGACGCGCTATCGGCGGCGGAGACCCGCTCCGCCACCCGCCGTTGCTCCTCCTGCCAGAGGTCGGCGCTCGGTGGCATGGGGGACACCAGCACCAGGGAGCGCAACCGGTCCGGGTAGCGGACGGCGTAGTTCAGGGCCAGCAGCCCCCCCCAGGAGTGGGCGAGAAGATGGACCCGCCCGAGGCCCAGCTCCAGCCGGAGCGCCTCGATGTCGTCGACGAAGGTCTCGACCCGCACCGACGCGCTGTCCACCTGCCCCGCCGACCGGCCGCTGAGGCGCTGGTCATACAGGATCAGCTCGTACCCCCGAGCCAACGGCTCCAAGTGTGGAAGCAGGTATCCATGATCGAGCACCGGACCGCCGTGGACGACGACGATGGGGTCGCCCGAGCCGATTCGGCGCACGAAGATCTCGGTGCCGCCCACCGCCACGAGCTCACCGTCGGCAGCCGGTGGATCGGGGCGGTCGTCCGCACCGGCGCGGCCGCTCGGGCCATCGCCGCACGCCAGACAAACGAGCGCCGTGCCGCTGGCGAGGACCGTCGAGGCGCGGCTGCCACGGGCCCGCATGATCAATCCCCCTCCTCGCCCACGTAGCTGAATTCATCGGGAAACGTCACCGCCTCGCTCCACCACGCCCGGGCTGCCGCCGCCTCCATACGCCCGAAATCCGGTGCAGCCCAAACGAACGCCTGTTCCATCTGGCGCCCCAGCCCGGTGAGTCGTTGGCCCGTGCGGGCCTGCGCGTCGCTCCATTCCGACAGAGCCCGGTCCAAATCCTGGCCCCCCGAGAGGGTCCGCGCCAGATCGGTGGCGTTGTTTGTGGCTTTGAAAACGCCGCTGCCGGTGAAGGGTTGAGCCACCGACCCCGCGTCCCCCAACAGGCAGCATCGTTGCTTGGCGTAGGCGGGGACGGTCACGGTGTAGATCGGCTGCGCGAAGGTGTCGGCGCTCCCCGCGACGATCTGGGCGAAGTAAGGCGGCAAGTGCTGCCCCATGAGGCCCTTGAGCCGCGCCTCCTCCTCGAGCCGCATCGCGCCCGGGGGCAGCGAGCTTTCATGCCGGCGACCGTCGCGGTCCGTCAGGAACTCGGGGAGGTCCTCTTCTGCCACGGGCACGTAGCACGCCCAGTTGACCCACCGCTCTCCCTTGTTCGTCGAGCCGGAGCTGCCAGGCACGAAGTAGAACACCGCATTGCCAGGAAGCCCCTGATAGTGAATCCGATACAAGGCGTCCTCCAGAGGGCTGGCGTCTCCGAGCTCGGCCTCCTCGAGCACACCCCGCCAGAGCACGTAGCCCCGGTAGCTCAATCTGGCGTCCGGAAAGAGCGTGCGGCGCCCGAACGACCGGTATCCATCGGCGAAGACCACCAGGTCCGCCTCGTAGCGGCTGCCATCGTCCAGCTCCAGGGCGCGGCCGTCACCCCCGGCCCCGAGGCCCACCACGCCGACCCCAGAGCGATACGCATGGTCGGGCACACGCTTGCGCAGATTGCCGAACAGATCTCCCCAGTTGACGAGCGCCATGTCCAGGGGAAGGACCAGGGCCGCCTGACCGGTGGGGCCGGCGACGTCCGAGCTGCCGACGAACGGATGGCGGGACACCGTCGAGCGAGGCATGTCGGCGTCGATCAGGTCTCGTTCGACGAGGAGGTCGAAGGTGGAGGTGGGCGTGCCGATGCCGGCGCCACGCCCGGTGAGCGTCCCGCGGGACCGCTCGAAGACGGCCACGTCGCAACCGATGCGTGACAGCTCGATGGCCGCCGCGCACCCCGCGATCGAGCCGCCCACGACGCCTACCCGCAGTCGGCGCTTCTCCCCCTGCCCACCGTCGGGCGTCATAGCCACTTCCGCGCTGCCTCCGAAGATGTGTACGCTGCCTGCCGCCCCACGCTCACGGGTGACGAGTGGTTCAAGGTGGGTGGCGTCTCGAGGGCGCCGCAACCCGCTCGAACCTGAGTCGGGAAGGAGCCGGACGGGCGGCGGGGACGCGAGAGCCCGGGCGGCGGAACCAAGCGGCGGGCTCGTCGCTTGGCTGCGTGGGAGCCCTGGTGTAATGATCTCTGGTGGTCGATCGTTTAAAGGTTTAAGAATTGTTGAACGTGTGTTTCACCCTGAATCGCCCCCGGAGAGAGGACACGATGCCCACAAGATCCCCCCACGTGCTCGGCGCCCTGGCCCTGTCTGTGCTGGTGGGCTGCTCGAGCGACAGCACGACCAATCCAAACGGTCCACCCGGCAACGGAGGTAGGGAGATCAAGGCCAATCCCTCGTTCGCACAGGACGTTCAGGAGATCTTCAATCGTATCGGCTGCAACAGCTCCAGCTGCCACGGGGCTACCCCGGCGGCAGGCCTGGACTTGCGCACCGGAAGCTCCCACGGCGCATTGGTGGGCATCGCGTCCACCAACGAGCCCAGCCAGACCCGGGTCATCGCCGGTAACGCCCAGGACAGCTACCTGGTGATCAAGTTGGAAGGCCGCCAACAGGTGGGTACGCAGATGCCCCTGGGCCGCGGCGCACTCGACAACATCGACCTGACCAACATCCGTAACTGGATCGATCAGGGCGCCGCCAGCAACTGAAGCCGTGGATTGCCTGCCGCGGTCGGCCCTGGGAGGCCGCGTCGTCCGCCTCGCCGCCGTCGTCGCCCTGTCGGCGATCCCCGCGCTCCTTGGTGCCCAGGAGTATCACGTGGACCGAGACCAGGACAATCTGGTCCGGTTCACCTCCCAGGCCCCCATCGAGGACTTCGACGGAGTGACCGATCGGATCGACGGGTACGTCCTCATCGACGGGTCCCGGTTCGAGTCGTCCTCGGGAGGGCCGGAGACGGAGTTCTACCTGGAGGTGGAGCTCGCCGGCCTCGACACCGGGATCGGCCTCCGCAATCGTCACATGCGGGATAACTACCTCGAGGTCGACGAGTACCCGTACGCGACGTTCAGCGGGTCGATCGAGCGGATTGCGCCCGAGGCCGACGGGACGGTCCACGTTGTGGCGACGGGGGCGCTGGGCATCCACGGCCGCGAGCAGGCCCGCACGATCCCTTGCACCGCCGAGCCTCTGGGGGAGGGATACCGGATCCGGTGCGGCTTCCAGGTTCTCCTGTCGGACTTCGACATCAAGATACCGCAGGTCATGTTTCTGAAGCTGGCGAACGAGATCGAGCTGGAGCTGGACTTCGCGCTGCGACCCGCCGACGCCCCGTGAGGAGGTGAGGATGAGAGCTGTTCTGGGTGTGCTGCTGTGCTTGGCCGTCTTCTTCCTGCCCCTCTCCGCCTCGAGTCAGGAGGAAGAGGAGGAGCGGCGCGTACGCTGGCAACGCGGCGACGACGGAGCGGAGATCCCCATAACCGTCTTCCACTCCGTGCAGTCGGCCAACCTCCCCACCGCCGAGACGCTCCGGCAGGGTGAGTTCCAGTTCGAGATCTCTCACCGCTTCCAGCCGGCGCTGTCCACCGGGGCAGAGACGCTCTGGGGCCTGGACGGCCCGGTCAACAACCGGTTCGGACTGGCGTACGCGTTCCACGACCGGGTCCTCACGACCTTCCAGCGCAGCAATCTGGACGACAACTGGGACCTGAACGTGAAGGTACGCGTAGCGGAAGGTGGCCGGGACGGCGTGCCCTGGATGATCGGCCTCCTGGGCGGGGCAGCCGTGAACACCGAGGTGCCGGAGCGGGGCGCCTTCGACTCGCGTAACTGGCAGTACTACGCCCAGGGCATCCTCAACGCGCTGCTGTGGCGCCGGCTCGCGGTCGGCGTCGTGCCCTCGTACGTGCACAACCCCCGCATCACTTCGCCCGAGGCGGAGGACGGCTTCTATCTAGGTCTGAATGGCCAGGTCTACATGGGCTCCCACTGGAGCATCCTCGCGGAGTGGACCATCAGCGAAGCCGTGGAGGAGCATGAGCACGACGCGGGAACGCTCGGCATCGAGCTGGAGACGGGCGGGCATTTCTTCAAGATCTTCGTGACCAACTCGGTTCGCTTGAACCCTGCCCAGTACCTACCCGGCACGCCTCACCGCTTCGAGCCGAACGAGTGGCGCCTCGGCTTCAACATCACCCGCCTGCTGAGATTCTGGGGCGCCTAGCCCCGCCGTGGCACCTCGATCGCCGTCCCTGGATCCGGCCGGATGCCGTGATCGTTCAACTGCTGGTTGACGGCCGGCATCCGCTGCGTGATGTGCTCGTTCAACCGTTCGATGAGACCCGGTACGTCCTCCCACGCCTGATCCAGCTGCCACAGCTGGTCGGCCGTGGGCCGCGTGGTGGATCCGGCGATGGCGAACGCCGCCCGGGCGCCACCTGACGCATCCGTCAGATCCTCTCCCAGCTCCTCCAGGGCCTCCTTGAACGCGTCGACTTCTTCGGAAAGCGCTTCCGGCGTGCCCTCGTGTCCTTCGATCAGCTCGGCGACCTCGGTCAACTGGTCCTGCAGACGGCGTACGGCTTCCTGGGCCTCGTGTAGAGGACGGGCCAATCGATAGGCGCTCATGAGCGCGTCCTGGCGCGCAGCCAGATCCGCCGGGCTGATCTCGACCCGTGGATCGAGGCGCACCGAGACCTCGGTCTCATGGGTCTCGCCTGCGGCCTCCAGCCGCACCGTGTACGAGCCCGGAAGGACAAGGGGTCCCATCGGCGACACGCCCCGCCCGAAGAAGCCGCCCCCACCCTGTTGCGGCTCCTCCACCTCGAACGCCGGTTGGATCCGCAGATCCCAGACGACCTGGTGCAGGCCGGCCTTGCCCGGTCCTTCGAGCGTGCGCACGACTTCGCCCTGTGCGTCCAGGATCGTGATCGTGGACTCGGCCCCGGCGTCGTGGCCCTCCTCCTCACGCTGACGATCGGACCCGTTGTCACCCGTGCCGTTCTCGGCTATGGGGGCGGCCCCCGCCTCGTGGTCGGCAACCGTCGCTTCCGGTGCTTCGAGGTCCTGAGCCAGGTGATACCGAATGAGGGCGCCGTAGGGCGGATTGGGTGCTACGTACACCCCCGGCGTCCAGCCCTGCGGCCTGTGCAACACGAAGGAGGTGGCACGGCGAACCGGGAACAGGTGGGCCTTCGCAGCGAGCACCGCTGCGGACAGGTTCTCCAGCGGCGTGACGTCGGACATGATCCAGATGCCCCGTCCGTGGGTCCCGATCACCAGATCGTTCTCCCGCGGCTGGATCTTGATGTCGTCCACCGGCACCGTGGGAAGGTTGCCGGCGAGCCGGGCCCACTGGTCACCGCGGTCGACGGAGAAGTGGACGCCCGTCTCGTTGCCGAGGAACAGCAGGTCGCGGGTCCTGGGGTGCTCGGCGATCACGTTCACCGAGGTCGCGGGCAGGCCCGTCACGATCGGCTCCCAGGTATCACCGTAGTCGACGCTCCGGTACGCGTAGGCCGAGAAGTCGTCGTTGCGGTGGCCGTCGAAGGTGGCGTAGACCGTGCCCTCGTCGAACCGCGAGGCCACGAGGCGACTCACGTAGGTCCGGTCCGGCAGCCCGGGGAAGCTGCCCGTGAGGTCGGTCCAGCTCACGCCGCCGTCGCGGGTGCGGTGGACCTTGCCGTCGTCGCTGCCGGTGAACAGCAGACCGGGGTTCAGCGGGGACTCTGCGATCGTCTCGAGATTGCCGTAGGACGACTGCCCGTCGTTCCGGGACATCTGCGGCTCCGACCCTTTGACGCCCATGATCTCGAGCTCGTCACGATCCACGCCATGGGTGAGGTCTGGACTGATCTCCTCCCAGGTCCCCCCGAGATCGGTGGACCGGAAGAGCACGTTGCTTCCCACGTACACGGTGTTCGGATCGTGAGACGACCACACGACCGGCGTATCCCAGTTCCACCGAAGCTCGCGCTCCTCCTCGCCCTCGGGCTGATCGGGCAGCGGCCGGGCGACCGGTCGAATACGGGCGCGCTCCATGGTCTCCAGGTCCACCCGGGTCAAGTTGCCGCCCTGTGACTCCGCGAACATGATGCCGGGGCGATCCGGATGCATGACCGTGTAGAAGCCGTCTCCGCCGCCGACGTTGTACCAGTCCCGCGTGCGGATCCCCTGGTTCGACCAGGTGTCGCTGGGTGCGCACCACGATCCGTTGTCCTGCAGCCCGCCACATACGTGGTAGGGGTCCCGCTGGTCGACGCCGATCTCGTAGAACTGGGCGATGGGCAGGTTGCGGAGCTGCCGCCAGCTCTCGCCGCGGTCCCATGTGACCGACACCCCGCCGTCACTGCCCAGGATCATATGGTCAGAGTCGTCGGGATCGATCCACAGCGCGTGGTGGTCGAGGTGGACGCCTTCAGCGGCATCGTTCGTGAAGGTCTTCCCGCCGTCGCTGGACCGGAAGAGGTCCGATCCACCCAGGTAGATCCGCTCGGGATCGCTGGGATCGACGCGCACCTGGCTGTAGTACATGGGCCGGTTGTTGGTCGTGCTGGTCTGCTCCCAGGTGAGCCCTCGATCTCGTGACCGGTAGACGCCGTTCTTGTCGGCGCGCGCCCCGAAGAAACCCTGGCCCGGGCGTCGGGGATCGGCCTCCACCACCGCGAAGATCAGGTTGGGATCCCCCCGGTAGATGTCGAGACCGATACGCCCCTTGTCGCCTTCGGGCAGGCCTTCGGTCATCTCCTGCCAGGAGTCCCCTCCGTCCGTGGTCCGGTAGATCCCGCTCCCCGGGCCGCCCCCGTTGAACCCCCATCCGGTCCGACGGCGCTGGTACATGGCCGCGAACAGGGTCTGGGGATCTGCAGGGTCCATCACCAGGTCGATGGCGCCCGTGTTCTCGTCGACGAACAGGACGAGCTCCCAACTCTCTCCACCGTCGGTGGTCCGGTACACGCCGCGCTCGGGGTTCGCGCCCCAGAGACGGCCTACCGCCGCCACGTACACCACGTCCGGGTCTCGTGGGTGGACGCGGATCCGCGAGATGTGATGGGTGGCCTCCAGGCCCAGGTGCTCCCAGGTCGCGCCTGCGTCCGTCGACCGGTAGACGCCGTTGCCCCACGGTGAGCTCTGTCGGTTCTGCGGCTCTCCCGTACCGACCCACACGATGTTCGGGTTCGACGGTGCGACGGTCACGTCGCCCACGGACGAGGTGGCCTCGTTGTCGAATACCGACTCGAACGTCGTCCCGTGGTTGACGGTCTTCCAGACGCCACCCGTGGCCGTGCCCACGTAGAAGACGGTGGGCTTCGACTCCACGATCGCCAGGTCCGACACCCGGCCTCCCATGATCGTGGGACCGATGTTGCGCCACTCCATGCCTTCGGCCACGGCTTCGAGCTGCGTCTGACTGACCTGGCCGGCCACGGGCACCGACAACAGCGCCGACAGCATGGCGAGGGATCCAACGAGCAGCCGAGGTGGGGGGATGCGGGGCGATGCCATGACGGGCCTCGTGGCGGAATGGTCGGTTCCGGGACGGGCGCAACGTGTGCCCCTGCCCGGCGACTCCGCAAGATGGACGGGGGCCGAGAGCCCCGGCCAGGGGACCAGTGTGGTGCGGCAGAAGCCTGCTGGCTACCGAGAGGCCCGGTGCGCCCGAACCGGCCAGGCGCGGAGACGAGTGATGGCAGCGCTATTGGGAGGAACCGCAACGCCGCCGGGCGGGACGCAGTGGCTCTCGAATCGCGTCACGACTTTTGCCGCATCACACTAGCTACAGGCTGCGCAGCTCGGAGCCTCGGGGAACACGGACAGTCGACCGAAGGGGATGTCCGCGCCGCACTCGACGCAGACGCCGTACAGACCGCCCTCCATTCGCTCGAGCGCCTCCAGCAGACGCGCCAGCTTGATCCGCTCCCGTTCCTGCAGGCTCTTGGTGAGTCCCTGGTTCTGCAGCGAGTCCATGCGGGAGAGCCGCCCGACGGCCGTCTGGTCCAACTCCACCGGGCGGGCCGCCTCCTCGGTCAGCTTCATGCTCCGTTCCAGGCGTCGGAGCTGGCTGTCCAGCTCGCCCCGGAGCTCCGCCACCTGATCGTCGGTCAGGTGCCTCACGGGCTCGGTCGCCGTGAGTCGGGACTCATGCCGGGGGCGGGGATGGGCGAGGACGCCAGGGCCGCGCGCAGGGCCCGGGCCGACTCGTAGAGCGACGATTTCAGGTAGCCCGCCGCCTCGGCCGGCCCCCGGCTGATGGGGCCTTCCCCGCCCGGCTCGACGTGCGCCTCGATCAGTGCCGGTCCCGCCTGCGCGAAGGTCTGGTCCAGGGCTGCCTCGTATTCCCGAGGCGTCCTGCAGGAGTGGGTCGCGCTGAAGCCACAGGCCCGCGCAACGTCCGCGTAGCGCACACGGCCCGCTCCCGCCACCGGCTGCCCGCCGGTCAGCTCGAAGGCGCCGTTGGCCACCACGATCAATGCCAGGTTCGTCACGCCGGACTCTACGATCGTCACGAGCGTTCCCAGCGTCATCAGCAGGCTGCCGTCGCCGTTCAGGCAGATGACGTCGCGACCGGGCTGCGCCATGGCGATCCCCAGAGCCAGGTCGGCCGTATGGCCCATGGCACTGTCGGCTGAGGCGAAGTCCAGGGCGTGGCTGGAGTACTTCGCCCACGGCCGCACGGTGGACATAGTCGTGACCACGACCTCGTCGGTCCGTCGGTTGGCCAGGGGCTCCAGGAGTTGGGCGGTGGTGAGCATCAGTCGGCCGCCAGCGGGGCAGTCAGCAGGATGGCCACCGGCCGCTCCTCGGTCTGCGCCCGAACCCAGGCCGCCCGAATCGACTCGGCTTCCCGTTCCGGATCCAGGAACACGTACGGGAGGGCCCATGCCTCGAGCGTCGGCAGCAGATGGATCGCCGCCGAATCGACGTCGTAGCGCTGCAGCTGCCCGAGATCGCCGGGAACGCTGCCGGGGTCGATCCCGGCCCTCAGCATCTTCGCGTGCCCTCGGTACCCCACCAGGCAAAGAAGCGGGACTCCCATGCGAACCGCCGTGCCTCGGATGGCGTCGCCGCTCTCCATCAGCCCGGTGCATTGAACCGAGACCACTGGCGTCCGACCGCCCAGCCAAAGGCCGGAGGCGACCGCAAAGGCCTCGCCCTCGCGCGTCACCGTGAGAGGCCGGACCTGGTCGTCGACCGAGACCAGGTCGAAGAGGGCGGCTGACGCGTTGTCCGGGATGCCCATCAGGTCCGTCGCGCCCACGGCGATCAGGCCTGCGAGGACCTCTGCCGCCGACGGCCGTGGTCGCGGTTCGAGTATGATGTCGGGCCTCCGTGGCCGGCCGTCAGAGGGGCCAATCCCTGAGGATTCGTTCGGTCTCCTCCGAGTGGCCGCTCTCGTCACGCACCATGTCCTCGAGCTGGACCGCCAGGCCCTTGTCCGCGAGCTCCTCTGCTTCTCGAGCGCGCTGGGTGTAATCGGCGGTCGCCTGGCGCTCGGCCGCGAGGACGGCCTCCAGCATCTCCCGGTTGGTGGCCGCCGGCGGAACGGGCCTTGCCTCGGTCGTGGGCTCGCCGCCCAGGGCCACGATCTTGTTGGCCAGGAACTGAGCATGGCCCTGCTCGTCCACGACCTCGGTCAGGAAGAAGGCGGACAGCTGCGGCCGGTACGGGCCCGTGGCCTTGGCGGCGTAGGTGATGTATTGGATGATGGCCCCCAGCTCTCCGGCCAGGTCCTCGTTCAGGTTCGCGACCATGGTCTCTTTGTTCATCGTCATGTCCTCGTTGAGGCTGCCCGTCGTGAGACGGATTCTGCGGTTTCCGCCCTCTAC
This sequence comes from Gemmatimonadota bacterium, assembly GCA_039586035.1. GTDB lineage: Bacteria > Gemmatimonadota > Gemmatimonadetes > Longimicrobiales > Gaopeijiaceae > JBDHHQ01. The sequence continues at coordinate 2,880 of JBDHLD010000064.1, read as the reverse complement.
CCCGGAAGGCTCGCTCCGCTCCTATGCACCCGAAACACCGAGCACGCTGGTGATGCCGAAGGCTTCCAGCGTCATCCAGATGCCGAAGCCCAGGTAGAGGCCCATCATCCATATGGCCTCCGCAACCGTCAGCTTCATGTCGCGACGCATGAAGGCCAGCATGAAGATCGTAGCGATCATGAGGAAGCCCATCATCGGCACCGTCTGCGAGAAGCTCACGGTCACCGCCCCTCCGATCAGGATCGCCACCGGGACGGCGACGAGCAGGTCGAAGACGTTGCTGCCGAGTACGTTGGAGATGCTGGCATCCTGACGGCCCGCCTGCGAGGCCTTGATGCTGATCAAGGTGTCTGGGATCGACGTGGCGGCGGCCACCACGGTCATTCCCCACAAGAACGACGGCGTCTCCAACAGGTCGCCCAGAGCGAGAGCCGCCCGCAGGAGGATCTCCACGCCGACCGTGATGAAGACCACGCTCAGAAGGACGACGCTCCACTCCTTGAAGAGGTTCACGGGCGGCGGTGGCTGGCCCCGCGCCGTACGAGTCCGGCGGGCGTCCCGCACCTCCTCGTACTGGATGTAGAGGTAGAGCCCGTAGAGGAGGAGCGGAATCATGGCCAGCGGCCGGGTGAACACGCCATAGACCTCGGTCGTGCCCGGCGGCGGCGCCGACGACGGCCCCCCATTGAGGATGACGCTGAGGCAGACGACGAGGAGGAGGACCGTGACGGATACCAGGTAGAACTGGGCCTCCCGGTACACCAGCTCCCGATTGGACGTGAGCGGCTTGCGCTGGATCAGCACGGAGGCCGCGGGAATGACCAGGACGTTGTAGATGGCGGAGCCGATGATGGCAGCCAGGCCCAGCTCGAAATCGGCGTGCAGCAGGATGGCGAGCACGGCCGTCATGAGCTCGGGCATGCTCGAGGACACGGCGGTGAGCACGGAGCCCCGTACGATATCCGGGACGCCGTAATGCATGGCGAGCCAGTGGCTGGACTCCTCCAGGCGATTGCACGAGGCCCAGAGCAGAGCCGTGGCAACGGCAATTCCCCCGACGACCAACGCCAGGGTGGAGATCAACGCGACATCCTACTCGTCGGTGTCGTGACCTGCCCGCCGCGGGGCCCGGACACGGATGCCTCTCGCGTCATCGATGCTCGGTTTCGTCGTCGTAGATGTGTGATCTCTGCGTGACGGTCGCACGGTCGGTGTGTTCTCGGAAAGCGGCCAAGCTCACCCCCGGGCCCAAGCCCCGCAACGGCTTCAGACACGCCGGAAGCTCGCGTACAGAAACTGTTGGTCGGCTCCGGCAGGCGTCACGTGCGTCTCCAGCTCGCTGGAGACGAGCTCGAAACCCGGACCGAGGATTCGCCCCAATCGGCCCACGCCGCACCGCTGGACGTCCAGACCGCTGCACCGCGTCGGGCCCTCGGGCCCGAAGGTCGCCACGACCACGTGTCCACCGGGAGCCAGGGCCGAGTGCAACGCCGCCCGGTAGGCTGCGCGGTCGGGCTCCTCCAGGAGGAAGTGGAGGACGGCCCGATCGTGCCAGAGATCCCACGGGCGGGGTGAGACGAAACGGGTGACGTCGGCGGCGAACCACTCCACCCGCCGCGCCCGCGGTCCGAGGCGCGCCCGCGCCAGGTCCAGAGCCGTCGGCGAAACGTCGAGGACTCCCACGGCTTCGTACCCCGCGTCCAGAAGATGGTCGACCAGCGTGGAAGCGCCCCCGCCCACGTCCAGGATCCGACTGCCGCGGTCTGGGCAGGCCGACTGGATGCGCTCGAGGGAGACGACCGCGCGGGGCTGATGCCAACTGACACTCGCGGGATCCCTCGTCTGGTAGATGTGGTCCCAATGCTGGCGGCGGTTCATCCGTGAACCTTCGCCATTCGGGACAGTCGGGGCAACGGGGTTCCCGACGAACCATCGATCGCCGCGAGGCGCTCGACGCGCCTCCCCGCCGACGCGTCTCGGCCCCTGGCCGGTTGCGCCACGGGCCACCGGGGTCGATCCTCCCGTGACTCCAGTCCAGGTGTCCGAAATGCGCGCGCCCATCATCTTCTCGCCGGCCCCCCACGAGACCCGTTGGTACGACCAGCTCGGGCTGCCCCTCGTGCTGCTGGGCAACGTGGGCATGGCAGCGTGCGTCTATCCGAGCGCGCTGACGGCCCGGGCGCGATTCGACCCACCGCTCGAGGGGCTTCTCACCTTCCTTCGTGAGCGGGACCGGCCGGTGATCTTCTACTCGTGGCATGCATACGAGCAGTTGGTGGTCTGTGCCGTGGCGACACTGCCCAGGGACCTCATCCCCTTCGGAGTCGGACACGACGGCCTCCTTTCCCGGATGCTGCAACGGGCCACCACGGGTCTGGGCATCCCGGTCTGGGTGTACCGTCGGCACTCGCCGGTCCGGCCGAGACAGCAGCTCATCGATTTCCTGAGAGACGCCGGCGAGCCCCTGGCCGTGGGCCTCTTCACCGACGCGGGCGGCCCCTACGGCCAGGCGAAAAGCGGGCTCGTCGAGGTCGCCCGAGCCACCCGGGCGTGGCTCGTACCCCTGACGGTACGGGCACAGCCGGTGGTGATCGTGACCAAGCCGGTCCCGTACGCGCTCCCGCTTCCGTTCAGCCGGATTCAGGTCTTTCACGGGGAGCCGCTGGACGGCGCGGCGGTGACCCTGGACGAGTGCTCACGGGCCCTGGCCGACATGGACCGAAAAGCGCACGGCGTCTGGCAGTCTCAGGCTCGGCCACGGACCACCGCATAGCGTAGGCTCACGCTCCCGCTGGGGAACGCCTCCGTCCACTGGAGCCTGAACGATACCGGCCCCGTCAGCACCCGCAGCATGGGGACGCTTCCCGCCTCACCCGTGCC
>JBDHLD010000187.1:0-4723 GCA_039586035.1 Gemmatimonadota bacterium | reverse complement strand
CGCGGCGGTCCGGGCCATCGTATCCGCCGAGGTGCACCGGCCGGGCCGGGCCGCCGACCTGACCTTCACGGTCGAGCGGCTGAAGGCCGAGATCGACGAGGAGCTGGCGGCGCGGACGGCGTAGGGGGCGGGGGCGGTCCCGGATCCCGGCTCAGCGACGGAGCAGCATGCTCGGCGGGATGCCCTCTACCGTGAGCGTTCCGTTCTCGATCCTGATGGGCTGACTTAGGTTCGAGAATCGACGCGGTTCGTCGGGGAGTCAAGCCGGGGAGGGGCCTTCGGTCGCCCTCAGGTCAGGGATACGTGGGAGCCGGGCACGTCACGCGGAGCGTCCCCTCGACCCACTCGTCGCGGGACGCGTGCTTGTATGTAGCAGCGACGCTCAGGTCGTTCCCCGACACCTGAATGATGGGACCCTCGAGCACGTCGTTGTCGCTCGTCCACCTCGAGCCGTCCATGCTGGTCGCCGTGGCTTCCCAGCCGTCCTCGTCCATGAAGCTGCCGAACTGCACGGTGGCCCGCTCGTAGAGGAAGCCCGGGCCGCCGGTCTCGGGCGTCAACCGCTCGACCTCGATCGACATGCGCCGGCCGTCGGGCAGGAGGAGCGATCCGTCCGGCATGGTGCCGCTCCCGCGAAGGAGGATCCCATCGGGGGCGGTGCCGGTCAGGTCGCACTTGATCAGACGAAAGGCGAACGTGGTGTCGGGGAGCTCGAAGGAGCCCATCACGGGTGGGGGGGCCTCGGAGCGGGCGATCGGCACCGCATCGGAGGCACCCGTGTCCGAATCGCCGCCGCAGGCGATGGCGAGCAACGTCAGGAACAGCGTGGATGGCAGGCACGTTCGAGTCATCACAGGCCCTCCTTTACTGTACGCAATTGTAGACGACCTCGTGGGGGGGCCGGATCTGCGCCAGGATCTCTCGCTCCCGTGAGCCGGGTGCGAAGGGTCCGGCGAAGTCTCCCCGGGCCGTCGCCTCGACCGGCTGGAAGCACTCGGCGCATTCGTCCGTGGGCTCCAGCCCGCGCAGGGTCAGATCGAACGACCCGGCAATCCGAGTCTCGTCGACGTGGTCGATTCGCACGGAGCCGCCCGTCGACCAGAAGCCGGCGCCTCCCACTCCCCACGCCACCGACTGCGCGGACCCTGGATTCACCAGTTTGGCGGTAAGGCCCCCGAAGAACGTCTCGGGGTTCGCCTCGCGCATCGAGAGCTGGTCCATGCCCAGCGATTCGTCGACTCCCACCGTGTACTCCCTGGCCTCGAGCCCCCCCGTCGTGGCTATCGTCAGGCCGAAAAGGGGCAGGGCGGTCAGGCGGGCGAGGCCCTGGCCGGCCGGCATGAAGTTGATCTCCACGTGGCAGAGGCCGAGCGAGGGGTCGGCCCTTGTTGGAGAGACGGTGCTGACCCAGATCCACCCGTCCTGGTCGCCCTGCGCGTCACCGCCGACGGTGTAAGCGAACCAGCTGCCAACGAGCCGCAGGTCTTCGTAAAGCCACCTCGAATCCCCGTCGTCGCCGAGCCGAGCGACCACCTCCAGGTCGATCGCTTCACCCTCTTGGTAGTCCCGACCGAGGGGAAGTCGGTAGGGCAGCTCCCAAACACCCGGAGCCACTTCGACCCGGAGAGGTCGCTCCACCTCGATCGTTCGCCCCTCGAACTGGAACTCCAGGGGTGTGGCCTGCGGGTCTTCCTCGAGACCCAGGCCATCCACGCGGATGCGAACGTCGACTGAGTCGGGACGGCCGTCGCCAGCTGATCCGACGGCCGGCAGCATCGTGCCATTCGCGAGGTCCTGGCCAGCGCCGTCCACGAGGTACACGATCTCCCGGGCTCGTAGCGTGCTGTCGCCGACGACGCGGAGCATGGCGCCAGTGAGGGCGTCTACGGGTTGGTCGTTCAGCACGGACAGCGGCTGTCCGTACTGCAGGGCGCAGTTGGCGGCCGCGCTCCCCTCCGCCGTCTCGCACTCTGCCTCGGTCGGAGGATTCTGCGCGGCCTCGTCGAGCAACTGGCGGATCGCCTGGATGGACTGCTCTACCGTCAATCCGCTGTCGTCCTCGTTGGCTTCGTCCACCTCCACGAGCTTGGAGGCGATCAGCTTTCCTGCCTCCGCCGCAGCGTCGATCGACACCGACTGGGACCACCCGAGGACGACGGTGTTGTCGCCGTCGAGCGCTTCGAGCAGATCGGTCCGAAAGCCGCTGCTGCACGCGCTCATGATGATCACCGCGTTGTCGATTCCGCCCGGGTACGTGTCCTCGAAGAAGTCGGTGGTGAGCATGATGAAACGACCCGTCCTCGCCCGCCCTTCGTAGCTTCCACAGAGCTTGCCGTCGATCTGCGCCATGGCGTCTCGAATGATCTCCCTGCCGCTCGGCTCGGACGGGGGCTCTTGCAACCCGTAGTCGATGAGGATCTGCTCGACCGTGTTTGGAGCATCACTCTCGGCCTCTTCACTCGCACTCGCTCGGGCGTCCTCGATCCGACGGCTGTCTGGATAGGCATCGAGGGCCTGCCGGCACAGGGTCTTCTCCGACTCGGAGAGGTAGGGATTGAGTGGCACGGGACCCGGTTCGGCCTCCGTGTTCGAAACCGTCAGTGGAGAGACGTCGAATTCGAGCGTCTGTCCATCGCCGATCCACGGTATAGCTTCCCGCGGGACCCGAACGTAGATATGTCCGGCCTCGACGCCGACCTGGTCGATGAGCTCGACCAGGTCGTCATCACCGGCCTCATCGGCGCGTTCTCGCTCTCGAAGGACGTCCTGCTTGGTCCAAGACGTCGCGACCCCCGTCTTGATCGCGTCGCCGTCACTGACGGCTCCCCCGTGCGAGACCAGGTGGATGTACTTGTACTGGCGCCAACTCGTGAAGGCGGACAGTCGGCTCATCTCCCCGACGGTGCGGCACTCGTCCCAGCGCTCCACCGAGTTGCAAGCTGGATTGGTCGGGTCGAGTCGCTCAGTGAACAAATCGACTCCGTCCTCATAGTCTCGCGAGCGGAGCGTCTCTTTGACTTCGTCGAGCCCGTCGCTCGTACCGGTGATCTCCCACTGCCACCGGTAGGGGGACAGAAGCAGCGCACGCTTGCGTTGTCCCTGGGTCGTGCCCTCCCAAGCCACCGAGGCCGGCGTCGAGGGGCGGGGGTCGACGAGACGAGGCGGCGGGCTACCCAGTGAGGGAGCGACGTCCACCAACGACTCCTTCCGGGGTGGCTTCGGCAACGTTGGCGCACCGAGTGTCTGGATCGAACCGAGGGTGCGAACCAGGATCCAGTGCCCGCGTCCGCCTGGTACCCGAAATCGGATTGCCTCGTCACCCGTGGCGACAGACGCCACGTGATCGCTACTCGATAGCCACTCCGCTACGGCTTCGAGGTCGGTCGAGGATTCGAGGTACCGCATCACGAGCTCCGCGAGGAGCTCGGTCCGCGCCTCCGCCTCCGGCGTGACGTCGGCCAGAGTGCACGGATGGTCGGCAGCGCCACACGGATCGAGATCGGCGAATTGCCTCCCGGTCTCTGCCCTGTCGGTCGAGCATGCGGCGAGCCCGAGGAGGGCAGCCGCCGTAACCAGGCGGTAATCGCGATCTCTGTGATTCATGACGGCGCCTCCAGCTGCTCCGGTCCACCTTCCGGTGCGGGCGTTGGAACCAGGATTCACGTTGGATACGTCGGCGACTGCGTCAGCTGGGCTCTCACCGCCCGAACTGCCTCAGCATCCCCACCACGCCGATCACCCGCTCGAGGTCGCCCTCGCTGAATGTCGTGCGGACGTCGAGCTCGTTGCCTGTGGTTCGGATCTCGGATTCGCCGATCTCGTCGTTCAGGCCCGCAGCAGCGATCAGCATGTGGCCGGCGTAGAGGTCGCGCCGCTCGGTCAGAGTGGTGCCGGCGGCGGCCGCGGCCGCTGGATCGGCGTACGTCCCGGTGGCGTGCACCTGCACACGGCCCTGCGTCTGTCCGTCCTCCGTCAGCCTGACGTCCAGGGCCTCGGGTGGTGGCTCCGGTATGGCCTCGCGGGCCCACCCGTTGAGCCGGAGCGCGACGACCGTGGCGATCGTGCCGTTGTCGAACGCGAGAGCGGGCTCGACCGCCTCCTCCGCGACTCGGCGCGCACGCTGATCGACAGCCACCCGGAGCACCCGGTCGAACAGATCCGGCGTAGTCACGACGAGCTCGTTGGGCGCCGTCAGCACGACCACCCTCGCATCGCCCGAGCCCGTCGGAACCCTCGCAGCCTCGAAGCCCTGGACCTGGCGCCAGGCCACCTGGCCGCCAGCGACCGCGCCCACGGCTTGGCGGATCCGGTCCGGCGACAGACGGTGGCGGGCAACCACGAGAGATGCGGCAGGATCGGACGTCGGGGCGACAGCGAGCAGTCGGTCGAAGTCCTGGACCGGATCGATGCCGGCCCGGCTCAAGACGGCTCCCCAGGGCTCGCGGCCCTCGAGCCAAGCCCCGAGCTCGTCGGCGAGGCTCGATCGTCGGACCCGATCCATGTCGATCCGGAGCACGATCGTATCGTCCTCGGCGACGTAGCTAAGGGGGGCGTCGGGCAGCTCCGCCTCGAGTGAGACCTGGTCGTCGGGCCGCGTCTCGGCGGCTCGATCGGGCGCGTCTCCCGCACAAGCGGTGAGCGTCGCCACCAGGACGGGACTCCAGAGGACCGCGTTCATTCGGAAGCTCCCTGCTGACGGTGAAGCGCACGGATCCCGGGGCCC
>JBDHLD010000186.1:0-5543 GCA_039586035.1 Gemmatimonadota bacterium | reverse complement strand
TCCTCCGGGTAGAACGCTCCCTTCCACGCTTTGTACGAGAAGCCGCTGGTGCCCGTATGAAGCCTCATGTCCGCTCAGGCGCTGGTACCGGGCGGCCGCTCGGTGTGGGGCGCGACCTCGGCCCCCGCCGCTTCCGGGCTCGCGGAGGCTGCCGTGGCCGAGCCCCTCTCGTCGCGAATCAGCTTTCTCACTCGCCGCCCGATGTCGTCTCTGACCGCTCGGAACTCTTCTGCTGGCATGTGCTTGGGGTCGGGCAGATCCCAATCCAGATTAAGGCGGGCCGGCACCCATGGGCATGCGTCTCCGCATCCCATGGTTACGATGGCATCGAAGGGACCATTGTCCTCGACTTCCGACACGGCCTGAGAGCGGTGCGCGCTCATGTCGATACCCAGCTCCGCCATGACCTCGATGGCGCGCGGGTTGACGACGCCGGAGGGCCTGGATCCTGCGCTGTACGCCTCGACACCCTCGTCGGCATGGGAGTGTGCGAACGCCTCGGCCATCTGGCTCCGGCACGAGTTCTCGACGCAGACGAAGAGGAGCTTCATGTGTCTCTCGATCGTTGGCCGGGCGTGGCCCCGGCGGCTACCAGTGTCATGACGTTCTGTGTACCGCCGTAGATTCATCCGGGTCCCCACCGATCCCCTTCCCCACTCGCCCGAGGTGCGTCCGCGTGAAGCCGCTCGTCTCCTTGAGGCCGTAGCCGAGCGCGCGGTCCATGCCGATGTGGGCAGCCCAGATGAGGGCCACCCGCACGGTTGTACCAGCGCCTGGCGATGATGCTGAAGATGTGGCCCGGCGGCTCAACCCGGTAGGGTCACCCTGGGCGGCGGTGCCCGGCCGGTGTCGATGACCCCCAGGGCGCCCAGCCGCTCGAGCGTGGTCTCGACGAGACCCACCATTTCGGCCATCCGGTCATGACTCGACACCCGGCCATCCGTCTCGGCCGCGAGGACTCGAGCCTCGGCGCCCAGCCGCCGCCGCTCCCACCACCCCGGCTGGCCGAATCGGAGGCGCAGTCGGTGGCCCGCGAGCAGGGGTCCGGTCACCCTAGGGTCGGACAGGAGCGCGCGCAGGCGGTGGGGCTGGCTCGAGCGCGCCACCAACGCGTTGTCCAGCCGAGGGTTGCGGAGTGGGAGGCCCCCGAGCCCCACGGCGTCCAGAAGCCCGCCCAGCTTCCCCTTCGGATGGACTTTGAACCGAAGGTCCCCCTGCCCGTAGGCGCGGGCCGAGCAGCGGGTGATAGCCACCGGTGCCGACCCCGATTGCACGACTACGATGGCCAGCTGGATCTCCCAGACGCCACGCCGGAACCAGATGCTCGTGGGACGCCGGCCCTTCGCCTCCGTGTAGTGCCCACCCAGAGCGGCGGCCGCCTCGATCCAGGGGTCAGCTCGTTGTCGGCGGGAGCGACTCCTTCGTCGGTGCCTTTCCCTTGGCTTCTGGCTCCGCTTCCGCCGGTGCCCTTCGGGGAGCTCGTGGTCCCGCCTCGTCCGGGGCCGCTCTCGACGCTTCCTGGCCACGTCGACCGCCGCCGCTCCTCAGCCGCACCCGAGCTCGGCCAGCCGAGCCCAGTCGATCCCATCGGCCGCCTCCCCACCGTCGGGCAGGGACCGACGCCATTCCTCGGCTACCTCGGTGAAGGGCCGCCCGTACAGCTTCTCGAAACGACCCAGGCCATGACGCCAAAGGCCGGCGACACGCTCTCTCCCGTACTCACCGAACAGATAGCCCACCAGGCTTCCGCTGAGCACCGTGGCGTCGAGTGTCGGCTGCGCCCCGAACGCTTGCACCAGCTGCGCCGGCTCGATCCACCGGTCGACGGTAGGGAGCGCAGCCGCCAGCTCGTCGAGCGCATATCCCCCGCACCCCCCCTCCGCGTGCTGCGCCAGGCCCTCGTTGATCCAATGGGCAGGCCGCGCCGCCGCTCCCCAGAAATGCCCGGCCAGCACGTGCATCAGCTCGTGCCGGTGATGCGCGCTCACCTGCCCGTTGTAGACGAAGAGGGCGTACCGGGCCGACGGCACCGCGAGCGCCTTGGGGCGCGCCCCCGTGAGAGACTCCATGCGATCCCGAGACGCCACGTAGAAGAGGTCGAGGACCGGCGCGTCCCCTTGGCCCAGCAGTCCGAGCACGTGTTTGCGCGCCGCCTCGGCCTGGCGGGCGAGAAGGTCCACCGCCAGCTCTGCCGGGGACCCGCGCTCGACGTGGAGACGGAACCGAGCAGACGTCACCGACACCCATTGGATCCCGGACTCGCTCAGCATGGCCTGCGCGGACCGAAGCGCTGCGGTCTGCGCTGCCGCGGGAGACCCTCCGCCCAGGCCCACGAATGCCAGCGCACAAATCGCCGCGTTTCGCACGTGCGCCCGAAGGCCCGACGGTCTCACGCTCCGGCGGTCTCGCCGGGCTCACCGTCGGCCGGGAGCGGCGCCTCCTGGACGATAGGTCTGGGCGTGCGATCGACCTGAAGGTCGAAGATGTCGGGCCGGCCGTAATGCCCGGCCACGTCGAGCTGGAAGCGGGGCCCCTTCATGCGAGCCGGGTCCACGTCCGCGAACAGAATGGTCTCCTCCTTACCGACCGGCCCTGCAAGGAGCTTTCCGTCCGGGTCCACGATTACGCTGTCCCCGGGATTCACCCACTCGCCCACCCCGCCCATGAATCGGTCCTTGAACTCGTAGCGATCCGGAACGTCGCTCATTCGTACGGCCGAGCAACAGCCCACGACGTAGACGCGCCCCTCCTTGGCGATGTGCCGCAGGGTCGAGAGCCACGGCTCACCCCTGTCCCACGTCGGCGCGGCCCAGATCTGCGCGCCGTCGGCGTACAGGGCGAAGCGGGCGAGCGGCATGTAGTTCTCCCAACAGATCAGCCCCGCAAGGCGCCCCACGTCGGTGTCGACGGTGCGGAGGGTACTCCCGTCTCCCCGACCGTGGTGCAACCGCTCGCCTGCGGTGGGCACCAGCTTGCGGTGACGACCCAGGATCCGGCCGTCGGACGAGATGATCAGCAGAGTGTTGAACAACGTGCCTCCGCTGGCCTCGTCGTTTCGCTCGTTCACGCCGATGGCCACGGTGACTCCGGCCGCCCGAGCGGCGTTGCAGAGGCGATCCGTAATCGGACCCGGCACCGTCACCGCCCCGTCGAGCAGCTCGGTGTACAGCTCGCGTAGAGCGGCGGTCTGACCGGCCGGAATGAACCAGACCCAGAACGGGTAAGTGGGGATGAACGCTTCGGGGAACACGACCAGCCTCGCGCCCTCCGCGCCGGCCTGGGCGATGAGCTCGCACGCCTTGTCCACGGTGGCGTCGCGGTCCAGAAACACCGGAGTCGCCTGGACGGCGGCGATCCGGAACGGCCCTCCGGGGAGTTCTGCCATGGTCGTCACAGCTCCTCTCCACTCAACTGACGCAGAGACTCGACCAGCTCCGTCGCGGTGGACCAGCCCTCCGGTGGGGTCATCCACCACTTGAGACGCGCCTCCGCCGGTCCGGCCGAAATCGTGATCTCCACCGTGGACCCGTCTCCCGCACCAGACCGGCCCCCCAGTGGGATCAGTCGGATCGCCGAGGCCCGCTCGCGAATTCGCCGCACGTCGTCGTCCGTCAGATCGACCTTCCACGCTTTGGACGGCGTGTTCTGACCTCCGCCTCCCCCCTCGGGAGGCGGCTCGAAGCACCGCAGCGACACGTCGTTCGCCGTCTCGTCGTCCGGGAGGATCACCTCCAGGAGCCGCGCGGAGCGCCCCGGGGGATGCAGGAAGAGGCGGATCTTGGTTCCCTTCACGGGAGCGGTCGCGGGACGGCGTTCTCGGACCTCCTTCGCGTGGTTGGAGGGCTCCGGTGTCGACCCCGCCCCGGACTCGGGCTTCTTACGCCAAAACCTCACGTCGTGGCCTCCACCCAACGCGCCGCGTCGCCGACGGATAGCCTCCCTCCGGTCGAGACCACTCCGAAGGCGCCGCCGCGCCAATCGGGATCGAGTGCGTCCCGAAGACCCACGTGCGCCTCGTCCATACGCGTGCACGGTCGCGTCTCACCCCTGATGTGGACGGTGCACGGACCGAGCGCGATCACGCGGTCGCGGCTTTCGCGCAGGTCGATGCCGCTGACCATGACGTTGGCCCGCCGGCTCGACGGCTCCACCCGCGCACCCAGTCCGGCTTCGGCTGCCTGCCAGGCCTCTTTGGAGATGATCGTGACCTGCCGCCAGCCGCCCTGGTTCGCGTTTCCCTCGATCCCCTGATCGGCGATGAGCGTGGCTCCCTTCACGGCGTCCATGGGCCCGCGCGTGGCGCGCTTGACCCAGATCGCCTCGATCCGGCCTCGGTCACTCGGCTTCATTCCGCTCACTTTGTTTCTGGTTGGGTTCTTCCCGGGGACTTCAACCCCGTCGCGAGCTTGGTGCGAACTTCGCGCGTTACCAGCGACGCCAGCTCGTCGCCGTGCCGCTCGAGGAAGTCCACCACGGCCGTCTCATCGTGACGAATCACGGTGCGCAGGGCCCACGAGAGCGCCTTCGCGACCATCGGGTCCGAGTCGGCCGCGAGCAGCTCGCAAGCCAGCATGGTCCGGGGCACGTCTCCGCTGCCCCCACGAGAGGGCAGGTTGAGCGCCACTGTCGCCACCAACGCGGTCCGGCGCCACCAGCGGTCCCTCGAGCGCGCCCAGCGCGCCACCGCCCGGTCCGTCACGCGACCCGAGCGCCATGCCGGGCCCGCGACCAACGTGGCAAATGCGTCCACCGAAGCCCAGTTGTCGTTGCCCCGGCCGAGGCGCTCCATCTCCCGCACCCCGAGGCTAGCAATCACATCCGGCCGTCGGCTCAGCAGCTCGTAGGCGGCCTGCCGACTCTCGTGGATGTTGGCCGCGATGAGCGCGTCGGCCAACGCCACGACCGTTCCGGCGGGCTCGTGCTTCAGCGTCGCGGCCTCCGGCCGCACCGCGCGACGGATGTCGGGCACGGCCGTCCCCAGGATGGCCATCTTGGTGGGAAAGTAGCCGGCGGTGTGTTCTGCGCGAGCCGGGTTCGCCGACGCGTGCAGACCGGCCAGGATGCGGTCGCGGGCGGCCTCGACTTCGCCCGCCTTCACGAAGGGCCCTTCGTTGGTGACACCGAACCGACGATGCCCCTCAACCGCCGCCTCTGCCGTGATGGGCGCCGCCGTACCCCCTGAGCTCGCTGTAGCGGTGGACCTGGTGCTCCGTGAGATGCTCCATCAACTCGAGATGCGCACGAAGGTGCGTGCCGCGGAGACGGGCGCGGACGTGGCCGATGCGGACCAGCAGGTCGTCCATGATCCGCGCGTCCACCGTGCCGGACCGGAAGGCCAGGTCGAGCTCCGACTCCAGGGCGATCAACTCCGCCCCCTGCTCCCGAGCGTCGGCCTGCATGGCCTCGAAGATCCGCCGGGTCGCGGCTTCCTGCACCGCCGTGAGCTCCAACTCGTCCTGCAGCTCCAGAACGTGACGAGGACCGGGGTAGCCGTTGAGCTCGGCCGCAAGCGCGAATCCCATCCCCTGACCCGACTCCAGCGC
>JBDHLD010000185.1:0-5608 GCA_039586035.1 Gemmatimonadota bacterium | reverse complement strand
CCGACCAAAGGCACGATGCGCAGCTCGCCGCCTACGTCGAACGCGACCTCGGTCCCGTCCGGGGAGACCTCGGGATCGGTGCCACCGGCGGAGTTGGGGATCGGAGTGGGCTGCAGGTCGTCGTAGCGCCTGTACCACAGCTGAGCACCGGCGCCGTCGTCCCGCTGGCCGCCGAACACCATGCCCGTGCCCTCGGGGCCAAGCTCGATCCACGCCAACGAGATCTGCTCGGGCGACATGGTATTGAAGCTGTAGCGTTCAATCGGAACCGTGGGCTCCGGCCTGGACATGGACCAGCCGCCCAACGCGATCAGGGCCAGCGTAGCGACCGCGGCCACGGCCGACGTCAGGCGCGTCCATCCCTTCGCGGGACCCGCGGCAACTCCGGCGGCCCCGTAGCGGAATGTGGGCTCCCGGAGCGCGCCCGCGAACCCCGCGGCCGACGCGAATCGGTCGGCGGGGAGCTTCTCGAGCGATTTCCGGATGACGGCGTCCACGTGGGGTGGGATCGTCTTTCGCTGCTCGGTGGCTGACACCGAGCCGCCCTGGATGATCTTGCCCAGGACCGCCTGAGCCGTGGCGCCGACATACGGGGGCTCACCGATCAGCATCTCGTAGAGCACGCAGCCCAGGGCGTAGATATCGGTCTTGTGACCGACCGTCTGGTCGCCCGTTGCCTGTTCCGGACTCATGTAGAAGGGCGTGCCGACGCTCAGCCCGGTCTCGGTCAGACGCGCCCCTGCGGCTCCGCCCACGGCCAACGCGATGCCGAAGTCGGCGATCAAAGGCCGGCCTTCGGCCATGAGCACGTTGGCCGGCTTGATGTCGCGGTGGATCACGCCGTTCCGATGCGCATAGTCCAGCGCTTCGGCCATGTCCGAGGCGATCAGGATCGCCTCGTCGACCTCGAATTGCTTCTCCCGATCCAGCTTCTCCCGCAGGGTCTCCCCTTCCACGTACGGCATCACGTAGAAGAGGAATCCGTCCGCTTCGCCGGAGTCGTAGAGCGGCAGGATGTGGGGATGCTGCAGATTGGCCGTTGTCTTGATCTCGGCCAGGAATCGCTCGGCCCCGACCACGGCGGCCAGCTCCGGCTTCAGGACCTTGAGGGCGACCTTCCGCTCGTGCTTGAGGTCGTCGGCCAGGAAGACGGTGGCCATGCCTCCCTCACCGATCTCACGCTGGATAACGTAGCGGTCGGCCAGGGCAGCTTTGAGGCGATCTGAGGACGGGATGCTCATGGGGGGGCGCTCGTCAGGACTTGGGGGCGGTCGGCTCCGGGACAAGATCCCGGGCGGACGGGCCAGAGCGCAAGGCAGACGGGCTCGTGGAAGCGCCCCCCAAGCTCGTTGCCGCACCGCGCTTCCGCGCCGAACGAAGCGACAGCCGTAGCTCCATTCGATGGCCCGCCGGCGCCCCGAGCCTCCACGTCCCGGCGCCACGCTCAGGAGACGAGGCGCCCTTGAACGTCGGGGCCTGGTCGTCGTCTGAGTAGAGCCCTCTTCCCCAGCCGCGCCTCTGTGGTTCCTTTTGGGGCATGTCGCTTACCCCGATGCACAATGCGAGTGTGATTCCCGCGGCCTTGGCTCTGGTGGCTCTAGGCTGCGGCGAAGCCCCACCCCCGCCCACGTCGGAATCGGTGCTGGAGGACCCGGATCCTCCGGTGATCGTCCCTGCGTTGGGAACCGCGGCCACCTTCGACGTCGTCACCTGGAACATCAAGCACTTCGGCGAACCGGACGAGGGCCCGACGGACGACCAGAGGCAGCTACGAAGGGTCCGGGACGTCATCCTCGGCATCGACGCGGACCTGTGGGGAGTGCAGGAGATCGCGGACGGAGCCGGCTTCGCTGCGTTGCTCGCGGAGCTGCCGGACTACGACGGGCTACTCGCCACCGATCCGCTGGTCGGCGACGGGGCCGCCTACTACCAGGACTTCGATTTGGAGCGCAAGGTCGGCCTCGTCTACAAGCGGGACATGGTCGAGGTGCTGGACGCGCGCATCGTGCTCACCGACCTCGAGTTCGAGTTCGCCGGCCGTCCTCCGCTGGAGGCTCGGGTCCGGGTAACGTCCCAGGGCGTCACGCGAGACGTGATCGTCGTCGTGCTCCACACGAAATCGGATGACCAGGTCACCTCCTGGGAGCGGCGGGCGGCGGCAGGCGCGGGCCTCAAGGCTCACCTCGACACCGCGTGGCCGGACGAGCCGGTCCTGGTCCTCGGCGACTGGAACGACGACGTCGGCACCTCGATCACACCGGGACGGGACAGCCCGTATCGCCCTTTCGTCGACGATGCGACCTCCTGGATCTTCGTCAGCGCGCCGCTCACGGCGGCGGGTCAGACGTCGATCATCGGATACCCGAACGTGATCGATCACATCCTGGCGTCCGACGAAGCCGTGGCATGGTACGAGCCGGAATCGGTCCTCGTGTACCGGGTGGACGAATTCATCCCGGACTATGCGAGCACGACCAGCGACCACCTGCCGGTGGTGGCGCGGTTCGTCCTGGAAAGGTAGTTGACCGTTTCGCGCGTTCTCCCGCCCCATTGAGGAGACGGCTCATGCGACGACGTGACTTCCTGGGCCTCGCGGGCATGGCGACCCTCGGCGCCGTGCGCCCAGTCTTTCTGCCCTCCGGCGCTGCCGCCCCGGTCGCTGCCGGCCATCAACAGGCTGCTCGCGACCGCGTCATCGCTCGTCTCATCGAGGCCAAGATGGCCGAGCTCCGGATCCCGGGGGTGGCGTTCGGCGTGCTGAAGGACGACGAGCTCGGCCTTCACGGCTTCGGGCTGACCAACCTGGACAATCCCCAGCCGGTGACGCCAGACACCGTCTTTCCCATCGCGTCGATCTCGAAGACGGTGGTCGCCACGGCCGTGATGCGCCTGGTCGAGGCGGGGCGTCTCGATCTGGAGGCCCCGGTGCGGGAGTACCTGCCGGACTTCCGGGTGGGCAGCGAGTCGGCCAGCCGCGACGTCCGCGTCTGGCATCTGCTGACGCACACGCCCGGGTGGGAGGGTCAGCTGAGCACGCCGGACCGGGGGTCCGAGACGTTGGCCAGCTTCGTCGCCGGGCTCGGCGACCTGCCGCAGCTCGCGACACCCGGGACCGTATGGAGCTACAACAACGCGGGCTTCGGCGTGGCGGGCCGCGTGCTCGAGGTGCGTACGGGCGGGACGATCGGCGAAGCGCTCCGGGAGCTCGTCTTCGAGCCGGTGGGTCTGCGCCACGCCTTCACCCGCACCGGCACCGCCATGACGCACCGCTTCGCCGCCCCCCACCGAGAAGCGGAGGGCCGCACGACCGTCGTTCGACCCTTCCGGCTGTCCGTCAACGTGGCGGCGGGCGGTGTGGCGATGAGCCTGGCGTCGATCATGGCCTACGCGCGCTACCACCTGGGTGACGGTACGGCGGGCGGCGTGCGCGTCCTCGAGCGCGCGACCCTCGAGCAGATGCGAATGCCTCGCCTGACCAAGAACGGCACGACCGACGAGATCGGCGTCGCTTGGCAGTTGCGCACCGTGGGTGGCGTACGGACGGCCGCGCACGGCGGCACCCTGTCCGGACACTGCCTGCACCTTCAGCTGGTGCCCGAACGACGCCTGGCCTTCGCAATCCTGACCAACCACCGGCAGGGTTGGCGGCTGATCCAGGCGGTGGAGCGCGCCGTCCTGGACGCGTACGAGGGCCTCGCGCTGGAGCCGGGCCAGCCAACGGGCGGAAACCGGGGCGGGAATGAAGACATGACCGTCCACGCCGAGCCGCTCGCTACCCAGCCGGCGCCCGACGACTACGTCGGCAGCTATAGCCGGCCGCCCAACGGAACGGCCGAGGTGTCGGCGAGCGGAGGGGGAGTCGTGATCCGCGGCGGAGGCGCGGGTGGCCAACCGGTGCCGCTGGTCTTCTGGGGACCGGACCTGACGTACGCGGCTCCGGCCGACGGGACCGGCTACCCTTACTACGGCATGCCCATCGAGTTCATCCGCGGGCCGGACGGGTCGGTGGCGTGGGTGCGGATCAACGGGCGGATCGCTGCACGGAATCTGGGGTGAGGGGACCGTGATGGCCGAGCTTCCCGCCCGCTTCGCTGACGCTCTCGCCCACCGATACCGCCTCGAGCGCGAGCTCGGTGAGGGCGGCATGGCCACCGTGTATCTGGCCGAGGACCTGAAGCACAAACGCCAGGTCGCGGTCAAGGTCCTCCGGCCCGAGCTCGCGGCCTCCCTGGGACCGGACCGGTTCGTCCGTGAGATCGAGATCACCGCTGGCCTCACGCACCCCCACATCCTGCCCGTCCTGGATTCGGGCGAGGCAACTGGGGTCTTCTTCTACGTGATGCCGTACGTCGAAGGGGAGTCGCTTCGCGAGCGTCTCGACCGGGAGGGGCAGCTCGCCATCGACGACGCGCTTTCCATCGCCCAGGAGGTGGGCGAGGCCCTCGAGTCCGCGCACGGTCACGGCGTGGTGCACCGTGACATCAAGCCGAGCAACATCCTGCTCAAGGAGGGTCGCGTATACGTCGCGGACTTCGGGGTCGCGCGCGCGGTGTCCGCCGCCGGAGGCGAGAAGCTCACCGCCACCGGAATGGCCGTCGGGACCCCCGCCTACATGAGCCCCGAGCAGGCGACGGGCGACGAGCGGGTCGACCACCGTGCCGACCAGTTCGCCCTGGGCTGCGTGTTGTACGAGATGCTGGCCGGGGAACGGGGAACCACCCCACGCCGGCCCGACCGCCCAGGCGGTCATCGCAAAAGTGATCGCCGACTCTCCGACGCCGCTGTCCACCACTCGGGATACCGTCCCGCCTCACGTGGAAGCAGCGGTGCACAGGTCGTTGGCCAAGGCACCGGTGGATCGCTTCGCCTCGGTGGGCGACATGCTGACGGCGCTCAGGGAACCGCCTGCGCGGTCCACGCCCGCGCCACGGCTTGGCCCTCAGGCCTCCAGGACCAGGAGATGGGCCGCTCCTCTGGTGGGCCTGACCACCTTGGCGCTCGTGGCGGTATGGGCCATTGCCACGCTGGGCCGGAGCTCGGATGGCGTGGCGTTGGAAGAGGTCCGCACCGTGGTCGCCGCCGGAGATTTGGAGCAGGCGTATCAGATGACGTCGGAAATGGCGGCGGACGATCTCCCGGACAGCCTGTGGTCCCTCTTCACCGGACCGGCCACGATCGTGTCGGACCCGCCGGGCGCGATGGTACATCGTCGCCCGTACGACGACCCTCGGGCAGAGTGGATCGAGTTGGGCACCACCCCGCTGTCGATCGAGCGCTTCCCACTCAGCCCCTCGGTGCTGCGGCTCGAGGTCGAAGGCCACCGGTCGGCCCTTGCCAGCTACATGCCCCTGCTCACGGATACGATCGTTCTCGACCCGGCCGCCACCGTTCCCGAAGGTTGGCGTCAGGTCCCTGGTGCGCTACCGGGCTACGTGGGAGGGCCGGAGTTCGCATTCCGATACGTGGCACCCAATCTGTCACTCGCGCCGCCGGTCCGATTGCAGGATTTCCAGATCGGCCGTTACGAAGTCACGAACGCCGAGTACAAGCAGTTCGTGGATGCCGGCGGATACGAAGATCGTTCGTTCTGGGAGCATCCGTTCGAACG
>JBDHLD010000184.1:0-4822 GCA_039586035.1 Gemmatimonadota bacterium | reverse complement strand
AGCTTGAAGATGCGCTCGGACGAGGCCATGGCGCCCTGGAGGAGGTTGTACTTCTCCGACAGATCCTGGATGGGACGGAAGAACCGCCGGGCGTATTGGATGAACGCGGCTACGACGCCGACCGTGATCGCACCCTGCAAAATGGAGCCGCCGCCGTACCAGACGATGAGTGCCAGGGCGATCGACGTGAACAGCTCGATGGCCGGGAAGAACAGAGCGTAGTAGGTGATGGACCGCAGGTGCGCTTGGAGATAGTCGTCGTTGACGTCCCTGAAGGTGTCGAGATCGGCGTCTTCGCGGTTGAACAGCTGAACGACGCGCATACCCGTGATCCGCTCGTGCAGGAACGTGTTGATCCGTGCCAGCCGGACACGGATGTCCCGGTAGGCCTGGCGAATCCGGGTCCGGAAGAAGAACGCCGTCACGAACACGAAGGGCAGCACGCTGAACGTGACCAGCGCCAGCTCCCAGTCCATGCGGAGCATGGCGGCCACGATGAAGATCAGCGCGAAGATATCACCGAACACCGTGACGATGCCGGAGCTGAACAGCTCGTTGAGCGTCTCGACGTCGCTGGTGATTCGGGTGATCAGGCGACCGGTGGGATTCCGGTCGTAAAAACGCAGGTCCAGGCGCTGTAGATGGCCGAAGAGCTGGGTGCGCAGATCGTACATGATGCGCTGACCCAGCCACGTGGTGAGCAGGCGTTGTCCGTACTGTAGCGCGAAGCCGGCCAGCACCGTGCCGATGAACGCCAGGGCCAGCGTGTTCAGGAGGTCCCGGTCCCCGTTGGGGATTGCCTCGTCGATGGCGAGCTGGGTGAGCCAGGGACCCACGATGACGAGCGCCGACCCGATCAGCAGCAGAAGCAGGGCCAGCGCTACCGTGCCCTTGTAGGGTCGCAGATAGGTCAGAAGGCGCCGCATGAGGCGGGCGTCGTACGCCTTACCGAGGGCCTCTTCCTCGTGCATCGCGTGGGGTGCCTGCGCCATGGCGCCGAGTTACCCGTCCGTCCGGGGCCGGTTCCTGCGAGACTCCAGCTCCCCCAGGACCTGGGGCAGCGTCACTCCCGCGGCCAGGATGGCCGCCAGGAGGTGGTAGATCACGTCCGCGGCTTCTTCCCGGACGCGCGTGGCGTCCTCTCGCGCCAGCGCGTGGATGAGCTCCGCGTTCTCCTCGCCCAGCTTCTTCAGCCGGAGGTTCTCGTCTGCCAGCAGACGAGTAGTGTAGCTGCCAGCGGGGGCGGCGGCGGCTCGGGACACGAGGGTGTCCCAGAGGGCGTCCAGGGTGCTCGTGCCGCTGGCGGAGGCGGGCGGGCCGGATTCAGCGGACGTGGGAGCCGGAGGTGTCGGGTGATCGGCCGGCGCGGTCTGTGGTTCCGGCGGCACGGAGGCCTCGGCCACCCCGGCTTCGCCCGAGGAGACGGGCCCAGCCGGCGACGCGGCGTCGCCGAAGCAGGTGGTCTCCCCCGTATGACACGCGGGTCCGGCGGGCTGGACCAGCGCCAGCACGGTGTCGCCGTCGCAGTCCGCGTGGAGCGACCGGACGGCTTGGGTGTTGCCCGAGGTCGCGCCCTTCGGCCAGAGCTCGTTCCTGGAGCGGGACCAGAAGTGCATCTGGCCGGTCGAGAGGGTGCGCTCGAGCGCCACCCGGTTGGCCCACGCCACCATGAGCACCTGGCCCGTATCGGCGGCCTGCGCGACGACGGCCACCAGGCCCTGGCCGTCGTAGGACAGCCCGTCCAGATCGGCCGGGGTCCGAAGCATGCGGTCCGTCATCGGACATTCACCCCCCAACGTGTCAGATCGGCCTTGATCTCCCCCACCGTGGCAAGCCCGTCGTGGAGGATCCCGGCCACGAGGGCCGCTGCGGCGCCGCCTTCCACCAGGGCGTCGCGCACGTGGGCGGATTCCCCCGCGCCGCCGGAGGCGATGACGGGCACGTGCACCGCGCGGGCGACGCCCGCCGTCAGCTCCAGGTCGTATCCGCTCCGGGCACCATCCTGATCGATGCTGGTGAGCAGGATCTCTCCGGAGCCCCGCTCCGCGCACTCCGCGGCCCAGGCGATCCCCTCGAGGTCGGTGGGCGTGCGGCCTCCGTGGGTGTAGACGCGCCAACCCCGCCCTTCACGGGCGGCATCGACGCTCGTGACCACGCACTGGCTCCCGAAGCGCTCGGCTCCACGGGTGATCAGCTCCGGGTCTCGCACGGCGGCGGTGTTCATGCTGATCTTGTCCGCGCCGGCCCGCAGGAGCGAGCCGATGTCGTCGACGGAGCCGACCCCCCCACCTACCGTCAGGGGGATGAAGAGCGCCTCGGCGGTTCGCCGGACCGTGTCGAGGAGCGTACGACGGCCCTCGTGGGACGCGGAGACGTCAAGGAAGACGATCTCGTCCGCGCCCTGGGATTCGTACCGGGTGGCGAGCTCCACCGGGTCGCCCACGTCGCGGAGCTCCTTGAAGGCCGTGCCCTTGACCACCCTGCCGTGGTCCACGTCGAGGCACACGATCAGCCGGGGCCTCAGCATGGCGTGACCCCGGGCTGTCTGTGGTTGGCTACCCCGTCTGCGGCGGACGCCGCAGACCCGCGGCGAGTCCTCGATTCGATCGGGGCCGCGCTGCCGGTGCTCATCCCAGCTCTTCCGTCTCGTCGAGGACCGCTTCGTCCCGGAGCCGCTCGAGCTCCACCGCGCCCTTGGTACTGAAGATCGAGTCGCCCGGCGTCAACGCCTGGCGGAGGCACAGCCCCACCGCTTTGATGGCGGCCTCGACCACGTGGTGGCGGTCCGTGCC
The DNA here is from genome assembly GCA_039586035.1 of Gemmatimonadota bacterium. Lineage (GTDB taxonomy): Bacteria > Gemmatimonadota > Gemmatimonadetes > Longimicrobiales > Gaopeijiaceae > JBDHHQ01. The sequence continues at coordinate 2,030 of JBDHLD010000184.1, read as the reverse complement.
TCGAATGACCACCACGTGGAGTGTGGCCTTGAGGTTGAAGGCCAGGCTCTGAAGGAAGTGCTCGTACAGGGGTGAGGGGAGGGAACCCTCGTAGAACGGGCGTCCGCCCACGTCCACGGCGGCCTGGACGAGCGCCTCGTCCATGGGCACGATGGCCGAGCCGTACCGGGCCGCGGTCGCGGGGACCTCGTCGGCGAGGGCGGCGCCCAGCGCGATTCCCACGTCTTCGATCAGGTGATGGCGCAGGTCCCCCGAGGCTTTCACCGTCAGGTCCAGGCCACCGTAACGGGCCAGGGTGGTGAGCATGTGATCCAGGAACGGATCGGTCGTATCGGCGTTCGCGGCGCCGCCTCCGCTGCTCACGGTCAGGGCGATCTCGGTCTCGCGGGTCCTTCTTTCGACGGTGCTCACGATGCCAGGTCCTTGCCTGCGTTCTTTCGGGAGATGGGCAGCTCGAGGCCGACGCGTGCGCCGAAGGCCCTCATGATCCCCACTTCCGAGCCACGGTCGATGGGTCCAGGGTCTCCGTGTAGAGCGCCATGCCCAGTATGGCGCCGGCCGCGCCCCAGTTCTGGAGCGTCCGGATCTCGTCGAGGGTCGTGACCCCACCGGACATCCAGATGGGGTGGGGACTCCTCTGAATCAACGGCCGCACCGTCCAGGGGGCGATGCCCTCGAGGCGGCCCTCCCGGGCCACGTCCGTACACAGCACGCCGGCAAGGGGCAGGTCGGCAGTGGAGGAGAACAGCTCGGCGGCGGTGAGCTCGGTGGACTCGGTCCAGCCCTTGCGGAGTACCTTGCCGTCACGGACGTCGGCGGCCAGAACGACCCGATCCGGGTGAGCGCGACTCAGAGCGCTCAGCCACGTCGGATCGTCGACGGCACGCGTCCCGACGATGATGCGATCGGCTCCGGCTTCGAGCAGGGCATCGACCGTATCGCTGCTCCTGACGCCACCGCCCACCTGCGTCTCGGCGGGCGTGGCGTCGGTGATCTCCCCGATCAGCTCCCGGTTGTCTCCGTCTCCCAGGGCTGCATCCAGGTCGACGATGTGCAGGTGCGCGAATCCGGCCTCCCACCAGCGTGCCGCCACGGCCACCGGGTCGGGGAGCGAGACCTGCTCGTCCTCCGGCTTGCCTCCTCGAAGCTGGACGCACCGCCCGCCCCTCAGGTCGATGGCTGGGATCACGATCATCGGGATGCCTCCTCCAGGAAGTTGGCGATGATGCGGAGGCCCGGGCTCGAGCTTTTCTCCGGGTGGAACTGTACGCCCCAGGTTCGCCCGCTCCGTATGGCGGCCGCGAAGCGCCTTCCCTCGTAGCTGCTCCAGGCGATGACGGTACCCTCCTCGGCCGGCTCACACACGAAGGAGTTGGCGTAGTAGGCCACGAGACCCTCGGTTCCGGCCAGCAACGGGTCGCCGAGGCTTTCCACGTCGTTCCAGCCCATCTGGGGGACGATGTTCGCCTGGAGCGTCCGGACCTTGCCCGGTACGATCCCGATGCCCTGCCCCTCGGACTCGTCGCTCTCCTCGAGGAGCAGTTGCATGCCGAGGCAGATGCCGAGGCAGGGGAGGCCCGCCTGCAAGGCGTGTCGCACGTCGTCGCCCCGCGTGCCGAGGGCCTGCACCGCGGCTCCGAAGGCTCCCACGCCGGGCAGCACGAGCGCGTCGGTGGCAAGGGCCTGGTCCCAATCGTCGGTGACCGCCACGGTGGCGCCCGCCCGCTCCAGGGCCTTGCCCAGCGAATGGAGGTTGCCGGCGCCGTAGTCGAAGAGCGCGACGTTCATGGTGCCACGACCTCGTCGAGCGCGGCCAGGAAGCGCTCCATCATGGGCCACGGTCCCACCGTCACTCGTATCGCGTCGCCCAGGCCCTCCAGCCCCGGGAATGGACGCACGGCCACGCCCCGCTCGCGAAGGGCGGCGGTTACCGCTGCGGTCGTTCGCGGCGTCACGCTCATGAGAAGGAAGTTGGTCACCGACGGCAGGGGCGCGAAGCCGCGAGAGCGCAGCTCCCGGGCCAACCGCTC
>JBDHLD010000183.1:0-4839 GCA_039586035.1 Gemmatimonadota bacterium | reverse complement strand
GGCAACTTCCATCACATCAAGCTCGGGGTCATGCAGATCGGCGAAGGCTTCAACTCCGATCTCAGCTTCTACCGCCGGGTGGGCGTCCGGAAGTACTTCATCGACTGGGGGATCCGTCCCCGCCCCGAATCGCTCCGCCGTCGCGGCATCCGCGAGATGCACCCACACATCGTCTGGAACTACTTCGAGAATCTGGGCGGTAGGAAGGAGGCCTACCGGCTCCACACGGGCTACACGTTCTTCTTCGAGTCCGGCGCCTTCGCGGAGCTGTCCGTCAATCCGGTGTTCGAACGGATCGAAGACGAGTTCGAGATCGACCCGGGCGCCGCGCCGATTCAGCCCGGCGAGTATGGGTGGGCGGAGTGGCAGCTCCGCGGCAACACGGATTCCAGCAAGCCTCTTTCCGTGAGCGCCACGGGAATCCTGGGAGGGCTCTGGTCCGGAGACCAGCGCACGCTGAACGCGACGGTCACGGCAAAGCCCAACTACCACTTCCGAGGCGAAGTGGGCCTCTCCCGGACCGACGCCTCCCTACCCGAAGGCGACTTCGTGAAGACCTTCTGGACGGGCCGGGTCAACTACTCGTTCCACAAGGACATGTTCATCGACGCCCTGGTTCAGTACGATCCGGGCAGCGGGCTCTTCAACTCCAACGTTCGCTTCAACTTCATCCACCATCCCCTGTCCAACCTCTACATCGTTTGGAACGAGCAGCGGTTCACTACCGGCATCGACCAGAATCTGAATCCAGGTCGTAGCTTCATCATCAAGGTCACCCAGATGTTCGCCTTCTAGTGGATCGTTGCTCCAAGGCTCCCTCAGCGCCACTTGGGCGTAGGGCGCTGACGAGCCCACGCACCGCCGATCTTCGAGGGAGCGCGACTGGCCCGCGGCAGTCGCGGACTTCATCTTGATCGACATGGACGACCTCCAGAGCCGTCTGCAGCGCGCGCTCGGGGACCGGTACCGGATCGAGCGCGAGCTCGGCCGCGGTGGGACGGGTATCGTCCTTCTCGCCACTGACACGAAGCACGATCGACAGGTCGCGCTCAAGGTCCTGAGCCCCGAGATCGGCCAATCCGTGGGAAGCGAGCGCTTCCTCCGGGAAATCCGGATCTCCGCGCAGCTGACCCACCCGAACATCCTGACCCTCATCGACTCGGGAGAAGCGGAGGGTCTGCTCTTCTACGTCATGCCGTACGTGGCCGGGGAGTCGGTGCGAGCCCGCCTGGATCGGGAGAAACAGCTGCCCGTGGGTGATGCGGTCCGTATCACCCGGGAGGTGGCCGGCGCGCTGGACCACGCCCACGCTGCGGGCGTGATTCACCGGGACGTCAAGCCCGAGAACATCTTGCTCGAGTCCGGACACGCCCTCGTCTGCGACTTCGGCATCGCCACGGCCATCGACCAGGCCGGCGAGGAGCGGCTGACCAAGACCGGCTTCGCCATCGGCACGCCCGCCTACATGAGTCCGGAGCAGGCCACGGGCGGCGTGCTGGACACCCGCTCGGACACCTACAGCCTGGCCTGCGTTCTCTACGAGATGCTCGTGGGCTCGGTCCCCCACGCCGGCGCGACCCCTCAGGCCGTGCTGGCCCGGAAGGCGGCCGAGCCGGCGCCGAGTGCCCAGGTCGTGCGCGACACCGTCCCCGGGCACGTCGAGGAGGCCTTGAGGCGGGCCCTGGCGCGGGTGCCCGCAGATCGCTTCGGGACCGCGGCGGAGTTCGGCGAGGCCCTCGGCGACCCGAGCTACACCGCGAGCCCGACGGCGTCGACCCCTGTCGCACGGTGGGGCGTGTGGCAGGCCCTGGCAGCCGTCGCCGTGGTGGTGGCGGCTGGGGCCTGGTTGGCCTTCGGGGGCAGAGGACGTGTGCCCTCCACCCCGTTACGCGCCACCTTCGGTCAGGTCACCGCTCAACCCGGCGTCGAGGACTCTCCGAGCCTTTCGCCCGATGGCGTGTGGGTCGTGTACGCCGGGGACGACGGGGGAGACCGGGACATCTTCCTTCGCGGCGTGGGGGGGCAGCTGCCCATCAATCTGACCGCGGACTCGCCGGACGACGACCACTCTCCCGTGTTTTCGCCCGACGGAGAGCGCATCGCCTTCCGGTCCAGCCGACAAGGCGGCGGGCTCTTCGTGATGGGTCGCACGGGAGAGGCCGTCCGGCGGGTGTCGGCGACCGGCTTCAACCCCGTGTGGTCGCCGGACGGATCCCGACTGGCCTACGCCACCGAGCACGTGGGCCTGTTGCCGCTCAACTGGGAGGGCAGGAGCGAGCTCTGGTCCGTGGTCGTGGCCGATGGGCAGACACGCCTGATCGACGGCGGCGACGCGGTGCAGCCCTCCTGGTCGCCCAACGGACGGTGGATCGCCTACACCGCTCGGATGTCGGATCGCACCGAGATGGACATCTGGCTCCTTCCGGCCGACGGCGGAGAGCCCACCGCGGTCACGTCCGACGTGCCCACCGACTGGAGCCCCACCTGGTCGCCCGACGGAGGGTACATCTACTTCTCCAGCGACCGGGGCGGCAGCATGAACCTGTGGCGCATCCCCATGGACGTCGACGCGGGCCGGCCGGTCGGTGACCCCGAGCCCGTGACCACACCTGCCTCTTTCGTGGCACATCCCAGCGTCTCGGCTGACGGACGGAGAGTGGCCTACAGCTCCGTGCTCATGACGCAGAACGTCGAGAAAGCCACGCTCGACCTCGACGGCGGCGAGCTGGTGGACCCGCTGCCGCTCACCACGGGCTCCCGGCAGTGGTCGTCCCCAGACCCGTCGCCCGACGGTTCATGGGTGGCCTTCTACTCCCGGGACCTGCCCGAAGGCGATCTCTACGTGGTCCGCGGCGACGGATCGGGCCTTCGCCAGTTGACGGGTGACTCCGCCTTGGACCGGATGCCCCGGTGGTCTCCGGAGGGGGAGCGCATCCTGTTCTTCTCCAATCGGAGCGGGTTGCTGCAGCTATGGTCGATACGCTCCGACGGGAGCGCTCTCGAGCAGGTGACGGACGGTCAGGGCGCCGGCATCGCGGCGTGGTCGCCCGATACCCGCATCGCCGCGAACGGCCTGGGCTCGCGGACCGACCGGGTCGTGGAGATCTTCGACTCCAGGACACCCTACAGCGAACAGACGCCGCTCCTGCTGCCTCCACCGGATTCCACCATCGCAGCGTTCCTCGTCAACGACTGGTCACGGGACGGACAGCGGCTGGCCGGCATGGTGGGGCTCTCCGATGGCGGGGTCCTCGTGCACGACCTCGCGACGGGTACGTACGAGCGCATCACCGACTTCGGCCAGTGGCCGGTTTGGCTCGCCGACGATCGGAGTCTGCTGTTCGTCACGGGCGGAAGAGCCTTCCACGTCGTCGACACTCGATCGGGCAACGTTCGGCGGGTTCACTACGCACCACGTGACGTGATCGGTCCGCCGCGAGTGACCCGGGACGGGCGCACGCTGGTGTACTCGCGGCGTGTGACCGAAGGCGACGTCTGGCTGGTGTCGCTCGAGCAGCCCTGACCCCGCCCGCTTTCAACGCTCTCCGGGTCGCAGCTCACTCCACCGGCATCCCGCACCCGGCTCCCCGCCCGCTCGGGAACAATGGAACAATCGGGAACACAGGAACGCCCACCGCACTCGAACGGTTGAACCGTTACCCGGCGGGGGGCCGACCCTCATCACCGACGCGACGCCTTCGGGTCGCGCTCCCGGCCGGGGATCCCCTTCGAGGGGGCGGAACGCGACTGAGAAAGGTGGACTGAAGATGATGAGGAACACGATCGGGTGGTTGACGACAGGTCTGGCGCTGACCGCGCTTCTCATGGCGCCCTCGGGGGCAGCCGGCCAGGAAGCGAACGAGGGTGACGCCTTCGACGAGGTGACTACGCCGGCGAAGAAGCCCATCCGCCTCTACGTGCAAAACAACAATTGGCTCGACGTGAACGTCTATGCGGTGCGAGGCAGCGCCCGTTTCCGCCTCGGCAGCGTGGGGTCACATGCCGGCCAGTTCTTCGAGCTGCCGAGCCACGTCACCGGAAACGGCTTCTCCGTTCAGCTGCAGGTGTCGCCCATCGGCCAGCGGGCTTCCGTCACCGAGATCGTTCAGATCAGCCCGGGCGACATCGTGGAGTGGCAGATCCAGAACAGCCTCACCCTATCCAGCCTTTCCGTCTGGTCGACCTGAGCGCGTACTCGGGTGGGCGCCGGCCGGCCTAGCCGGTCCGGCGACAGCAAGGCGACCTCCCCTACCCGGCGGGTTCGACCCGCCCGGCCAGGCGGTGTCCCCGGGGGCCATGAGGCCTCCGGGGACGAATCGTCCCGGCTACCTCCACGCGTCCGTCCCGGCCTTCTCGGTCCGAAGAGGATGGCCCCCGGCGTCAGATCACGCCGAACAGCCCCAACAGGACCGACAGCAGCCAGCCGGCCAGCACCACCATGCCGGCCACCGACCCAACCACGACCGCAGCCATTCCCACCCAGAAGCGCCGCGCCGCCACGCCCGCTCTGGCCGGGTCGGCCAGGTAGCCTTCCAACAGTCGGAGGTTGCGGGAGTTGGCCTTCCACACCGCGTCGAACACGTCGCCCGCCACCGGGATGACGCCCACGACGGTCTCGACTGCGACGTTGAGGAGCATCCGGGCGACCATGCCGCGCGTGGCGCCCAGGCGGGCCGACTCCCAAACCAGATAGGCCGAGAGCAGAGCGCCGATGGCGTCGCCGGCCCAGGGCACCAGGCCGAGGAGCGGATCGAGGCCGATGCGCCGACCCGTTCCCGGGATCCGGATGGACGTGTCCAAGAGCCGGGTGAGCTTGCGGACGCGGGCGACGCGCCGCTG
>JBDHLD010000182.1:0-6997 GCA_039586035.1 Gemmatimonadota bacterium | reverse complement strand
TCGTCGACGATCAGCCGGTGGGCGGGGTCGACCGGCGCCGAGAGCGGTGTTCGTCGCAACGCTGATGGCGCTTTGCGCGGTCGGTGTCTCCCGGGCGCCGCTGTTTGGGCAGGACGCGGTCCCACACCTTCCATCGGATGTGCCGATCCGGCTCGTCGGCCACCCGGGTCTGGACGGATCCGCGCTGGCCCCGTACAGGGGGGTCCGCTTCGCCATGGGCCGAGTCGACAAGTCGAGGCCGGCCACTCCGGCGAAGCCCATCGACGCGGTCGCTTACCAGACCCTTACCCTGCGGGCGGACCGCCTGGGGGACCGGGAGGTCTGGATTCGCAGTGTCGAGACGGCCCGGGCGACCGGCGAAGTGCTAGGACGTGGCGAGATCGTCCTCGACCGCCGCACCCTCGCGCCCGTCAGGGCCACGGTGGAGCGTGGGGGCACGGAGCAGGTCCTGGAATACGACTGGGACCTGCACGAGGTGCGCCAGGTGTCCCCCCCTCCAGAGCCCGACGCCGGGTCCGAGCGGTTGGATCTCAAGGCGCTCGAGGCGGCCACACACGAGACCTGGATGGCGGTGATCCCCTGGTCCGAGGGCCTCAGGGTGATGATTCCCACGATACTCGCGGGGGGCGGCGGCAAGTGGTGGGCGGTCCCGCACGTGGTCGGCTCCGACATGGTGGATGTGGGCGACGGGGTCGAGCGGTCGGCATGGGTGATCGACGTCGACTGGTGGGGCATGGGGGCGGACCATGCGACGTTCACTCCAGGTGGGCGGCCCGACGGCACGGCGGGACCGGGGGGCAAGTACTGGGTGCTGCGCGATCCACCCCCCGGCATGCCGCCCGTCGTGCGCGTCCAGACCGAGGTCGACGGCTCCACCGTCCAGGTGATCCAGATGCAGGACGGGGTGCCCGAAGCGGGCTGAGCGGGAGGGCAAAAGGCCGAGTCTCTGCTGCGGACATTCGGGACCGAGTACGAGGCGTACCGTCGCCGCGTCCGGCGCTGGATCTAGCGCCACACCAGCGTGGTGGTACCCCTGAGCACCACACTCGCGTCGCTGCCCGCACGCGTCGCTGGAGGTGCGCGCCGTCGCCGCACCCCACAAGTTGATCGGGTAGCAGGGATCCGGATCGTATTCCGCACTGGATGGATCTGGACCTCGACCCGGCTTGTCGGGACCTGCGCCTGCTGAGGCTCGATGGTGTCCGCGCTTCGACACGCCATAGCCATCCTCGTCCTTCCGGTGACGGTGGTCGTCGTGATTCCGCTGTGGATCGCGCGACGGACGGGAACGGACCTCGAGATGCCTGGCCCGCCGATCGAATGGGTGACCGCGCTCCTGGGCTTGGCGAGCCTGGTCCTGGGGGGCGTCCTCTTCGTCGGCTGCCTGCGGCGCTTCGGCACCGAGGGGAAGGGGACCCTGGCGCCCTGGGATCCCCCCGCCAAACTTGTCGTAAGCGGCCCGTACGCGTACGTGCGGAATCCGATGATCACCGGAGTGATCCTCCTGCTCATCGCAGAGGGACTGCTGCTCAGATCCATGCCGCACCTCCAATGGGCTGGGCTGTTCTTCGTCATCAACGCCGTCTACATCCCCCTGCTCGAGGAGCCGGTGTTGCAGGCGCGGTTCGGTGAGGAGTACCGGAAGTACAGAAAGGCCGTGCCGCGCCTCATCCCCCGAGCACGGCCGTGGAAGAACGGGAGCGGCTGATGGAGCCCACACGAGAGCAGCGGCGCGCCGAGGAGATCGGTGAGCAGCTCCGACTCAAGATCGCGGGCAAGTTCCAGACGACCACCTTCCTCGCCAGCGCGGCGCTGGCGGTACTGGCCATCGAGATCGCACTGCTGTGGAGCGACGCGACCGTGTCCCGCTTCCTCCCGTTCGCCATCGGGGTCCTGACCGGGGCGCTGATCATCTTCGTCGGAGCGCTCCTCAAGCTCGATGCGCTGATCATGCCCAAGCGATTCTGGCCCGAAGACGACTCCGACCCCGATGCAGGGGGTTCGCAGGCGGCGTTTCTGACCGACGAGAACCTGTGGGCCATCCAGAAGCGGATGATCCTGTACTGGACGTGGGGGACGGTGGTGGCGCTTCTGCTCACGGTCGCGTCGCTGGTCGCGCTGCTTTGGCCTCTCGAGTTCGCCCTGCTGGCCCTGGCGCTCCTCGGTGTCGTCACCGGCAGGGCGGATCGCATCGAGCCGCGCATGACGCGGCCGCGGGACTGACGGGTCCGGCGGTGCCCGCCAGACAGGCAGTCCCCGGCCGCCAACCCGACACGGCCCCGCGGAAGCGGGCGCGGTGGGGTCTCAGGCGATCGCTCTCACGAGACCGAGGAAGCGCGACATGAACACGTTCCTGGCAGCGGCCGCTGTCCTGAGCCTCCTGGGCGCCGTGCTGCACTCGGTGCTGGGAGAGCGCCTGATCTTCCGGTCTCTCTCCCTGGACGGCCTTCCGGCAGTCGCGGGATCGGCGCTCTTCACCCGGCGCGTGCTCCAGTTCTTCTGGCACACGGTCAGCGTCGCGTGGCTGGGCTTCGCGGTGCTGCTCTGGCAGCTGGGACAACACGCGACGCTGGATCCCATCGGTCGGTGGACGGCGACGGTGATCGGCTGGACGTTCCTCGGCAGCTCCATGCTGGCGCTCGCGGGGTCACGAGGACGGCACTTCGCTTGGGTGATCCTGCTGGTGATCGCCGCCTGCATCTGGCTGGGGCTCCGGTAGCACGCTCGACGAACTTCCTCGGGTCCACCTCGCAGTAGTCGCGGAGACGGTTCGATGACACCTCGCCAGATGGCTTCCGGCAGCGCCAGGCACCACGCTGCGCTCGTTCTGTCTGGGGGCGCGCTGCTGTCGTTCCTCGCCCGTACCTTCATCGACTACCGTTTCGTCTACGCGGAGATCAACCTCGCGACCGGAGCCCTGGCTACCGTCACGCTCTTCAACCTGCTGTTCTTCGGCGGGTGGATCTGGGCCCTGGTAGACGCGTCCCACGGGGGAAGAGCGGCCATGTTCGCGCTCCTGGCCTATGGCGTCCTGCTGGTCGTTTTCGGAGTGGCCACGATCCTGTCGTTCTGTCCGACTCCGTGCCAGACATTCTGGCCCGTAGGCGAGATCGTGATCTGGTCGAATGTGGTGATCGGCGTCCCGGCGGTGGCGCTGGCGGCCATGACGCTGTTCCCGAAGCCCGGTCCATCCCTCGAAACGGCCGAATAGGCGGGTCACCATGTCCGACGTCGCGAAGTCCCTCTCGCGGGCGCTCACCGGGCCGCATACGATCGCGCTGCCGCTCCCACTCGAGCTTCCCCATCGCATCGTCGTACTCTCGGACCAGCACAAGGGCGCCGCCGACGGCGCCGATGAGTTCAACCGGTGCAAGCCCGCCTACCTGCATGCGCTCCGCCATTACCTCGACCAGGGCTTCACCGCCATCTTCCTGGGCGACGTCGAGGAGCTGTGGGAGCAGGGCTTCGACGAGGTGGCTCGGGCTCATCGAGACGCGCTCGAGCTCGAGGGCGCGTTTCCGCCCTCGCGCTACTATCGGCTCTGGGGCAATCACGACGACCGGTGGATGCGGAACAACAAGGTGCGCTCCGAGCTGGGCCGGTTCCTCCCGACCGCCGCCGTGTACGAGGCGATTCGATTCGCGGTCACGAAGGACGGACAGCCGCTGGGTACGCTCTTCATGCTCCACGGCCATCAGGGCTCCGGCCTGTCGGACCAGTGGAGCTGGTTCTCGCGCATCTGGCTGCCGTTCTACCGGATCCTCCAACGGACCTTCGGCATCGGCAAGACGACGCCCGCCAAAGACGCCTGCCTGCGGGGCAAGCACGACCGGGAGATGTACCGGTGGGCGGCGTCCCAGGAGCGGCTGATCCTGGTGGCGGGACACACGCACCGCCCGGTGTGGAGCTCGCGCACGCACCTCCAGAAGCTCGAGATGGAGCTGGCCCGCCTGCTGGAGCGAGCCGACTCGGAGGAGCTCGCCGACGAGATCGCCGCGCTGGAGCGCCAGGTCGAGGAGCGGAGGATGAAGAGCCCGCCCTGCGAGGACGAGCTCGGTACGGCACCCGTCTACTTCAACACTGGCTGCTGCAAATTCGAGGATGGCGACATCACCGGTGTCGAGCTGATCGACGGAGAGCTCCGCCTGGTGAAGTGGTGGAGCGAGCCGGGACCGGCGGGTCCCATCGTTCTGGAGCGAGGCAGGTTGGAGGACTTCTTCGCGCGGCTCCCGGGCGCGTAGACGCGGGCTCCCGCGTCCGCCTCGGCGGGCCCGCGCCGGCCGACCTCGAGGGCTATTTAGGAGCCCGACCTGTGGCTCCCCTGGGCCTCGGCCACGTGTGACCTCAGCGACGCCTTCGGATGTGGACCGGCTTCGCGGCTCCTCACTCCACCTCGTACCGTCCCGCGATCTCTCCCGGCACGAAGAAGTGATTGACGGAGATGGGGGGATTGTGACCGTCCGCCCTCGGATACGGAAAGATGGTGCGGGTGCGCGTGGAGTACGTATCCGCTCGGACGTACCCGGCCCTGACCGCGGTCTCACTCCAGGGTGCGCGCAGCGGATGCCCCAGCCGGATCGGCGGTCCCGGCTCCGCGGGCCGGAGCCCCTGACCCGACTTCTCGTGCACGTACTTGAAGCCGGCGTGGTAGGTGTTCCACGCCGTGGCCCTCAGATCGTCCACTGAAAGCGCGTTCTCCTCGGTGAAGATCAGGATGACTCCCGCGTTCCGGTATCCGCTGAATACCTCGACCATGCGCTCGTCGGTCTGGTCACGGACCTCGTGGAAGCCGTTCCCAACCATCATGACCGCGCCCCAGGGATCCACTCCCGCCTCCCGTAGGGCTTCGAGCAGCACCTCGGGCCGGCCGATGTCGGCGCTCCGGACGAAGACCATGTTCGAGGGCAGGCGACCCTGGCGTTGCTCCTCCACCGCGGCGTCGATGGCGGCGTCCTCCAGATCCGCACCGAAGTAGCGGATCCCCACCTCTCCGGAGCGCTCGAAGCGCTGCCGCGTGGCTTCGCCCCGGCCGATGGCGTGCTCGATGAATACCGAGTAGGTGAAGCCGGTGGCCTGGCAGAAGCGGTCCAGAGCGTCGTTCGCCCGGAGGAAAGCGCCACGATTGGCGTCCTGGCTGGCGGCGATGTTCTCGCCCCGGCGCACCCAGATGCGAGTGTCGCTCTCCACGAGCAGGTCGCGGGCCCGGGTCATGTACGGATGGTAGGTCTCGATGATCCCGAAAGGCCCCGGCCCCCTGGCGAAGCCGCGCGCGCCCAGCGGCGTTACGCGGAAGGAGAGGGTGGGGGCGGCGGCCTCGGGGGCGGCCTCCCTCTCGCCCGCCGCCGCGGGCGCCGCCGAGTGGCTGCCGGTCTCCGGCTCCACCCAGCCTCCGGCTGCCAGGATCCGGAGGGCGCCGGCGGCGAGATCCGGCCGGGCCGCACACAGGTCGGACGGTGCGATCCGCTTGCCTTCCGTGAGTCCCGGTGAGACGTCACAGGCCCGGAGACCCAGGACCAACGGGACCAACCGGAAGCCCAGCTCGATCTCGGAGGGGAAGGGGGTCCAATGCGTCTGCTCGACGGCGGCTCGGGTGGGAGGGGCCTGGCCGAGGGCCCGCACTGCGGCCTCGTCCCCGTCCTCCAGGGGCTCTCCCCCGAAGAGCCGCCGCCAGGCCCGGGTGGCGCTGGCAGGAACGTGGCCCGGGAGCGGGCCCACCGACTCCAGGACCCATCGAACCGTGGGGTGACCTGCGATCCGGTAGCTGTTGTCGTACTGCTCGACCATTCCCAGAGCCAGGAGAAGATGCAGATCGATCTCGAGCTCGCGGGCATTCAGCCGGTAGCCATCGACCTCGCAGTGCTCCGGGTAGATGGCTTCGCCCCGGACGAGTCGGGCGGAGAGTCCGAGGTCGGCGAAGGCCCCCAGCACCAGCCGTAGCAGCCAAAGGCCCGGTGGCGCCGTTACCGCCGCCGTGTTCACGATCTGGCGGACGACCCGGCACGCCCGGCGGGTCCCGTCGGCTTGCTCCGGGCTCAGGTCGGCGTCCTCGAGCTGGCTCTCGACGGCAGCTACCACGCCCATCACCCGGCCCCCCATGTCGAACAGCAGGGGCACCCCGTCCCGCAGCCGTTCCCATGCCGATCGAACCAGGTAGGGGTATCCGGCCGATGACACGCCGGTGGGCGTGGCGAGCACGGTGGCGAGCCGCGCGGCAGTGGGCTCCGGCAGGGCTACGGACCGCGCCAGGAACTGAAGCACCGCGCCCTCGGGCGTCATGGCGTCCTGGCCTCCACGGGGCTCAGGAGGCCCTGGAGGCGATCCGGGCGGTGGCTGGGTGCGGGGTCGTCGCAACGACCGAAGAAACCCGCCGCGCTCCGCTTTCGTAGGGAAACGTGCCCGGAGCCTCGGGAGAGGAGGCCGAGGGTGGAAACGACGCGTGATCCCATCGGATCGGCGTCCGAGATGAGGCGAACGCTCAACACGGGATCGATAGAATGTCAGGCCAGGGATCGACCGGAAACGTCATCGCAGCCATCTGCAGCTTCTTCGTACCGGGACTCGGGCAGTTGGTGCAGGGTCGGCCCTTCACCGCCCTCGTCCACTTCGTGCTCGCCGGCGTGCTCTGGGTGATCATGCTGGGGTGGATCGTCCACCTCTGGTCCATCATCGACGCCGCGCGCTGGCGCCCCAAGTGGTGACCACGGCGCCGGCTTCGCGGTTCGCACCCTTGTAACAAGGACTGCCCCGTCGAGCCTGGACGATCTGGCGCCAAGACCGCTCGATCGGGCCCTCGGAGCCTCGGCTCCGGGGGCCTTTGTCGTGGCCACTCTGACCACTGCACGTTAGAAGGACCGGTGCATGGGTGCCAGCCGCCTGAGACCCCCCTTGCCACGGCGGCTCAATACATGTTATATGCATATATACGTAATGCATGTATTCACGAGATAGGCTCGCACGATGCCCGTGACCCCCCTGAGCGCAACCGACTTCCACGTGC
>JBDHLD010000181.1:0-5398 GCA_039586035.1 Gemmatimonadota bacterium | reverse complement strand
GTCGAGGTCGTGAAGGCGTACAACGAGGAATGGGCAGCCAGCCGGGAGGGCGCCACCACGGTGGCGGCCGCCTCGTGATCCGGCCCAGCGGGAGTTAGGCCCAAGTGGCGCAGACCAAAGAGCTGAAGCGGCGGATCCGCTCCGTCGAGAATACGCGAAAGATCACGCGCACCATGGAGATGGTGGCCACTTCGAAGCTGAAGCGGGCCACGGACCGCGTGCGCGCCGCGCGTCCCTATGGCGAGGCCTTGGCGGAGATCGTCCAGGGGCTGCACGCGCCTGGCCTCGAAGAGAGCTTCCCGGTTCTCCGACAGCCCAGCCCGATGCGACGCGCCGGGCCGCGGTCCTGCTGCTCACCGCCAACCGGGGGCTCGCGGGTGCGTTCAACGCGAATCTCATCAAGGAAGCGCGGCGCCTCCTGGAAAGGCTCCGAGCGGACGGCGTGGAAACCGAGCTGCACGTGGCGGGGAAGAAGGGCATCTCCTTCTTCCGGTTCCGGGGCGAGCCCATGGAAACGATGAGGACGGACCTGGGCGACAGCCCCTCGGTCGAGGAAGCGGAGAGCCTCGTGGGTCCGCTGCGCGAGCGGTTCGAGGCAGGAGACGTGGACGCGGTCTACGTGATCACCTCCCAGTTCGTGTCGGCGCTGTCGACGCCGCCCCACGTGACCGAGCTCATGCCCCTGCGCCCAAAGGCGGGTGCGTCCGCCGGTGACAACTTCCTCCTCTCGCCTGCGGGCGAGCTCATGCTGTCTCAGCTCCTGCCGGCCTACCTCCGCAACGTGGTGTACCGGGGCCTGGTCGAGAACGCGGCGGCCGAGCAGGGGGCGCGCCGGACCGCCATGAAGGCGGCCACGGACAACGCGGGAGAGATGTTGGATACGCTGCGGCGGACCTACAATCGGGCCAGGCAGCAACAGATCACCCAGGAGATCGCTGAGATCGTAGGCGGCGCAGCCGCCCTCGAATAGAGGCCGCGCCCCGTTCGGGGGCGGGCGTTGGAACGGAGAACGAAGAGAATGGCAGAGAAGAACACGGGCAAAGTCGTGCAGGTCATCGGCCCAGTCCTCGACGTGGAGTTCGATCCCGAGGATCTCCCCGAGATCTACAACGCCCTTTCCCTGACCTCCACGACCGATGCGGGGCAGGAGATCTCCCTCGTGGCCGAGGTGCAGCAGCACATCGGCAGGGGACAGGTGCGGGCGGTGTCCATGTCCTCCACCGACGGCGTGAGCCGGGGCATGGACGTGGTCGATACGGGTCAGGCCATCACCGTTCCCGTTGGCGAGCCCGCCCTCGGCCGGATTCTGAACGTTCTCGGCGAGCCGGTGGACGAGCTGGGACCGGTGGGCAACGGCGGGGAGGTCACGCGGTGGCCCATCCACCGGGCCGCGCCCAAGTTCGAGGATCTCGAACCGAAGACCGAGATCTTCGAGACCGGCATCAAGGTCGTCGATCTGCTGGCGCCGTACGTGAAGGGCGGCAAGACCGGTTTGTTCGGTGGCGCGGGCGTGGGCAAGACGGTCATCATCATGGAGCTCATCAACAACATCGCCATGGAGCACGGCGGCCGTTCCGTGTTCTGCGGCGTGGGTGAGCGGACCCGTGAGGGGAACGACCTCTGGCTGGAGATGAAGGAGTCCGGCGTGCTTGAGTCCACGTCGCTGGTCTACGGTCAGATGAACGAGCCGCCCGGCGCCCGCATGCGTGTCGGTCTGAGCGGCTTGACCATCGCGGAGTACTTCCGGGACGTGGAGAAGCAGGATGTGCTGCTGTTCATCGACAACATCTTCCGCTTCACCCAGGCCGGCTCCGAGGTTTCCGCGCTGCTCGGGCGCATGCCTTCGGCGGTGGGCTACCAGCCCACGTTGGGGACCGAGATGGGAGAGCTCCAGGAGCGGATCACGTCGACCCGCGAGGGCTCGATCACGTCAGTGCAGGCCATCTATGTGCCGGCCGACGACCTGACCGACCCGGCGCCCGCCGCGGCATTCACGCACCTCGACGCCACGACCGTGCTCTCCCGCTCCATCGCAGAGCTGGGCATCTACCCAGCGGTTGACCCGCTGGACTCCACCTCCCGGATTCTGGATCCCCAGTTCCTGGGAGAGCGTCACTACAGCGTCGCGACCCAGGTGCAGGAGATCCTCCAGCGCTACAAGGAGCTGCAGGACATCATCGCCATCCTGGGCATGGACGAGCTTTCCGAAGAGGACAAGATCATCGTCGGGCGGGCTCGCCGGCTGCAGCGATTCCTGTCGCAGCCGTTCTTCGTAGCCGAGCAGTTCACCGGGATCAGCGGCAAGTACGTGAAGCTCGAGGATACGATCGAGGCGTTCGAGCGTGTGTCGGAAGGTGAGTTCGATCACCTGCCCGAACAGGCGTTCTACATGAAGGGTGGCATCGAGGACGTCGTCGCCGCCGCCAGCGAGATGGAGGAGTAGCCGTGGCCGACACGCTCTACGTGATCCGGGTCGTGTCACCGGAGCGCGTGGCCTACGAGGGCGAGGCTTCCGCCATCATCGCACCCGCGTGGGACGGCCGCGTGGGGATCCTCCCGAACCACGCCCCCTTCATCACGCTGCTGGGGGCCGGGCATCTGATCGTCGATCGGCCCGATGGGACCCGCGAGGCGTGGTGGGTGGCGGGTGGCGCCTTGAAGGTCGAGCGAAACGAGGTGACGGTGCTCACGGAGTTCACCCATCACGAGGAGCCCGAAGAGCTTCCCGCCGGGGTGCTCGTCAACACGCCCGAGGACTTCCTGGAGGGCGGATCGGCATTTAATCCGCTCGCCTGATCTCTGGGCAGTGGGCCGCGGACACGGCGCGTGGAGCCGCGTCCGAGGGCGAGCTTCGAGGGGGCGGAGTGGCCACGGTCACTCCGCCCCCTCGCACAGGTGATCAACGCGCCGGCCCCGGATTCGTCCGAGGAGAACGATAGGACCGCTACATGAAGCTCGATCTGCACGTGCACACGACCGCGTCAGACGGATCCAGGTCGCCGGAAGACGTCGTGGAGGCGGCTTTGGCGGCGCGCCTCGACGTCATCGCCATCACGGATCACGACACGACCGTGGGCGTTGCGGACGCAACGGAGGCGGCCAAGGACAGGCCGATTCAGATCATCCCGGGCATCGAAGTGAGCTCCGTCCACGAGGGACGGGAAATCCACGTCCTGGGGTATTTCGTCGATCCGTCGGCCACCTCGTTGGTGGAGCACGAGAAGCAGGGTCGACAGGTCAGGGCGGACCGCATGAGGGCGATGATCGCACGCCTTGCCGAGCAGGGTGTGCACGTGGATGCGCGTGAGGTGTTCGAGCGGGCAGGCTCCTCGTGGACCACGGTGGGTCGACCGCACCTGGCGCGGGCGCTCGTGGAGGCCGGTCACGCCTCCAGCCACGCCGACGCCTTCGATCGCCTGATCGGCGACCGTCATCCCGCCTATATCCCGGCTTCGCTGGCGAGCCCGTGGGACGCGGTCCGGGTCATCCTCGAAGCCGATGGACTTCCCGTGTGGGCCCATCCCCCGGCCGACCTCCTCGAGACGCTCCTGCCGCGCTTCGTGCAAAGCGGGCTCCGGGGCATCGAGGTGTACCGACCCCGTAATCACCCGGAGCTGGTGCTGCGCCTCGAACGCCGGGCACGGGCCCACGGCCTGTTCATGTCCGGAGGGTCGGACTGGCATGGCCCCGAGGGTGGCGCGGAGCTCGGGGACTTCTTCGTCACCGCTGACGAGGTGGCGGACCTGATCGAAGCGGGGGGGTTGTAGGCTAATGCCCGGACGAGCGAAAGCCCCGATCCCGGTTGGACCGGGGACGGGGCTTCGTCGAAGCTGCTCGGAAGCACGCCACTCGATAGGCCGCTTTTAGAACGGTTTTTGTAATTTGGCGCCTTCGGTGCGAACGCGACCGAGCGCTTCGGGACGGGAAGAGTGCAATGTCGGGGCCAAGAGCGGAACGATCTTGGCTAGTCATCGGGCAATCTTGGACTTACGTCGGTGGGCGGTGGCGTGGTGCGCGCCGTGGACAGACCTCGGAACCCCGCGTTGCGCAGGTGCCCTTGCAGAATCCGGGGCCCCTCAGCCGCCCGTGACGGCCTCCCTCGACTTCGCGGTTCTGCGCCGTGCCAATTCCCAAGGTCGCCTCGCCTACCGCACGCCACGGATGCCAGGAAAGTCGGCCAGCGGACCCGCCAACGCCCCGGCGCCCGGGTCGATTGACTCACCCCTCCCGTTCCGCTAGCTTACCGTGCTTCGCAGGAAAAGCGGCCCCCATCCATGTCCGGACGGTGGCCGCTCTTCAGCGAAACCAGCTAATTGAAAACCAGGGTGAGAGAGAGAGAAGCGGCCTTAGGCGCTGCGACTCGAGCGAGGCTCCGGAGGAGCCAAAGCGAGAGAGCAGTCGTCCTATTGGTGTGCTGGCGAACGGTGCCGTGTCCTGAGGGACACGGAAGCGTAGAACGAATCAGCTGACCCCACCGGGGAGGGCAATGCCGCGCAGCGGCGAGCCCGACGTGGTGGACGAGGCAAGCGCGAGTGATTTTGAGTGCAGGAGTAGGCGGGCGAGGCGAGACGAGAGAGGCGTACTACTGTACGTCGATCGAGTCGAGACCGAAGCCCAACGAAGTCCTGTGCCAAAAGCGCGAAGCGATTGCTGGTCAAGTGGATAAGTGCACACGGAGGATGCCTAGGCACGAGCCGGCGAAGAAGGACGTGGCAAGCTGCGAAAAGCTTCGGGGAGCTGCAAGCGAGCATAGATCCGGAGATGTCCGAATGGGGAAACCCGGCGGGAGCAGTCCCGTCATCCCGAGAGGGAAGCCAACCCGGGGAACTGAAACATCTAAGTACCCGGAGGAAGAGAAATCAAAAGAGATTCCCTGAGTAGCGGCGAGCGAAAGGGGAAGAGCCCAAACCTCATGCGTTTGCGCGCGTGGGGGGTTGTGGGGCTTCAGCGTGGGCTGATCGAAACGGTAGCGGAACGCGCCTGGAACGGCGGACCGGAGGGGGTGAGAGTCCCGTATGCGAAACCGGAGTAGAGAGGTTGCTGGAGTACCCGAGTAGGCCGGGACACGAGGAATCCCGGAAAGAGACCCTGAAACCGTGTGCATACAAGCGGTAGGAGCCTGGGCCCCCCTTCGGGGGAGTGTCACGGGTGACTGCGTGCCTTTTGCATTATGATCCGGCGAGTTGCTCCTCACGTGCGAGGTTAAGGCCTTCAGGGCCGGAGCCGAAGCGAAAGCGAGTCTTAATTGGGCGAATGAGTACGTGGGGGCAGACCCGAAACCGAGGCGATCTATCCATGGCCAGGGTGAAGCTGGGGTAACACCTGGTGGAGGCCCGAACCGTTGTGGGTTGAAAACTGCTCGGATGAGCTGTGGATAGGGGTGAAAGGCCAATCAAGC
>JBDHLD010000016.1:0-60785 GCA_039586035.1 Gemmatimonadota bacterium | reverse complement strand
GCGGATCTGGGCGACGTGTTGCGGCAGATCCATGGCGAACGGGAATTCCGTCAACCAGGCGGGAAGCCCGGCGAGAAGCGCCGCCAGTCCAGCCATGAGGAACCACGCTCGGGGTGAACGTGGAGATCCCTCTTCGACTGTGACCTCCGTGGCCCCGGTAGCATCTCGAGCTGTCAGATTCACGGCTTGGGCCCTTGTCCCGAGCCAGTGCTGCGGCCAAGGGTAGCCAGGTACTTCTTGAGGACAGCGAGAGCTTGAATGACTCCGCCCGGCAGGTGTCGCAGGATCCGCTTCCGGAGTCGATATACGGACGGGGACACGTCCGGGATTTCGGTGCCGTCGGAGATACGGCCGGCCAGCACGCGTGGGTCGGCGATTTCCTCGGACCTCGACTCGGAGATGAACACCAGGGTGTTGTAGCGGTACCAAGCGCGCACGTCGCGGACCGAGTGGATCCTCGGCCGGATGAGGTCGAACGGAACGAAGCCGTGAGCGGCGAAGTGCCCCCGCCAGTACTCGTAGGGCTGCTCGTTCACGTGGTGCTCGCCGCCCTGGCCCGGCACCGCCGCGGAGAACAAAACGACGTCTGCGTGCCGACAGAGCATCGAGACGAATGTGGCCGCTACGTCTTCAGGCAGGTGCTCCGCCACCTCCAGGCTTTGTACGATATCGAAGCGGCGACCCAGCGACAGCGTCGTCGTGAGGTCGTGGGCGACGAACTCGCTCCGGTCGATGAGCAATGCGTCGGCCTCCACGTAGTCACCGTCGACGCCCACTACCGTCTCGACTCCCAGCGCTTTCCATACGGATAGCCACACTCCCTCGCCGCATCCGAAGTCGGCCACCGACCGGATGTCGAAGAGCTCATGGACCAGTGGAAGCACGACCTCCGCCGATCGTCGTGAGCCCTCTCGGAGGTACTCGAAGAACACGGGATCATATCTGCTCGTCACGATGCGCGGTTCCCTCTGCCCCTACCCTTGGCCGGCCGCGAGCCGGGGGTAGGTCGACGGACGGTCAACTCCTGGCTCCAATGCCGACGGAGTCTCTCCACAGCTCGAAGACCATCAGGGTCCAGAGAGTCTTCCTGTGATTCCGGCGCTCCTCGAGATGAGCTCGAACGAGACCATTGACGACGGCGACATCGAAGTATCCGGCGTCAGAGGTCCGGTCGGGATCGAGCAGCTCCAACATCAACGGCTTGAGTGGGCCCTTGAGCCACTCCGCCATGGGAATCCCGAAGCCCTTCTTCTTCCGATGGAGGATGGACGACGGCAGCCGCTCGCCCATTGCGCGCTTCAGTATCACCTTGCCCGCACCAACGCCCCGCCTCTTGTAACGCGACGGCACTCGGGCGAGGAAGCTGACGACCTCGGGATCCATGAACGGCGCTCGTACCTCCAACGAGACCGCCATGCTGGCTCGATCGACCTTCTGCAGAATGTCTTCAGCGAGATAGGTCGCGCAGTACTGGGCGCTCAAGCGCTCCAGGTGGCCGACGTTGGACGGCGCGTGATAGGCGCGTACGGCTGGCTCGAGAACGCGATGGATCGGAAACAGCTCCCGCAGCTCAGGATGTAGCGGATCCTCATCATCGCCGGGAATGACGCTGGCCAGCCAGAGGGGATGCCGCAGCGCGTCGTCCCGTTCCGCCGCTCGCAAGAAGGAGCTCACCACGAAGTCCAAGCTGAAGTTCGATGACTTGACCGGCAGTCGGGCCGCGAGCCTTCGACTCAGGTGACGCAGCCAGGCGGGAGAGCGGCGAAACAACCGAGCCACCGGGTCCGCGCGGAAGGTCGGGTACCCCAGGAGAAGCTCGTCCGCACCGTCGCCTCCGAGCGCGACGGTGACGGTCTCCCTGGCGAAGCTGCTCAGGAGATACGTGGGGAGCAGGCTGGCGTCCCCCAGCGGCTCGTCCAGGCCTTTCGTGACGCTCGAGAGCGTGTCTGACATGGACCGGATGCTGAAGGTCGCCTCGTGGTGGTTCGTCCCCAGATGTGTCGCCACGCGGCGGGCGTGGCCGGACTCGTCGAAACTGGGCTGATCGAAGCCGATCGAGAACGTGAGCACGCTCTCCGGCGGCCTCGATCTGACGACACTCGCGGCCACGGAGCTCGAGTCTATTCCTCCCGAAAGGAAGACACCGAGCGGGACGTCGCTCATCAACCGTCGCTCGACGGCACGATCGAAGCAGTCTCTGAACGCCTCGACGGTCTCACGGCCCTTCCAGCTCATGGGCTCGCCGAACGGTATGGTCCAATAGCGGCTGAGCTCTGAACGCCCCGCCTTGTGGATCATGCGGTGCCCGGGCTCCAGCTTCCGAATCCCGCGGACCATCGACAAGGAGCCCGGCAGGTATTCAAACGTCAGATACCCGGCGAGTCCCGCGGGATCGACCTCCGGCGAAAGAGCCGGATGCGCCGCGAGTCCCCTGAGCTCGGAAGCGAAGAGAAGCGTTCCGTCGGACAGCGTGCCGTAAAAGAGCGGCTTCTGTCCCATGGGATCTCTGGCCATTATCAGGAGGCGCTGCCGGGCGTCCCATATCGCGAACGCGAACATACCGTTCAGACGCTGGAGAAGCTCGGGTCCCCACTCCAGGTAGCCCTGAATCAGGACCTCGGTGTCACTTTCCGTTCGAAACGAGCGACCCCGCTGCGCGAGTTCCTCTCTGAGGGCGCGATAGTTATAGATCTCACCATTGTAGACGACCCAAACCGACTCCGCGGGGTCGCTCATGGGCTGGGCGCCACCCTCCAGGTCGATCACCTTCAGCCTCCGGTGTCCCAGAGCGATACCGGGTGCACCGTGGAACCCCTCGCCGTCCGGTCCGCGATGTGCCAAGGCGGCCGTCATCGCCTCGATGTGACTCCGAGGCATCCGCGGAGCCTCAGCCGTCCCTGCGCCCGGGTGAACTATGCCGGCAATTCCGCACATCGTGACTGGCGCGTCTCGTCAGCTGGAGTCGGAGTGTTTCCATGAGGGACTCGACTCCCCCGAGCCCTCGAGGTCCGAGCGCAGAATGTATGTCCTGCCGAGCTGCTGACCGTGGTATATGCGGACGATGAGCTCAGCCAGCAGGCCCAATCCGACCAATACCACACCGACGGTCGCCAGGAATGTGGCTAATAACAGCATCGTCATCTTGTGAGGCCATGCATCCCAGACGACTTTCTCCACAACCACGCCGGCCGCCGTTAGGAATCCCAGGACGACGAGGATGAGGCCGCCGCCCCCGAAGACGTAGGCAGGTTTGGTCGAATAGTCGGTCAGGAATTTGATCGTCAGGAGATCTACCAGGACCTTGAAAGTACGCCCGAGGCCATAGTTGCTCGATCCGTAGCGCCGGGAGCGGTCGCTCACCACCACTTCCGCCACCCTGCCTCCGCGCCACCACGCGAAGATCGGCACGAAGCGATGCATCTCGCCGACGAGATGATCGCCCTTCAGGACCCCGGCTCGGTATGCCTTGAGCGTACATCCGTAGTCGTGCAGGCGAAGACCGGTGGTCCAACTGATCAATCGGTTGGCCACGATCGTGGGAATCCGCCTTGTGAGCCAGGGCTCCTTCCGGTCGCGCCGCCACCCACTGACCACCTCGTACCCCTCGGCGAGCTTGGCGATGAGCCGCGGTATGTCGGCAGGGTCGTTTTGCAGATCCGCGTCGATCGGCACCAACACGTCACCGGTGGCGTGGTCGATCGCCGCTCGGATGGCTGCGGTCTGACCGAAGTTCCTGCTGAAGCGGAGCACTGTGAAGCGCGGGTCTCTGGACGCGATGTCCGTCAGCACCTCGGCGCTGTCGTCCTCGCTCCCGTCGTCGACGAAGATGACCTCCACCGCCCATTGATGGGCGTCGATGACCTGCGCAATCTCTTCGTACAGATGCGGAAGGCTCTTTGCCTCGTTGTAGACGGGCACCAGAATGCTCACCTTCATATCCGTCTCTCTCTGCGGAAGACGTGGGCCTCGCTCCATCTCATCCTCCGTCGGCACCCAGGTCGCCGCCTAATTCTCGCCTCGACCGACGGGCGGCGTGTCCGGGTCACTCGCGTACAGCCACCAGTCGCCGGTGCGAAACGTGAGCGCCGGCGGTCTTGCCGCGCCGTCGAATATCGCGGCACTCGGATCATCGGCGGCTCTGAAGACAAAGTAGTCGTATCGGTCACCGGCATGCTTGCCCCACTCGAATCGTTCCGGCTCCCACGGAAACTCCTCGGTGAACGCCGGCGCCCGTTCT
Organism: Gemmatimonadota bacterium; assembly: GCA_039586035.1. Lineage (GTDB taxonomy): Bacteria > Gemmatimonadota > Gemmatimonadetes > Longimicrobiales > Gaopeijiaceae > JBDHHQ01. Next base: position 56,548 of record JBDHLD010000016.1, on the reverse strand, counting down.
GGCCTGTAGCGGAAGAGTTGGGGAAACAGCTGCGCAAACGAGTAATCCACGAAACCGCCTCGTTCCACCTGATACCACGCACCGAAGTGCATGAATATGGGTGCGGGAATCCCTTCCCTGGTTCGAAGCAGGTCTCCGTATAATACACGCTGCCCCGACGGTATCGCGTCGACCACGTGGGCGAAGCCCGAGGCTCTGCTGTCGAAATGGGCCAGGGCCACGCCAACCATGAGAAGCCATGCCACCGCAGTCGTGGGAAGGAGGCTCTCCCTCCAGACGCTCCGCTCGGCGCTGCTTCGGTCCAGTGCGAACAGATACAGAGGGAGCAAAAACACGGCGAATCGAGGGTAGAGGAACGCGGTCCCCATTGCCTTGAAGGGAGCCAGAAGCGAGATGCCCAGAGTGACGACCACGGGGACCCATCGTCTGTGGTCTCGGGATGGACGATATCCAGCTACCAGCGGCGCCAACACGAGAAGCGCCAGGATCGAGAGGGGTACCAGCCCGCGAAAGCCTCCCAAGGTCACCCCGGCCACATCCAGCGTCCTCCCCCACCCCACCCGCCACTCGATCGATCCCTGCATGCGCTGAGCCCCCCGGCCAACGAGCGCGACCCACGCCATCATGAGGGGCACGGGCAACGCCATGGGCACCAGCCGTCGGGCCGCGGAAGCGGCACCGGGCGACCGAACGATGACGACGAGGCCGCCGACGAATAGGCAGAACGCCAGAACCAGGATATGCGAGAGCAGAAGTGCGATGCTCAACAGGCCCAGGAGGACGGCTCGCCTCTTCGTCGGGTCACGTGCGTACTCGAAGCTCTCCGCAAGGAAGAGAATACCGATGGGGGTGGCTACGAGATAGTTGAGAAAGCCCCAGTAGAAGGCGTAGCTGAAGGCGATGGGAAAGCCGGCCAACCACATCAGGCCGCGGTGCCTTCCACCTCGGCCGAGGAGGCGGCGCAGCGCGAGCGGCACGGCCAGCAGCGCACACGTGACCGTGAACGTCACGGCCATCTTGAGGGGCATGAGGTAGGTCAGGAGATACGTCAGGCAGTAGCCCAGTAGATATGGCGTGAACCAGTTGATCTCGTACTCCACCCCATACCCCAGTTGTGCGTCGCTCCAGTCTCGCCAGATCGCCACCTGGGCGGTCTGCTGCGGGAGATCCGCCATGGGAAGGTACTCCACTGTCCAGAGCGGAATCACCGCGAGCGCCGAGAACGCAGCGAACAGGAGCCTCTCCCAGCGGGTCACGCGGTCCGTCATGGTTCCCCGGTCTCAGGAGCTCGGAGACGAACACGAAGCACCTGCTCCGCGTCGACCTCATGTAGGGTGGCGCCGTCGAAGAAGTGCTCCACGAAGGTCACCTCCACTTCAACCAGCTCGACGTCGTGGGCATAGGTGTCCCGGTGTTCGGTCGTCTGGAAATGGAACGGCGCCGCGACGGCGCCGAGGGGCCGCGGTCTCCTGCGCGAGCCTTCCGCATATCGCCGAACGAAGCTCTCGAACCTGGCTGCCGCCCGCTCATCGAAGAAGTTGCGCCCGTGTTGCGCTCGCACCTCCCGTACGTCACCCGAGGTCGAGCGCCTGAGGGATTCCGCGACCTCCCAGCGGTCGGTGGTCCCGTAGGTACCGACGAGCACCGGGCCATCGACAAGGTAGTAGAAGCGACTCTGTTGGAAGACGACGTCGTAGGGTGCGAAGAACCGCGGATCCAGGCGATGTCGCGACCCGTCCGCCGCGATTCCCCAGATCTCGAAATGGTTGACGTAGCGGGAGTCGAGCCAGGCGAACGGGACCGTGTTGAAGAGGACAGGTGCGGCCAGCGCTATCGCCGCGGCCAGAATGCCGTTCCGGATCGAGAACAGGCTACTCCCCGCGCCACCGACCCCGGCGGTGACGTTCGACTCGGGTGAGGTCGGCGAAGCATCTGGAGTCTTGGTCACGTACCATAGGAGCGCCAGGTCGAAGACGATCCACTTCCAGAAGAAGATCCCGGTCAGGGTCAGGATACCGGTGTGAAGCAGGACGAACCCTGCGATCACGGCCTGCGCGAGGCGGCGGTGAAAGAGCAGCAGGAAGCCGCCCCCCTCGACGACGAGCGTGAAGAGCGCCATAAGGGGGGTCAGGACTGCGATGCGGGCCCCCCAGGTCGCGATGCCCGTCTCTCCGAGGTCTCTCAGCCAGCCGCCATTGACGTGGGCAGACACGAAGATGTTCGTGAGCTCGTTGCCGACCAGCCACGTCCACGCCTCTGGACCAGTCAACACCTTGTTGAGCGCGGCCTGTGCGTACGTGGCACCGGTGACGCCCAAGACGAGGAAACCGAGCAGGTGCCGCTTCGTCGGGACGAGGATATGGATGTACAGGAATACGACGAACAGCGTGAGCACATCGACGGGAAGACGCTTGTCCGGCCAATGCCAGCCAGGGTCGGGCAACGGATGGAACACCTGGAAGAAGATGACCAGCCATGCCGCCAGAAAAGGCATCGCGAACGCCGGGTGGCTCCAGGTGAGACCCGCGAGAGCGATGAGCACCAGGCGGTCGAGCAGATGCCAATAGCCGTAGTAGGCATTGAATCCGTACGTCGACAGCGGCCAGGCAAGCACGGCCACGGCGACGACGACCAGAATGCGGGCATGGCCACGCGGGTCGATGGACTCCCAACGAAGCCGTCGCCAGCCGAAAAGCAGCGGGGCGAGCATTACCGCCAACAGAAGCGCGGCGGGAGGATACGTCAGCGCCTGCCACATCAGTACGGGCTGGCCGTAGGCGACTTCAGGCAACCGCAGGCCCTCGTGCAGCCGTGGGACCAGGAGGATGTAGAGGGCCAGCGCCAGGGCCAGCTGAGCTCCAAAGCGGTTGGGTAGGGTGCGGACCCAGCTCATGCCCCTCGCTCGGTCACTGCGCGCCGGCGAGTTGTGGCAGGACGTCGTCGCCGCGGCGTCATTGGCGGCTCGCTCGCTTTCGGCTCGGGTCGCAGGTAGCTGCCACGTAAGCATCGGCACTTCCACCCCGCGTGCTCAAGTCGCGAAAAGCCACGTGGGCCTGAGCAGTCGGACGCCTCACGGCCCTGGGCGAGGGTCGGCACCGAGAATCGCCGGGTTCGGACGAGCGTCACTCATTCTCCGCGTGGTCTCGGACGTCCGCTCCCCAGATCAGCGCCCCTAGCCGCCGTCAAAGCTCGGCGATCGCTCTACCACGAGCGCCCGAGCGACTGAGGAAGGCTCTCATGCGAGCTCAGGGTCGCGCCATGAAGGTGATCGCGGCGAGCACGACCAGCTGTATGACGATGAAGGGCAGGACTCCCCGATAGATGCTCGTCGTGGAGATCTCGGCGGGTGTCACGCCCCGGAGGTAGAAGAGACTGAAGCCGAACGGTGGCGTCAGAAAGCTCGTCTGGAGGTTTACCGCGAGGACGATTCCAAGCCAGGTAAGGTCGATGCCCAACACCACCGCCGCGGGTGCGATGAGCGGGACGATGATGAAGGCGATCTCGAAGAAGTCGATGAAGAAGCCCAGCACGAACACGAAGATGTTGACCACGATCAGGAAGCCGATGGCCCCGCCGGGCAAGCCCGACAGCGTCTGCTCGATCCAGAGATCGCCGTCCAATCCGCGGAAGACGAGCGCGAACGCAGTCGAGCCTATGAGGAGGAACACGACCATGACGGTGAGCCGGGTGGTCTCCCTCATCGCGGCCTTCAGCGTCTCCATCCCCATGGTCCGGTTCAGCGCCGCCAGGCCCATGGCGCCGAGGGCTCCCAGTGCGCCCGCCTCCGTCGGGGTGGCCACGCCGGCGAAGATGCTCCCCAGGACGATGACGATCAGGGCCAGAGGTGGGATCATGGAGCGGAGCACTCGGCGCACCAGGGCGCCCGTGCTCATTCGGTCCTCGAGCTTCATCGCCGGCGCCACGTCGGGCCTGAGCCACGCCACTACCACGGCGTAGGCCGCGTAGGCTCCGGTAAGAGCGAGCCCCGGAAGGAGCGCTGCGGCGAACAAGCTGCCGACGCTGACACCCAACTGGTCGCCCAGCACGATCAGGACGATGGAGGGGGGGATGATCTGACCCAGCGTTCCCGACGCCGAGATCACGCCCAGGGAGTAGTCCTCGTCGTAGTCGTTCCGGAGCATGACCGGCAGGGAGATCAGCCCCATTGCCGTAACCGATGCCCCGACGACTCCCGTGGCGGCGGCCAACAGCGCACCGACGATGATGACCCCGAGGGCCAACCCGCCCCGGAAGCGGCCGAAGAGCATGCCGAAGGTCTCCAGGAGCTCTTCCGCGAGCCGGGACTTTTCCAGCACCGTTCCCATGAAGATGAAGAACGGCACTGCCAGGAGCGTGAAGTTCGACATGGTGCCGAACGTGCGCTCCGGCATGGCCATGAAGAGGATCGGGTCGAAGACGCCGGCCATCCATCCGAGCAGCGCGAAGAGCATTGCCGCCCCAGCCAGGGCGAACGCCACCGGGTAGCCGGTGAAGATCAGAGCCAGAGCCCCGAGGAACATGATTGGCCCCCAGAAGCCCGCCATCAGTCGGCCTCTGGTCCTTCTGGCGCCATTTGGGGCCTGGCGCCGCCATGGGCATCGTTGGAGGGAACCGAGGCCGATTCGGCCATGCCCCCGCCCCGCAGGATGTCGATCTTCTTGATGACCTCGCTGATCCCCTGGAGAAGCAGCAGGGCGAAGCAGATCAGGATCACGGCCTTGATCGGGTACCGGGCCAGGCCCCCGGGATCCGGCGAGGTCTCACGGATCGACCACGAGTTCCGGACTGGAGGCCACGACACGTACAACATCAGGACGCTGAACGGGATCAGGAACAGGAACGTCCCTACGAGGTCGATCCATGCCCGCGCGCGAGCGCTCAGTCGCTCGTACATGACGTCGACGCGCACGTGCGCCCCGTGATTCAGCCCCCACGCGGCCCCCAGAAGGAACACAAGGCTGAACATGTACCACTGGAGGTCCAGGAAGGCGTTCGAGCTCAGGGAGACGCCGGCGAAGCGGGTCGCGTATCTGAGCAGCGCGTTTGCGGCGCCCACGACGACCATGGCCAACGTCAGCCATTGGATGACCGCGCCGATTCGGTCGTTCATCCGGTCGATGGCGGCGGAGAACCTCAGGAGCTGCCTCACGGGGTCCGCCGACCGTACCTCTGGCCCCGTGTGCGACCGCCAATCGACTTCCTCGCCCCTACGGCCAGGCCAACGCTGGCCCGGTGGGACGCCCTGGTCGAGATCTGGGGACTGCGGGACGTGATGGGGGACATGGGCTCCACGCTACTGCCCGCACGCATGGAGGGGCAAACCGGGGAGCCGTGTGGAGGCAGGGAGCCACGCCCGGACTGCGCAGTGCATCAGAGCACCCCCAGGCCCACAAGAAGCACGGCACCGACAGCAGCCGGAATGACCCATCGCACGAGCGGCCGCCACCAGGCGGGCACCCTGAGTCGGCCGGTTCCTTCGTTGGTCTCGGTGCGGAACCGATCGAAGCCCCAAACGAGGCTGACGTAGAGGGCCATGAGGAGGGCGCCCCACGTCAGTAGGTAGTTCCCGGAGAGCCCGTCGACGAAGGTGAACAGATCCCGACCGCCGATTCTGAGCGAGCTCTGAGGGCCCTGGGACAGGATAACCGGGACCGAGAGGAGCGAGGCCGCGACAGCCAGGGTCGTGGCCGCTCCCTTGCGGGTAAGGCCGAGCGAGTCCTTGAGCGTGCTGGTCAGCACCTCGAACGCGGCAATGAGCGAGGTGAACCCTGCCACGATGAGCAGCGCGAAGAAGGCGAGGCCGAAGAGCCGCCCTCCCGGCATCTGGTCGAACATGGCGGTCATGGTCACGAACAGCAGGCTGGGTCCCGAATCGGGCTGCATCCCGAACGCGAACAGCGCCGGGAAGATGACGAGGCCCGCGAGGAACGCCATGACCGTGTCGACCGTGACCACCGCCACCACGCTGCCGGGGATGTCGCTACTGCCCGGCGGCAGGTAGCTGCCGAATCCGAACGCCGCCGCCATGCCGATCCCGATCGAGTAGAAGGCCTGGCCCAACGCCGCCAGAGCCACCCGACCATCGATGGCCGAGAAGTCGGGAGTCAGGTACCAGGCTACACCCCGCCCCGCACCGGGCAGGGAGAGGGACCACAGTGCCAGCCCGAGCAGCATCACGACGAAAGCGGGCATCGCGATCTTCGCCAGGCGCTCCAGCCCCGCTTGCAGCCCTCTCCGCACCACGAGCGTCATGGTCGCAACGACGGCGAAGGAGAGGAGGATCAACGGCCCCGGTCGGGCCGTGAATTCACCGAAGACCATCGCTGTCTCGGCCTGGGTGGACCCGAGGGGACGCCCGCTGCCGATGATCCCGGCGTATCCGACGATCCAGGCCAGCAGCATCAGGTAGTAGGACGTGATCAGCAGGATCGTGACCACGCCGAGCCAGCCGATGAGGTTCCAGATGCTCCAACGCGTGCCCGTGAGCCGCTCCATGCCCGCGATGGGGCTCGCCTGCGCCTTCCGGCCGAGGCTCAGCTCCGTCGTCAAGAGAGGCACCCCGATGAGGACGGCGAAGACCAGATAGAGCAAGAGGAACGCGCCTCCACCGTTCTGCCCGACCACGTAGGGGAAGCGCCAGATGTTGCCCAGTCCAACCGCGTAGCCGGCAGTGGCGAGGATGAAGCCAAGACGGCTCCCCCAGCTTTCCCGTTGGGTCACCGGGGCCACTCGATGACGATTCGACTCAGCAAAGAGGGTCGATAGGGCAGCTCCTCCTCACCTGGCGGCTGGCCGTTCAGCTCCAGGATGTAGGCGAGCATGTCCACGTACTCCCGGGTGAGCAGCCCCCTGGGATGGTCGTCGGGCATCGTGTTGCGAAGGAAGTCGTACAGGTTCCACACGGGCTGTCCGTCCCACCACTCCACCACCTCCCCGCGGTACCAATCGACGGCATGACACTCCGAGCAGACCTGCTCGTAGACGACCCGGCCGCGGGCGGCTTGCTCGCTCGTGTATACGCCGTCCGCGGTGGAGCGCACATGGCTCGTGGGTCCATCGCCGGACTCCGCCTGGCCGTGTGCCGGCGAAGGCGCCATCAGGCCAGCAATAGCCAGCACAAGGGCCGGCGTCACCGCAATAGGGCTTCTCAAGATCGCCTCACCGGGGGAGGGCCAGCGCCACCAGCTCAGCAGGATGACCGGGACCGCCCACGGTCATCACGATGTACTGCCGCTCCTCGTGCATGTAGGAGATCGGCAAGCCGATTTGCGCAGCGGGGAGGTCGAGCTCGGCGACCGTCTGGCCGGTCGCCTTGTCCAGAGCGCGGAACACCGGATCGCCCAGAAACCCCTCGCCGGCGAACAGGAGCGTGCTCGTGACCAGAGTGAGCGCCCGCAGCGGTTTGCCGGCTTCGGACAGATCCACGCCGGCCAGGGCCGGGTGGGTCCTGACCCTCTCGGGTGCCCGACCGTTGGGCGCGACCCAGAGGTGGTCTCCAGTATTGAGATCGATGGCCGTGATCCGACCCCAGGGCGGATTCACCAGCGGAATGCCGTCCTCCAGTCGGGGGAAGCTGAAGCGCGCGACGTAGCGCAGGTCGCTGAAGTCCGGCTCCGACACCAGAGACACCAGGAGCGGCTCGGTAGCGGAGGCAACGTACAAGACGCCCGTTTCCGCATCCAGCGAGCCCGCCTCCCAGCGGGCGCCGCCGCTGGCGCCGGGCACCACCAGGCTGCCGATCGTCCCATCGGGGGCCCCCTGCACGGACACGGGCTCATACAATCCGGTCAGCCGAACCCCGTCCACCGCCTCCAACGCCATCTGGCGCAGCTCGGGCGTCAGGTCGATGAGATCGTCCTTGGTGATGCCCTGGAGGTCGAACGGCGCGGGCTTCGTTGGAAACGGCTGCGTGGGTGACGTCCATTCGCCTGGCACGTCCGACTCGGGGACCGGTCGCTCCACGATGGGCCAGATCGGCTCGCCCGTGGCTCGGTCGAACACGTAGGTGAACGCCTGCTTGGTCAGCTGAGCCACGACCTTACGGGGCACCCCGTCCACCGTGACGTCCGCGAGGATGGGGTGGGCGGCGATGTCGTAATCCCAAATGTCGTGGTGGACGATCTGGTAGTGCCACGCGCGCTCGCCGGTGGCGGCGTCCAGCGCCACCAGCGTCGACGAGAAGAGGTTGTCACCCGGCCGGTGTCCGCCGTATGCGTCGCTCGTGCCAGCCTCCACGGGCACGTACACCAGGCCCAGCTCGGTGTCCGCGGCCAGCGGTGCCCAGGCCCCCGCGTTCCCGCTGTACTCGGCCGACCCCTCGAGCCACGTGTCGTAGCCGAGCTCACCCTCCATGGGCACGGTGTGGAACGTCCAGAGGAGCGAGCCGGTCCGTGCGTCGAACGCCCGGATGTCTCCGGGAACGTTGGCGCGGGAGTCGACCCGGAAGCCCACCTGAAGGGCGGGTCCCACGACCACCGCGTCGCCGATCACGAGCGGCGGAGAGCTGTTGCCGATGGCCCCCGGTCGAGGCGCCCCGCCTCGCCAGCGCAACCCCTCGAACATGTCGACGACGCCCTGGTCGCCGAAGCCCTCGACGGGCAGTCCGGTCCGCGCGTCCAGCGCCACGAGTCGGAAACCAGGGGTCACGGTGAAGATCCTGCGATCCTCACCGTCCTCCCAGTATCCGAGCCCCCGGCCCGAATTCCGTCGAGGCGCCAGCTCCCAGCGCTCGCCTTCCTCCATCCGCCACATCCACAACGTCTCGCCCGTTCCGGCGTCGATGGCCACGACGGAGCGCCGCGATCCTGCGGTGGCATAGAGGACGCCGTCCACCATGAGGGGTACGGTCTGATTCTCGATCTCCGAGCTGGGGCCGAAGTTCCGAGCACTCCATCGCCACGCGATCCCCAGGTCCTGAACGTTGATCCGGTCGATCTGGTCCAACGCCGCGTACCGGGTGTTACCGAGGTCGCCCCCATAGGCGCGCCACTGGCCGTGCCGTACCCCTTGCTGGGCCGAGAGCGGCCTCGGCGGCGTCACCGCCAGCAGGACGATTGCGGCGGCCAAGGCCTGGCGCACCCGCTTCGGTCCGTTTCCTCCGCTCAAGATCACGCCCCCCTGTGTCGTACCGCGGAACACGCCTGCGGGGTGAGCAAGAGCGTGTGCAGCGAACGGGAAGTCAAGCCGTGGCGGCTCCGCCTGAGCGACTGATCGAGCGAGCTTCCTTGCAGTTTGACGGGAGGTGTGAAGAATTTCCTGCCGACCTTCGTAACTCCAGCATCGAGCGGTGCCTGGCAGCGAGAGCCGCCGGTGTCCCTCGAGGCCTCGTGCCGTTTCGGCGGTGGCGAGATGCTGGAATGGAGCGGGAGCCCGGGTTGCATCCTGATGTCGAGAGAGAGCTGATCTTGAAGTGCCAGGCCGGGAGCTCGCAGTTCTACGAGCCGCTGGTGCGCGCCTATGAGGGACCCGGCATGCGCATGGCCGTGGGCATGTTGGGCAACGTAGATGACGCGAAGGACGCTCTACAGGAAGCATTCGTGAAGACCTATCAATCCCTGCGGCGCTTCGACCTGACCCGACCCTTCGGTCCATGGTTCTTCCAGATCCTGCGGAACCAGTGCAGAGACATGCTACGCAGCCGAAAGGCGCGCTTCGACCGGGAGTCCCTCGACGAGCGACTCGAGCTCAGATCCGACGAGGGCGCGTCCTCGCCCTCTCGGCGGAGGGAGCGATCCGAGGCCAGGGACCTTCTGTGGCAAGGCTTGGATCGGATCGGGGAGGAGCACAGGGAGATCCTGGTCCTGAAGGAGCTTCAGGGCTTTCGCTATGTGGAAATCGCAGGGGTCCTGGATATCCCGGAGGGTACGGTAGCGAGCCGCCTGTACCACGCGCGTCGAGCGCTGAAGGATGCGCTCGAAGCCATGGGCGCAAGCTATCCCTGAGGGAGCGAACGAACCGTGCAGAGCCGAATCGACCAGAGCGACCTGATGCGCTACCTCGACGGTGAGCTCACGCCCGAGGAGCGGAAGCGGATCGAAGAGCAGCTGAAGCGTTCTACCGAGCTTCAGCGGGAGCTCGCGGTATACCGCGCGATGAAGTCCGACCTCCAGGACCTCTCGTTCACGCCGGCGCAGGTGGGCACCTCCGTGTGGTCGCAGGTGAATCGCCGCCTCGCGCGTCCCCTCGGATGGATCTTCCTTACGGTGGGCGGGGCGGTCTGGCTCGGCTACGCTGCCTATCTGTTCGTCACGTCCTCGGCGGCGGTCGTCGAGAAGCTGGCGAGCAGCGCCGTGGGCATCGGGATCATCCTGCTGCTCGCCACCGTGATCTTCGAGCGGTACCAGGAGTCGCTCACGGATCCATACAGGGACGTGCAACGATGATCGTGGCAACCGTATCGACCGTGCCCGGACACCGGGTCGTCAAGACGCTCGGGCTCGTCCGAGGCAGCAGCATTCGCGCCCGGCACATAGGGAAGGACATCTTGGCCGTGCTCCGCAACGTGGCGGGTGGAGAGATCCGCGAGTACACCAAGATGCTGGCCGAGGCTCGCGAGCAGGCCGTGGACCGGATGCTGGACGAGGCGGAGACGCTCGGCGCCGACGCCGTCCTGGGCGTGCGGTTTCAAACCTCGATGGTCATGTCTGGCGCGGCCGAGATGCTCAGTTACGGCACTGCGGTCAAGCTCGAGTTGGATACTCCCTGACCCCCAGGCCCTCACCCACGGCTTTGGCTGGCCGACTTTACCGCATGGCCGCCACGATTCTCCTTTCTTGCCGTCCGAAGGCCGTCGGCCGACTTTTGAGGTAGTCCCAGCCAGGCCCCCCCGGTGGAAGGACCAGCAGCGTGGCGATCCTCGCAGCCCTGCTTCCGTACGCAGCTGCTGGCGCGCGCTTCGCGTCGGCGCTGGACGGTCACCACCAGGTGATACACGCGTCCAGCTGGAAGCAGCTGCTGCGGCTCGTCATGCGCCATCCCGTGGACCTGTGCGTACTGGACCCCTACGATCCCTTTCGGCCGGTTTCCTTCCAGCAGCTACAGCGCCTGAGGCGCAAACACCCCGATCTGGCGATCTTGGTCTATACGGATTTCACGGGCCGTGAGTCCGACCTCTTCGACCTCGGCCGGCTCCAGGTGCACGGCGTATTGCAGGCGACGGGACACGAGAGCCGGCGGCGTGTCCAGGCGGCTGTGGACCGTGGGCTCGCCCGGGCCGTCGCCGCCCGGGTGGTCCGCACCCTCGAGGGCCGGCTGCCGCCGCTGGCTCTGGATTGCATCGGTTGGGCGATCGAGCACGCGGAAGAGCAGCCGCGCGTGGTCGATCTGGCCAGAGCGGTGAGCGTGTCACCGCGCATGTTGGCCCGTGATCTGCGCGCTCAGGACCTGCCGACCGCCTGCCGTCTGCTCCTGTGGGGGCGGCTCCTACAGGCCGCGCGGCTGCTCGAGTCGCCGGGTGCGACGGTGGATCAGGTGGCGTTCCGGGTGGGCTACGCCACCGGAGGGGCGCTCCGACGCGCCTTGAATCGCCTCTGCGGATGCGCACCTGGCGAGCTCAAGCGAAGGGGCGGACTGACGGCGGCGATGGAGGCGTTCCTTGCGGAGCTGACGTGCATGGAGGCCTCCGACCCGGACCGGCCTGCCGGGAACCGGCCGCGCTCGGCGTGGTGGCTCAGAGATTCTACTCGGGATCTCCCGGAGGACTCCCTCCTCCTCGCGGGCCCACAGCCTCCCGCATCGCCCGGTAACCTTCCTCCAGGAAATACGTCACACTCCCGAAGTCGAAGACCCCGTAGCCGTCCAGTCGTGGCCGTACGAGCCGAAGGCGGGGACCGGACCAAGCCGTGATCTTCCGCCGGCGGCGGCGGCCGGACATGATCCCAAAGACGCGTTGGTGCACCCCCACCATCCCCTGCTCGACGACTGTAGCCGGATCTTCCTTGCCTCCAGAGCCGGTGTCGACCGCGATGATGCCGGTCGCTCCCATGGCGGTGGCCCGCTCGAGGCCCAGCATGTCCACGACGCCACCGTCCACGAAGTAGTCGTCTCCGATGGGCACGGGGGGATAGAGCACCGGCAAGGAGGCGGACGCGTGCACCGCGTCGAGGATCGAAGCGTCCGTCCTCGCTCCCACGCCGAACCACACCGATTCGCCAGTTCGCAGGCTGACCGCGTTCACCTGACAGGGCAAAGACAGGTCGTGCCAATTGCCGGCCGGTAGCACTCTGGAGAGGTAGTCCCGCAATACGTCTCCTCGGAACACGGACTGCTGGCGGATCCCGTTCACCCACACGACGCGACGGTTGACGCGCACGATGTCGGTCTTCCGCAGATCGAGCGCCGCTCGCTCCAGGTCCTCCCAGCGGGCCCCGCCCGCGAAGCGACACGCCAGGAGTGCACCGATGCTCGTGCCCACGACCCCGGCGAGACGGAAACGCGCCTCCGCGAGGGCCCGCCAGGCGCCGACGTGGGCCAACCCTTTCAGGCCGCCCCCACCGAGCACGAGCCAGACGCGGTCGCCGAGGTCGGCAGACATCACGGCCACACCGCCCGCCGGCGTCCGCTGCGCCGCCGTGGAATGACCCGCCTCTCGTCGTCCCCGGATCGGACGGCAGCGACCGTCGACGCAGGTCCGAACGCACCCCGAATCCTCTTGACCGGTGGGGGACCGCTGTCTAGTTTCCAGTCGAAAAAGAGAATCATTCTTGATAAGTAGCGCTGTCACCAACGGGCCGAATAGAATGAGCGACTCGCCAATTCTGAAGATCACCGGGCTTCGTGCCAAGGTCGCGGAGGAAGATCTCGAGATCCTGAAGGGTGTGGATCTGGAGCTGAATGGCGGGGAGATCCACGCCATCATGGGTCCCAACGGCTCGGGCAAGAGCACGCTCGCCAAGGTCCTGGCTGGACACCCCGGCTATGAGGTCACGGCCGGAGAGGTGCTCTATCAGGGGCAGGATCTCCTCGAGCTGGAGCCGGACGAGCGAGCGCAGGAAGGGGTCTTTCTGGCCTTCCAGTACCCTGTGGAGGTCCCGGGCGTCTCGATCGCGAACTTCATGCGGACGGCCCTGCAGGCCCGCCTCGAGGAAGGAGAGGAGTTGGATCTCTTCGACTTCCAGGACGAGCTCCTCGATCGTATGAAGCTCCTCGACATGGAGCCCGCCTTCGCGGAGCGGCCCGTCAACGACGGGTTCAGCGGGGGCGAGAAGAAGAGGAACGAGATCCTTCAGATGGCGGTCCTTCAGCCCGCCCTGGCCCTCATGGACGAGACCGATTCGGGGCTGGATATCGACGCTCTGCAGATCGTGTCCCGCGGGGTGAACACGCTGCGGAAGGAGCACCCCGAGATGACGGTGCTGCTCATCACCCACTATCAGCGCCTTCTCAACTACATCGAGCCCGACTTCGTACACGTCATGGTGGATGGCCGAATCGTGCGCTCGGGCGGCCCCGACGTGGCGCTCGAGCTGGAAGAAGGCGGATACGACGTATACCGGGGAGAGCCGGCAACGGTCTGAGACGAGGCACGACCCTCCTTGACCGAGACCCGGTAGCCACCAGGAGTCCCACATGCCGAAGAACGAGCTCGTCGAAGGCCTCGAGCTGGATGACTACAAGTATGATTTCGTCGACGACGTAACGCCCGTCTTCCGCACGCGGAAGGGGCTGGACGAGCAGATCGTGCGGGACATCCACGCCCACAAGGACGAGCCCGAGTGGATGCTCGAGTTCCGCCTGAAGGCGTTGAAGGTGTACGAGGCCAAACCCATGCCTCAGTGGGGCGCCGATCTGAGCGACCTTGAGGCGGTGCTGGAAGAGATCTACTACTACGTCAAGCCCCAGGACCGCATGGAGCACTCCTGGGACGACGTGCCCGACAACATCAAGCGGACTTTCGAGAAGCTCGGGATCCCGGAAGCCGAGCAGAAGGTGCTTGCCGGCGTCGGGGCCCAGTACGAGTCCGAGATGGTGTACCACTCTCTGAAGGAGGAGTGGGAGTCCCAGGGCGTGATCTTCGACTCGATCGAAGATGGCCTCAGGAATCATCCCGAGCTGTTCCGGAAATACTTCTCGACGGTGGTGCCCATCGCGGACAACAAGTTCAGCGCCCTGAACTCCGCGGTCTGGTCCGGCGGCTCCTTCGTCTACATTCCCAAGGGTGTGGAGCTCGGGACGCCGCTGCAGGCCTACTTCCGGGTCAACCAGGAGCGCATGGGCCAGTTCGAGCGCACTCTCATCATCGCCGACGAGGGCTCGCGCGCTCACTACATCGAGGGCTGCACGGCCCCGGTCTACTCGACCGAGTCCTTCCACTCGGGGGTCATCGAGATCGTGGTGGGTCGTGGCGCGCACTTCCGCTACACCACGATCCAGAACTGGTCCAACAACATGTACAACCTCGTCACCCAGCGCGCGCTGGTGCACGAGGACGCCACCATGGAGTGGCTCGACGGCAACCTGGGCTCCAAGGCCACCATGAAGTACCCGTCGTGCTACCTGGTGGGTGAGGGAGCCCATGGCAACATCCTGTCCATCGCCTACGCGGGAGACGGACAGCATCAGGATACGGGCGGCAAGGTGGTACACGCCGCTCCGCACACGACGTCGTCCATCGTCTCGAAGTCGATTTCCAAGGGCACGGGGAGGTCGTCCTACCGGGGCCTCTGCAAGGTGTACGAGGGTGCCACCGGCGCAAAGTCGAACGTGGAATGCGACGCTCTCCTCATCAGTGACACCTCGCGCACGGACACGTACCCCTACATCGAGATCGAAGAGAACGACGCCAGCGTCGGCCACGAGGCCACGGTGTCGAAGATCGGTGACGAGCAGCTCTTCTATCTCATGAGCCGCGGGATGAGCCAGGAGGAGGCGATGGCCCTGATCGTTCGCGGCTTCATCGAGCCGATCGCCAAGCAGCTACCCCTCGAGTACGCGGTGGAGTTGAACAGGCTGATCGAGCTGGAGATGGAAGGCTCAGTCGGGTAGGGCGGCTATAGCGGCGCAGGGCGTCGTTGGGCTGCGCGCGGAGACCTGCGACGTACGACGAGTACGCCTCGGTCCCCGTCCTCGCCCGCCTACCCCTGCATCCACGCTAGCCACCCTCCCACCGTGACGGTGACGGTGGGGTGGTCTGTGTGGCTGGAGCCAACACTGTTTGAAGTGCACGAGGACAACGGAACAACGAAGACGGATAGATGCGCTGGGCGCGAACTGGCTTTGAGAACGGGACGTTTCGATACATGACTGACACGATGGTCAAGGATCGCCCCGTGGAGGGCGTGACGGAGGCCTTGAACCGCGACGCGGTGATGGCCCTCGCGTCGTCGGAGCCGGAGTGGCTCCGGGAGCGTCGCCTCCACGCTTGGGACGTATACGAGCGGACGCCGATGCCGAGCAGGCGCCTCGAGGAGTGGCGATACACCGACCTCTCGCGGCTC
This sequence comes from Gemmatimonadota bacterium, assembly GCA_039586035.1. Lineage (GTDB taxonomy): Bacteria > Gemmatimonadota > Gemmatimonadetes > Longimicrobiales > Gaopeijiaceae > JBDHHQ01. The sequence continues at coordinate 41,114 of JBDHLD010000016.1, read as the reverse complement.
CTGCACCTGGACGGCATGCGGCTGGCCGCCGACCCCCACATTCCGGATGATCCGTTGGCCTTCCCGACCCCGGTTGTCGACGCCATGAACGAGGACCGGGACGCGGCGGGTCACCTAGTAGAGGTCGACGGCCACGTCGTTCACACCGACCTCAGCGCCGACCTGGCCTCCAAGGGTGTGGTGCTCGCGTCACTGCATGACGCCATCGAGATGCGGCCCGAGCTCGTCGAGCGGTACCTGGCGACGGAGGCCGTGCCTCCCGAGGAGGGCAAGTTCCAAGCGCTCAACGCGTCCCTCTGGACCGACGGCATCTTCCTCTTCGTTCCCCGGGGCGTGCGGCTGGAGCTGCCGGTCCGTGTGACCCGCTGGATCTCGGGTGGGGGTACCGCGGCCTTCTCGCGCACCCTCATCGTGGCGGAGGAGGGCAGCCAGGTCTCCTATGTCGACGAGGTCCTCTCCGACGATCTCGAATCGCAGTCGTTGGTTTCGTCAGCCGTCGAGGTCATCGCAGGCAACGGCGCCCAGGTGCAGTACGTCTCCTTGCAGCGCCTCGGGAGGGGCGCATTCCACCAGTCCGCCCAGCGAACCCTGGCGAGCCGAGACGCGACGCTGGACACCCTGAACGTGAGCGTGGGCGCCTCGGTCGCTCGTGTCGACCTGAACGCCCGGCTCCTCGGCCCCGGCGCCAACAGCGACATGTTGGGCCTCTATTTCGGTGACGACGATCAGCACTTCGACCACAACACCAGCCAGGATCACGTAGCGGGTCACGCGGCCAGCGACCTCCTCTACAAGGGCGCGCTGGATGACGCGTCGCGTTCGGTCTTCCGCGGGATCATTCGCGTGCATCCCGGCGCCCAGCGCACCGATGCGTACCAGACCAACCGCAATCTGCTCCTCTCCGAGGACGCGAGAGCCGACTCGCTGCCGAACCTCGAGATCGAGGCCGATGACGTACGCTGCTCTCACGGCGCGACCGTAGGTCAGCTGGACGAGGAGGCACTCTTCTACCTGATGAGTCGCGGCCTCAAGAAGGCACAGGCTGAGCGTCTGGTCGTGCTCGGCTTCCTGGGCGAGGTGCTCTCGCGGCTGCCATTGGGCGGGGTCGTGGAGAAGGTCACACGCGTGATCGAGGAGAAGCTGGTGCTCCACTCGACGGGCACCGGTTCTCGGGTGGCCTGACGCGGTCGGATCGAAGGGTGGCGACGCTCAGGGGCTCGGGTTACGACCATGTCTAGCTGGACGCGAGTGGCCGGCGTCGAGGACCTCCCCGCGGGGGAGCTCCTCGGGGTGGAGGCGGAGGGAAAGAAGATCGTGCTGGCCAACGTAGCTGGCGACATCTACGCCTTGCTCGACCAATGTTCCCATGAGGACCTACCCCTGTCGGCGGGCTTTCTGGAGGGTGAGCGGCTCGAGTGCGTCTGGCACGGCGCGCAGTTCGACGTGTGCTCCGGGCGGGCCACCAGCCTCCCGGCCGTTCGCCCGGTCAAGACCTTCGACGTCGACATCCGAGGCTCCGAGATCTACGTGGACGTGGACTGACGTCCGGAGGACGACGACGTGCAAGGCGTAGCCGCTGGCCTCGACCCCGTCGCATTGCGACGTGACTTCCCTGCGCTCCAGCAGGAAGTCAACGGAAAGCCCCTCGTCTACCTCGACAACGCGGCCACATCTCAAAAGCCACGAGCGGTCATCGAGGCAGTCGCGCGCTACTACAGGGAGGACAACGCCAACGTCCACCGTGGCATCCACGAGCTGAGCCGCCGGGCCACCGTGGCGTACGAGGACGCCCGGGCCAAGGTCGCTGGCTTCATCAATGCCTCCGATCCATCCGAGATCGTGTTCACGCGAGGCACGACCGAGGCCATCAACCTCGTGGCCGGGAGCTGGGGCTATGAGCTCGTGAGCCAGGGAGACGAGATCCTCCTCAGCGTCCTCGAGCACCACTCCAACATCGTACCCTGGCAGCTGTTGGCGGCCAGGACCGGAGCCATTCTCCGCTATATCGAGCTCGACGACGAGGGGCGCATGGTCCTCGACGACCTGCCCCGACTCGTCACTCCCCGGACACGCATCGTCGCCGTCTCACACGTGTCCAACGCGCTGGGCACAATCAACCCGATCGGCCAGATCGCGCGAGCCGCACGTGAGCATGGCGCCTTCGTCCTGATAGACGGCGCGCAGGGCGCGGTCCACCTCCCGGTGGACGTTCAGAGCCTCGGCGTCGACGTCTACGCCCTGTCGGGCCACAAGATGTGCGGGCCGACCGGGATTGGAGCGTTGTGGGCCCGGAGGGAGCTCTTGGAGAGCATGCCCCCGTATCACGGCGGCGGCGAGATGATCCGGGTGGTGGAACGGGAACAGAGCACCTGGGCCGAGGTGCCGCACAAGTTCGAGGCGGGCACGCCCAACATCGCCGGCGCCATCGGCCTCGGTGCGGCGGTGGACTACCTCGCGCCCCTCGGATCCGACGCCCTGCTCGCACACGAGCGAGACGTGGTCGGCTACGCTCTGGACTGTCTCGGCGAGCTCGAGGGGATCAGGATCTATGGACCTCGGAGCATCGAGGAGCGGTCCGGAATCGTATCGTTCACCCTGGGCGACGCCCACCCCCACGACATCGCGACCATCCTCGACTCTGAAGGCGTCGCCGTCCGAGCCGGGCATCACTGCGCCCAGCTCGTCATGAAGTGCTTCGGCGTCTCCGCCACCGCCCGCGCGTCGTTCTACCTCTACAACACCAGAGAGGACGTGGACCGGCTCGTTAGCGCGCTCCGGATCGTTCAGGAGATCTTCTCGTCATGAGCGCTCGCGCGGTCAGGTGGGGTACCTTCAGATGAGCGCCTGCGCCAACCAGCCCGTCCCCCGGCGGTGAGCGCCCGCATGGGGAGGCCGGACGTGCCTGGTTGTACAGGCTCGCAGGAGGCCGATCCAGACGCCTTGCACTGACGACTCGCACGGTCCGTTGAGTCACTCCACACCGTCTCTCTGGAGAAAACGCCTGTTCCGTCGTTAGATTGGTGTCTCTACACCCTTCAGAAACGGGTTCCGCGGCCATGAGCCAACCACAGCTCAGCTCCCTCTACCAGGCCCTCATCCTGGACCACTACCGGAATCCCCGGAACAAGGCCGAGATGGAGGATCACACGGTGGAGGTTCACATGGCCAACCCCGTGTGCGGCGACGAGATCAAGCTCCAGCTGCAGCTCGACGAGAACCGCGACGAGATCGTCAGGGCCAGCTTCAAGGGCCAGGGTTGCTCCATTTCCCAGGCCGCGGTCTCCATGATGACCGTGCTCCTCGAGGGTCGGAAGGTGGACGACGCCGTGGGCATCGCCGAACGGTTCACCGAGATGATGCACGGGGACGAGTCGGCTGCACAGGATAAGGGCCTGGGCGACCTGCGGGCCCTCCAGGGCGTGAGCAAGTTCCCGGTGCGCATCAAGTGTGCGCTCCTGGGGTTCGACGCGCTGCAGGAGGCCCTCAAGCAAGCTGGTCTCGGCGAGGCACACTGAGCCCCCCGTCTGTGGTCGCGGCCACTCCCCGGCTCGTCGGTCCCCTCTCCTCTCCCGCCAACCCCGAGGATCCTGAGCCGTGCACCTGACCTTCTGGGGTGCCGCCCGCACGGTCACGGGCTCCATGCACCTGCTCGAGCTGGACGACGGACGGCGACTCCTGATGGACTGCGGTCTCTTCCAGGGTCGACGCTCTCGGGCCAGAGAGATCAACAGCCAGCTCCCCTTCGACGCGGCCTCCCTTGACGCCGTGCTGCTTTCCCATGCCCACATCGACCATTCCGGGCTGTTGCCCAAGCTTCACCAGTTGGGCTTCCGCGGGCCCATCTTCGCCACTGCGGCGACGATCGACCTGTGCTCGGCCATGCTGCCGGATAGCGCGTACATCCAGGAAAAGGACGTCCGCTACGTCAACAAGCGGCACCGCCGCAAGGGACTTCCGGAGGTCGAGCCGCTGTACGGCATGGCAGACGCCGAAGCGGTTCTGGAGCTGTTCGAGGAGGTAGGCTACCGGGCGACGTTCTCGCCGACCTCGGGTGTCGAGGTCGAATACCGGGATGCGGGGCACATCCTGGGCTCCGCCTCCATGGTCCTCACGGTGCGGGAAGGCGGCCGCACCCTACGCCTCGGATTCACCGGCGACGTCGGACGCTCCGACCGACCTATCCTGCGTGACCCCCAACCCATGGCGGACTGCGACTGGCTGATCTCGGAGTCCACGTACGGGGGGAAGGTCCACGAGCCTCCCTCCCGGTCGAAGGCCCGACTCGAGGAGGTCGTCCGTGAGACCGCGGCCCGTGGTGGGAAGGTCATCATCCCGGCCTTTGCCGTCGGGCGCACACAAGAGATCGTGTACATCCTGGACCAACTCGAGACAGACGGAAAGCTGCCCCCGATCCCGATCTTCGTGGACAGTCCTTTGGCCGTGAACGTGACCGCCACGTACCGGAGCCACCCGGAGTGCTACGACGCGGACCTGCTCGAGTATCTGACGACCGACGACGACGCGTTCGGCTTCGGCCGGCTCAGCTATGTTCGCGAAGCAGAGGAATCCAAGAAGCTGAACAAATCGCGACTGCCCATGGTGGTCATCTCCGCCTCGGGTATGTGCGAGGCGGGTCGAATCCTACACCATCTGAAGCACGGCGTCGAAGATCCGCGCAATACGATTGTCATCGTGGGATACTGCGCGGAGCACACCCTCGGTAAGCGGCTGGTGGAACGTGCACCCGAGGTCAGAATCTTCGGTGACGAGTACAGGCTCCGAGCGCAGGTCGAGGTCATGAATTCCTACTCGGCCCATGCCGACGAGCCCGAGCTGCTGAGCTTCCTTTCCCATTTGGATCGGGAGCGACTCCAAAAGGTCTATCTCGTGCACGGTGACCCCGAACGACAGCAAGCGCTCTCCACCGCGCTCGACCGGGAGGGCTACGCCGCGGTGGAGGCGCCGGGGCGAGGGCAATCCGTTCGGCTCCGTTGAGCCCCAGCCGGTCCAGATCAGGGGGTCAGCTGCAGCCGCTCCCGTGCCGCTCCAGGAAGCGCCGCCGGCGCAGGGGCAGCGGGCTTCAGCAGCACCTTGATCGCTTCGCTCCGCCGATGGTTGGCTGCGGCCATCAGCGCGCTTCCGAACTGGCTCAGCGGAAACACATGGGTCACCATCTCGGCCACCGAAACCTCATACTCCGCAAGCAGGTCCTGTGTGATCTGAAACGTGTGTTCTAGTTTGCCGCGCCAACGCTCTGGCCCGTAGCCCACGAAACCTTGAACGTGTAGCTCCCGGGCCCAGAGAAACGTGAGATCCACACGCCGAACCTCGCCCGCGCACCCGAGCAACACGACGCGGCCGCGCGGCGCGGCGTACCGCACCGCCTCTTCCAGGCTGTCCCGGCTACCGACGCAGTCGAAGATGAGCGGAAAGCCACCTCCCGAGTAAACCTCCGGACCCACCAGAGGCAGGTACGCCCGAGCACCGGTCCCGACCATCGCCTCTCGGGCGCCGTCACCGGGCGTAATGGTCTCCGTGGCTCCCAGGAGCGCGTGCATCCTGGCCTCATGGGGCCGCTTGGCCTGTGCGATGACCGGCCCCTCGAAACCGGTGGCACGTAGGGCCCAGACCGCTGCGAGGGCTACGGCTCCGCTCCCGATCACGAGCACCGGCTCGGTCGAAGCTGGCGGAGGGCCGGCACGAATGACGGCTCGCATGCCGATGGAGAGCGGCTCGATGAGAACGGCCGTACTGTCGTTCAACGCGTCCGCGACCGGGAAGAGCTGGCTCTCGTGGGCTATGGTGCGCTCGCCCCATCCGCCTGGAAGGTCTCGGTGGTAGCCCATCGTGAGGCCGCGCGCCAACGGACGACCGCCGATGCTCAATGGCCCTTCCTCGCCGGCGTTCTCACAGGTGGAGTGATTCCCGGAGCGACATGAGGGGCACTCGGCGTCCGTCGGATAGCCGCGCACCGCGCACGACACGAGCGGATCCACTACGACCCGTTGCCCAACCTCCACACGCGTCACCGCTGGTCCCGTCTTCTCCACGACCGCGAGGATCTCGTGACCGGGTACGGAGGGGAAGGAACCGAACGGCTCCATCGCAGGGCTGGACCGGTACGAGAGGTTGCCGACGTCGGTCCCGCAGATCCCTGAGCTCAGCACCTTGAGACGAGCCCAGTGGGGGCCGGGGATGATGGGCTCGGGGACGTCCTGAAGGCGAAGGCCCGTCAGCCGGCCGAAGAGAGCTCCGTCGGAGATCCGCCCCGCAGTCCGAGCGAACAGATACCGAGGGACGTTGACATCGAAGGTCACGGCGCGCATGAGTCGCTCCGGTAGGAAGGTGCTTCCTGCCCTACGTTCACGGCGGGAGGTGGGTTTCCGGGTTCTTCCCCCCGTATTGAACGACGCGCCGGCGGTGGGGGTACCCATCGGCACATTCCGGTGCCCGTGAGCGCCGTCCCCTCTTGCCGTGGATCACGTACCATGAAGACAGCCATCGTGACAGGGTGCCGGACCCCGTTTGCCAGAGCCGGCACGGCGTTCAAGAACCTATCGGCCATCGAGCTCGGAAAACACGCGGTGCGGGAGGTCCTGGCTCGCGGCGACGTGCCGGGCGAGGCTGTGGATCAGCTCGTCTACGGCACCGTCGTACACGACCCCCACGCGCCCAACATCGCGCGCGAGGTCGGCCTGGGAACGTTGCCCAAGAGCGTCCCCGCCACCACGGTGAGCCGGGCTTGTGCTACCGCGAATCAGGCCATCACCGACGCCGTGAACCTCATCGAGATGGGTTACGCGGACGTGGTCGTCGCCGGAGGCGCCGAGTCCCTTTCGCACATCCCCATCATGGTGACGGACGAGCTTTCCCAGGCGTTGGTCGCAGCCTCCAAAGCGAAATCGGCTGGCCGGCGCCTCTCGGCGATCTCCGGCATCCGACCGCGAGATCTCCTGCCGGTCCAGCCCCAGATCGCCGAGCCGACGACCGGGGAAACCATGGGCGAATCGGCGGAGCGCATGGCCAAAGAGAACGGCATCTCCCGCGAGGACCAGGACCGTTGGGCCTTGCGGTCCCACCAGCTGGCGCTGGCAGGCACGGAGGATGGTCGCCTTACGGCCGAGATCGCGCCCGTCTACGTGCCCCCCGACTACGACCAGGTGGAGGACCGGGACAATGGCGTCCGGCCCGATACCAGCATCGAGGCGCTGGCCGCCCTGCGCCCGGTCTTCGACCGCGAGCACGGATCCGTGACCGCTGGCAACGCATCTCCGCTTACCGACGGGGCCTCTGCAGTGATCCTCATGTCCCAGCGCGCCGTGAAGGCCCATGGCGTGCAGCCCCTCGGCTGGGTTCGCAGCTACGCCTACTCGGCTCTTGACCCAAGTGCCCAGCTGCTCCAGGGACCGGCGTACGCCGCTCCGGTCGCGCTGGATCGGGCAGCGGCGACGATGAGGGATGTCGAGCTCATGGAGATGCACGAGGCCTTCGCCGCGCAGGTCCTGTCCAACCTTCACGCCCTGGCTTCCGACGAGTTCGCGGAGGCGGAGCTGGGTCGCTCGAAGGCCGTCGGACACCCCGACGTCGACGTGATCAACGTCATGGGCGGGTCGATCGCCATCGGTCATCCGTTCGGCGCCACCGGGGGGCGCGTGACCCTCACCCTTCTGAACGAGATGGCACGACGGGATGACGAGCTGGGGCTCGTTACGGTGTGCGCCGCTGGCGGAATGGGGTTCGCGATGGTCCTGGAGCGCCGATAGCGGAGCGGTCGATCGTTAGAGGGCTCCGATGACCGCTCGCTCGATTTCGTCGAACGGTGGCAAGATCGACGAGTCCTCCGTCATCCACGAATAGGCGATTACGCCGCGCCGGTCGATGACGAACGCCGACCGGTTCGCGACCCCTCTCATCCCGAAGTAGTCGTCATTGAGCACGCCGTATTCGTCGGCGGTCTCCTTGTTGAAGTCCGACACGATGGGGAATTGCGCACCCAGCTCCTCGGCGAATCGCTGGTTCACGAAGGGCGAGTCGATGCTGATGCCGATCACGACGGCATCGAGGTCCGACCAACGATCGTGGTCCTTGCACACCTTGTCGAGCTCGGTCGTGCAGACCGAGGAAAACGCCAGGGGGAAGAAGAGGAGCACGACGGGCTTCTCCCCCTTGTAGTCTGCCAGTCTGAGAGGAGCCTCGCCCGGCGTCAGCGTAAGGGCGAAGTGGGGAGCGGGGGTGCCGGGCTGGAGAGGCATGCTGGTCGTTTCCCGGTTGCGTGGCGCAGTGTCGTTCGATCCGGCTCGGATCGCCTCACCAAGTCAGGATCCTGCCGCTCGCGCGGCGGTTCGCCCGCCGCCGCACACCAAACTACCCACCTGTGGGATGCCCCGCTACGCGGGCCAAGGGCCGAGCGCTGGGTTGCTCGGCCGCTCATGGAGGGCCATGGTACCGCCCGTCCCAGGCCCACCCCGCCCTGCACGTGCCGGGTCCTGGGTGTGGTTCGGCACCACCGTCCGTCGCCAACAGAGGCTTCCACCGCCGACCGAGGGTAGCACTTGAGCAGGCAAGGCATGTCGCGGGCACAGCGCGTCGGGCTGTTTCTCGGACCCGCCCTGTTCGTGGCCGTGCTCTTCCTCCCGCCGCCGCCGGGGCTTTCGTCGGAGGGTTGGAGTACTGCCGCGGTGGCGTTGCTCATGGCGACCTGGTGGATGACCGAAGCCATCCCCATTCCGGCCACGGCGCTCTTGCCGCTCCCGCTCTTCCCGATCCTGGGCGTTCTCGACATGTCAGGCGCCGCGGCACCATTCGCCAACGAGCTGATCTACCTTTTCCTGGGAGGCTTCCTGATCGCGGTCGCCATGGAGCGCTGGGGCCTCCATCGGCGGATCGCCCTGGCCATCATCACGGCCATTGGCACCAGCCCGGGCCGACTGGTCCTGGGCTTCATGGTGGCCACCGCGTTCCTGTCCATGTGGATCTCCAACACGGCCACCACCACGATGATGCTCCCCATCGGCGTTGCAGTGGGGACGCTGCTTCGTCCGGACGGGCCCAAAGACGAGCCCTTCAACTTCGGCGTCTCGCTGATGCTCGGGATTGCGTACGCGGCCTCCATCGGGGGCGTGGCTACGCTCATCGGCACCCCACCCAACGCGGTGCTGGCCGGGGCGGTCAACGAGATGCTCGGCGTCGACATCGGATTCGTGCAGTGGATGACGGTGGGCCTGCCTCTCACCCTGATCATGCTTCCCACGTGCTGGTTCGTGCTGACGCGCGTAATCTACCGCCCGGGCAAGCTCGCCGGTGACGCCGCCGAGATCCTGGAGGCGGAGCGGTCCGGCCTCGGTCGCATGAACCAGGGCGAGCGCAACGTGGGCGTCATCTTCGTGCTCACGGCCTTGGCCTGGCTACTCCGGTCGGAGAAGGCGCTCGGGGCCCTCACGCTACCGGGGATCAATACCTTCGCGCCGGCCGTGCGCGACTCCACGATCGCCATGGCCGCCGGAGTGATTCTGTTCCTGCTGCCGGTCGATTGGCGGAAAGGCGAGTTCACCCTCGACTGGCCGACGGCGCGTCGGGTGCCCTGGGGTGTGCTGATCCTGTTCGGGGGCGGCCTGTCGCTGGCCCGGGCCATGGACCAATCCGGCTTGGCCGCGTGGATCGGCGGCGGGGTTTCCGAGTTGGGGTTCCTACCGGCAGTGCTCGTGTTCGGCGGGGTGGCCGCTCTCTTCGTCTTCCTGACCGAGCTCACGTCCAATCTGGCCACGGCGACCATGGCCATGCCGGTCATGGCCGGCGTCGCGGCAGGCCTCGGCATCGCACCCATCGCCCTCATGGCTACGGCGGCCATGTCGGCCTCGATGGCATTCATGCTCCCGGTGGCCACGCCCCCGAACGCCATCGTCTTCGGCTCGGGCTACCTGACGATCCCCCAGATGGTGAAGGCCGGGTTCGTCATGAACCTCCTCGCCATCGCGGTGGTCACGGCCGCCGCCACCCTGCTGGTCCCCATCGTCCTGGCGCGCTGACGCCCGGACGCCTGCCTCAAGCCCCTTCGGCCAGACGGTCCCCGGAATCCGCCACCGACCTCATCACCGCCTTCATCATCTCACTGGCCCGCTCAGGGTAGACGCCGAACTCCATCAGGCGACGCCGGGTGTACCACTCGGCCAGCTCCTCGGCCGTGAACGAGCACGGCTGCGGTACGTGAAAGGGTCGTTGGGCATCGGGAATCCGATCAGGCACCTTCCGAGGGAAGTCCGGCCGGCCCGACCTGAGGCGCCCGCGAGCCCACCGGATCAGAAGGGCGTAGAACGCCGTGGCCGACGTGACGGCGTGGCAGCTCGTCCACTTGGGGTCCTCGAGCACGTCTTTCAGCGAGACGCCGATCCAGTGCTCGTAGATCTCGATCTTGTCCAGGAAGAAGGCGTACAGGAGACCGGGCGTCTCCGCCAGCGTGAGCAGGAGGCCCAGGGCCCGTTCGTTCCGAGCCCAGTCGACGGTGTACCCGTAGAACACCCGGGCATACCACATCAGCGGGTCCTCATGCCGGTGAGCCTCCCAGGAGGCTTCCCGCCACGGCGCTTCCAGAAGCGCGACCTCCCGGCGGAAGGCTGAGTCCAGCAACTCGTCCTTCGAGGGGAAGTACCTGTACAGCGTGGCGATGGAGACGTCGGCCGCTTCAGCGACGCGCACCATGTGCGTGCCGGCGTAGCCTTCAGCCAAGAACATCTCGGCCGCCGCGTCGAGTATCGGCTCTTGGAGCGAGCCGCGTCGTCGCTCCCCCTGCTTGCCTACCACGGGTCCCGTCGTCGAGAAGGGTATTGCGCCGCCAGAACTAGAATCTCATTCTTGTGCGCGCGCTGTTTGAAAGGGCCTTGGACTGCCCAAGGTAATCCAAACCCCCGCCGGCCTCAAAGGAGCGCTTTTGACACTGCGTTGGAAAGACCCCCGTGACGGCCGGGAGTATCAGGTCCGCGTCGTGGGTTGGGGCACCATCGCCTTCTGGGACACGGATGGTTTCTGGACCACGGAATGCACGACCCAAAAGGCTGTTGAAGACATGACCGACGACGAGCTCCAGGCTTTGTTGGACGCCGCACGAACGGCCCCGGCCTGAGCTGTTGGACCCTCCCGCCCAGGGGTGACCCGCAAAACCTCGCCCCGCAGTTCCCGAGCCCCCGCCCGAGTGGTGGGGGCTCGGTCCGTTTTCCCTCTCAGTCCAGCAGCGTGCGGAGCGCCCGCCTCACGTACACCGGCACCATGGCCCGGCGCCAGTCGGCGTCCACGATGATGTTCTCCAGGGGATGGCACTGCTGGTGTGCCCGATCCGCCAGAGCGACCAGAAGATCCTCACCCAGCACCTCCCCTTGGGCCATCTCGGTCCAGCCGGAGACCTCCCGCGGCCGCGACCCCAGTGCGGTGACAACGCCCTGGATCGATTCCACTCGTCCGCTCTCGTCCACCTGAGCCCCCACTGCGACCGTCAGGAGCGGGAAGTCGATGGCCCTCCGCTGACGCAGCTTGGCATATGCGGCGCGAAAGCCGTTGGGGGGGAGCGGGATCCGGATCCGCGTCACGATCTCGTTGGGCTGCCGTTGGGTATTCCAGATTCCATCCGCGCGGAAGAAGTCGGCGAGCTCCAGGGTCCGTTGGCCATCCGGCCCGACGAGATCGATGACCGCGCCGTGGGTCATGAGCACCGGCGGCGTGTCGGCCGAGTGGGCGGCGACGCACTTCTTCCCGACCTTGGTGACGTGGCAGACCGTGCCGTCCTTTTTGAGACAGTAGCCCAGGGCCTGGCGCCAGAATCGGCTCTGGTTGTAGTAGGTGCAGCGCGTGTCCAGACAGACGTTGCCCCCGATGGTGCCGGCGTTGCGGAGCTGCGGGCCAGCCACATGGGCCGCTGCGTCAGCCAGCGCCGGAGCATGGAGTCGGACCAGGGCATGTGTAGCTACGACCGAAAGGGTTTCCGCCGCCCCGAGTACGAGCTCCCCCCCCTCCTCGCGAATTCCCGTGAGCGCGTCCAGCCCCTTCAGCGCCACCAGGTGCCCAGGCGTGAAGAGCCGGTGCTTCATGTTGGGCAGGAGGTCGGTGCCACCGGCCACCAACATGGCATCACTGCCATGCTCACCAAGCAGATCTACCGCCTCCTGCAGTGTCGCGGGTCGGTGGTACCGAAACGGCGGCAGCCTCAGCATCGGTGACGTCCGATGGCCGCGGGTGCCGGGACCTCGACCCCGGCGGGCCGGCTCGAGCGGCGTCCGATCATGATCCGCCGGGCTCCAGGGGCCGGGCCACGGCGATGCCATCCTGAGCCCCGATCTCCTGGATGCGCCGCGCCAGCGTTCGCTCGCTGATCTGCACCGAGTCGCCCACGAGGGGGGCGTGCATGAGATGGAGGTCGCCCTCCAGCCAGATCGCGATACCGGTGTGGGCCACGTCGAGGCCGGGCACGGTGCTGGCTGCGGCGATGATGTCACCGTTCTGGATGCCTGGTGCGGAGTCGGGGATGCGGTCCTCGGGCAGGAAGAACCGCGGTTGCCCGCTCAGTCGGATCTCGTCGGCCCGCACCCGCTCCAGCGTCTCGGCCTCGGACAGTTGCCGGTACGCCTCCGGATGGGTCGACATGAAGTCGACGGGTTCCGGGTCGGCGACGCCCCCGAGGTCGGCCGTCACGTCTCTCAGCAGCCCCTTCGCCTCGCCATCGGCGATCCAGTCACTGAAGTAGTGCAGGCGGCTCGGGTAGCCATCGATGCTGCCCCCCCGGTACCGGATCTGCCTGAGCGTTCCCTGGTAGAGTGACCGATAGACGTGCTCCTCGTTCAGCACGGCCGCAGGGGCCGTCTTTACCACACGGGCCAATGCCAGGACGTTCTCGACAAAGGTCACGCAGTCCAGCGCCTCGAAGTTGACGACGAGCCGCTCGGGCCCCGGAATCTCGAGGGTTCTGGGCTGGTATGGCGTGCCCACGAAGACCCGACCCAGCGCCACGACCGCCTCTCCCATGGTGAGGGTGTCCACACGGTTGTCGTAGGCCCATGTCAGACGCTCATGGAGGATGGTCCAGTCGACGGGAAGCGCCGCGTCAGCGCGACCGGCGTCTGACGGCGTCTCCGCCCCGGACTCCGCGTCGCCCGAACTCGGCGGCGGGCCCGCTTCGCCCTGGCAGGCGCCAAGCGACAGAAGCGTCGACACGACCAACAACACTCGGAGCATCGTCATCAGTCGGCCGGAATCGCTCGCTTGCCCGGCGACGGCTGGGGTCGTCCCAGCGGCTCGGGTTTGGCGAGACGACCTTGCTCCCGCGCTTCCTCGATGGCGCGCCACACGCGGGGAGGAGAGAAGGGCAGCGAGTCCATCCGAACGCCGACCGCGTCGTAGATCGCATTCGCGATGGCGGGAATCGACGGGTGGAGCGGTCCCTCACCCGCCTCCTTGGCGCCGTACGGCCCCTCGGGATCGATGGACTCGACGATGAGGGCCTCGAGCTCGGGGGTATCGAGGCTCGTGGGGATCTTGTAGTCGAGCAGCGAAGGCGCATCGTGCAGTCCGGCGCGCCCGTGACCCCCGTCTTTGAAGATCTGCTGCTCCATGATGGCCTCGGCGGCACCCATGTACGCGGATCCCTCCATCTGCCCCTCCACCAGCACCGGATTCAGGGCGCGTCCGCAGTCGTGCGCCACCCAGATCTTGACCACGTCGACAATCCCGGTCTCGGGGTCGACATCCACTTCGGCAACGTGCGCGGTGAACGAATACGCGGGCGACGCCCCGATGGTCCCGCCACGGTATGAGCCATGCACGTCCTTGGGGGTGTTGTACGACCCGGTCGCGCCCAGCGTCCCGAAATGGGCCTCGGCGAGGTTGAACGCATCGCGAATCCGCATCTTTCGCTCCGTGTCCGGAGCCCATACGGCCCAGCCTCCGGCCAGCAGGACCTGACCGGGCTGGCACTCCCACTCGACGGAAACCGCCTCCTGCACCTTCCGTCTGAGCTTCCTGGCCGCGTCGAGGCACGCGTTGCCCAACATGAAGGTGACGCGCGACGAATACGCGCCCAGGTCCACGGGTGTGAAGTCAGTGTCGCCTCGCATGACCCGGACGTAGTCCAGCGGCACGCCGAGCTCCTCGGCCGTGATGTAAGCCACGACCGAGTCGCACCCCTGTCCGATCTCCGAAGCCCCACTGAAGACCGCCACCCGGCCGGAACGGTCGACCTGGAGCTGGACGGCGGACTGGGGCATCTCGTTGGGATAGATGGGGTAGTTGGTTCCCGAGATGTAGCAGGACCCGGCAACCCCGAGCCCCTTGCCGAACGGCAGTCGGCGGTATCGGCTCCGCCAGTGGGACGCCGCCTCCACCGCCTCGAGGCACTCGAGGAATCCGTTGGAGGTCACCCTGAGCTCGTTCACGGTCCGGGTATCTTCGCCGATGAAGTTCCGTCGTCGCAGCTCGATGGGATCGATCCCCGTCGCCTCGGCCAGCTTGTCGAGCTGCACCTCGAAGGCGAAGCGCGGCTGAACGGAGCCGTGACCGCGCTTGGGGCCGCACGCCGGCTTGTTGGTGTACACCCGCGTCGAGTCGAACCGATAGGACGGCATGGCATACGGCGCCGTCAGGAGCTGGCCGGAGTAGTACGTCGTTACCAGACCGAAGGAGGCGTAGGCCCCACCGTCCAGGAGGATCTTGGCATCCACCGCCTTCAACCGGCCGTCGACGTCGACGCCCGTTCGGTACCGCATCTTGAACGGGTGACGCCCCCTGTGGGCGTAGAAGACCTCTTCGCGGGTGTAGAGGATCTTGACGGGCCGACCGGTCCGCATCGAGAGGGCGGCGACACAGAACTCGAGATCGAAAGGCTCCGACTTGCCGCCGAAGGCGCCGCCCACTGGCGGCTGCAGCACTCTCACTCGGGCCGGATCGATCTCCAGGACCCGGGCGAGCTCCCTGTGGAGGTAGTGGGGCACCTGCGTCGCCGACCAGACCGTGAGCTTCCCCGCCTGGTCGTATAGGCCGATCGCGCAATGGGGCTCAATGGGCGTGTGGGTCGTCCCCTCGAAGAAGTAGTCACCCTCAATCACCACGTCGGCCTCATCCATGAGGCCGTCAACGTCCTCGAACTCCAGCTTTACGATCTTCGTGATGTTGCCGTTGTGGCCTTCCTTGCGTGGCTCGTGAATCCACGGCCCCTCGCTGGCCGCCAGGGCGGCCTCTGGCTCCAGGTAGGCGGGAAGCTCCTCGTACTCGACGTCGATGAGCTCCAAGGCTTCCGTGGCCGTGTCTTCGTCCACGGCCGCCACCGCGGCGACACCGTCTCCGATGTAGCGCACGCGATCCACGCACAGAGGGTACTCGTCCGGGGTCCACGGGATGATCCCGTACCGGACCGGCATGTCCTGGCCGGTGATCACGGCATGCACGCCGGAGAGAGAGAAAGCGCGGCGCGTATCCAGCGAGACGATTCTCGCGTGGGGATGGGGGCTCCTCAGAATCTTCCCGTGCAGCATACCGGGCAAGACGATGTCATCGGTGTACTTGGCTCGGCCTGTCGACTTGGCCAAGCCGTCGACCTTTCGTTGGGCATGCCCTATTATGTTTAGGTCCGACTGTGAGTTACGGGACTCTTCCTTCACGAGACCTGCCCCCCACCCTTCGATGTCGAATCCTGTAACAACAAGTCCGACTTGTGATTAGGCAGGCCTGACTCTCCTGTCGACATGCTCACCGCCGCTGCCTCCACAGCCTCGTAGATCTTGGTGTAGCCGGTGCATCGACACAGATTGCCGGACAGCGCCTCCTGGATCTCGAGGCGCGTGGGCGCGTGGTTCTCCTCCAGCAGGGCCGCCGCCGAGCAGAGTATGCCCGGCGTGCAGAACCCGCACTGCGCCGCGCCGAACAGATCGAAGGCATCCTGGAGCGGGTGGGGCGCGGAGGCCTTGGATAGCCCCTCGACCGTCACCACCGAGCGCCCCTCGGCCTCCCAGACCGGGGTGATGCACGCGAGGGTCGGCGTTCGGTCCAAGAGCACGGTACAAGCGCCGCAATCCCCCTTGTCGCAACCCTGCTTCGAACCGGTCAGCCCGATCACGTAGCGGAGCGTTTCCAGGAGGGTATAGTGGGTCGGAACGCCCACCTCGTAGAGGTCGCCGTTCACGCGCAAACGAACGATGCCGTGGTGTGCTTCCAAGGATCACGGGGCGCAGGAGGAATGGCCGAGGCCGGGGACGCCCGCAGACGTGCGCGCCCCCTGCCGACGAATGAAAGGTGACTGGCCAGCAGGGCGGAATCAAGCGACGGGGTAGCAGCTCCGCCACCGGACCCAGGTGGCACCTGCGGGGTTGACCGACCCCGAACGGTTCTTAGAATGCGTGGACACCTCGGGCTGAGCGCGGTGTATATGCGTCTCGAGCCACGGGCTCGACCAGCTTGCGACGCGCCCTCGATGAGCCCCCGAAGTCAAGGAGTCGAAGGAATGCCGTACCCCGAGATGCTAGTTGCCCCCATGCGCCAAGACCTGACACGCGTCGGGTTCCGTGAGCTCCGAACCGCGGACGAGGTGGATGACATTCTCTCCAACTCCAGCGGCACGGTCCTCGTTGCCGTCAACTCCGTGTGCGGCTGCGCCGCGGGCGCCATGCGACCGGCCGTGGCCATGGCCATTGGCAGCAGCGATCAGCTCCCCCAGATGATGACCACCGTCTTCGCCGGGCAGGACCTCGAGGCGACGGACCGGGCTCGGGAGTATTTTACGGGCTACCCACCCTCGTCGCCCTCGATCGCGCTGCTCAAGGAAGGGGAGTTGGTGTACATGATGGAGCGCCATCAGATCGAGGGACGCCACGCCATTCAGATCGCCGAGGACCTCAGGGGCGCCTTCGAGGAACACTGCAGCTGATCGGAATGCCTCGCACGCCGGAGCCGCTCCCATGGACGATCTGGACCTGAGTGATCTCGAAAGCGCCGCACCCTCACGCAAGGGCCCATCCACCCTCAAGTGGCTGTTCAGACTGGTGGTGGGAATGGCTCTGGCCTTCGGGGGTGGAGCGGGCTGGCAGTGGTGGGAGGCGCGAACCGCAAGGGAGCAGGTCGTCGAGCTCCAGCGTGCCATCGAGCTGGAGCGCCTGGGCGGAACCCTCACCGCTGCGCTGGTGCAGGCGGGCGTCGGACGATACGAGGACGCGCGTCAGCTCACGAGCGACTTCTTCACCGAGCTGCAGGAGCAAGCACAGGGGACCTCGGAGCTCGCACCGGCCCTGACCGAGATCCTCTCCGAGCGGGACCGGATCATCACGGTTCTTTCTCGGGGCGACGCGACCGCGATCACGCTCCTCACCAACGTCCACCGTCGGTACCGCGAGGCGACGGGCCTGAGCCTCGAGGCAGCTCCCGCGCCGACTCCGATGATCCAGGAGGCTCCGGTCCCCGAGGAAGCCCCGGTGACGGATACCGCCGGCGGCAAGGCCGACGAGCCACAGACGGGTCTCAGCACCGGCCCGTGACCAACGACCGTGTCGAGGTGGGTGTCGTCTCGGATACGCATGGACTCCTCCGTCAGGAGGCACTCGAGGCGCTTCAGGGCGTAGACGTCATCCTCCACGCCGGCGACGTCGGCGACCCCCTCATCCTGCAACAGCTCGTCTCGCTGGCCCCGGTATTCGTCGTCCGCGGCAACGTAGACCGGGCCCAGTGGGCCGACGCTTTGCCCTCGACCGAGGTCGTCGAAGTAGCCGGTGTGACCTTCTACATGCTCCACGAGCTCGAGCTGCTGGACCTGGATCCTGCGGAAGCGGGGATCGACGTGGTCGTCTACGGCCACTCGCATAGACCCGAAGCCGAGGAGAAAGACGGGGTGCTCTACCTCAACCCGGGCAGTGCCGGGCCCCGCCGATTCGACCTCCCGGTGACCCTCGCCCGACTCTCGATCGGCGAGGGCACCCTGGAAGCTGGCATCGTATCGCTGCTATAGGCAGACACGTGGTTTGCGGCCGGCCGAGAGGGGACCGTGCCGGGCGTCCCCACGGACCCGACGTCAGCCTGGTGGCAGGACGGAGTGGGAGGATCGTTCGGTCAGGCCTTTGGACCGACCTCAGAGGATCGTCTGGCCCAGGGCACTGGCCATGAGACCCACAGCCAGTTGAGCCGTCCGGTTCTCCACGTCCAGGACGGGGTTCAACTCCACGAACTCGAGACTGACCAAGCCATGCGAGCGCGCCACCTTCTCGCAGCCGAGGTGGGCCTCCCGAAACGTCAGGCCGCCCTGGACCGGGGTGCCCACACCAGGCGCGACCATGGGGTCGATGCTGTCCAGGTCGAACGACAGATGGAAGCCGGCGGTCCCCTCCGATGCGCGACCAATCGCCTCGTCGACGCATGAGGCCATGCCGCGCTCGTCGATCTCGCTCATCGTGAACACGCGCACGCCCGATTCGCTCACCAGGTCCCGCTCGGGACCATCCACCTCCCTCGCCCCGATAATGCTGACGTGCTCGGCTCTCACGGCCGGCGGATCGCAGAGGAGCGAGCCCAGCCTGGCGTCGCCGTAGCCGAGAAGCGCCGCCAGGGGCATGCCATGCACGTTCCCGCTCGGGCTGGTGGCCGGCACGTTCATGTCAGTGTGCGCATCGACCCAGATCAGACCGATGGGGCGGCCCTGGTCTCGGTAGTGGGCCGCCACCGCCGGGACGGAGCCCAGGGCAACGGAGTGATCCCCGCCGAGGATGAGCGGCAGGCACCCCCGGCTCAATCCCTCGGTCACCAGCTCCCGAGTCCGCATGGCCACGCCGGCGATCTCGGTGACGAAGCGCGCCGAGGCGTCCTCCGCCGCGATGGTCTCGGGGTCGTGGGCAGTCACCGTACCGATCTCCCGCACGCACCAGCCCACCCGGGTGAGCGCATCTCCCAGGCCAGCGATGCGGATCGCGGACGGGCCCATGTCCACCCCGCGGCGCCCCGCACCGAGGTCCTGTGACACCGAAACCAGGGCCAGCTCTCGGGAGCGCCTCGAGGCATCCTCCGTCGAGGTCGGTCCTCCTTCGTTGGCGCGTGGCACGGGACTCAGGGCTCCACCGTCACGCCGCGCCAAAAGGCCACATAGTCCTTGAAGTACATGGCGGCTTCGGTGGGGTCGGGATAGAACCAGGCCGCGTCGGGGTTCGCCTGGCCATCGACCACGACATGGTAGTAGCTGGCGATCCCCTTCCAGGGACAGCGCGTGTGGGTGTCACTCGGTACGAAGTACTCCCGGTTCATCGACTCGGGCGGGAAATACAAGTTCCCTTCGACGACCTTGACGTCGTCGCTCTCTGCCAGCACCGCTGACCTCCAGGTCGCTCGCGCCATTCCCGAGTCAGCCTCCGCGGAGGCGGCGGCGCTCACGACGCGCCAGCCGCTTGCGCCGTTTGGCCTCCCGGGCGGTCTCGCCCGGCTCCCGAACCGTGACCTCCGCCCCGCCCATGATGGCCAACCCGTTGACCTTGAGGATGGGGGCATCCGGGTCATAGACACGGCTGACGTCCTCGGCGCAGTCGAAGCCTCCCATGATCCCCATGCCGCTGAACTCCACCTGGAGGTGCGGGGGCACGATGATCTCCACCCCTCCCCACATGGCGAACACCGTGACTTCCGTGACCCCCGGGCCAAGGCGAGCGTCCCGGAAATCGAGCTCCACCCCACCCATGCAAGCGATGCTCCAGACGTGGCGTGCGGGTACCCAGTCGCCCTTCCGGGACGGTCCACCAAAGAGACCGACGACAATCTGATTGTCCTTAACGAGCTCAGGCCGCGCTACGGCCGTCCGACCCCGTGGAGCGGGTGTCGGTGCGGGATTCTCGGCGGCCGGGACCAGGGCCTCCCCTGGGGTCGGCAGGTCCTCGAGCAGCCGCCGTAGATCCCGTACGGTCTCCGCCCGATGTGCCGCGTCAACGCGACGCTCGAACTCGTCGAGGTCGATCGTGTCGGCGGCAAAGTGCTCGCACAGCGCGTCGATGGCTCGCTGCCGTGTCTCTTGTGAGGCCTTGACCCCACCCACCACCTCGCCCCCGCCCTTGTCGTCTTCCGTCATCTCTCCGCTACTTCCTCCGGTAGACGATCTCGCCTTCGACCATCGTAAGGTCCACTTGCACCGAGTCCAGCACTACGGGATCCACCTCGAAGGGGTTTTGGTCCAGGATGACCAGGTCCGCGTACAAGCCCGTCTGGAGGACCCCGGTCTTGCCCTCCATGAAGCCGGCGTACGCAGCTCCCCGGGTGTAGGCACGCAGCGTCTCCTCGACGCCGATCCGCTCCTCCGGCACCCAGCCGAGGGGGTTGGCCCCGTCCAGGGTCCGCCGCGTGACCGCGGCATGGAGGCCGAGCACGGGGTCGATGGGGGCCACCGTCCAGTCCGAGCCGAACGCGAGGGGGGCATCGGCATCCAGGAGCGAACGGAACGCGTACGTCGTGCGGATGCGGTCCGGTCCGATCCTCTTTTCGGCCCACCTGCCGTCGTCGATGGCGTGATACGGCTGCATGGAAGCAATCACGCCTTGCTCGGAGAAACGATGCATCGCGTCTCGGGTCAGGTGCTGAGCGTGCTCGACGCGGAACCGTCTGTCGCGGTCGCCGTGAGCTCGCGCCACGCGCTCGTATGCGTCCAGAAGCCAGTCGTTGGCCTGATCCCCGATGGCGTGGACGATGACGTGCAAAGCGGCCCGGTCGGCCGCTTCGATCCACGCAGCCAGCTCCGTCGTGTCGGTCGTCAGTAGCCCAGCCGTCGCCGGCTCGTCGGCGTAGGGCTCGTAGAACCAGGCGGTCGTGGAGCCGAGCGATCCATCGACGAAGGCCTTCAAGCCCCCCCACCAAAGCCGGTCGTCTCCCCGCCCCTCCACTTCCACGTAGTCACGAAGGCGTTCCCACGTCGACAGAGGTACCACGGAATAGACCCGTAGCGACAAGGCCCCACGCTCGTGGGCGCGACGGTACGTTGCCAGATCGGTCCACCCCGCCATGTCGTGGACCTGCGTCACGCCCCGGGACAGAGCGTGCCCGACGGCTGCCTGAAGAGCCACGTCCAGCTCCTCCGTCGAGCGTTCCGGCATGGCCGCCGCAACCGGTCCCATGGCTTCGTCCCGCAGGATTCCCGTGGGCTCGCCCGTTGTGGGGTCCCGCTCGATCTCGCCGCCGTCGATCGGAGCCGTCGAACGGTCGATGCCGCCGGCCTCGAGCGCCAGAGAGTTGGCCAGCGCCATGTGACCGTCCAGCCTGCTCACGAAGACGGGGTTGTCGGGCGTGAGCGCGTCAACCCATTCCCTGCGCGGCAGCTCGCCACCCCACGCTTCATGGTCCCAATCTCCACCCGTGATCCACGTTCCCGGCTGACTGTTCCGAGCGAACTCACCGATTCGACGTGCGAACTCCTCCGGCGTGTCGGCGTCCCGAAGCTGGACGCTCGCCAGGTTGAAGCCCCCCGAAAGAAAGTGAACGTGGCTGTCGATGAAGCCCGGCATGACGAACCGCCCGGCCGCGTCGATCACGGCGGTGCCCGGGCCCACCAGTCGTTCGAGCTCCTCGGCCGATCCGACCGCGAGTACGCGCCCGCCCTTCACTGCGACCGCCTCGGCCGGCGCCGCCCCGTCCTGGCCTGTCCAGACGACCCCGCCCGTGACCAGGGTGTCGGCGGTCGCGTCCGCACTCCCACAGCCTGTGAGTAATGCCGCGGCGGTCATGGCTGTATATCCGATCGTTCTCGTGGTCATTGCTTGGCCGACCGGGGACAGGGGATCGCGCCCTCGAGTCGTGAGGAGCATACCCAGGGCTGCTCCGGCGGGGCAACCGGGCCAGCCGATCCCCCCCTTGACATAGCGGGCTGTCGAGCCCGGATTGGGTAGCCTGACCTGTTCCGTCACCGTCAGACCAGGAGCGTGAACATGCGCCGTGCATCCTACACCACCGTGTTTCTCACCGTCGTGCTCGCGGCATGCGCCTCGGGCGGTGGAGGCGGCGGAAGCGGGGGTGGTGACCGTAACCGCATCGGCACGGAGGAGCTCAGCGAGCTGACGGGCTTCGACGCCTACGACGCGGTCCAGCGCCTGCGGCCTCAGTGGCTGAGGGCGCGTGGCGGCGACACCTCGGACCTCCCGGCCACTTTCGTGGACGGCAGGCACTTCGGAGACGTCACCCAGCTGAGGGCATTCAACACGGCCGACATCCTGGCCATCCGGTTTCTCTCCGCCGCGGACGCGACGACGCTGTACGGCACCGGCTATCCCGGGGGGGTGATCGAGATTCAAACGCGGTAGGGCGATCGGTCGCGTCGTATCGGTCTACCGCCAGCGGGAGGTCCGGGGGGGCGGACCCCCTCCGGTCCTCCCGTGCCGGGGCCCAGTCGATGCCAATCCACCTTCGAGTCACCCCTCCGGGCTCGCTGGCGCCGGCACTTCAGCGGTCTCGAGGCCCGACGGGGGCGAGAAACTCTCGCGCGAAGCGGTACAGGACTCGTGCCGCCTGTTCGATCTCGACGACCGCGATCCACTCGTCCGCAGCGTGTGCCTGGGAGATGGAGCCCGGGCCGAAGCACACCGCTGGAACGCTGGCTTCGTTCAGTAGGGCCGCATCGACCCAAGCGCTCATCCCCTCGATCCGCGGTTCGAGCCCCACGTCGCTGGAGGCACGGAGCAGGCCCTGTACCAACTGGGCGTCGCTGGGCACCTCGGTACCTGGCCGGTCGAGGCCCGGCGCCAAGCGGGCCCTCATCTCGGGGAACGCCCGCTTCACCCCATCCAGCATGGCCTCGAACTCGCTGATCACGGCCTCCGCTGACTCTCCAGGCAGGGTCCGGCGCTCGATCACGAGAGTACACGATGCCGGGTACACCGAGGGTGCCGACCCTCCCGTGATGGACCCGGCGTGAAACGATCCATGTCCCAAGAGGGGATGGGCCGGGCGCTGCTTCAGGCGGACCTCGTAGCCGTCCAGGCCAGCCAGGTATTGGGCCGCGTGCCGAATCGCGTCGATGCCCACGTCTGGCCGAGAGCCGTGTGCCGCCCGGCCCGTGAACTCCAGCTCGATCCACACGAAGCCCTTGTTGGCGGGCATCACGGCAAGCTCCGTGGGTTCACAGACGACCGCCACGTCGGCTTCGGTGCCTGAACGCAACAACGCCTGCATGCCAAGGCTGGCGTGCTCCTCGTCGGCGGTGAGCGCTACCGTCAGACGCCCGCCCAGGTCGGGCTCCCGCGCGAGGCGTGCGCCCGCGGCGAGCAACGCGGCCACCCCTCCCTTCATGTCACAGGCCCCCCTCCCCCAGAGCCGCCCGTCCTGGACACGAGCGTCGAACGGGGGCACGGACATGCCCTCCACGCCCACCGTGTCCAGGTGACCGTTCAGGAGGAGGCCCGGCCCGTCGTCGGAGCCCACCCACCCGACGGTGTTGAATCGGCCCGGAGCTACCTCGTCCACCGACACCTTGAATCCCCACGCTTCGAGCCACGCCCCACACTGCCGAGCGATCTTTTCTTCGCCAGCGCCACCCACCTCCAGGAGGGGGTTCACCGACGGGATTCTCACCAGTGCGCGGGCAAGAGCGACTGGATCTCCCTGGGCTGCTGCAGCTAGGGTTCCATCATCCACAGTTGTCACAGACGTCCTCGCTGATCGTTTCGAACATGATAGGCCCCCGTCACCAGCTCACGCACGGGTCTGCCTCGTGTCCTCCGCGACCTTCGAGCGCGCCCCGCCGGTGGCTGCACGGATTTTCGACCGTCGACTCCTGCGGGTCGCGGCTTTTCGAGGCTATTTGCGGCACCAGGGAGACAGATGTCGTCTTGGAAACACACACCGAATGCGGATCCTCGGTGGGTTCTGGGGGGTTAGGTCTACAGGCACATTTCCTGCAGGACGGGGGATGGTGAGCCGAAAGTCGTAGGAGGTCGGGAAATGAGACACGACATGAGGGAGGGGAAGCTTCGCACCTTCGCTGTCAGCGTCATGAGTGCAGTCGCCGTGGCTGCCGGACTCTTGCTCATCAAGGGACAGCGGCACGAGGACGTCGAGCAGAGCCTGGACAACGTGGTTCCCGCCGGGGAGACCGTCCCTGGCACGATTTCGCTCGAACGGCTGAGGGAGCTGGGAATCTGAGCCTGTCCGTGCCGGCGACCCGATCGTCGGTCACGGGGCCCGCATCAGGACTCACGTTCCCTCACTCCATCGGTTGGGTGTGAACGCGAAGGGGTGAATTGCGCCCCGCCGGCACGAGATGCCGGCGCTGCGCGATTCGCCCCTTTCTTCGTGCCAGCCCACAAGAACGGCGGAGGGGCAACCGCCCCCTCCGCCGCAATGTCTTCGGTTGGATCGGGAGTCCCGGTCAGCCGAAATGCACCCGGTTCTTGTCGATGTAGTTCGTCCACTCCGGAGGCACGTCCGTATCCGGGAAGATCGCCGTCACGGGGCACTCGGGCTCACACGCTCCGCAGTCGATGCACTCGTCCGGATGGATGTAGTACTGATCCTCGCCTTCATAGATGCAATCCACCGGGCAGACCTCGACGCAACTCGCGTCCTTGGTGTCGATGCACGGCTCGGCAATGATGTAAGTCATGGTCCTCCTTGAGCCTCTCCGGCTTGCGTTCGCGTCTGCCCCGACCGAGGCGACCCTATCATGAGAGAAGCCCTGTGGAGCCGCAAGACATGCGGGCCGGTGGCCTGCGTGAAATCGGTGACGCCGTAGGGCGGTGACGCCTCCGCTAGCCGAGATGATGTTGCCCGAACATGGCGCACCACCAGCGATACCGCCGCGCAAGAGTAGGATCCGTACGTTCTGCCAGGGGCAGGTATACGGTCTGGGCTTCTGCATGGGCCCTACGTCGCCACTCCAGGTCCTCCCGTAAATGGGCGTGGCGGAGCTGATCCAAGCGTTCGGCCAGCGCCACGCGAGCGACCTCCGGAGCCGAAAGGACCAACGCTTCCACCAGACCTTCGGCGCCCGGAGTCGGTACCGCCGAGACCAGCTGCGCCACCTCTGGACCCACGATCGGCGCGAGCCGATCGGTCGATACCCTCAGGCACTCGTGCTCGGTTTCCACGAGGGCGGCGGCCGCCACGACGGTGGGACCCCTTTCGCCTACGTCGTCCATCAGGATGAGGGCCGATCGTGCCGGGTGGAGGTAGGCTGGATGGTGGTCGTCGTCGAGACGCTGCCGACGGGGCTCCATGGCCAGGGCGTACGCGGCCGTGATCAGCTGGACGCCACCTTTTGCGATCCCCAGCGAGCGGGCCGTATCCCCGAGCCGCTCCGCCATGCGCGCCGCGCGGTCAATCGCCTCCAAGGCGCGCCAGGAGGTGTCTCACCGTGGCCGTGGTGGCGTCCTCCAACTGGGGTGACGGGCCCTTGAAGGGATGGCCCACTTCGAAGGTGTGGCCGGCGCCTGGCACGCGGTGCAGACGCGCGTTCTGGCCTTCTCCGACCAGGATCTGAGCGTCGGCCGGGGAGACGGTGAGATCGTCCTCACCATGGACGATCAGCCAGGGTGCACTGACGACCCCAGCCCGGACCGTGACGTCCAGCCGCCCGGCGTTCGCCTCGTAATCCTCCAGAAGCGTCACGTCCAGAGGCATCTGCTGACCGGTCCGACCATTCAACACATACACGCGTCCGGCCGCCCGCCACTCCCGTCGTGTCTCTTCGGTCCAACGGTCCAGGTTGGCCACCGCCGCCCAGGTGACCAGCGCGCGAACTCGCGGCTCCTCGCTGGCAGCGAGAACGGACTGGGCCCCGCCCCTGGAGTGACCGACCAACGCGACAGCGTCCGGCCTCCGAGGCAGAAGGTCCTCAGAAGCCGTCGCCTCCAGGACCCAACGCAGCTCGTCCAGCTCACGGGTGAGAGTGTTTTGGGCGAATGCCTCCAACTCCGTGAACGCCTCCGGGTCCTCGCCGATGCCGTTCCTGGAGAAGTTGAACGACACGACGGCGAAGCCGGCCGTCGCCAACTCACGGGCGAGGTAGGGAAAGAAGGCCCAGTCTTTGAAGCCTTTGAAACCGTGGACCACCACCACCGCGGCAGTGGGCGGCGGGCCATCCGGGATGCGAACGTCCCCCCTGATCGCTCCGCCGAGCGGTCCCCTCCGCTCGAAAGGCAGACGGATCACGCCTCGTCTCCCTCATCCGGACGAGCCGTCCACACCACGTCCGGCACACCCGCCCGTGCGTTCTCGAGGCGCGCCAGGGTGAACAGGAGGTCCGACAACCTGTTCAGGTACCGTAGCACGACCTCTTCCACCCCCTCGGACTCCGCGAGGCGGCTGATCGCTCGCTCCGCCCGGCGACATACGGTCCGACATACATGAAGCCCGGCCGCGCCGGGGGACCCACCGGGAAGGATGAAGTTGCGCAGTGGCTCGAGGTCCTCCTCCGCCGCGTCGATCCAGGCCTCCATGTCCCTGACTCGTCGCTCGGGGACCTCGGGAGTCGTCGGGCGGGTCCGGCCTTCCTTTGCCGGCGCTGCCAACGTCGCGCCGATGGCGAACAGGTCGTGCTGAATCGGATCGAGTCGGCTTTCGATCCAGGCATCCGCCACCGAGAGCCTTGCCTCACCGAGCATGGCGTTGAGCTCGTCCACGGCGCCATAGGCGGCCACACGATCGTGGTGTTTGGGCACCCGGCCGCCACCGAACAGCCCGGTCTCGCCTTCGTCGCCCGTGCGCGTGTAGATTTTCATCGATTCAGGTCGTAGATTAATATCAAGTCGGACTGCGCTTTAGCGATGAGTGCGGCATTCACCGGAGACGAGTGATTCGACGTAGCTTCTCCGCCTTTTCCAGGAGCGACTCACCCTCGGGTCCGGGCTCCGCCTCCCGGAAGGCGTCTCGTATGTCGAGCAGGATCTCGAAGAGCAACTGGTCGCGCTGGAACTCGAAGTCCAACTTGGACATGCGGTCGCTGTCGCTGCTGTCTTGCGCCTCTTGAAAGGAGCCGCGGTACAGGGACTCGAGGTTGGCTATGATCCGATTCCGATCACGCAATGCAATGTCTCCCATCAATGGCGACTGGGTCGAACCCCCCGCGTGCGTCATAGGTCCGAGACAGACGTTGGACTGTCGGCCTCGCATCGGATCGGAGCGGTTTCATTATCGTTCTGAACACGCAGTCGGACTGCAAGATACAGAGGTTTGTCCCCTGTCCGCCACCGGGGGCACGGCCACCAGTGGCCATTCGCCCGCTGGGGTGGTCCAAAGTAAGCGAGCACCGTCGACGGGGTGCCGAATATGGCGCTCCATGAAGTTCACTGCCCCGGAAGACACGGAGCGTTTCCGCGACTTCGGACGTTGAGCGCGCCGTGGAGAAGGGTCAAGAGCGGAGGTATGCGCAAGCCATGACGGAAGCCCAGGAAGTCGACACGCGTTTGGTCGAGGACGCGAACCGCCGTTATTGGAGCTCCGACGCGAGCGTCAATCAGATCGCCGAGGAGATGGGCCTGTCCAAGAGCAGCCTCTACGGCATGATCGAGCAGCTACACAGCGGCCTGGCGTGTCCGGAGTGCTCCTCGGAGTTGGTCTTCCCGAACCGAACGGCCCGAGACCGGCAGCTGGTCAACTGTCCCGCCTGCGGGTTCGAGGGCTCGGCGGAAGAGGCTACGGAACCGGCGGAACAGCGGCACCCGGCTCAGGAAGGGCGCGCGGCCCTGCCCGCATCGACCCGCGTGGTCGCTGGGACCGCTCTCCTGGGGCTCGCGGCGGGCATCGTCATCGGCGCGGCCTTCCGGCGCCGGTAGCGCGCCAGAAGCCGGCAGATGACACCCCAGACGGACCCTCGCACAGCCATCACGCCCGACGCGTTCGAAGTGTCCCCCGAGTTGCTGGGCCTTCCGCTCGCGACGCCGGCGCGGCGCGGGCTCGCGACGCTGATCGACCTGGTGCTCATCGGCGTCATTACGTTGGTCACGAAGGATATCGGGGCGATCGTGGGCGTGCTCGTTGCCATCGTCTTCGTGCGGATGGCGCTGAAATCGCCCATCACCCGGGATCTGCCGGCGCCGCTGGCCTGGGCGTTCCAATTCTCGGTGGGCTGCCTGGGGTTGGTGATCCTGGTGGTCTCGTTCGCCACCATCTGGCTCCTCCGCTCCGGCAGCGATCTGGGACTGCCCCTTTCGGTGGAGTCCGACGCTCTGGGGGAGTCCGTAGACCTGGGGGACCTCATGAGCGGCCTTCAGGGCGGCGTGCGGCTGACCCGGGCCACCAGCGCCGCCGAGGCCGAGGAGGCCGCGACTGAGATCGCCCGCGGCGCGCTGGCGGCGGGCATGTCGGAGTCGGACGTGGAGGATCTGCTCGACGGGCTCGCTCCCGATGACCCCGTTTGGGACGACGAAGCTGACGCCGACGACATCTTCGAGCGGGCCATCGCCACGGCCGCGGCCGAGGTGGCCCCGGCTGAAGGATCGGGTGAGGAAGGGGGACCTGTGGCCGACACGATGACGGCCGAGGCTGCTCTCCTCGCCTACGTCCGCTTGCTGGAGGCCGGGGACACGACCGCAGCGGATTTCGAGTCGATCCGCCGCCGGGCGGGAGTCGCGTTGGCGGCGGACACGATCCGCGCCCTCCAGGCTGGGCTGGACCGAGCCTCACAGGACAGCGAGCGCTCCCAACAGGCGCTCGCGGCAGTGCAGGCACAGGTCGACGAACTGGAAGAGGGCTCGGGGCTCGTGAGGCTGGCTCGAGACGTCATCGACCGGTTGGGCCTCGCCTTCGGCTGGGGTAGTATCTACTTCGCCGTTCTACTTCCGTGGTGGAAGGGTCAAACGCCAGGGAAGAAGCTGCTGGGCGTGCGGGTTCTGCGGCTGACCGGGGAACCCATCACGTGGTGGTTCGCTTTCGAGCGTGCCGGCGGGTACGCAGCGGGGTTCGCCACCGGCCTGCTGGGATTCGCCCAGGTGTATTGGGATCCGAACCGACAGGGGATTCACGACAAGATCGCGGGGACCGTCGTGATTCGTGAAGGCGCTCCCCGCGTACCGAGCGACGCCGCAGGCCTCGGGTCGGGCAGTACCTAGCCCGCTACCCGACGACGACGCGACCAGACACGCCGACGACGAGATGAGAGTGCGAATATGAGATCCATGGAGCTCGAAGCGACACCCGGCGCCGAGCAGGGGGGCAGGACGCCCGAGGAACGGTTCGAGTCTCGAATCCACATCGCGGTGCCCGACCGGCACAACGCGCGCCTGCAACGGCTCATGGAGCTGGTCAACGCCGACGACGATCTGTACGGCCTCTGGCTCGCCTCCAACGTGACCGCCATCGAGCGGCTCGGCATGACCGATCACGGTCCGGTCCACGTCAAGATCGTGATGAACATCGCGGTAAGGATGCTCCGCCTTCTTCTGGAGGCGGGTGTGGAACCCGGCATCGTCGAGAACTATGGCATGTCGCAGGGAGACGCCGAAGTCGTGGTGGCTCTCGCCTCGCTCCTCCACGACCTGGGCATGTCCATCCACCGCGACGACCACGAGTCGTACTCGCTCTTCCTCGCGGAGCGGAAACTCCGAGAGATCCTGCCGGAGCTCTATGAGCCGAGGGAAGCCACCTTCGTCAGGTCCGAGGTGCTTCACGCCATCATTTCGCACCGCGCCGGAGGGCGCCCCCTCACGCTGGAAGCGGGGGTCGTGCGGATCGCCGACTCTCTGGACATGGCCAAGGGCCGATCTCGCATTCCGTTTCAGGCGGGCTCGGCGAGCATCCACAGCATTTCAGCCGCGGCCATCGAGGCGGTTCACATCGAGAGGGGCGCGGAGAGGCCCATCTGTCTGCGCATCGAGCTCAGCAACTCGGCCGGTGTGTTTCAGTTGGACAAGCTGTTCCGCGACAAGCTGCAGGGCAGTGGACTCGAGCCCTATCTGGAGATCTCCGCGGAGCTGGAAGGCGACACCGAGAAGCGGATCTTCCAGCAGTTCCGGATCTGACGGGTGGAGCTGACGGCGGCCTCCGCCGCCTGGTTGGGGGCTTGATCGGTGGAGGTGCAGATCTCCTTTGCGCTGGCCTTCTTCGCCGGTGTCGTCTCCTTTCTTTCGCCGTGCGTCCTGCCCGTCGTGCCGAGCTACGTGACGTTCATCTCCGGCTTCACGCTCGAGGAGCTGCAAGAGGGGAACGTGAAGGGTGCTCGGCGCAGCGCCGCGATCCACGCGCTGTCCTTCGGCATCGGGTTTGGCGTCGTCTTCATGACGCTGGGCCTGGCTGCCACGGCGTTCGGCCGCACCCTGAACCAGTGGCTACCGCTGGTAAGCCGGCTCGGGGGGGTCATCGTCCTGATCTTCGGCCTCTACCTCTTGGGCGTCCTCCGCGTACCGGGTCTGGCGCGCGAGTGGCGACTGCACGTCTCCTCGAAGCCGGCAGGACTCTTGGGATCCTTTCTCGTCGGCGTAGCATTCGGTGCCGGGTGGACTCCGTGCATCGGGCCCATCCTCGGCACCATCCTCCTCTACGCGGGCCTGCAGGGAACCGTCGCCCAGGGCATGGGACTTCTTGCCGTGTACGGGGCAGGCCTCGGGTTGCCCTTCATTCTGGCCGCCGTCGGGTTCAACTGGTTTCTGGCCGGGATGGAGCGAATCCGGCGGTGGGCCGGACCACTCGAGAAGATGGCAGGGGTCTTGCTGGTGTTGGTCGGGTTTCTGATGTTGACTGGACAGTTCGCTGCCCTGTCCGCCACCCTCGCTGACATGGGACAGCTCATCAACCTGGAGCTTTGATGGCGATCGGAGACTCTCGACGGACGGCTTTTGCCGGGCTCGCGGTGGTAAGCCTTGTTGTCGCAGCTTGCGGCCCGGGGAATCTGGAGAAGCGCACGCAGCAGGCCGCTGAAGCGCTGGACGCGTCTGGCCAAGGCGTCGGTGTCTCCACGTCAGAGGGCGTCGCGAGCGTGAGGGCTCCCGAGAAGGCGCCGGAGACCCGTAGACCGGCCGCGAGCGCGCCGGTGGAGCTCAGCGATCTGGGCCATACCTTTGGCGATCCCGAGGCTCCGGTGCGGGTGATCGAGTTCAGCGATTTCGGCTGTGGCTATTGCCGAAAATTCCACATTGAGGCGTACCCCGACCTGATCGCCGAGTACGTGGAAACCGGCAAGGTCGCATGGCAGTACGTGCCCTACGTGCTCGGGATCTTCCCCCATGGCCTCGAGTCTGCGACGGCCGGGGAGTGCGCGGTCGAGCAGGAGATGCTCCAGGCATATGGGGCACGCATGTTCGAGGACCAGGCGGAGTGGAAGAACGAGGAGGGGCCGGTCCGAGACATCTTCTTGCGGTTCGCCAGGGAAGAAGGCCTGGACGTCGCACGTTTCGAGCAGTGCCTCGAGGAGGACTGGCGGCGCGACCAGGTCCGGCAGAATATCCTGGCCGGCGGGCGACTCGGCGTGCGCGGCACACCGACGTTCTTCATTCCCGGGTACCAGCCCCTGCAGGGCGCGCTCCCGAAGGAGATCTTTCAGCAGGTCCTGGAGTACGTGCTTTCGGAGGACGCCGAACCCGCTCAGTAGTCTGACGATGGCTTCCCAGGCAGTGTTGCCTGAAGTCCGCCAGCCACGCCCGTAGCGAGAGCGAACCCGCCAACCAGATTGCGGCGGCGACACTGGACACCGACCCGGAGCCGGGATGCCACCGAACACCCTCCGCCGCACCTTCGCGATCGTGGTGCTCCCGATCCTGACGGCCTGCAGTGGGCAGGCGAGCGAGATCGTCGAAGAGCCGGCCTTGTCGTGCATCGAGCAGGACACCGGTATCGCTCTCCCGGACGTGGTTCCGGAGACCAGTGGGGCCGCGATTGCCCGACGCACGACCTCTGCCATCTGGACCCATAACGACTCAGGCGGAGAGCCCGCAATCGTCGCGGTCGACCTCGACGGTGGCCTGCTCGGCGTCGTCACGGTGACGGGCGCAGTGAACATCGACTGGGAGGACATGGAAGTGGCCTCCTGCGACGCGGGATCTTGCCTCTACCTCGCGGACGTAGGTGACAACAGCGAGCGGCGAGACGAGGTCGTCGTGTATCGTGTGCCGGAACCCTTGCCGTCGGACGACGTGACAGCGCCGGCCGACGTCCTGCGTCTCGTGCTCCCTGATGGCCCCCGCGATGTAGAGGCCATCTTCGTGCTGCCGGGCGAACGGCTCTACCTGGTCACCAAGGGCAGGAGCCACCCCATCGACGTGTACCGCTACCCGGGCGAGCTGCGACCCGACCAGACCGTCACTCTGGAGCGGGTGCAGTCCCTTTCCGCATCGGAGCCATCGCCGCCAGACCAGGTGACCGGTGCGTCGGCATCTCCCGACGGCAGGCTCGTGGCGATCCGTACGTATTCGTCCATCTCTCTCTACCGAGTCGAAGGCGAGGCCCTCGGGGGTGCGCCGGTCCTGACCCAAAGCCTCCGCACTCTCGGTGAACCACAGGGAGAGGCCGTCGCGCTGGATGACGAGCAGTGGATCGTCCTCACCTCCGAGGCCGCCCGGGGGAATGCGCCGTCGATGAACTTCATCCGCTGCCCGGTCTCCGACTGAACCCTCCGGCGGAGTGCCAGTTGGATTCCCACCCTCCTCCCCCGCCCTGATTGGTTCCGGAGCCTCCCGCTCCCGGTCCGCCGACTGCGAGCCCTTGACCCGTGGATGCCGAGAGGTTAATAGTTGTGTATCGCAACTAATGAGGTGACCATGTCAGATACAGCCACTACGCAGAAGTCGCACAGGTCCAGGGGGCTCTCGGTCCACGGTCAACCTGGTATCGACCGCCCGGACCGAGAGCTGTTGGCGGACGCTGCCAGGCTGCGTAGCGCCCTCACAGACATCATCCGGGTCGCTCAGTTTCGGGATAGGGATCGAGTCTGCTGCTACGACGTTTCGGTGAGCCAGTGCTACGCCCTCGAGGCCATTGTAGACGACGGCGCATCTACCGTGAACGACCTCGCTGCGCACCTGTTTCTGGACAAGAGCACGGCGAGCAGATTGGCCAATTCTCTGGTTGACAAAGGCTATGTAAGGCGCGCGCCCAACCCGGAGGACGGGCGCTCGATCGTGTTGCAGCCCACCGCGCGCGCCGGAAAGCTGGTCGAGCGAGTGAAACGGGATCTGGCCGGGGAGTACGTAGACATTCTTGCGGAGCTCGACGCGGCCACGCGCCGTTCCATCACGCGCGTGGTCGGTCGCCTCGCGACGGCCTTCACGGCAAGAGTGGAGACCTCGGGCGGGACCTGCTGTGTGATTCGGTGACCCCTTTGGCGTGACCGGCGCCGCCGCTATCGGCGGCGCCGATCTCGTGACCATGCAGTTGTGATTCACAACTATTTCAAGGAGGTGGACGATGGACCAGGAGACGATCCGATCGGCAGTACGTGGACGGTACGGTGCGATCGCGCGCGGTGAGGCATCGGAGTCTGGGTGTGGAACGGGATGCTGCGACGGCGAGGCCGAGGCCCTTACCAGCCTCGGGCTCGGGTATACGGAAGATGAGCTGTCCTCCATCCCGAAGGACGCCGATCTCGGCCTGGGCTCGGGTCATCCCACGGCCGCGGCTGACCTTCATCCGGGCGAGACAGTTCTGGATCTCGGATCTGGGGCGGGAATCGACTGCTTCCTGGCGGCTGGCAAGGTGGGCCCTCTGGGGAACGTGATCGGCGTGGACATGACCCCGGAGATGATCGCCCGCGCGAGGGAGAACGCGCGCAAGGGCCCGTTCGACAACGTCGAGTTCCGGCTCGGCGAGATCGAGGCGCTGCCTGTGGCCGACGCCAGCGTAGACGTGGTCATCTCGAACTGCGTATTGAATCTGTCGAGTGAGCGGGAGCGGGCACTCGAGGAGGCTTTTAGGGTCCTGCGCCCCGGAGGCAGGCTCGTGATTTCCGACCTCGTGTCCGACGCCCGTCCACCCGCGGTGCTCGAGGAGTCCCCCGAAATCATGAGCGGGTGCCTACCCGTGCACCAGGACGACTACGTGGCCGCCCTCGAAGGCGCCGGCTTCTCCGACGTCACGATCGACGACCAGCGGCGGTTCGCCGCCGAGGACCTACCCCTGGACCACGACGCCGTCGAGCAACTGGCAGTGGAAGCGGGAGAGATCTCGGCCTACGCAGAGTCGGCCAGATCCGCGATCCTCACGGCCCGCAAAGCCTAGTCCGGGACGAGACGCCGGGCCCCGGGGCGGGACCCGCCCTGGGCCGCCGCCGGAGGTCGTCGGCGGGCGTGTGAATCTTTCCCTCCTGCAACCCGTAGGGTTGTCGAAGCGTCTAACCGTCTGAGTGGACGATCGAATCGGTCGAAGGGAGCGGGCAATGGCCTCAAAGTATGACGAGTACGAGAGATCGTTGACGGGAAAGGTCGATCGCGGCCTCTCTCCGTTGGGATGGGTTCTGGCGGCGGTGTTTGGGCTCTTCGTGCTCGGCGGAGTCGCTTTCGCGGCGGTCGCCGCTGTCGCGGTCAACGAGGCGCGCAACACGGTGGTCGAATTCGTCGGTGAAGCAGACGCCCCCACGGTCGTCCGGTTCGAAGAGATGCGGGAGCTCCGCCACCAACTACGCCACGAGCTCCGCCACGCGGATCGCGAGCGGGTCCGAGCCGCCGCCGAGGTAGCCCGTGCCATGGCAGCGGCCCAGGTCACAGAAGAGGTGATGAGGGAGCTCGAAGACGCCTTCGAGGGGTCGCTGACCCTGTCCATCGACGGCGAGACGATCTCGCTCGACATGTTCGGAGACGAAGACGGGGCCGTCTTCACGATGGACTTGGGTGACGAGACCTACTCGGTGAAGATCGAGGGCGAGGACGACGGCGCGCGTCTGATTCTGAGCACGCCCGAGGGGGAGTCGGTCTTCGAGGCCGGCGAGACCGCCGAGGCGGCGCCTGGCTGGGTTCCACGCTACCCGGGGTCAAGCCATCCGGATCGCGTCTTCAGCGGCGAGACATCCGGCAAGTCGGGCGGGGCGGACCTGTCCGTCACGGATGATGCTCCCCTCGAGGTTGTCCAGCACTTCACGGACGCGCTCGAGGCCCAGGGATTCGAGGTCATGGTAGAGCGCCTCAGCCTGGGTCACTCCGAGGTCCAGGGCTCCATCGTGGGCAAGCGGGAGTCCGACGGGAAGGGTGTTGCGGTGGTGGTGGTGGAGGAGCACGGAGAGACCAAGGTCCTGACGTTGTGGGGTGACTCGATCGACTTCTGATCGCGTCGAGCGAGGCGCTTGACCGGGGGCGGGGTGCCGTTTGCGCCTCGCCCCTTCTCTTAGCCCTGTCGATAGACCTGGGAGCTTCGGCGCAAGAGCTCCTGGTAGTCGGTCGGCGCTCCGTCGGCCCCCAGCGCGGCCAGCAAGTTGCTCGTCAACTGTAGAATGAGAGCTTCGTCCTTGAACCGGGGCGGCAACGGAGTCGCGTCAGGAAAGAGTACGAGGCCCTGGAGCGTGGACAGGACCTGGAGGAGAGCCAACCGGACCCGTGACTCGTCTGGTTGGTGTGCAACGAACAGCCGCGTGAGTCGTTCCATCACAAACTCGTCCAGCCCCACCGTCTGCTCCATCGCCTCGCCACCGGGGCGCTGGAGCGCGTGCACGAGCGAGGCCCGGATCCGACCCTCGTACAGTCCGTAGCCGCGCACCAGACGCCTTACCACTTCGCCCGTCAGTGAGGCCAGATCGGCCTCGACCCATGCGTCGTCCATGCTGAACGCGTTCCAGCTTTGGCGGATGTCGTCCCAGAACCTGTCGCGGAGGTAGGCGAGCAAAGCCTCCCGTCCGTCGAAGCGAGCGTAGAATGAACCTGCCCCTACCCCGGATCTGGCCATCACCGCCTTCACCGTAGTCGCGTCGACCCCCTCCTCAGCGAGCAGACTCTCTGCGGCTGCCACGATCCGGTCCAGCGTGCGTCGGCTCCGCCCCTGCAGTGGAGGCCGCGGTGCGGAAGGTGCGGGGGAGATCACTTGTCCGGGTCATCCTGCCAGGTGATTGTAATTGTAATTACGATTCAAGTTAATGACCACACGGAAGGTGTGCCAGAGGCCTGCTTGTTGCGGACAGCACTCTGGTGACCGTTCGGCCACTGCCCCGAGCGGTTCCATGCCCCAACAACGCTTCCGGATGGGCTCCCGCCTTGGCGTCAGCCCCAAACGTCGAAGAAGTCGACGCGCTCCCTCTCCTCCTCCGCTTCCGGCTCCTCCCGGACGGAGGTGGGCCTGGCTGCTGGAGGTGACACAGCAGCCTGGAGGTTCGGGAGAGCGGCCGCCGATGCCCCGTCCGGTCCGGGCTCGCTGCGCTCAGCCGCCACCATGGGAAGGGGAGGCGCCTGCGCCGGGGTTACGGCGGCCGGAGGTGGAGCCTCCGGTATCATGGGCACGGGGGACGATGACATTGCGGCAGGTAGTGGTGGGGCTTCGGCGACGGTCGGCAGGTGGGGTGTGACGGGGCCAGTCAGGGTGAGCTTGGGTTGGACCGTCGCTGGGACCGCGCCGTCTACCCGCCGGATGGCGCCACGCGCCGCATCCGACCCCAGGTATGCCAGGAACAGCCGAGCCATCTCGTCAACGAGGGTTTCTGTGCTGCCTCCCGCTGCGGATCGCAGCTCCGGGAGCCGATCCAGCGCCCCCGCCAGAACCGCGTACGCGATTCGGACGGCTCTCTCGGGCTCGTGGTGGCCAAACTCGTCCCGGTAGGGACGGAGCAGGTCGAGGATTCCACTCAGGACGTGTGCGTGGAATGCTCTCGCGTGTGAGACGGAGCCTGAGGCCGTCCCGAGCACTCGCCGTCGCTCGAGGTCCGCCTTGCGGGTGTCGATCAGCAGGCGAACCACGCCCGTGACCAGGTCCTGCGCCGTGAGGTGTCTTCCCTGGATGTCGGCAACCGCCTGGTCCCATCGCTGGGTCGCGTCCGCCCAGACGCGCGCCTCCAGATATCCTACGAAGTCGTCTTTCCCCTCGAACCTCGCGTAGAACGAGCCCACGCTGGATTGGGCGGCGTTGACCACCTCGGCGACCGACGTGCCTTCGACGCCTTGGTCCTCCATCAGGCTCATTGCCGCCTCCACGAGACGGTCCAGGGTTCTCCGGCTTCTGGCCTGTTTGGGAGGTCGGAGTGTCATGATGCTCGCTGCCTGGGGGATTGGATCTCGCGTTCTAATTAGCCTCACGCTCTCAGCCAGGCAACCGCTTCGCTGAGGCGCTGGGCCCCGGCATCGGTAGACTCACGACGCCATCACCCTATCCCCCAGAGCCACGCCGTCGAGCGTTACGTTGCAGCGGCGTCCTAGAACGCGAACCCCGGCGCCTTTTGCCTCCATGAGCGCCTCGGCGAATCCGGGGTCGATGGCCCGAGCCGCCTCGATCCTGTCGGCATCGTCGCGCTGGAGTACGAACAGCACGGCCGCCTCCCACCCGTCTTCCCGGGCCAACGCCGCGAGCTCCCGGACGTGTCGCGCACCCCTTTCCGTGATCGCATCCGGAAAACGGGCGACGCCGTCCTCCACGAGCGTCACACTCTTGACTTCGAGAACCAGCTTGCTCGAACGGCCCTGGAGCAGGAAGTCGAAACGCGAACGGCCGTGGGGAAACTCGGCCCGCTCGAGGCGATAGCCGTCGAACTCGGGCAACCCGCCTCGCTCCAAAGCCCGGCCGACGAGGCGATTGGGAAGAGTCGTATCCAGAGACACCAGCCCGGTGCCGGCCGGTGACTGAACCAGGACGGCGCTCCACTGGGTCTTCCGGTGAGTGCCGGGAGCCGCTCGGATCCACATCCTGACCCCGGGAAGAAGCAGCTCGCGGAGCCGCCCAGGGTCGGCCAGGTGCGCCGGGACCATGACGCTCTTCCCGGGCAGCCGCACGTGCACCAGGAAGCGATTGGGGCGCTCCACGAAGACGCACTCCTGGAGCGGGCCGGGAAGGGGGAGAAAGGTGGGGCTCAAACCGGTGGCTCCGATGGGGAAGGGGATTTGGCCAAGACGATGATAGGGCGCTGATACAACCACGCTAGCCTCGGTCGAGAACGATCCCCCGCCCATCTATTCGACGGAGGTTGACGCCCATGCCCCGCTCCAGCCGCTCGCCGTTCTCCCTCTTCGCGCCGCCGTACGACCGCCTCGAGCCCTTCGGGGAGACCGTCCCCACTCCGGTCCATGGCCGACTCCCGGCGGGAGAGGCCGTGGTGTGGCAGATGGCGCGGTCCGCCAACGCTCTGGAGGTGCAGCTCATGCGTGACCGGCCCGGAGGCCTGGCCTTGATCGTCGTGCTGCCCCCCGCTCAACGGCTGAATGGAGACGCCGATGTGTTGACGATCATCGACCGCTGCCGGCCACACAGCGTGTTGCCGTTCCACCCGGAACCCGAGCCCGAGGACCTGGCCGTGGTGCTTCGACGTCCTCCCGAAGCACTCCCGGTCGATGTGACCGACTACCTCGTGTGGCGGGGTGTCCGGGTGGACGGCGACACGCGACGCTTGATACGCAGAACGCTGGAGCTTTCGGGAGAGCTGAGGACTGTAAGTGGGTTGTCGCGAGCGCTCTATCTGTCCAGGCGGGCACTGGGCAGGCGTTTTCTCAGCCGGGGCCTTCCCGCGCCCTCGCATTGGCTTCAGTTCGGCCGAGTCCTCCGAGCGACCATCAGGCTCCAAACCACCAACGAGAGCCTCTTCTCGATTGCTGCAGGCCTCGGCTACCCCGACGGTTTCGCGCTCAGCAATCAGATGAAGCGATTGACCTCCGTTCGACCGTCGACGATACGGGAATGCCTCGGTTGGGAATGGGTCGTGGAGGGATGGCTCGTCGACGAGCACCGGAGAGGTGGGCTGCACTTCGAGTTGAGGGCCTCCACCTGGGGAACGACTCCTCAGGGCAACCCGCCAGGCTCCCCGAGTCAGTCGCCACGACGACCGAGACGGACCGCTCTCGCTGGACGAAGCGGAGGCTAGGCACCAGTTTGCCGGTCTCTCAGGGCCACCCCCCTGGCCGCGAGAGCTCCGACACAGAAGCTGAATCGTGCGAACAGGCCCGGCTCCCGGAACGGTGTCGGGAACCGCTTCCCAGTGGCTCATGACCAGAATCACCGTCGAGCTCTTCGGGGGGCCGTTGGTGGGGGTGGGAGAGAAGAGCATCGAGCTGTCGCCGTTCCAGGCGTATGTCCTGGCGGCCGTCTTCGGCCACGGACCGCGAGGCGTATCCCGTAGTCGGATCGCCCGCCTGGTCTGGGGGCGGGCTAGCGAGGCGCTGGCTCGGAGGCGACTCAGTCAACACCTCTATACCCTGTCCGTCAAGACAGGGGGCGTGTCTCTCGTGGAGGCACAGGGCGACACGCTGATCGGCCGCACCAAGGACGTGTCTTGTGACCTGCCGCGTTTCCTGGCGTGCCTTCGAACAGACCGCCTCGCGGAGGCCGCCGAGCTCCTGGCAGCCGGGTTCTTGTCCGCACTCCCCGACCGGCCCTCGCGAGAGTTCGAGGACTGGGTCTCAGGACGTTCGCTCAGCTTGCGCAGCGCTCTGCGGGATCGCGCCACGGCGGTCTGGTCGGGTGCTGAGCCGAGCGGGAATTGGAGATTGGCGCGATTGGCTTCCGAGGTGCTCCTGCGGCTGGATCCCGTCGACGAGAGGGCGCTGCGCCGAGTCCTTCTCTCCACGGCGATGGCCGGGCATGTCCACGAGGCGGAGGCAACGTACACGTCATTCGTAGAGCGGGCCGAGCACCCCCCGGCCACCGATGATGGGCCCGCATGGAGGCCGGACCAGGAGACCGCCCAACTGGTCACGCGTATCCGCACGCTGTGCGACCGGGGTGGGCTCTACGGAGCCCTTGGCGATGAGCCTGAACCCGACGCCCCCTTGTGCGGTCGACAGAGTGAGCTCGCCACGCTCCAGCAGGTCGTGTCAGCGCCCCCGGAAGAGGGTGCGGTGACTGCTTTGATCGTAGGAGAGGGCGGTGCCGGCAAGACGAGGCTGGTCGAAGAGTCTCTCATCGCTGCTCACCTGTCAGGCCTTAGAGTGCTCCGCGGTCGGTCGTCCGAGTTCGAGCGGGAGATCCCCCTTAACCCGCTGCTGGAAGCGCTGAGCGACGCTGACGTTGGCACTGCCCTCGGACGGCTCGACGACCCGTGGCGGACCGTCATGCTCTCGCTGCTGCCGCAGTTCCAGCAAGATGACCGCCCTTTGCCGGATCTAGGGTACATCCAACCAGGCAGCATTCCGCGGCGGCTCTACGAAGCCGTACACCGCCTGCTTCTCGAAGTCGTACGGGATGGGCCGGTTTGCCTGTTCATAGACGACTTCCACTGGGCGGACCAAACCTCCCTGACGGTTCTCGACTTTCTTCGGCGGAGATGGAAGAGCGGGGGCCTGGTCATCGTTCTCGCTGCCCGACCAGAAGCGACCAAGCCGGGATCTTCAACTGAGCGATATCTCAGAGATCTCCCCGCATCTCGCGGAGTGCGACTCATCGGTCTGGAGGAGCTCTCAGCATCCGCTGCGGAAGAGCTCATCAAAGCCGTGGCGGCTCGGTCATTGCCCGAGGCAGTGATCAGCGATCTGCGAGCTCTCGGGGGACACAATCCGTTCTTCCTCATTGAGCTGACCCTCGAGCACCTCGCCGGCCGGCTGAGTCCACCTCGCTACAGGGTTGACGAGATCCCGGTGCCGCGGTCCATACGGCAGCTCTTCCATCAACGACTCGACGGGCTTGCTCCAGACGCTCGTCGTGCCGCAGACCTGCTGGCGGTGGCCGATCGGCCGATCCGCCTGAAGGATCTGGCCTCCCTTGCAGGCACCTCCGAGACCGAGGTCGTGAGCAGCGTGGAGGAGCTCGTCCGCCTGAGGCTCATCCGTTGGCAAAGTGCCGGTGCCGTCCCTCGCCATCCTTTGGTCCGAGAGAGCCTGTATCAGGCTCTTCCTGAGGCTACGAAGGCTTCGTTACACGGCCAGATTGCCGAGTTCCTGCTCCGGGGAAGCAATCCTCCGGTCGACGAGCTGGCCCTCCACTTCGACCGCGCCGGTGAGCGGGACTCGGCGCTGAAGTACGCCACCGAGGCGGCTGATCGGGCCGAGACGGCCGGAGCCGTAGCCGAGGCTCTTCAGTACCTCGAGATCGCCGCCCGTAATCAACCCGACGATGAGCGTAACGCGGAGCTGTTGAGCCGGTTAGCGCACCTGAACTACCTACATCGCAAC
>JBDHLD010000180.1:0-4916 GCA_039586035.1 Gemmatimonadota bacterium | reverse complement strand
CGGTGGGCGCGAGGACGTCTGGGAGCCCGAGGCGGACATCTACTGGGGAACCGAGACGGAGTGGCTCGGCGACAAGCGCTACTCCGGCGACCGGGAGCTCGAGAACCCACTCGCAGCGGTCCAGATGGGTCTGATCTACGTGAACCCCGAGGGACCGAACGGCGAGCCGGATCCTGTGGCGGCGGGCCGCGACATCCGAGAGACCTTCGGGCGCATGGCCATGAACGACGAGGAGACCGTCGCGCTCGTCGCCGGTGGACACACGTTCGGGAAGTGCCACGGGGCTGGCGACGCGGCGCTCGTGGGTACCGAGCCCGAGGGTGCGAGCATCGAGGAGCAGGGCCTCGGCTGGAAGAGCAGCTTCGGCAGCGGCAAGGCCGGCGACGCGATCACCAGCGGAATCGAAGGAGCGTGGACCCCAACGCCGACCCAGTGGGACAACAGCTACCTGGACACCCTGTTCGGCTACGAGTGGCAGGTGGTGAAGAGCCCCGCCGGAGCGTGGCAGTGGATTCCGACGGATCCGGCCGCAGCGGAGACCGTGCCGGATGCGTTCGATCCGTCCCAGACACACGCGCCGATCATGACCACGGCCGACCTGGCCCTGAGGATGGATCCGATCTACGAGCCGATCGCGCGGCGGTTCCACGAGAACCCGGACCAGCTGGCGGACGCCTTCGCCCGGGCGTGGTTCAAGCTGACGCACCGCGACATGGGCCCCCGGTCTCGCTACCTCGGCGCGGAGGTTCCCACGGAGCAACTCATCTGGCAGGATCCGGTCCCGGCAGTCGATCACGAGCTGGTCGACGCGGCGGACATTGCCACCCTGAAGGGCAAGATCCTCGACTCGGGGCTCTCCATCTCCGAGCTCGTCTCCACCGCCTGGGCGTCGGCCGCGACCTTCCGTGGCTCAGACAAGCGTGGTGGGGCAAACGGGGCGCGCATACGCCTGGCGCCTCAGAAGGACTGGGAGGTCAACCAGCCTACCCAACTCGAGAGCGTGCTCGAGACCCTGGAGTCGATACAGGAGGACTTCAACCACGCTCAGCCCGGTGGGAAGAGGGTGTCGCTGGCTGACGTGATCGTGCTGGGCGGTTGCGCCGGTGTCGGGCAGGCCGCCAAGACCGCTGGATACGACGTGGAGGTCCCCTTCGCACCAGGCCGCACGGATGCGTCGCACGAGCAGACGGACGTGGAGTCGTTTGCCGTGCTCGAGCCCGTCGCGGACGGCTTCCGCAACTACCTGAAGACCAAGTACAGCGTGTCGGCCGAGGAGCTGTTGGTCGATCGGGCGCAGCTGATGACCCTGACCGCACCCGAGATGACGGTGCTGGTCGGCGGCATGCGCGTATTGAACGCGAACTTCGGGCAGGCGCAGCACGGCGTCTTCACCGATCGTCCCGGCACGCTCACCAACGACTTCTTCGTGAACCTGCTCGACATGGGCACGGCGTGGAAGGCGACGTCCGAAGACGAGGACGTATTCGAAGGGCGCGACCGCGCCTCGGGCGATCTCAAGTGGACCGCGTCTCGTGTCGACTTGATCTTCGGGTCGAACTCCCAGCTGCGCGCGATCGCAGAAGTCTACGGATGTGACGACGGGGAAGAGAAGCTCGTGCATGACTTCGTGGCCGCGTGGGACAAGGTCATGAACCTCGACCGGTTCGACCTGGCCTGATTCCACGGGGAGGACGCTCGGACGCTGCACCAGGTCGCGGCGTTCGAGCGTCCGCTCTGGCTCGAAGGGCTGCCGATCCGCCCACGCATCGAAACTCTATTCGCCCGCGAT
Source organism: Gemmatimonadota bacterium (assembly GCA_039586035.1). Lineage (GTDB taxonomy): Bacteria > Gemmatimonadota > Gemmatimonadetes > Longimicrobiales > Gaopeijiaceae > JBDHHQ01. Next base: position 3,127 of record JBDHLD010000180.1, on the reverse strand, counting down.
CACGCCTCGCGTCAGCCGCCCTCCCAGCGTACTCTGCGGTTCCCTTAGCACCCCCCACTGAAGAGGAACCCATGAAATTCTTGATTACGTGGCGCATCCACGATCAGCATCGGGGCGATGCGCTGAAGGCGTTCAGCGCCATGACCGAGGCGGACGACCAGGCGGATCTGGGCGACTCGGTCAAGCTCATCGGCCGGTGGCACGACGTGATCAGCTTCACGGGCCTGGCGATCTGTGAGTCCGACGACGCGTCTGCGGTCGCCAACTGGATCCTGAACTGGAACACGATCCTCGACGCCGAGGTTACCCCGGTCCTAGACGACGACGAGACGCGGGCGCTGGGGCGGGCCCGGGGCTGACGGGCTAGAGGCTGACGCCGGCGCTCGTCGCCGCGCTCGTCGGAGACGCGGCCTCGGAACTCACTGCCGTCAGTTCAACAACGAACGACCACCTGTTGGAAAGCCCCGCGGCGGCTCCGGGCCGCCGCGAGGGCTTTTCCAACGTCTGTGAGCGGGTATTCGTCGATCTCGATGGATGAGAGGTCGAGTGTGCCCGTCGCGATCATGTCGAGCAGCTCCGTGGCCTGACGTCGTTCGAACCAAAGCGAGCCCCGAACGGTAAGGTCCAGGCCCACGATGAGATCGGTAGGGACGGCCAGTGGCCGCGCGGTCACACCCACCGCGACGAGGCGGCCCCCGCGGTTCAGGCTGGGGAGCGCTGCCTCGATGGCGGAAGCGTCCTCGGCCTCGATCGCGCTGAGCACGACGTCGAACGTCTGACGGCTTGGCAGGGTCGTTCCGGCCTGAACGCGAGGGCTCAGGCCGGCGATTTCTTCGAGGGCGTCCTTCCGCCGTCCCATGGCGAAGACGCTCTCGGCTCCCATGGCCAGGGCTACCAGAACCCCGCTCCAACCGACCAGGCCCGTGCCTCCCAGCACGGCAACCGACTCGCCGGGTGCCAAGCCCACCTTGGTGAAGGCGCCGTAGGCGGTACCTAGCCACCCGAGGCGGCAGAGCACGGCATCCGAGGCCGTGACTGCTTCCGGAATCGGTACGACGCACTCGGCGGGCAACAACATCTGCTCTGCTAGGGCTCCGTCGGGCCAACGGCGGAGCATCTCGGGAGAGTCCTCGCCGATCCCGAAGTTTCCGATGAAGCCGAAATCTGCGGCACCCTCCGTCGGGGATTCGTAATAGGAGTCACAATAGACGAGCTGCCCGACTGCGAGCCCGGCAATGTCGGGGCCGAAGCCCAGAACCGTACCGATCGCGTCCATGCCGGGAGTAAAGGGCCTCGGAGGCGTCAGGAATTCCTCTGAGCCATCGACCAGACCGGCCATGAACGGCGACATGAATACTGTCTGCACGCGCACGAGCACGGAGCCGGGCCGTACCTCCGGGGCGTCGACTTCCTCGATGCGAAGGGCAGTCGCGCCCTCGTGCAGTCGCGCTGCTTTCATAGGGACCCTCCTTGACAGGGGACGGAGGCGTTCAGGTCGTCAGATCCCCCAGTCTGCAGTCAGCTGCCCCCGACCTCCGTACCGTGATCGGTGAGCGCCTTCCAAGTGCCGTCGTCCCTCACGAAGACCTCGGTCCACATTGCCTTGCCGGTGGTTTGTAGCTCCTCCGGGAGGGGGGGTGACGATGGCAGTGTGTCCGATCGGGATTTGCGAGGTATCGGACCGATGTATGGATGCTGTCGGCGATGGCGATGGCGCAAGCGGCTCCGACTCGACGCCTGTCCCCTGGCCGGGTCGCTGCAAGACGGGTCAGGCGCCGCGTCCTCGGGACATCGGCACCACGTTGTGGATCCGTCCTTCGATCCGCTCAGGTGAGGCATCTCCCCGGCTCATGCCATCTCGAGAACCACCGGCCTTGATCCCTGCTTGACTGTTCCCGCCCACCATGCTGACTCGGAGCGTCGCGTCGGCGTTCTTCGAGGGCCAGGCCTCACCTGGAATTCCCGGACAGGGAGCGTGTCATGATACGCCAAATGATCTCCACGATGGTGGTTGTCTCGTTGCTGTCGGGATGTGACGACGCAGCGACCTCGCCCACCGCGATCGAGGGTCTCGAGGCCCGCTCGGGAGCTACGACGAACCACGCACAGTTCAGCACTGGACCGACCCCGGTCGTCGGGAGCATCGTGTGTACCGGGGAGGTCATCACTGGGGAGCGCACGTCCAAGGGCCACTACCAGTCGACAGCCAACTCCCGCGGTCTGCGGGTCTCATACCACTCACAGTACCGACTCCGCCTGGTGGGTGTGACGGGTCGTCGATATACCGGGCAGGGCACGTTCAACCAGACTTTCCATCTTTCCCCGGGTGAGGTCTTCCACGCCCGCACCCACAACAAGCTCATCGCACAAGGGGAAGACGGTGGCGGAGACGACTTCCACGCCTACCTGACCTATCGGTTCCAACTGACTCCTGATGGGGAGCTGCAGCATAGCATCTGGACCCAGAGGTTCGAGTGTCGATGACATGCCTGGGCGGTCGATTCGGCTCCGACCCATGAGTCAGCTCATGGGTCGGATCGCCGAAACACCCACGGGCGAGGGCGTGCCATTCTTGCGTCCAGACAGAGCTGCATGGGATCTTCAGCTTGGCCGAATGGCCACTCCCCGTCGAGGACAAGCTCGTGCCCGATCCCGTCACCCGGCTGAACGACGCTCTCGAGGGCCGCTACCGCATCGAGCGTGAGCTCGGCGAGGGCGGCATGGCCACGGTCTACCTGGCCAAGGACCTGAAGCACAACCGCAGCGTCGCCCTCAAAGTCCTCAAGCCGGAGCTCGCGGCGGTGGTCGGCGGCGAGCGCTTCCTTGCCGAGATCGAGACCACGGCGAACCTTCAGCACCCGAATATCCTGCCGCTGTACGACTCGGGAGAGGCGGATGCGTTCCTCTACTACGTGATGCCGTACGTGGAAGGGGAGACCCTGAGGGAACGACTCGAGACGGAGAAGCAGCTCCCGGTAGACGAGGCGGTGAGGATCGCCACCGCAGTGGCCAACGCCCTGGACTTCGCGCACCAGCACGGGGTGGTGCACCGGGACATCAAGCCAGGCAACATCCTCTTCCAGGGTGGCCAGCCGGTAGTGGGCGACTTCGGGATCGCGCTGGCGGT
>JBDHLD010000179.1:0-6773 GCA_039586035.1 Gemmatimonadota bacterium | reverse complement strand
GGGACCCCTGGGGCCCGGTTGGGCAACCCTGGCCATCACCTCCATCCTCCTGGTGCTCTTCTTCGACTGGGCGAACCAATTCGTGGGCAACCCGGTCCGAACGGGCCTGATCATAGCGATCTCGCAGATTCTCCTGGTCGATGTGTACTACGTGCTGAACGGCATGCGGGGCGTCGCCGCCGCAGCCATCAGTGCCATCCTGTTGATCGTGGGCTGGGTCGCCGCCGCGACGGTGTACGCCAAGCTGTCGGGAGGAGGGGTGGGAGACGGAGGCGGCGGCACGTAGGGACGCACCGATCACGGTGTAGCACGCTCGATCGCAGCCGAGGCGAAGCTGAAGCGGGGAGCCGGTCCACCGGGACCGGCTCCCCTTTCGCCATCACGAGCCGGCCCTCCAGGGCAGGCCAAAACTCACGGCGCGGCTGGATTCCTTGCCCCCACCCGCTACCCGTTCTCATCTTGAGACCGGCACATTCCGGGTCATGGCCGCACCCGTTCCCCCGCCTTCCGGACCATGAATGACCTTCCCCATCGCCTGAAGGAAGCGCTGTCCGACCGCTATGAGCTGGAGCGCGAGCTCGGCGAAGGCGGCATGGCCACGGTGTACCTGGCCCAGGACCTGAAGCACGGGCGGAAGGTCGCCCTCAAGGTGCTCCGGCCCGAGCTTGCCGCGGTCATCGGGGCCGAGCGATTCCTCGCCGAGATCAAGACCACCGCAAACCTGCAGCATCCCCACATCCTGCCGCTCTTCGACTCGGGAGAGGCCGACGGCTTCCTCTACTACGTCATGCCGTTCATCGACGGCGAGACGCTGAGGGAGCGGTTGGACCGGGAGAAGCAGCTCGGTGTGGACGAGGCCGTGCGCATCGCCCGGGACGTGGCGGACGCCTTGGACTACGCGCACCGGCAGGGGGTCATCCACCGGGACATCAAGCCCAGCAACGTCCTGCTCCACGACGGGCGGCCGGTGGTGGCCGACTTCGGAATCGCCCTGGCCATCAGCGCCGCCGGCGCCGGCCGCATGACCGAGACGGGTCTTTCGCTCGGTACGCCCCACTACATGAGTCCCGAGCAAGCCAGCGCCGACCGAGACTTGAGCGCCCGGTCCGACGTGTACAGCCTCGGCTGCGTGCTCTACGAGATGATCGCCGGCCAGCCGCCCCATACAGGGCCGAGCGCCCAGTCGATCCTGGTGCGGATCCTGACCGACACGCCCCGGCCGCTCACCGAGCTCCGGCACACCGTGCCGCCCCACGTGTCGGCCACGGTAGCGAAATCCGTGGAGAAGCTGCCGGCCGATCGGTTCGAGAGCGCCAAGGCGTTCATGGACGCCCTCGACGACCCATCGTTCACCTACACGCCGCCGGCACCCGCGACGGCTGTCACGACCGCGGCATCCGCGGCCGTGCCCCCGCGGGACGGTCGCCCTCTGGGCATCCCCGCCTGGCTCGCCGGCGTCATGGGCGCCGTGCTGCTGGTGGGTGGCTACGCCATTGCCGGCATCACGCAGTCAGGACCCGCTCCGCCGCCTTCTGCCCAGTTCACGATCGTGCCGGATCCGAGCCACACCGTGGTGTCACCCTGCTGCGGACGGGCTGTGGCCGTCTCCGCCGCCGGCGACCGAATCGTGTACCAGGGTCTGGCCGAGACTACCGTCCGTCTCTATCAGCGCCCCCTGAATCAACGCGTCGCGCAGGCGATCCCCGGCACCGAAGGCGGGCGCCATCCCTTCTTCTCGCCGGATGGCGAGTGGCTCGGCTTCTTCAGTGGCAATAGCCTCCACAAAGTTCGCTTCGACGGCGGGACGCCACTGACGGTCCTGAGCGGTTTGAACACCAACGGGGGCGCGGCTTGGGCGCTGGACAACACCATCGTCTTTGCGACCCGAGAGGATCCCCGTCTCTATAGGGTTTCGGCGGACGGGGACGATCCGGTGGCCGTCACCACGGTCGACACGGCTGCGGGCGAGGTGGCGCACCGGTGGCCGCACGTGCTTCCGGACGGCGAGACGGTCGTGTTCGGCGTCGCAGTCGCCCAGGACGAGGGTTCCACCGTCGAGATGCTCGCAGCGACGAGCCTCCAGGGCGGTGGCCACCGGGTGTTGGCCACGGGAGCGGATCCTCGCTACGTCGACCCGGAATTCCTGGTCTATTCGGATGCCGCAGGCTCAATCATGGCTCAGGCGTTCGACGCCCAGGCGCTGGAGCTCACCGGGGCTCGCTTCAGGATCGCCGAGCGGGCGACGTGGCGCGGGTCGATCGCCGCGCTTTCCGAGTACGACATCTCCAGGAACGGCACGCTCGTCTACCGTGAGGCCTCGACCACGCCGGGCGGCGAGCAGGAGCTGGTCGTCGTCGATGTGGACGGGAACCTCGAGGTGTTGACGCGCACCGACCCGATCCGCCATCCCCGGTTTTCACCGGACGGGCGTTACGTGGCCTACGAGCTCGAGGGAGACGCGAGGCAGGTGCCCGACGACATATGGGTTTGGGACCACGTTCGCGCGAACCCGATCCGGGTCACGTTCGAACTGGACAACTCCTTCCCGGTGTGGTCAGTCGATGGGAGCAGGGTTCTCTTCGAGACCGATCAGGGGATCCTGGACCGTGCCGCCGACGGATCGGGCGAGAGTGAGACGCTGCAGGAAGTGCTGGGAAACTCGCCCCCGCACGTGCCGCCCGACGGGCGCTGGCTTCTGTGGACAACGCGCGGAGGGGAGAGCTACGACATCTGGCTTCGGCCTCTCGACGGATCGGCGGAGGCGAGGCCGCTTCTGGCATCGGCGTTCGACGAATGGGCTCCTGCCGTCTCGCCCGATGGGCGGTGGATCGCGTACGTGTCCGACGACTCCGGTGAGGACGAGATCTACGTGGAGCCCTTCCCCGATCTCGGGCGCCGTTTCAAGGTCACGACCGGCGGGGCGCGCGGGCCGGTGTGGGCTCCCGACGGCTCACGACTGTACTACCGCCAGTTCAATGCTCCCGCGTTCGACCTGGTCGCGATCGACGTCCGCGCGGGTGACCGCTTCGACGTAGGCGAGCGCGTGGTCCTGTTCGAAACCGGCGCTTTCCGGAGGGGCGCATTCTGGACCAACTATGGCATCCATCCAGACGGCACCCGTTTCGTGTTCGTCCGGGGCCAGGCGACGGCAGCGACCGGGGACACGCACGTGGTCATCACCAACGCCCTGAACGTGGGCAGCGAGGGGCGCTGAACCCTCACCACGTCACCTGCAGCCGCACGTGCCCGCCGTCGAACGCACGCTGGCCGAAGTTGTCCAGGTCCCACCGCACACCGGCCATGAAGTAGAACGACGACGCCCACCGGTGCCCGCCCTCCATCACGAGTCGGGAGTTCGTGGCCGTCAGCTCGGGCAGGATCTCGCCAGCGTTCCGATCGGTGAAGGGCACCGAGATGCGCCAGAGCCAGCCGATGGCGGGCCGGTGGACCAGAGCGACGCCGCCGAAGAGCGTCTCGTCGCGGTGGCGCAGGTCGTCCCCGTCTGCGTCAGCGCGATCCTCGGGTCGCCACAGCTTCCCCAGATCCGCTTCGACAATCAGATTGCGCGATGCTGCGAGACCCGCGCGGGTCCCGACGCGCCACGTTTCCTCCCGGAGCTCGAAGTCCTCGTCGCCGGGCTCGGCGAAGGCCCGGTCGGTCTCGGCCCGGGCCCAACTGCCATAGGCCGCAACAGCCAGCCGGCTGCTCACCTCTACCTCGGCGAGCGTGCCCAGGAAGCGCATCTCCTCGGCCTGGGAGTAGGGTGGGTCGCCCGTGTCCGGGAAGGTCACCTCGAGGTGGCTTCGGTTGGTGAGGCCACCCTCCACCTCCAGCCGGGCGTCCTCACCCGCCCACTCGATCGACAACCGCATTGCCAACGGAACGGTCACGTACTCGAGGTGGGCGTCGAGCAGTCCCGGACCTACCCCCAGGCCCTTGAAGATGGCGTTGTTGAACACGTCCAGGAGGGCGACGCGGAGGTCGGCGGTGACGGCTCCTCGCTCGGAGGTCTGCCACTCGCGCTCCACTCCGAGCTCCAGGTCGGCGGACGGCTTGAAGAAGTGAATCCCCATGACCACGCGGCCATTCCACGCCGAACCCCCCAACTCGCGCCAACGAAGCCCGAGCCGGGGATAGTCGCGCTGGGCCGTGAGCGAGCGCTGCCTGCGGTACCGGAAGAGCAGGTCCACCGATCCGGTGATCTCCACGGGCTGGCGCAGGTCGATGTCGTTGAGGATGCGTGGATGGTCGATGCTGGCGCCCGCGAGCCTGAGCCCGGCGTCCGTCCTGGCCCAGCGGGCGTCCTCCGATGCCGTGAACAATCCCGTGGCGACATCCAGGTCGTACTCGTCATCCATGAGCGGGTTGAACCGTTGGAAGACGCCCTCCTCGGCCAGGCGACCGAAATAGGAGCCGTCGCGGTCGACGACGGTCAGCCAGACGTCGTCGGCCCAGATGGCGAGGGTGGCGAGGGGGGTGACCGCGACTGGTTCGGTCGGTTCGCGGGGCACCGATTCAGCGGATGCCGCCGGTTGTTGCGCGCTGCCGGGCAACGGGAGAGTGGCGATCGAGCACACCACCGCCAGGGCGAGAAGGCCGGCTCGGTGCGGAAGCCGCAGATTGCAGCGCATATCCGAGTATGAGCACCGGCGGAGAGTGGCGGCAAGCGGGATCCGTGCGTCATCTTGCCCGTTGGCCGACGTGCTCCGCTAGCCTCGTCCCAGGCGCACACATGATAGTCGACGTCTCCACCGCCCCGAACGGCCTGCGGGCCCAACGTGACCGTCGAGGGCGCCACTCCAGAAGAGGACGCGCCTACATCCGGTACTTCCGCGTGGTGGAGTGGTCATACCCATGACCGCCAATCCCCTCTCCCTAGGCCCCGCACCCCTACCCGAGCCGTACACTGCCTCTCGCGATCACAACAACCTGTATCTGACGAGCTGCTTCTTCCGTGACACCGAGCGATACCGGGCGTTCTGCGCGTTCTACGCCCTGATGCGGGTGGTGGACGATCGCATCGACAATCTCCCCGATCGTGCGATGCTGACTGAAAGCGATCGCCGGCGGGAGCACCTAGTCGTATCTGCCTGGGAGGAAGGTGTCCTGGGCTGCTACGGGGGGCGGGCTCCATCGCCCGCTGTCGCGCAGCGCTGTCGACGTCGAGACGCTCCAGCCCTACTGGAGTCCTTGGCCAACTCCCTGGCCGTCTTCCCCGTCCCGCGTGCCCTATGGGAGAGCTTCTTCCGCTCGATGCATTGGGACCTCGATCACGGCCGGTTCGATACATGGCGGGACTTCCTGGCCTACACGGAAGGTGCCAGCGTCTCTCCGACGACCATCTATCTCGTTCTCCTGGCCAGCCGACGAAGCTCGTCGACCGGAGTGTTTTCCCTGCCTTCCGGCTTCGACCTCGCAGACTGCGGGCGCCAGCTCGGGACCTTCGCGTACCTGGGACACATCGTGCGGGATCTGGCCGTTGACCTGCGCGCGTCCGAAAGGGGGCTGCTCTACTTCAGCCGGGAGGACATGAAGGCCCACGGTGTAACCGAGGAAGGGCTCTTTGCGGATGTGGCCAACGGGGAGGCTAGCGAGTCGGTCCGAAGCCTCGTCGCCGATCTGCTCGGCCGGGCGCGCAGCTACCTCGGTCGCGGCAGGAGCTCCATGGAGGCCCTTCATGGCAAGATCGAGGACGACTGTGCCTTCGTGCTGGAGCTCATCGTGACCATGTACGAGCGCGTGATCGAGCGGATCCAGCAATGCGACCACGACCCTCTGGCGGGCCGGCATCGGCTCTCCGGGGCGGACAAGCGCGCTATCGTGAAGGACGTGACCACCCGCACTGGGTTCAAGCTGCCGGAAGTCGGCGCACCTCTCCCACAGCGACCGATGCTGCCGGTCTGCCGCGTCAGCAGCTAACCGGGACTCACCTCGTGCTCGAGCAAGCTCCCGAGTACCTCGGGCAGATGATCCAGGATCCAAAGGTGACCCACGCCGGGGAGGCGCCGCAGCTCTGCGTCGGGCAGATGTTCGGCCAGGTAGACCGTCATGTTCCCCACCAGGGGATCCCGCTCCGCGTGCCAGAGCCTGACCGGCATCCGCACCTCCCCGAGGGGAATCGGCCAGTTGGCCGGGATGGTGGCGTCGTAAGCCGATCCGATTCCGTTCTGGCGATAGGCTTCGGGGAAGTCGCGCTTGAAGATTGCCAGGATCTCCGGTCGGTCCAGTACGGGCCGATCCTCCTCCCGTAACTCCAGGTTTCGCATGCCTCTCGCGAGTCGCTCAGGGTCTCGTCTCGCGACGCGAGCCATGAGTCGCATTTGCAGGCGAACGAGTGGCTGCAACGGCCGCGCGATCCGCCAGAGCAGCTTGAGCGAGCCGAGCGCCCCGACCACGGCCTCGGGAGCATTGGGACCCACGGCACCGAAGACGCCCGCTGCCGTCAAACGGTCGGGGAGCTTCCACGCGCAGGCGAGGGCGTAGGGTGCGCCGCCAGATGGCCCGAAGACCGCGAACCGATCGATGCGGAGATGGTCCGCGAGCGCACGGATGTCGTCGGGCCACGATTCCAGCGCGGATGGATGGAAGTCGGTTCGCCCATACCCCGGCCGGTCTGGGGCGATGAGCCTGGCGTCAGCCAGGGACTCCAGACCCGGCCACTCCCCCCAGCAAAGTCGCGAGCCGGGGTTGCCGTGAAAGAGGAGCAGGGGAGCCCCATCGGGATCACCATATTCCGCCCAGCACATGCGCCTGCCGTCCGGAAGGTCGAGCAT
>JBDHLD010000063.1:0-21286 GCA_039586035.1 Gemmatimonadota bacterium | reverse complement strand
GGCCATGAAGAAGCGCTTCGCCCGCGAGGGCAAGCCCGGGGTCTCCAGTGGCATCGTGTACGATCTGTGGTGGAACGGCTCCATGCGGGGCGCGCCGGACTTCCACAACATGCTCGGCTTCCTCACGGAAACGGCTCTCTACCGCTACGCCACGCCCCACTGCTACGGCGAGGACGAGATCCCCGAGACGTTCGGGGCCCGGGCCGGCTTCATGCCGGCCGACCGACCCACGACCCAGTACCCCGACCCGTGGGAGGGCGGCTGTTGGCATGTCCGGGACGCCATGGACTACATGATCACGGCGTCCAAGGCGGTCATGGACCACGCCTCCAAGCACCGGCAGGACTACCTGGAGAACATCTACCTGCTGGGCCAACGGCAGATCGCCCGGGGCGAGGCCGCCGAGGGTGGGCCGTTCGCCTACGTGATGGACCCTGCCGAGCAGCACGATCCCGGGGCTCTCGACGAGCTGCTACGGACCTTCCTGATGGGCGGGATCGAGATCCGGCGGGCCGAGTCGCCTCTGCAGGTCGGCAGGCACACCTTCCCTGCGGGCAGCTACGTCATCGGTCCGCAGGCTTTCCGACCTTTCGTCGTGGACCTGATGGAGCCCAAGACCTTCCCGGACCGGAGGCTGTATCCCGGTGGACCGCCCGAGCCGCCGTACGACATGACCGGCTACGAGCTGGGCCTCCAGATGGGAATCAACGCCGTGGGCGTCATGGAGGCGTTCGAGCTGCCGCCGGTGGTCGAGGAGATTCCGGCGAGCGCGGCTTCAGTGGACGACGCAGGCGGGGACGCCGTCTGGATGCTGTCGCCCAGGCAGAACAACGCGGCGTCGGCAGTGAACCGCCTCCTCGAGCAGGGTGCGCGGATCTCCCGGGTCACCGCCGTACGCATGGATGTCGGCGGTGAGCCGTCCGCGCCGCCCCCCGGGACCTTTATCATCGAGAACGCCTCTCGCGATGTCGTAGATGAACTGGCCGCAGCGTTGGGCGTGCGACTCACGGGTGCTGCGGATCCCCCCGCCGGACGCCTCAGAACGCTTCGCGCCCCTCGCATCGGCATCTACCGGGGGCACGTGTCCAACATGCCCGAGGGCTGGACCCGGTGGGTCCTGGACGAGTACGGCTTCAGCCACGAGCGGGTGGACAACGACCGCATCCGATCCGGCGACCTGGACGACCTGGATGTGCTGATCTTTCCCGACCAGGGGGCCGATGAGATCCTCAACGGCCACGACCCGGGCACCATGCCGCCCGAGTACCTGGGCGGCGTGGGCGCCGAAGGTGTGGAAGCGCTCCGGGCCTGGGTCGCCGACGGGGGGTGGGTCCTGGCCATGGACAACGCCATCGACTTCGCCATCGAAGGCTTCGGCCTTCCGCTGGAGAACCTGGTGAGGGATCTGCCCACCGAGGAGTTCTTCATCCCGGGCACCCCCTGGCCTGGGGCATGACGGACGAGGCCATCGCCTTCTTCGTGCGCAGCCAGTCCATGGGCCTGACCCGGGCGCCCGGGTCTCCCCTGCCCGATAGCATGGGTGAGCCCGTGGTGTACGCCCGCTATTCCCGCGGCGACGTGCTGGCAAGTGGGTGGGTGAACGGCGCAGACGAGTACGTCGCAGGGCGCGCCGCGGCCGTGCGAGTGCCCATCGGCAACGGGCAGGTGGTGCTCACGGCCTTCGAGCCCCACTTCCGCGGCCAGCCCCACAACACGTTCAAGCTGCTGTTCGGGCCGTTGTTCGCGGCGGCATCGGAGGGGCTGGTAGGAGGACGGCCGGCCACGTTCCCAGAGTAGGGCGCCGTCGAAGCCGACTGTGATCAGCCGGAAGGAACCGGCCGCGCGCAGTTCAAGACGCGCGCCAAGCTCGTCGAAACTTCTGGTCCATAAGGCCTTAACACCGCGTCGGGATGGCGTTATCGTTTGCCGGACGGCCCGCGCGACCGGCCCATGATGGGGTGTAGCTCAACTGGCAGAGCGCCTGGCTGTTAACCAGGTGGTTGGAGGTTCGAGTCCTCCCGCCCCAGTCCCCCTAAGACAATACGTGGCAGGAACTTACGAGATGGCCCAGTCGGGCCGTTCTTCGTGGTGTGAATGCAGAGTCGTCTTTGTCACCTCAGTTCAGCTCCTCCAACACGACGCACACGTCGTCTCCTCACGCTCAAAACGTGACCAGGACCACGACGGTGTACGATGGGTAGAGATAGCTGATCATCGACGGAAGGAGGCAAACCATGTACCGGGCCAGATTCCTGAAGCTCATGGGGTTGGGTGGGCTGGGGGCGACGCTGCGGCCCGATGAGGTGGTTGCTGTCGGGCCGGTCGATCCACCCGACTTCTGGCGCACGGTTCGCTACGAGTACCGCATCAACGACGGCGCGTGGCAACCATTCTCCGAGGTGCGGCGAGACGGTCGCGGGTGGCATACGGATGTCCCATACGCCGAGTTACGCGACGAGGATCGGATCTCCTACCGCGTCATGTGGTCGTAGCCGCACGGATGGTCGTTCGCCTTCGACGAAAGGCATGACGTAATAGAGGAACCCGTCCGCGTTGCCTGAGTCGAACAGCGGGAGAATGTGAGGGTGCTGGAGATTGGCGGTGGTCTTGATCTCGGCGAGGAAGCGGTCGGCTCCGACGACAGCCGCGAGCTCGGGCTTCAGGACCTTGAGGGCCACCTTACGCTCGTGGCGGAGGTCCTCGGCCAGGTAGACCGTGGCCATGCCACCCTCGCCGAGCTCCCGCTCGATCCGGTAGCGGCCACCGACGGCTTCGTTCAGACGGTCGACGGGATTAGACATGGGGTCAAGATCCCGCCTGCCTCACCGGCGACGCAAGAAAATCGCTCCCAGCGACGAGAGGCTCAGATCGGGAACAAGCGGTGCGTCTCGCAGCCGCACCGCTTGGAGCCTGGGTTGGGGCATCGTCGGATCATCGCAACCAGCCGCTCTCCCTCATCCCGATCGACAAGGGTAGGACCCAGAGTGTGTTCGGGCCCGAGGAATCGGTCGATGAAGGTCTTCCGCGTATAGCCATCACATGACTCACAGAACCAGTAGGCGTAGGTGTGCTCGTCGCCCATCACCTCGATGGATATCTGGTCTGAGTGTTCGTGACCGCCGAGGTCGGCACCGCACCCGGCGCAGACTACCACAGGCCACCTCCTTTGGGAGAGGTCGAGACACAATCCCTCTCAGCCCCCCAGCGCCACGATCCGCTCCCGCCACTCCTGGACCATCCGGGTCGATGTCGGGGCGGATCAAGAAATGCGAATGCTCGGTTCGTGCTCTTACGGCATCCGCTTCTTCCCGCCCGGCCGTTCCGGAAACGCCTTCAGGATCTCGGCCACCATGTCCCAATAGGCCAGGCCCGAGTCGTCCAGGCCTCGGCGCACGATCACCAAGTCGTGCGACGGGATGACGATGGCATGTTGGCCGCGGGCCCCGGCCGTCGTGTAGGCGTCCTGCGGAAGGTCAGCCCGCGCGTCAGGGACGAGCCACCACTGCCCACCGTAGAAATTCCCGAAGTCGGCGGTGGACGGCGCGGCCGTCCGGCTGAAGTCGACCCACCATTCGGGCACGATCTGCTCGCCGTTCCACCGGCCGCGGTTCAGGTAGAGCAGACCGAGGCGGGCCAGGTCCCGAGCGTTGGTGTAGACCTGGCTGCTCATGACGTAGTTTCCGAACCGGTCCATCCCGGGCACGGTGTTACGCATCCCGATCCGATCGAGCAGGGCCCGCCTGGGAAACTCGCGATAGGCGGCCTCATCCCCGAGCGCCATCTTCAGGGCCAGCACGCCCAGCAGCGTATCGTAGTTCTCGTAATCCCAGACCGTACCGGGCTCCCGGACCAATCCCCGGTCTCGAGCCTGATACGCCGAGTTCCAACCGGCCCAGTACGAGAGGCTCGACCCCGTGGCCTGGCCGTACTCGTTGTCCTGCGGGTAGAGACCGCTCGACATGTTGAGCACGTCCCGGAGCGTAATGGCACTCCTGGGGTCGGGTGCCGCCGGGTAGTCCTGCGGCGGGAACGGATCTACCAGCACGGCAGGGTGGCTTCGGGCCACTCGGGACTGGAGCTCCGCGAGCTCGTCCGGCGGCCACCCGAAGGGCAACGGGGCGTCCAGCTCCAAGAGCCCCTTCCCCGCCGCGATCCCGATGAGCGTGCCCGCGATGCTCTTGGCCGTAGACCAGGTCCGGGTTCGCGTGGACGCGTCGACGCCGGGAGCATACCGCTCGTACACGATCTGGCCCCGGTACACGACCAGGAGGCTCAGCGTCATCTCCTCCGGGTCGCCTCCGTGACCGACCCGGTCGAACGTCCAGTCACCCGCCGCCTCCAGCGCGTCTACGTCGACCTCGTCGGGGAGCGACCCTGCCTCGACCAGATCTCCGTCCGGCCACGGGATCCGTGACACATCGCCGACCGGCCCCGCGAGATCGAGCGACGGCAGCTCGTTCACGTCGTCAAAGGTCTGATCCGGGGCCATGACGACGCACCCGATGCCGTCGCGCCATGCCGCCCTCATCACCGGGCCATGGTCGTCCTCAGCCCGGACAGCGACCGTCCGGGCCTGCGCGTCGACCGAGAGCCGTGCGGCGGGAACGGGGCTGGCCCGGAGCTCTGCCTCGTTGATCTGCTCCACGGTCCGTCCTGACACGAAGACGCCGTTGCACATGATGAGCGCCTGTCGTCCTCGCTGGGTCAGATCGGCGTTGGAGACGTTGAAGCCTTCTGCGTACTCACGCTGGGCGTTCAACGGGGAAGGCCAGGCGACTGCCAGGAACGTAAGGATCCCCAAGAGCCCGATCGCCTCCCGGTTTCTCAGTTCGGCCCGTGGTGCGTCGGCCGACGTATCATGTCCAATCATTCGTTCCTCTCCGTGCCGGTCAGTCGGGATCGCGCGGGATTCCTCAGCCCCGCCAACTCGGGTAGGCGATCGAATCTAGAACTAGCGCTCGATCGCGTTAGCGGGGTCGACCCATCTCGGCTAGCCTCTCCAAGCCTCGCAGCACCTCATGGCGATTCTTGGCGCTCGTCATCCATCTGGGCAATCTGCTCGTCAGGCGCTTGTTTCTGAACTGCACGTCGCTTGGCGCGCGCTCACGCAACCGAGCGGACACGAAGTCGGTCAGGAATGCCAGGTGATCCGGATTCAGCGCCCAAAGTACTTCGCCGCAGCAGGGCGTTTGAA
This sequence comes from Gemmatimonadota bacterium, assembly GCA_039586035.1. Taxonomy (GTDB): domain Bacteria; phylum Gemmatimonadota; class Gemmatimonadetes; order Longimicrobiales; family Gaopeijiaceae; genus JBDHHQ01. The sequence goes on along the minus strand of JBDHLD010000063.1, from coordinate 16,092 downwards.
GCCACAGCTCCAGACCGAAGTACCAGTCGACGGGCTGAGCCGAGATCCGGGCGGAGCGGGCCACCTGCCGCCTGGAATACCCGCAGCTCGAGCAGCTCGCGGTCACGGCTGTCACATCGGCGGCGTCCTCCACGGCGGACACCATGCCGCGCTCCGAGCATCGCGGACACCGAACCCAGAAGACGTCGCCAAAGGAGTATATGGGCGCGCCTGAGTCTCTGAACCGCTGCGGATCCGACATCGCGACCTCCCCGTGCGCAATCATCTACAACGCCCCTGCCGCTCCGCAGGCTCGGTTGCCGACGGACACGTCGAGCCCTCTTCGTCAGGCGGGCTGACCTCGGCCGGCCTTCTTCATTGCCCGCCATTGTCCAACGCCTCGGCCGCCGCCGCCGCCACCTCCCGGTGGGGGTCCCGCGCAGCTTGACCGAGAAGCGACCTGGCCCGCTCCGAAGTGCAGTGCTTCAATCCGAGCACCGCGTGGTATCGAACGGGAGCCATGGGGTCTTCGTGGCCCACCTCGTGTCCACCACGTGACCAGAATCCGCGAAGTCGTGCGATGAGGCCTTCGACCGAGCTGCCTGCATCTTCACCCGGCAGACCCAGACGAAGCGCAGCTTCCAGCACGTCCAACGCTTCGTCACGCTCGATCGCCCCCAACGCTTCGGTAGCCAGGGCGACCGTGGCTATTCGAGTCCGGCCGAAGACGTTGTCGCCCGGTGGTGCGGACATGGGATCGAACTCGGCGATCTTCCTGAGCACCGGACTGGCCCGGCGCTCCCGAAACGCCATCAGCTGCCTGATGACCTCTTCGTCGAGCTGGGTCGGGCTGGGGTACTCGACGGCTGGGACCTCTTCCATGGCGGAGAGAAGCTCGAGCAGCCCCAAACGGACTTCTTCGGTGTCGGGAGACTCGTGCAGAACTTCTCGCCCGAGATCTCGCGTCGCGGTGTACACGGGGCCGAGTGGCACTTCGACACGACCCGGATTGTGGTGGGGATGGTTGCCGCAGTAGGTGTAGAACGGACTCGTGATCACGAAGTCGCGGATGACGCATTCCAAGTCCGGCGGGAAGGGGCCGCTCGGATATCCCGGCTTGCCGTCAGCACTGCTGTTGAACCAGCACGTTCCGCAACAGTCGGATCCACCGTTCGGCATGACGAGCCCTCCTTTTGAGCCGGCGGATCCTCCGCCGGCCTATGTCGACGACCATTGACGCCACGGTCTACCGGCCTCGTCGTGGATTCCTTCGAGGCCGGTGCACGGTGCTCCCGAGCCCCGACGAAGGCGGAGCTTCGCCGGGGCTTCCGGGCTCATACGCTGGCTGCGCGCCTCAAGCGCGAGTCGCCCGATCCAGGTTCGAAGGCAGGATCAGTTCAGCGTCGTCTGGTTGGTGCCGGTTCCACCCCTGACGGGTGAGTAGTGCGCGGCCCGGACCTTCCATTCGCCGTCCTCTTTGACGTACACCTGCGTGACGCGGGTGAAGTAGTTCGACAGCGGCTCCTGACCGTCCAGGTGCATCGAGCCCTCCGAGTAGTATTGGGCCACGGCCACTTGCCCTTCGGCGAGCTCGATCACGGAGATGTACTTCGCGGTCAGACTGAAGCTCTGATAGGTGCCGAGGGGCGTGTCCGCCGGAATTCGGTTCATCAGGCCCCCGCTGGACCAGAACTCCAACGACCCGTCGGCAGAATACACCCCGGGCTCGTCCTCGAGGTTCTCGGCCACGTACGCGTTGCCGTCACGGATGAGCTGACGGATCTCCTGGGTGGTCTGCGACGCCTGCGCGCTGACCTGCGTAGGGAGCAGAAGTGCCAGGGCGGTAGCGGTGAGCAGATAGCGGGTGGTCATGGTGGCCTCCGTTTGGGGGGGTCGGGCACGCGAGGTGGGCGGCGTGCGGTATGTGGGCATTCTACATCCGTAGGAGAGAGAGCAGCAGGACGGTGATCATCGTTGCGCCGCCGAGTACCATGTACCCGGGGGACAGAACGACCGACTTGGTCACGGACTTCAGCCAAGACTGGCCGTAAGAGGTGCGTAGGGCGAGGAAGAGGAAATGAGAAGCAGGGCGGTCGCGGGCGCTACCGCCCCACCGGCAGGTTCGACTCGCCGGGCGTCGGCCCCCACATATTGTCTTCAGGCGGTCCAAAGCGTCGTCCGGGAGGCGAGGGCGGGCCGAGGGTCACAGCCGCTTGAGGAAGATGCGGCACGTGGTCTGTCGCGAGCAAGCACGACGGCGATCGGCCTGAAGACGCTCGTCCCGCGGCCCTGGGCCCGGACGGTTTCTCGGCCCGTGCAACGGCCCCCCCCGGCCCCCTGCTGACCGGTTAGTTGGATGCTCGAGTCCTCCCACCGAGCCCGCACCTTTCGCTGGCGGAAGATCCGCTTAGGCTTACAGACATGACACGGCCAGTGCTGCGATGTCCCACCCAGGCACCAGGGGAGATCGACCGCCGTCCACGTTCAGCCAATTCACGCCACGCGACCACATGAGTCTGCTACATCTCTACCGGGCCCCCGGGATCTCCGAGCCCGCCGCCCGGGCGCTGTTGGACCGCATCCGGCAACGTGTGTCTTCCGCCATCGCGGGCATCGACACCGAGCACTGCTTCAACATCGCCGCCAGCCGGGCTCTCTCGGCCGCCGAGCTCGGAGCCCTGGCCTGGCTTCTCCGGGAGACCTTCGAGCCCGAGAGGTTCGGCATGCGGAGCTCCCTGGACGGGTCCACCGGAGACCTGGTCGAGGTCGGACCGCGCATGAGCTTCTCCACGGCCTGGTCGACGAACGCCGTGGCCGTGTGCCGAGCATGCGGTCTGGAGGCGATTCAACGGATCGAGCGGTCGAGGCGGTACCTGGTGCGGGCCCCGTCCCCCCTCTCCCAGAGTGAGCGGTTGGCCTTCCTGGCTGAGGTCCACGACCGCATGACGGAGGAGCCTTACCCCGAGCCCCTCTCGACCTTCGCCACCGGTGTCACACCGGAGGCCACCTACGCCATTCCGGTGCTCGAGGAGGGTCGCGGGGCGTTGGAGCGGGTCAATCGGGAGATGGGACTGGCCTTCGACGACTGGGACCTGGACTACTACACCCGGCTCTTCACGGAGAGGGTGGGGCGCGACCCGACGAACGTGGAGCTGTTCGACATCGCCCAGTCGAACAGCGAGCACTCCAGGCACTGGTTCTTCAAGGGCAGGCTCGTCATCGATGGCGAGGACATCCCAGAGAAGCATCTGATTGCCCTCGTGCAAGAGCCGCTCAGCGCGGACCCGGGCAACAGCGTCATCGCGTTTCACGACAACTCCAGCGCCATTCGGGGCTATTCGACCCGGACCCTGCGGCCCAGCCGGCCCGGGGCACCGTCGGCCATGCGACTCGACGACGTGAGCTACGACGTCCTGTTCACCGCCGAGACCCACAACTTCCCCTCCGGCGTGGCCCCCTTCCCGGGCGCGGAGACCGGCACCGGCGGGAGGATCCGAGACACCCACGCTGCCGGCCGGGGATCCCTGTACACTGCGGGGACGGCCGCCTACTGCGTGGGAAACCTGCGCATCCCGGGCTACGAGCTTCCCTGGGAGGACGCGGGGTTTCGGTATCCGGACAACCTGGCTTCGCCCCTCGAGATCGAGATCGAGGCCAGCGACGGTGCGTCGGACTACGGCAACAAGTTCGGCGAACCCGTGATCCAGGGATACACCAGGTCCTTCGGCATACGCATGCCCGGGGGGGAGAGGAGGGAGTGGATCAAGCCGATCATGTTCTCGGGCGGCATCGGACAGATCGACGCGACCCACACCGAGAAGCAGTCCCCCGAAGTCGACATGCTGGTGGTCAAGCTGGGCGGACCGGCCTACCGCATCGGCATGGGAGGCGGGGCGGCCTCCAGCATGGTCCAGGGCGAAAACGTGGCGGAGCTGGACTTCAACGCCGTCCAGCGCGGTGACGCCGAAATGGAGCAGAAGGTGAACCGGGTCATCCGGGCTTGCGTGGAGCTCGGCCCCGACAACCCGATCGTCTCCATCCACGACCAGGGGGCAGGCGGGAACTGCAACGTCCTCAAGGAGATCGTGGAGCCGGAGGGAGCGCGCATCGACATCCGGGAAGTGCTGGTTGGCGACGAGACCCTTTCGGTGTTGGAGATCTGGGGGGCCGAGTATCAGGAGAATGACGCGCTGCTCCTGCGTCCCGAGCATGGAGACCTCTTCCGTGACCTGTGTGCGCGGGAGAAGGTGCCGTTCGCCTACGTGGGCCGGGTGACGGGCGACGGGCGCATCGTGGTCCACGATCGCGATGACGACTCCACGCCGGTGGACCTGGCGCTGGAAGACGTCCTCGGCGACATGCCCCAGAAGCGCTTCGACCTGGACCGGGTGCAGCCGAACCTGGCAACGCTCGGGCTCCCGGCCGATCTCACGGTGAGGGACGCCCTGGACCGGGTGCTGCGCCTGGTCTCGGTGGGCTCGAAGCGGTTCCTCACGACCAAGGTGGACCGGAGCGTTACCGGTCTGGTGGCCCGGCAGCAGTGCGCCGGGCCCCTGCAGCTCACCGTGGCCGACGTAGCCGTGGTGGCGCAGAGCCATTTCGGCGTCACCGGCGCGGCCACGGCCATCGGCGAGCAGCCCAACAAGGGGCTGTTGAGCCCAGCCGCCATGGCTCGCCTGGCCGTGGGTGAGGCGCTGACCAATCTGGTGTGGGCTCGCGTCAGCGCCCTGAAGGACGTGCGCTGCTCGGCCAACTGGATGTGGGCCGCCAAGCTGCCGGGTGAGGGCGCCGCCATGTACGACGCCGCCTGCGCCATGCGGGACGTCATGCTGGAGCTCGGGATCGCGGTCGACGGCGGCAAGGACAGCATCTCCATGGCCGCCCTGGCCCCGGGAGAGGACGGCGCCGACGAGACCGTGAAGGCCCCGGGCGAGCTGACCATCTCCGCGTACGTGACCTGCCCCGACATCACCAAGACCGTCACCCCCGACCTGAAGCTCCCGGGCAGCGGACGGATCCTGTTCGTGGACCTGGGGGGAGGCCGGCACCCCCTGGGAGGCTCGGCCCTGGCCCAGGTGTTCGGCCAGGTCGGGGACGACTGTCCCGACCTGGAGGACGCAGCCGTCCTGAAGCGGGCCTTCGGCGTCGTGCAGGACCTGATCGAGGCCGGTACCGTCTCGGCAGGCCATGATCGCAGCGACGGCGGTCTGGTCACGGCGTTGCTCGAGATGGCCTTCGCCGGGAACTGCGGCATCGAGGTATCCCTTGGCGGAGCGGCCGGAGACGCCCTGCCGATCCTGTTTTCCGAGGAGTTGGGCCTGGTCCTGGAAGTGACGCCCGAGGACGAGGCGCGGGTCCTGGCCGCGTTCGACGCTGCCGCCGTCCTGTGCGTCCCCCTCGGCTCCACAACGATGGGGACCGGCGTCTCGATCCGCGTCGGCGGTGAGGAGGTTCTCACGGACGACCTCCGAGAGCTGCGAGATGTCTGGGAGGCCACCAGCTTCGCGTTGGACCTCCTCCAGGCCAACCCCGACTCCGTGGCGCAGGAGCGGGACGGCCTGCACGACCGGAGCGGACTCCGATTCGAGGTGCCCTTCGACGTCGGGGCCACCGCCGAGGCCGTCATGGCATCATCCGACAAGGTGCCCGTGGCCATTCTCCGCGAGGAGGGCTCGAACGGGGACCGCGAGATGGCCTCTGCCTTCTACGCGGCCGGGTTCGAGCCCTGGGACGTCACCATGTCCGACCTCCTGGCGGGGCACGTCTCATTGGACCGATTCCGGGGCGTGGTCGCCGTGGGGGGATTCAGCTACGCCGACGTGCTGGATTCCGCCAAAGGATGGGCCGGCGTGATCCGGTTCAACGAGGATCTGGGCCGGCAGTTCCAGGAGTTCTACGAACGACCCGACACGTTCAGCCTGGGCGTCTGCAACGGATGCCAGCTGTTGGCACTCCTCGGGTGGGTGCCCTGGCAGGGCATACCGGACGAGGAGCAGCCCCGCTTCATCCACAACGAATCCGGACGTTTCGAGTCCCGCTTCAGCGCGGTCCGTATACAGGAAAGCCCGTCGATCATGCTCCTGGGCATGGAGGGGGCGACCCTCGGAGTGTGGACCGCCCATGGTGAGGGACAGGCCTACTTCCCCAATCCGGAGATTCTGGAGCGGGTGGAGTCGGAGCGCCTGGCCCCGGTGCGGTTCGTGGACGACGACCTCCAGGTCACGGAGGCCTATCCGGCCAACCCGAACGGCTCGGTCCGAGGTGTTGCCAGCCTCTGCTCGCCGGACGGCAGACACCTGGCCATCATGCCCCATCCCGAACGGACCTTCCTCAGCTGGCAGTGGGGATGGATGCCCGACGAGATCAGGGCCGCCATGCCCGGACAGGCCTCGCCGTGGTTGAAGATGTTCCAGAACGCCCGGGAGTGGTGTGACGGGTCGGCGTAGGTGACGGAGGCCGGACCCCTTCAGCCTCAGAGAGCCGCGATGCGTGGTCGTGCCGGAGAGCGCGCGACGGTGAGCCCAACGAGGCCCCACCGCGACCCAGTCCTGTGCCGGCATTGCATGAGAGGCATCTAGAAGCGCGATTGGTCGCGAGGGGCAGCACGGCGGGCTCTCGCCGGGACGAACGCACGGCAGATTGCGACGCCACAGCTTCGTCGCCAAGTTCACGCGGTCCGCTCCCACACACCCTCGAGTCGACTCACTCGCACGAGCTCGCCGAGTGGTCATCTACTTCGGTTCACTTACGTCCATGCCCGAGGAGCTTCTAATGATGCGCCCGCTCCCTGCCCTCACTGTGGCCATGTTGTCCCTGGTCGTCGTGCTCGTCCCCGCACCAGGGTCCGCGCAGGATCCCGTCCCCCCACCTGAAGCGCTCTCCCGCGCGTTTCCGGGCCAAGACAACTACTCGCCCTACGCGGGCCGCAGCTTTCCCACTCAGGCCTTCTGGGGAGACACCCACTTGCACACGGGCATGTCCATGGACGCTGGGGCGTTCGGAGCCCGACTCACTCCGGCGGACGCGCACCGGTTCGCCCGAGGCGAGGAGTTGGTCTCATCGACCGGCCTTCCGGTGAAGCTGTCCCGCCCCCTCGACTTCCTGGTCGTGTCCGACCACTCGGACAACATGGGCTTCTTTCCGCGCCTGTACGCCGGCGAACCGGAGATGCTGGCCGATCCGACGGGAAAGAGGTGGTACGAGATGATTCATGAAGGCGGTCAGCAGGCGGTAGCGGCTTCGGTCGAGATCATCCAATCGCTCACCACCAACTCCTTCCCGGATCCGCTGCTGATCACCCCAGGCACGCCGGCATACCGTTCGGCGTGGGAGGAAGCGATCGAAGCGGCCGAGGAATACAACGAGCCGGGCACCTATACGGCCCTCCACGGCTACGAATGGACTTCGACGACGGGCGGGATGAACCTCCACCGCGTGGTCATCCTCCGGGATGGCGGCGACCAGGCCAGCCGGGTACTGCCGTTCACTACGCTCGACGAGCAGGGGAGCGACAATCCCCGTGACCTGTGGAAGTGGCTGGAGGCCTACGAGGAACGGACCGGTGGAGGCGCCCTGGCCATCGCCCACAACGGGAACTTGTCGAATGGGATCATGTTCCCGGTGATCGAGTCCTTCACGGGCCAACGAATCGACAGAGAGTACGCTGAGACGCGTGCGCGCTGGGAGCCCCTCTACGAGGCGACCCAGATCAAGGGCGACGGGGAAACCCATCCCTTCCTGTCCACGGACGACGAGTTCGCGGACTACGAGACCTGGGATCAGGGCAACCTGGATCTCACGGAGCTCAAGGAAAACGAGATGCTCCAATACGAGTACGCCCGGTCGGCCCTGGGGATCGGCCTGCAGATGGAGCAGGAGCTGGGCACGAATCCATACAAGTTCGGCATGATCGGAGCCACCGATTCACACACGGGCCTCGCGACAGCCGCCGAGGAGAACTTCTTCGGCAAGCACTCGGGCTCGGAGCCGGGGCCCGAGCGATGGGAACATCCCATGGCGAAGGTCGGGGACAAGGAATACGCCGGCTGGAGTATGGTCGCCTCAGGACTCGCGGCGGTGTGGGCGCGGGAGAACACCCGCGAGGCCATCTTCGACGCCATGATGCGCAAGGAGACCTACGCGACGACCGGCTCACGCATGTTGGTACGTTTCTTCGGCGGGTGGGACTTCAACGAGGCCGATGCTACCCGCCGATTGCCGGCGGACATCGGGTATCAGAAGGGTGTGCCGATGGGCGGAGACCTTCCGGCACGACCGAGCGGCGCCGGCGCCCCCACCTTTCTGGTGGCCGCACTCAAAGACCCCTACAACGGCAACCTGGACCGGATTCAGATCGTGAAGGGCTGGGTCGAAGACGGCGAGAGGCGTGAGCGGGTCTACGACGTCGTGTGGTCCGGCGACCGTGAGCCCGGATCCGATGGGAGGCTCCCCCCGGTCGGCAACACCGTGGACGTGGCGGCCGCGACGTGGACCAACACGATCGGAGCGCCGGAGTTGATCGCGGCGTGGGAGGACCCGGACTTCGACCCGTCGCAGCGGGCCTTCTACTACGCACGCGTCCTGGAGATTCCCACGCCACGATGGACCGCGTACGAGGCCGCACGGTACGGCATCACGATGGACGACGAAGTGCCGATGATCACCCAGGAGCGGGCCTACACCAGCCCGATCTGGTATACACGCTAGGCGCAGGGAGGTCGGGTCGGAATCGACCCTGTGGACGCGAATCCGACGGTCCAGCCGTCTGAACGAAGTTGGATCGACCGCCGCGAGGGTCGGCGGGGCAACACGCGTCTAGCCAAGGTCCACCCGAGCTCCGGAATGACGCAAGAATCGAAAACGGGCCGCCCCGGAAATCCGGGACGGCCCGTTGGCGTCAAGCCCTCAGGTCGGACTTAGACGGCTACGACGTTCTCCGCCGCGGGGCCCTTGGCACCCTCGACGATATCGAACTCGACCTGAGCTCCCTCGTCGAGGGTCTTGAAGCCCTCTGCCTGAATGGCGCTGTGGTGGACGAAGCAGTCCTTGCTCCCGTCCTCCGGAGTGATGAAGCCGAAGCCCTTGTCAGGGTTGAACCACTTCACGGTTCCCTTGGTACGCATCGATGCGCTCCCTTGGTTGTGCGAGTCGGGGTCACGACGATGCGTACGTACCGACTGCCTTGAATTGCGCGGACCATCCGCGCGGTTTGCGACCAGGCTGGTCGCCCATCAAAAAGGCGGCGAATCCCCGATAACGAGACCCACCGCCATCAATCCTCTTTTCCCCCACCTCAGGGTTGTCAGGTTGAAGAGTCGCGGAAACCGAGCTCCGCGTCAACCTCCTTGACCTTTGGGGACGTTCCCGACGCGCAGGTCCCCCGGGATTCGAGCGCTGAATCGCTGGCGGCCAAGGCCGTTTCGCCGTGTCGGATCGCAGCGGGGTGACGTCCACCCGAAGGTGGCGTCAGCCATTTCCCCACACCGGCATCCGCACCCACCCGACAGCGGATCTTAGCGGACGTCGTTTGCTTTGGGCTTCATGCAAATGTCGCTCGATGTCGCCCCTGCCAGAGGGTTCCAGGGGTCGTCGGGCTGAATACGGAGATTGCGAAACATGGGATCACCGACTTTGCTGGGCCTGGCACACGGACGGGTCCTGGCGCTGAGCCTTCTCATTCCGACCCTGATCGCCACCGACCCCACCGGTGCCGAGCGGACCGCCGACGAAACGGACTACGGCGTGTTCGTGCGCCTGGTGCATGACGCCGGGCTGTCCGTTCCGGCGGCCGTCGCCAGGCTCGAGGAAGCCGCGGCGGCCCAGGGCTGGGACGTGCTCGCCACGTTCACACCGGGTACGCCACCCGACGGGTGTAGCTTCGATGCCCGGGTCCTGGTGCTTTATTCCGCCAACTACGCGCGGGCCATCATGCCATATGGGTCGCATGCGGCCTTCGCTCTGCCGCTACGCCTGGCGGTCTTCGAAGACGAGGAGGGCGTCCATGTCGGGGCGCTGAACACGCTGAACCTCAATCGCACGATCGTCGACGAAGCCGTCCCTGGCGATGCTTGGGAAGCCTGGCAGAACCGTCTGCACGCCGTGGTCGAGGCGGCTTTCCCGGGCGAGCTTTCGGCAACGGAATACGGTCAATTCAGGGGACGGGGTCGCATCGGGCGTACCATGGGCATCATGGCGGGCGGTCCGTTCCTCGAGAAGATCGAGACGATCGTCGAGGTGCCGGCCGAGGGCACGTCGGTACAAGACGTGGCGAACCGTTTGGAGTCGCGGTTCGGAGCGGCTGAGGGCGAATGGGAGTGGGGCCTCGACGCCGTGTACCTCTTGTATGATGAACGTCACGACGTCGCCGTCGTCGGCGTCACAGGGAAGCGGGTCGAAGGCGACGCCTTCCGCATCGTCGGTGCCGGCGGGGACGATGACCGGAAGCAGATGATGTATCCGGGCGTGGACCACGCCGCAGCCTTCCCCATCGAGGTTGTCGTCACGCAGGATGGCGACGTGATCCGGGTTCAGCTGGTCGACGAGATGTATCGCATGAAGATGTTCTTCGAGGACGCCGGGAAGATCGCGTTCGCCAAGAACATGGGCATGCCGGGCTCCATCGAAAGCGAGATCAAGGAGAAGGTCCGCGCGACGATGCAGTAGCGGACAGGACAAGCCCGACCGGCCACGCCCGAGGCCCGATCCCAACTGTCCTCGGCCGTGGCCACATCCGCCATCTCGAGGTGTCGCGACAGGGGGTGAGCATTCGCGCTTGCACACGCGTGCGAGCCCGCCCCGCCGCCGCCAGGGCTTTCGGCGGCTGGCGTCTCTCTACGCCCACACCTCCTCGAACACCCTGAGGAAGTTCCGCCCCAGGATGTCGTGCACGTCGTCGTCCGAATAGCCCCGTGCGAGGAGCCGTTCGCCGACGCCGACGATCTCGGCGTAGTCGCTGTACCCCTCGATGTTGCGCATGGGCGACCTGATGTCGGCCGTCACGTGCTCGTTGTACCGCGCGGTGAACACCGGGTAGGCTGGTGCGCCGAAGGGGTCATGCTCGTGGAGCGGATAGGTGCCGATCGACATGTCGGTGCCGATGCCCACGTGCTTTGCGTCCCCGGTCATCTGCACGACGTGGTCGATGTGCTCGATGAACTCGTCGAGCGTGGGCCGGTGGGTCGTGTCGGGCTTCATGACCAGGGGACCCCATGATACCAGACCGATCACCCCACCCCTGGTCGTGCAGGCACGGATCTGCTCGTCGGTGATGTTGCGCAGGTTCGGGACAAGGGCGTCCACGTTCGAGTGGCTGAACACGCAGGGCTTCTCACTTCGGTCGATGATCTCGAGCGTCGTCCGGCGTCCGGTATGACTCAGGTCGAGCGCGATCCCCACTCGGTTGCACTCCTCGACGACGCGTTGCCCCAGCAGGGAGAGCCCGCCGTCGGTTCGGTCCAGACAGCCGCCGCCAAGCTGATTGTTCGCGCTGTAGGCGAGGAGCATCATCCTCAATCCGGCCTCCTGGAACGCCTGCAGGCGGCTGAGCTCGTAACCGACGAAGTCCCCGCACTGCGACGCGAGCAGCAGACCGGCTTTACCCTCACGCTTCATACGACGGATGTCGTCGGTTGAGCGGATGACCTCGAGGCCGTCGTGCTCCCGGGCGACTCCGTGCCAATACATCAGGCCTGCCAACGCCCCGGCGGCGTCGGCGTGAGGGGTCCACGCGGTAACCGCATAGGTCGTGACCCCGTGGCGGTGCGCCAGGTGGAAGTCGGCGTCCGGCCACATCTGCATGCAGGAGTCGACGTAGATGTAGGGATGATCCTCCTCGAGGACCCGGTGGACGGCCTTGCCTGCGTCGCACGCCTGGGGGCGCGGCGCGGCAGAAACGGTCCTCGGCTCCACTCCGAAGGCCTGAACGCCGACGCCGGCCACGGCGGCGCCCTTGAGGAAATCCCTGCGGCTCGGAGACATGGGTCGCACTCCGCGTTTGAGGAACGGAGCGGCAAGATCGGGGGCAAACGTCGAATCGGGCAACCCGGCCCCGGCCCGCCTCCCCGCCCCCCCGCGCCGCGGACCGAGCCACCCGGCCGGGACGACGACACCCGGTGCTTTCCGCTCGGGGCCGCGTTGGGTCTACCGCGCGGCCAGGGTCACTCCGCCCGCAGCACGTCCACCGGATCGACTCTGCTGGCTCGACGGGCCGGGACCAGGATCGCCGCCACCGCCACGCTGCAGAGCACGGCCGTTACCGCGGCCAGAGTCAGGGGGTCGGTGGGCGAGATCTCGTACAGGAGCGACGAAAGCAGCCGCCCCGCCAGTATCGCGCCGGCCAGCCCGGCTACGACGCCCCACAGCACCGGACTGAGCCCAGTCGTGACGGCCTTGCGCACGACCGACTCCGGCGCGGCGCCCAGGGCGATGCGCACCCCGTACTCGGGCAACCGGCTCGCCACGGTGAACGAGGTGACGCCGTAGACCCCCACGGCACCCAGCGCAAGCGCGAGGAGGCCGAATCCCGCCAGGACGGCCGCGAAGAAGCGGGCCCGCGCCACCGAGTCGGCGACCACGGTATCCACCGTGCCTACGAATGGGATCGGCACGTCGGGATCGACCTCCCAGATGACTTCCCGTAGGCGGGGACCCAGCGACGCCACGTCGCCCGTCTGACCTCGTACCAACATGTACAGGCTACCGGCCGAGAACTGCTTCAGGGGGCGGTACATCTCCGCGAGCGGCTCCCGGTCGAGGGTGAACTGCCGGACGTTGCCGACGACCCCGACGACCGTGAAGGGCTGGTTGCCGAAGAGCAGGATCTCCTTGCCCACGGGATCCTCACCAGGCCACAGCTCTTCGGCCATAGCTTGGTTTACCAGACCCACTCCCGGGGCGTCGGACCCGTCCGCCTCGGCCACATCGCGGCCCTGTAGCAGCGGGATGCCCAACGTCCGGAAGTAGCCGGGCGTCACGATGCGGAAGTTGGCCGACTCGAGATTCCCATCGGGTCCGGGCTCGTGCCCCTCGGCCAGGTAGGGGAAGCTCCAGTTGCCTCCGGTCAGAGGCAGCAGGTGGATCGCCCCGACGCTAGCGATCCCGGGCACGGCGGCCAAGCGGTCCTGCACGTCGCGGTAGTAGTCCGCCAGCTCAGCCCGTTCGGCGGCGAATTCCGCTCCGGGTCGGGCGATTTCGATGGCCAACACCCGGTCCGAGCGGAAGCCCGGGTCCGTGCCGTACAGCTGGCCGAAGCTCCGCAGGAGCAAGCCTGCCCCGGCCGCCAACACGACGGCGAGGGCCACCTCGGAGGCTACCAGAACCCGTCGCAGGCGGTGCTGGCCAGGACCACCGGAGCGGCGGCGCGCCCCGCTCTTGAGCTCGCCGGCCACCTCGCGGCGGGCGCCCGTGAGCGCTGGCAGCAGGCCGAAGGCGAAGACGCTGGCCAAGGTCACGGTGACGGCGAAGGCCAGCACCGGCAGGCTCAGGCGGATCTCGGCACCCCGGGGAAGCGCCAGCTGCACACCGCTCTCCAAGACGCCGAGGCTCCACCACGCCAGACAGATGCCGAGGGCTCCGCCGATCACCGCCAGAACCAGGCTCTCCAGGAGCGCCTGCCGGACCAGGCGACCGCGGCTCGCACCCAGAGCCGCTCGCAAGGCCAGGTCTCGACCCTGCTCGGCGGTCCGGGCGAGCAGGAGGTTCGCCACGTTGGCGCACGCGATGACCAGCACCAGTCCTACGGCTCCGAGCATCACCCACAGACCCTGACGGACGTCTCCCACTACGTCGTCCAGGAGCCCCGTCGCGTCCGCCCCCAGCACGTGCTCCTCAGTGAAGCGGCCAGGGAAGTCGGCTCGCAGGCGGCGAGCCAGCTCCCTGACCTCGGTGCGTGCCTGTTCCAACGTGGCCCCGGGAACGAGCCGCGCCACCACGTCGTTCACGTACCAGGAGCTGTCCTGTGCGACCGTGTACGCGGGATCGGTGGCCAGTGGAACCCACAGGTCCGCGGGTCTGCCCGGCGGCTGGTGTCCCGCCGGCATGACGCCGATGACCAGTCGCGCCTTCTCCTTGTGCCCGTCCAGGACGATCCGCCGGCCCACGACGTCGGGATCCGCCCCGAAGCGCCGCTGCCAGAAGTCCCAACCGAGCACAACCACGGCCGCGCGGTCGTAGGTACGCTCCTCAACCGAGAAGGCTCGCCCGTGGGCCGGGCGGACACCGAACACGTCGAAATAGGCGGGGTCCACCGCGATGCCGTCGACGCGCTCCGGCTCACCCTCGCCCGTCAGGGTAAAGGCCCAACGAGAGAGCCCCGTCACCGAGCCCAACGAAGGAGCGTCCCGGAAACGATCCACCATCGCGATGTTGAAGTTGGCGGCGGGCCATACCGAGACGAGACGTTGAGGCTCGGGATAGGGCAGCGGGCGGAGCACGACCCCGTCTACGACCGAGAACATGGCCACGCTCGCGCCGATTCCCAGCATCAGAGTCAGGACGGCCGCTCCTGCGAAAGCGGGTTGCCTGCGCAGTCGCCGGAAGGCCACACGGATATCTCGCGCGATCGACCCCATCACCTCTTCCCTCCGTTCCTTCCCCCCGCCCTCCACGCCGATCCGTCGGCACTCATCCCGGATGCGCGCCACGTCTCCGAATTCCTCCAGCACCTGACGTCGGGCCGCATCGTCATCCAGGCCACCCGCCACGAGCTCTTCCACCGCCCCCTCGATGTGGAAGCGCAGCTCGTCGTCGATCTCCTGGTCCGGAGGCCGAGACGAGAACAGGCGCCCGGGCCTGCGCCTCATCCGACGCTCCCCGGAGCCTCGGTCAGGATCCGACCCACCGCCGCGGTATGCGACTCCCACCGCTTCGTCTCCCGTTCCAGACGCTTCAGCCCCTTTGGAGTGATCGCGTAGAACTTGGCGCGACGACGGCTCTCGGAGATGCCCCATTCCGAAGCGAGCCATCCATCCCGCTCGAGTCGATGGAGCGCGGGATAGAGGGCGCCGACCTCGATCTGCAGCACGTCCTGCGACACGTGTCGGATACGGCGCTGGATCTCCAGGCCGTGCAGCGTCTCCCGGCCGGCCAGCGTCCGTAGGATGAGCAGGTTCAGGGTGCCGTACAGGCTTCCCGCCGGCACGTCGGCCATGGCGATCACCTCCGCTGTTAGGAACTTCTTATTATAAGCCGCTTATAACGGCTGTCCAGCCCCCCGTTCTCCGACGTGGGAAGCATGGGATCGACGTGGAGGGCCGTTTCGCGGACCGGCGCCGGAGTCCCGGAGCGCGACCCGGTGCGGCTGGAGCCCACATCGACCGTGACAACGGAAGAGGGCGGCTCTCCGTCCGTCCGGAGAGCCACCCTCTCGGTCCCGCCTGACCGGTCGTTCCCGGCCCTACGCCGAGCTCAGTTCACGGTGAAGCAACCCGCCAGCGATCCGCTTTGGCCGTCCGGGTTGGTGACGGTCACATCCCGGGGGCCGGGTGCGGCCCTCCTCTGTACCTTCAGGCGCACCGCGAGCTCGCTCGAGCTCACGAACGTCACGTTCTGCACGTTCACTCGCTCGCCGAAGTCGGCCGACGCGCCCGCCTGGAAGTCCGAGCCAGCCACCGTCACGGTCACCTGCTGGTTGAGCCCTGCGCTGGCGGGCGTGCATGCCGCGACCGTCGGGGCTCCGCCGGACCCGGGGGCGTTCAAGGTCACGGTCGTCGATCCAGCGTCGTTGGTGTCGTCGTCGTCAGTGAACGCCTGGCTAGCGGTCAGCGCATGGCCACCGAGAGAAGCACCGTTCGTGTCCCAGCTGAAGCTGACCGTGGCCTGTGCGCCGGCACCGAGGCCCGCAACGGTCTGCGGAATTCCAATGGGAGCACCGTCAGTGTCGTCATGCAGGGAGACGACGATGTCGTCGACGACGTTCTGGTTGCCGACGTTCCGCACCAACACGTCGACGTTCACGGCATCCCCCTGAGTGGCGGCCGAGGGCGCGCTCACCGAGACGATCGCGATGTCCGTGACCGGATCCGTGGTGCCCGTGTCGCAGCTGCCGTCGCCGCCAAACGCAGCGCCGTTGACGAAGAGCATGGGCTCGTTCGAGCCGCGCTCGTTCGCGTAGCTGCA
>JBDHLD010000314.1:0-2237 GCA_039586035.1 Gemmatimonadota bacterium | reverse complement strand
AGCATCCGGGCCACGCGCTCCCGTCGGTAGAGCGCAACCCTGCCATCGTCGCTCCGGAGCGGTGAGTGGCCGACCCAGACCAGCCATCCCATGGCCCCCAGCTCGTCGAGCTGCTCGGGCCGGAAGCGGGGCACGCGGGCCGGCAGGATGGTCCGCTCCAGCTCCTTGTAGCTCAGCGGCATCCCCTCGAGCTGGATGAGGGCGTCTTCGAGGCGATCGCCGCTTCTCCGCGACTCGCCGATGCCGTGCCACGCCGGGAGGAAGCGGGCCAGGGTCTCCCTCGGCACCGGCGCCACCTGCCCCCTGAGCTTGGCGAGCGTCCGCCTCTTGATCTGACGAAGAACGTCGGGATCACACCACTCGGACCCCTCGGCGCCGGGCCGAAACTCGCCCCGGAGGAGCTTGCCCTCGTCACAGAGCGCCTTCAGCAGCGCCCGAACACCCCCGGTCTCGAGGCCGAAGCGATCCGCCACGTCGCGCGTGCGGAAAGGCCCGTGCGTTCGGGCCCACCGCTGCACCAGCGACTCCACCGGCCGCGCCACGGAAGCGAGGAACGCCTCCGGCACCCCCCGAGGTGGCGAGGTCCCCAGGGCGTCCCGATAGAGGCCCGTGTCCTCCAGCGCGATCCAGACGGGCCTGCCCGCGACCCGGCTGCGCGCCGCCCGTCGTGTAACCCTCAGCTCCTCGAGCCACGGGGCCGGATCCTGCGACGTCCGCTCCGCGATCTCGTCCTCGGACAGGTCGCCCACGCTCCTCAGCAGATCATGCAGCGCGTCGGCGCTACGGACGTGACGATGCTCGGTTGTCCACTGTAGAGAGGCCTCCACCGCTTCCAGGACGGCAAGGTCCAGCAGCTCCCGCAGGTCCGTGTCGCCCAGCAGCTCCCGCAGGAGCTTCATGTCGAGGGACAGTGCCTGCGCCCGTCGCTCCGCCGCCGGCGAGTCGCCTTCGTACAGGTAGGCGGCGACGTAGGCGAACACGAGGGAGCGGGAGACCTTCAGCGCCGGCACGTCGAACACGTCCTTCAGGCAGGCTCGGTACGTCTCCATGACCACCGGAAACGACGGGTACTGCATGGCGATGGCCATGAGCTTCTGCGCCCTGAGCCTTTGCGCGAAGAGCGGCGTCCGGGCGCCCGGCCGGCGCCGAGGCAGCAGTAGTGCCCGTGCGGCGTTCTCCCTGAACTGGGACGCGAAGACCGGAGAGCGGGCCAGCTCCTCCAGGATCCGCTCCTCGACTTCGGCCGGGTCAGGCAGGAGCAGGTCGGCCCCGGGGGGCTCGTCGCCGTCTGCCACGGTCAGGACGATGCCGTCGTCGCTCCACACGGTCTGCACGTCGTAGCCGACGCTGGCCGAAGCGGCGGCCCGGAGGGCCAGAGCCCAGGGCGCGTGGACCCGGGCGCCGAACGGCGTGAGGATGCAGATGCGCCAGTCGCCCAACTCGTCGCGGAACCGCTCGATGACGATGTCCCGGTCCGTGGGCAGACAGCCCGTGGCTTCAGTCTGCTCCTGCAGGTACTGCCAGAGGTTGCCTGCGGCTTTGTCGTCCAGATCGTAGGCGCCGGTCAACCGGTCGAGGGCCTCGTCCTGCTCCAGGCTCGCCATCTCCCGGACGAACGCGCCCACGGCCTTGCCGAGCTCCAGGGGCCTTCCGGGTCCGTCACCGTGCCAGAAAGGAAGCCGGCCGGGCTCTCCGGGGGCCGGCTCCACGATCACCCGGTCGCGGGTAATCTCCTGGATCCGCCACGTCGACGCGCCGAGCGTGAAGTTCTGTCCGGCCACGGACTCGTGGACCATCTCCTCGTCGAGCTCGCCGACGCGGGGGCCGTCGTGGCCCATGTGCACGCCGTAGAGGCCCCGGTCCGGTATCGTGCCGGCGTTCACGGCGGCCAGCATGCGAGCGCCCCGGCGGCCCTCGATCAGGTCCTTCTCACGATCCCAGCGGATCCGGGGCCGGAGGTCGGCGAACTCGGTGGACGGGTAGAGGCCCGAGAGCATGTCCAGCACGCCCTGGAAGGCGCTTTCGGGCAGGTCCCGGAAGTTGGCCGCACGGCGGACGACGGCCAGCAGGTCGGGGGTGCTCCACGTCTGGACCGCGCTCATGGCCACGACGTGTTGCGCCAAGACGTCCAGGGGATTCTGGGGTACGGTGAGCGCCTCGATGGCGCCTTCCTTCATGCGGCGGCCCACGACGGCGGCCTCCAGGAGGTCGCCCCGGTGCTTCGGGAAGACCCGACC
>JBDHLD010000178.1:0-5040 GCA_039586035.1 Gemmatimonadota bacterium | reverse complement strand
GCAGCACCGCGTCGAACGCAGCGAGCCATGGTGTCCAGACGCCCAGTTCCCCTTGCCCGGTGATCCCACCCAGCGCATCTCGGGGAACTCGCCCGCCACCGCGTCGTAGAACGCTCCGGCAAGGTCATTGTGGATGAAGTTGGCGAGTGGGTATCCGCCGAGCGCCTCGTCGCGCGCAGCACCGTACTCGTTGAAGACACGTTCCAGTTGATCGCGGATCGAGTCCCATCGAGTCCAGTCTTGCCGCGCCGCATCACTGTGGTTGGTGCAGGGCGCCTGAGCATTCTGGTAGCGGGCTGGTCGCGCCGCCCCCGGCAGCGCGTCTGCTCGTCCGCCATGCCCCGGCCTCGCGCGGGAGGGGATGGCCGGACTCTTGTGCTGGGCCATCCGGAAGCCGAATGAGGGTATCTGGCTACGCGCCTGCACGGCCCCCGCGGGTGTCCAACGTGGTCACTCTAATGACCCCGGTGAGACTCCTGCACCCAGTCGAGGTGTGGGGAAATCCGCCCCACTGGTTCAGCTGGGGCCTAACGAGTCGGAGGACGGCCAGCATGGGATCACAGGAGATCAGAGCGGCGGTGGACCCTGCCATCTACGAGGCCTCCATGGTCAACTCGGGCCAGCAGCGCCTCACCCGCAACCTGCAGTCGCTACGAGAGAGTGATGGTGGAGGGGAGGACGATGCAGCCGACAAGTCCGTGGCGGACCTGGCGTTCGCTGCCACCCTCGGCGGCCACGACGCCCTCCACTACGTCGCAGTGGACTCCCTGGCCCAGGCCATCGCCCAGCAGCTCATCCCCGCGCGCGGTGGCAACTTGCCGAAGGGCATCGCTCTGCTGCGCTCCAGCATCCGCTCGCTCTCCTTCGACCGCCAGGACCGCCTGGTCGAACAGCTCGCCCGCAACACGCTCCTCGCCCTCCTGCGCACCCTGGGCGAGCGGCGGCAACGAGCCATCAAGGTGGCTGGCGAGTACGCACAGCTGGAGGTGGCCTTCGCCTGCATCGAGCAGCACGACCGCCGGCACTGGCAGCGGGAGATCGAGGGCAAGAAGCTCATCTCCACCGCGACCGCCCCCGCGCTGATCCAGTACGTCGAGACCCTCCACTTTCACCTCGAAGGTCGCTACCCCATCCCCTGCTGGTTGCGCGAGGGTCGCGAGCAGGTGGGCAGTGACCTGGTCACGCTGGCGGAGGGGGAGACCCGCCTCGTCGTCGGCCCTGACCGCGGCGCAAAGGTCTTCGTCCGTCAGAAGAAGAACATCCTCACCAGCGACGGTCAGTACACGTCCGAGTCCACCCTCACCTTGACCCCCGAGGCCCAGGAGGTGGTGGACCGCGGCGACGCCGAGTACGTGGACTCGGGCTTCGAGGCTCGACCGCTGCCGTACCTGCCGAAGCCCTGGCGCGGCATGTACGAGGGCGGCTTCGTGACCCACGAGGTCCCCTTCATCCGCAAGCGCCACGACGTCCGCGAGGCCCTCGAAGCCACCGAGGAGGGCCGGGGTTCCCTCGCGGCCCCCATGGTCGCCTCGGACTCCCTCGGGCACACCTCGTGGACCGTGAACCCCCGCGTCCTCGAGGTCCTCCGCTGGGGCCTCGACAAGGGCATGTTCGACGAGAACAGCTGCTGGGACTACGCCGACAACGACGAATGGGACGACTGGGGTGCGGAGCGCGTCGTGGACCGCCCTGCCATCACGCGCCGCCACGAACTCCTCGCTGTCGTCCGCATGATCGACGAACACCTCGATGGCCACACCTTCCATCAGCCGCATAGCATCGACTTCCGCGGCCGCCTCTACCCCCTCGCTTCCCGCCTCCACGTCCAGCGCAGCTCCGTCGAGCGCGCGCTGCTCCTCTTCGCGGACTCAGCGCCCCTCGGTGATCGTGAGGGCTACGAGTGGTTCATGAGGGCCGGGGCGACCGCCATGGGCCTCGACAAGGAGCCCGTGGAGGACCAGGTGGCCGCCGCCGAGGCGACCGCCGACATCGTCCGCAAGATCGCCGCAGACCCCATCGCCTCCCGCGCGCACTGGGAGAACCAGGACAAGCCCTTCGAGTTCCTGGCCTGGGCCTTCGAGTACGCCCGCTACCTCGACGAGAAGGCTGCCTGGGACGCCGACCGCCGCCGCCGCGGGGAGATCGCCGTGGAGGTGGACACGTCCGCCGACGTCTACACCGACTTCGAGACCGGACTCCCGATGGAACTCGACGGCTCCTGCAACGCCTTCCAGCACTACGCGCTCCTCGCCCGTGACCACGACACCGCCATCCGCGTGAACCTCGTGCCCGGCTGGGCCCATCCCCAGGACCTCTACGCCGACGTGGCCGAGGAGGTCGAAGAGCGACTCGCCGACCTCATGGTGCACAGCGAGGACGTCAACACCCGCCGCCGTGCAAAGGCGTGGTTCGACTCGGGCCTCGTGGGCAGGAAGCTCGCGAAGTCGCCCACGATGACCGTCAGCTACGGCTCCACGCCCCACGGCCGCCGCAAGGCCCTCCGGAAGTTCCTCCGCACCGAAGCACCCGACGGCGCACGGCAGGTGGTTGTCGACGTCGAGCTGTCGATCACGCCCGAGGGCACCCGCCGCCGCGACTACGACCCCATCGCCGAGGCCGCCCGCTGGATCGAATCGAAGATCCAGAAGGCCACCGACGACCTCACCCGCGGCGCTGTCTGGGTCCGGCGCTTCCTCCAGGAGTGCGCCGGGGCCGTCGCGAAGGCTGGACACGACGTCGCATGGCTCTCCCCATCGGGCTTCCTGGTCTGCCAGATCCTTCGGAAGCGCGACTCCGCCTTCGACGTCCGCATCCGCTCTCGCGTCACCGGAGAGGGCGGTCGCTACACGTCGAACCTCCACTTCCACCGCGACTCCGACACCCCCGACGTGCGCAAGTCGAAGTCCTCCATCCCGCCGAACTTCGTCCACGCCCTCGACGCCGCCCACCTGGTCCGCGTCATCGGCCGGGCGGAGGCAGACGGGATCGCCATCGGCGCCGTCCACGACGCCGTCCGAGTACGCCCTGGCGACGCCGCCCGTCTCCAGCGCATCCTGCTCGAAGAGCTCGCCGCGCTGCACCGCGTCGACCTGCTGGCAGACTTCCGCGACCAACTGGCTGCACGCTTCCCCGCGGCTGCGCGGAAGCTCCCGAACATCGAGCGGCTCCGCGAGAAGCACCCCGGCCACCTCGACCCCGATGAGATCGTGGACGCGAAGTTCGCGTTCGCATGATCCATCCACCCGATCCAGGAGATCATCGACTCATGAACACCCTGCTGGCACCGCCCCCGACCCTCTTCGATCTGCCGCTCGATCGCAGCCGCGTCCATGCGGCCCTGGTCGACACCATGGCGGCCCTTGGCATCAGCTACGAGCACGAGGATGCCCACGCCATCGACGCGCTCGACCATCTCGTGGGCGTCATCCTCGACCTCGGCGTCACGGCCGGCCGCGAGTTCGAGCGCCGCGAGGCCGCCCAGCGGGAGTCCGCCGCCGCCCACGTGTAGCGCCAGACCCCCGCAGCTTCCCCACGCTTGGGACCGCCCGGTCCCGGCGCCAGACCGACAAGCCTTCAGCCGCTCCGCCGTGTCGTTGACGCCCAACGAGGCCACACGACCCGGTAGACGGTGAAGCGACCGGCCCGCCCACGCGGTACGCCGGTCGACTCGGCTGCCCTCTAGAGAACCCGCAGCCACTCAGCGACGACCCGCACGCCATCACGTTGGTGGTGCCGCGGGCCCGTCGCTCGAACCCGTCCTCACATCCGTGCGCCCACGTTGGGCACGCGGCGGCGGTGGACACGAACGGCCGCGCGTAGGAACGCGGGCCAACAAGGAACCTGAAGATGGACCAGACGAACACGAACGAAACCATGACCAACGACAACGACACGGAGAATCCCATGACGACCAAGATCACGACTACGCCTGCCACGACTCGAAGTGACCTCGACCGCGATGTCGACCGCTCCCCGGCTCTCGCCACGGTCGCGTTCACCGGCACCTTCGGCGGAGACTGCTCGCTGCCCGGAGACGTGCTCGAGCAGCTCGAAGCCGTCGAGGGTGTGCTCGTGGAGCACGACGAGGAGTGGACGCGCGTGTACGCGAACGTGCAGACGCCTCTCCCTGGGATCCTTCTCGAGGAGATGGAGATCACCCGGTACAACCTGGTGGACGCCGAGGCGCTTGCCGCCCGCTACCCCGGCTCCTTCCTCCCGAGCGCCGAGGAGCGCACCAGCCGGAAGGTGGGAGACTCGGTCAAGGCGATCGAGGAGATGACGACCGAGCTCTACTTCCAGAACGAGCTGGTCGATACGGGCGAGTCGATGGGCTTCCGGGACTGGTTCCGAATCGTCGAGGTACGGCAGACCGCTCACGGGCCGCAGTACGGCGTCGTGATCGACTGCCGCGGCGCCGCGGAGGCCCTGGCCGCCGGCGAGAAGATCGAGCCCCGGAACTGGCTCGAGCCGCGCCACATCGTCGACATCACCTCCGATGAGGAGATGGCGTACGCGCGGGTGTCGCTCAACACGGCGGAGCCGATCCTCGAGGCGATGGAGGCCGAGAACGTCTTCTACGGCCCGCCCGAGAAGGCGCATGCGACTGGAGCGCTCCACGACACGTTCCGCTTCCTCCACGCGGAGGGCGGTCGAGTCGCAGCGGACGCGTTCGAGCAGTTCGTCCGCCGGAACGTGCTCTCCAACCTCGAGAGCTTGCGCGCACAGCGCGGTGCCCCGGTGGGCAACGCGTAGAGCTGGTCCATCGCCAGCATGAGCGTGGGCGTCCCGGGTGGTCTTGCGACGGCGAGACCGACTCCTACACCGGGGCGCCCGCCTCACTCGCGTCCCGATGGTCGCTTGACTTGACGGGATCCACCGTCACCCCTGCTCCCCATCTGCCCCCTCACCCTCCTCGCCGAGGATCTTCTCCACCAGGGCGACGAACTCGGGGCTCATGCCCGGCGGCGGTGCCGTCTTCCACCACATGACGAAGCTCGGATTCCCGAACATGCTGACGAGGGCGGCTCGCTGCTGCTCCCA
>JBDHLD010000177.1:0-6850 GCA_039586035.1 Gemmatimonadota bacterium | reverse complement strand
ACCGCCGCCTCGAAACGGTGGGTGCCAACCGCCATCGGGATGCCCTGAATCACGCCCGCGCCGTCGATCTCGAGTCCGGGTGGCACGGAACCGGAGATGACCGACCAGACGTACGGACCAGACCCCCCGGTTGCTGAGAGAGCGATCGAGTAAGGTGCTCCCACAATCCCTGCCGGCAGCGAGGCGGTCGAGACAGATAGCGTCTCAGGCGTTGCGGGAGACCCTGTTCCATTGTCGGAGCAACCAACGAGAGGTGCTGACAACAAGGCGAGAGCCAGGAAGAGCACGGCCCGATGCAAACCAGGCATCACCCGCATGGGTCGGTGGGCCACCATCGGCTGGATCATTTTTGACCCCCACATTTCACCTGTCTGGCGGATCGTCGGCAAACGTACACGATGGCCATGCCGCTCGCTCGACACCGTATCCACGTTCGACGGTCTGGGGCGGGCGCTTGCCCTGAACCCAAGCTCCGCCACCACCAAGCTGATGGGGCAACGTCAAGCCTGAGTCAGCTCCGTGTCATTTGAACAGCACTCGGCGGCGCGATCGCGTCCATGCGCCGGATTGCTGACCGCTGCGGCCTCGCCTACACTCGCGCTCTAGCGTGGACACTCTCTTTGGAGGATTGGCATGCGTGCTCTGGTTCACGGATCCGAATCTGGGAGACATCGGACGGAGCGAAGCGGACCGAGTCCTGGCGGGGCTATGAGGTGTGGAAGCGTACGTCCGGCCAATGGGCGTTCTACGGGGGTATGGGCGCACCAGACCTCGACCAGCCAGGCTGAGGGGCACGTCCCAGAAAAAGTTGGCGCACCTTCGTCGGGCGCGTCTAGATTTGCCACCATGGAGCACAACCCACAGGCCCGCCCACCGTCCTTCCACCTATTTCCATGACCGACACCGTCGAACGCCTGAACCGGACCCTGGCCGGCAGCTACCGACTCGAACGCGAAGTGGGCTCCGGCGGCATGGCTACCGTGTACGTCGCCGAAGACCTCAAGCACCACCGACAGGTGGCCGTGAAGGTCCTCAGGCCCTCGCTGGGCGAGGTGCTAGGGCCGGAGCGCTTCCTGCGCGAGATCGAGATCGCCGCGGGGCTGGACCATCCGCACGTGCTGCCGCTTTATGACTCGGGCGAGGCGGACGGACTCCTGTACTACGTGATGCCGTTCGTCGAGGGTGAGTCGCTTCGCGATCGGCTCGACCGTGAGCGGCAGCTGCCCGTCGAGGACGCGCTGCAGATCGCGGGCGAGGTGGCCGACGCGCTCTCGTACGCGCACGCCCGTGGGGTGATTCACCGGGACATCAAGCCGGAGAACATCATGCTCGCCGAAGGGCACGCGCGCGTCGCGGACTTCGGCATCGCCAAGGCCATCACCGAGGCCGGAGGGGAGCAGCTGACCCGCACCGGCGTCGCGGTCGGCACCATCTCCTACATGAGCCCCGAGCAGGTCACGGCTAGCCAGGACCTGGACGGTCGGAGCGACCTGTACAGCCTGGGCTGCGTCCTCTACGAGATGCTCGCCGGTGCGCCGCCGTTCGCCGGGCCCGACGAAGCCGTCATCGCTCAGCATTTGACGGCAGAGCCTCCCTCCGTGCACAAGGCCCGGCCTGCGGTGCCGATGGAGGTGTCGGCCGCGCTGTCCCGCGCGCTGTCGAAAGCGCCCGCCGACCGATTCAACCCGGTAGCACAGTTCGCGGACGCGCTCCGCCCCCGCACGGCCGTCCATACCGGGCTGGTGGCCGGGCCGACCGTGCGGAACGACCCCGTTAGGGCCGGCGTCGCCTTCGCGATCGCGGCCGGGGCGATCCTGGCGGTGGCCTACGCGCTGGTGCAAGGCCTCGGGCTCCCGGACTGGGTCCTGCTCGCCACGGAAGGCCTTCTTGTGGTCGGGCTCCCGGTCGTGCTCGGTGCCAGCCTCGCCGAGAAGCGGGGCGGGGAGGCCGCCGGAGGACTTCTCACCTGGCGCAACGCCATGCTCGGCGGTGCGCTCGCCTTCGGCGCTCTGGCCCTGGCGACGGCGGTCTACAGCGGCTCGCGCGCACTGGGCATCGGGCCCGCCGGGTCGCTGTTGGCCACCGGCGCGCTGGAGGAGCGCGATCGCCTGATTCTCTCCGACTTCGACAACAGCACGTCGGACCCCACACACGGCGCCACGGCGACCGAGCTCATGCGCATCGGCCTGTCGCAGTCCCGCATGGTGTCCGTGCTGGACCCCATCCAGGTGGGGCGCATCCTGGAGATGATGGAGCGCGACCCCGCCCAACCGCTCACCGAGGAGTTGGCCTTCGAAGCAGCGGAGCGCGAGGGCCTCAAGGCCGTCATCACTGGGAGCATTTCCTCGGTAGGCACGGGGTTCCTGCTTTCGGCGCGACTGGTGTCGTTGGATGGGGACGTGCTGACCGCGCAGCAGGAGCGGGCGCGCGACGGGGACGAGCTGGTAGAGGCGGTAGACCGCCTGGCCGCCAGCCTCCGGGAGCGATTCGGCGAGAGCCTGCGCACGATCCGCGAGGCTCCGCCCCTGGACCAGGTCACCACGGGATCTTTGGTGGCGCTCCGCACGTTCACCCAGGGGCTCCAGGCCTGGAACCAGGGAGACAACGCCCGGGCCATGCAGCTCATGGAGGACGCCATCGCGATCGACACGACATTCGCGATGGCCTACCGCAAGCTGGCCATCATCCTGAGCAACCAGTCCGAGCGACGGTCACGGGCCGTGGAAGCCGCGACGAAGGCCTACGAATACAGGGACCGCCTGACCGACCGGGAGCGTTACCTCGTCGTCGCTGCCTATCACTCGGTGGTAACCGGGAACCACGACCAGCAGATCAGCGCGTATCGGACCCTGCTCGACATCTACCCGGACGAGCACTACGCCCTGAACAACCTCGGCGTGATCTACACCCAGCTCCGGGACTACGAACGAGCGGCAGAGTACTACGCTCGCGCGTTGGCGGTCGACTCCACCACCCGCCTCCACTACTCCAACCTGGCGAGTTCGCTCAACCAGCTGCGTCAGCACGATTCCGCGCAAGCGATCATCGAGCGCTTCCAGGGCCGCTTCGAAGGCAACCCCGAGGTGGCGATCTCCTGGATCATCCATGCGGCCACGCAGAAGGACTACGACCGAGCCGAGGATCTGGCCTCGTCGCTCATGTCCTCAGAGCTGGGGACAGTGTTCTGGGAAGCCACCGCCTACGAGTGGATGGGCAGCCTGGACGCCATGCGGGGTCGCATGGACCGGGCGACGGAGCGGTGGGAACGCGCCTTCGCGGGAACGGCGGAGCGCCGGCTCCCGGGCCAGTACCTACAGCGCGCGGCGCGGCGAGCCGTGACGGAGACGCTCCTCTACCGAGACCCTTCGGCGGGCAGGCGGATCGTGGAGGATGCTTTGGCCCGGTTTCCGCTCGAATCCCTCGCCCCTCTGGACAGGCCCTATCCTCAGCTCGCCTTCGCGTTCGCCGTCGTCGGAGACGAGGCGCGCGCCCAGGCGCTCCTGGACGATTTCGCGACGCGGCCCGAAGCCGACCACAGCGAGTCCACGGAGTTGTGGGTGCACGGGACCCGCGGCGTGATCGCCTACATGCAGGGTCGACCCGAAGAGGCGATCGAAGCATTGAGACGGTTCGACGAGACCAATGAATGCTCCACGTGCGCGGCCCCTTGGCTCGGACGCTCGTTCGACGCGCTCGAACAGCCGGACTCCGCACGCGTATTCTACGAGCATCTAGCCGAAAGACCGTCGTCTTCGATCTGGTTCGACGCCGGCCACCTGGGCGACGCGTACATTCGGCTCGGCCAGATCTACGCGGACGACGGTGACCTGGAGAAGGCCGAGGACTATTACCGCCGGTTCCTCGAGCTCTGGGACCAGGCCAGCCCGTCGGTGCGTGACCGGATCACGGCGGTCGAGGCGGCACTGGAGCGACTGAAGTCGGAGCCACCGATCGCCGACTGATGGGCTCCGGGCCCTGCTTCGATGAGGTCGATCGCGCGGCCGAGCCGTCACGACCGACGAGGACGGATCGTTTGACGACGGGATCGTCTGAACCGCCTCGCCGGAGCTACGCACCATGACCCGCACCCTGATCAGTGGCCGTCGCCGCTTCGTCGGCTCCACAGCGGGCGCGAGGTCCACGGCCATGACCACGGCGGTGCGCGTCGCGGCGCTGGCACTGATCTTCGCGTCCCCATCGTGCTCCGACCCCACTTCGGTCACGGAGGGCGATGTCGAGGTGATCAGGGACGAGGGCGCGTTGGTGATCCACAACCGATCGGGCCGCTGGAGCCTCGCTCACACCTTCGTCGAGGGGGAAACGGCCCCGCTCATCCTCCTCGCCCCCTGCGACACCTGGGCCGATCCGGTGCCTCCGGGACGGAGTCATCGGGTGCCCTTCGAGGACGTGATCGGCTACAGGGCCGACGCCACCGTCGCGCTCTTCTACTGGTGCATGCTGGACGGGGACCGGTTGGTGGCACAGGGCTCGTTCCACGTGCCCCTCTCCTAGCACGCCAGCGGCGCTAGGCGGGGGGGGTGGGCCTCGCCTCGTACGTGCCGGCGCGAGGGCCGCGCGCGTCGATCCAGTGCACGCGATGCGAGGGTAGGTTCCCCCTACCTGGGCACCCGCTCTTCCAGCAGCGTGGTGAAGTTCTGCACGTAGACCATGGGCCCCGGCTGGGCTTCGCTCAGGTACCGCCATACGAGGAGTCGGCCGTCGGGGGCCACGTCGAAGGGTGCGTCCAGGAAGGCCTGGATCGAGAAGTCGTCCGCAGGGAAGAGGACCTCGGGCGCGCCGAACGCGAAGGTCGGCGCCAGCTGGACCGGGACCACGGCCATGCCCTGCTGGCTGGCGTAGAAGAGTTCGCGCCCATCCCGCGACCACACCGGGCTGGACCCACCCTCCGGCGAGACCTTCCACTTGCCGTCGCCGCTATTCGGGAATGGCACGACGTACACCTCGTACGTACACCTCGTGTCGACCGCTCTCGTTCGAGGAGTATGCGAGCCAGCGGCCGTCCGGAGACAGGTCGGGCGCCAGCTCCTGCGCCGCTGTGGCCACGATCTCGATGGGCACCGAGTCCCGCCCGGGGCGCAGGGCCCGAATGTCCCCCGAGCCCGTCAGATTGACGTTGGTTCGGTACACGAGCCACTCGCGGTCGGACGACCAGTGTGGACTGATGACCTCGAGGTCGTCAGCGTGCAGTGGGACCGCTCGACCCGTACCGTCCGCTCGCTTCGTGTAGAGGGTTGGGGTGTTGTCCAAGAGCACCGAGTCGCCATCCGGCGTCCAGGAGGTACGGAACGTCGTCCGCTCGTCGAACGTGAGTTGGACGGGCGGGCTCTCGTCGAAGTGCCGTACCCAAAGGTCGCCGCCCCGAGCGTACGCCACAGCCGAGCCGTCCGGTGAAACGGAGGGGTAGCCCATCCCGTGATTCCAGTCGGGGCCGAGGGCACCGACCTCCCCGTCTCGGTCCACCCAGACCCGCTCACCCTCCCTGGACGGAGATGGGCGCTGGAAGAGGAGCGCGCCACTGGCCGAGACCGCGAACTCGGTGTACGAGCTCCCGCGAACCCAGACGTCGTCCCACAGGGCCCCGGCCGGGCCTATCTCCAGTGTCTCCAGGTCGAAAGGCGCGGCCCACAGCGTCCCGTCGGCAGTTGTGTACACGATGTGACCCGACGGGACGTACCTCGCGCTCGTTCCGTCCAGGATCTCACGAGGCTCGCCCCCGTGCGGGCCCACGACCGCAACGCGGCTGAAGTTGGCCGTGCCCCTTCGAACGGCCATCAGAAGGCCGCTGTTGCCCGGGAGGACCTGCGGCGCCAGGAGATCCGCGTCGGCCTGAGGTGTCCACGCTTCGGGATCCCCTCCCTCAGGAGGCACCCTGAAGATCGTCTCGTTTCGCACGAAGTAGAGAGCGCCGTCGTCTCCCCACGCCGGATCCAGTCCTTCGCCGACGCTCACGCCGGGCCCGCCCTCCAGGGATACGGTCCTCACCATGGGCGGAACGACGAACGCCAGCGTGCGTCCGTCGGCGGATACCGACGGGCTGCCCCCGCCCTCGGTTCCGGCGATGGGCATCGACGCCATGTCGAACAGAGACCGACGCCAGAGCACCGGCCCTCCGTCCTCGTCCTCTCCCTGATAGACGATCTGTCGACCGTCCGGGGTCAGCGCAGCGGCCACACCGTGCTCCCGGTGCACCAGGGGCGGCGAGGGAACGAAGTCGAACCACATTGCGGAGAGCGGAGCCGCACCGCTCGGCTGCAGGAGCGTCCAGCCGAGCGCGGCGGCAAGCACGACGGTGGTGACGGCCAGGGCGGCGGTGACGCCGCGGCCGCCTGCGGCGGCGGCGCCCGTAGCGGCATCCTCTCCGTGCCGGAAGCTCGGGTTGGCTAGTGCGGCCGCCAAGTCGGCGGCCGTGGCGAACCGGTCCGCCGGGACCTTCTCGAGTGCCTTGCGGATCGAAGCGTCCACATGGGTCGGCACCGCGGAGCGCTTCTCCGTGGCCGAGACCGGCTTGCCACTGATGACCTGACCCAGCACCGCCTGGGCCGTCGAGCCCAGGTAGGGTGGATCGCCGACGAGCATCTCATACAGGACGCAGCCCAGCGAGTAGATGTCGCTTCGCGCCCCGACCTGTTCTCCCGTCGCCTGCTCCGGGCTCATGTAGTACGGCGTGCCGACGCTGAGGCCCGTTTCGGTGAGACGCGCACCGCCACCCGCCCCGACCGCCAGCGCGATCCCGAAGTCGCCCACTACCGGCTGGCCACCCTGGAAGAGGATGTTGCCTGGCTTGATGTCCCGGTGCACCACCCCGTGCTGGTGCGCGAAGTCCAGGGCG
>JBDHLD010000176.1:0-5103 GCA_039586035.1 Gemmatimonadota bacterium | reverse complement strand
CTCCGCCATTCCGTCTGCTGTGTCGGAGACGATTGCCGGCCGCGAATCGTAGTCCGCGGGATTCGGGCGGATTCGCCGCGTTTGGGGCGGATCGGGTATTGGGAGTCCACCGGAGACGGGGCTCTTGCGGGGCCGGTGGTGCGCTCTCGGGCGGAAGTTCTCTGCTGCGATTTTTGGCGGTGGACTGAGCGGTTTTCACGGTCGCGCCGCATGAGCGACGTCGGCCATCGGCGCCTGGTCGGTCGCTTGGGGCTCAGCCTTGGAGCGAACCGTCCGGCTGCAACAGCGCCACCTGCTCCGACCACGAGAGCGGGATCTCGATCCGCTTCACGAGCGCGTCGGCGGTGAGGTCTGCGGGCTGGGTACCCGCATGGATGCTCTCGACGATCTGCGGCGCGAGGAATGCGAGCGAGATCCGATTGCTCACGAATTGCTCGCTCACGCCTTCCGCCTCGGCGATCTCCTTGAAGGAGGTGACTCGGCCCGATGTGATGGACTCGAACCAGTGACGAGATCTCGCGACGAGTCCGAGGAGCGCCGGGTCTGCAGTGCATGTTGTTGCGCTCGATCCAGCCCCCGGTACGACCAACTTCTGCTCGACGCCGCGCCGACGAATGCGAGCGGGTACCGCGAGTTGGATGGTCTTCGGCTGACCCGGCAGCAGCGATGCAAGCCCAATCTCGATCGTGATCTCGTCGCTCGTCAGGTCGACTCGTTCGACCAGGCTCAAAGGTTCGTGCGCTCTGGAGTGCGCGCGCTCGAGGAGCGCCGGCAATCGATTTCGGGAGACCTTTGCGGATCGGACCAGCCGTGCGAGCTGCTCGGGATTGCGGAAGAGATTCAAGACGGCTTGCTCGACGAATCGCTCGATCTCGCGTCCAGGGAGTCGCCATGCCGATTTCGGCGTATCGCCTAACGAGATTTCCGCCGCCGCGCTCGCCTCGTTTCGCGACACGTAGTAGCGGTAACGCCGCCCCGACTTCACGGTGTGACTCGGGGTGAGCCGAACGCCGGATTCGTCGAAGATCTTCCCGCGTAGGGGGTTCGAACTGCGATCGCTGTCGGTGCGTGACGGTGGCGGAGCCTGGTCTGCGAGCTGCTTCTGAACCGCTACCCAGGTCTCCGCGTCGATGATGGCTTCGTGTTGCCCCTCGAAGCTCTCGTCCTTGTGAGGAACACGACCGGCGTAGATCGGGTTGCTCAGGAGGTGATAGAGGCTCCCGCGTCCGAACGGGCGCCCGCCCGAGGTCTTTCCATTCGTGTCGGTGTGGAGCTTGGTCCGCAGTCCCCGCTGATCCGCTTCTCGCTTCAGCTGGCGAACGGATCCGAGCTCGAGATAAAGGGCGAACAGTAGTCGGACGATCTTCGCTTCGACTCGCTCGATCTCGAGAGTCCGTCCATTGGCCCGATATCCAAGCGGGACGCGCCCGCCCATCCACAGGCCCTTTCGCTTCGAGGCCGCGATCTTGTCCCGGATTCGCTCTCCTGTGACCTCGCGCTCGAACTGAGCGAAGGACAGCAGCATGTTGAGTGTGAGGCGCCCCATCGAGGTCGTCGTGTTGAACTGCTGCGTCACCGATACGAACGAGGCTCCGTTCGAGTCCAGCACTTCGACGATCCTGGCGAAGTCTGTGAGGGACCGCGTGAGTCGGTCGACCTTGTAGACCACGACCGTATCGATCTTCCTGGATTCGATGTCTGCGAGGAGCTGTGTGAGGGCGGGGCGGTCGAGATTTCCACCGGAGTAGCCGCCGTCTTCGTAGTGCGTCCGGATCGGCTTCCACCCCTCACTCTTCTGGCTCTTGATGTAGGCCATGCAGGCTTCGCGCTGCGCATCTAGGGAGTTGAAGTCCTGCTCGAGACCCTCCTCCGAGGACTTGCGTGCATAGACGGCGCAGCGCTTGCGCTTCGGAGTGTTGCTACCCACGAGCACTCTCCCTCAGTCCGAAGAACCGAGGCCCTGACCACCGGGCGCCCGTGATCTCTCTCGCGACCGCCGAGAGCGAGGGCCAGCGCTCTCCGCGGTACTGAACGGCGCTCTCGAGGACGATCACTTCGTGGACCGTCCCGTTCCACTCGCGAAGCAGGCGCGTGCCGGGCTTGATCTTCGCTTTCGGCGGTTTGATCGGGCTGCCGGTGTCGATGTCGGCCGCGATCTTCGCCAGACGACGTTTCATAGACTTCTTCAGTCCCCCGAACGCGTTCTCCTGGATCCGATACGCGACTGCCCGGAGCAGGAACTTCCGGCTCATGTGCGGCGGACAAGGCACTTCGTACAGTTCGTGCCAGCGCGCTTTGAGCTCGGGATGAGAGAGGCTCTCCAGGGCTGCGACCTCTGACTCCACCTTCTCGGGAGAAAGTTCTCGCTTCTTCAAAGGCGACCTCGCGGTGTGGGCTCCGGCAGGCGAGCGAGGACGCGGGGCGTCGACTCTCGACGTGGCACTTCCCTCTGCAGACCACCGGAGCAGGCATCCCATGCACGCTCCACGCCGGCTTGCAGTCAAGCGACGGTGCGCCGGATCCGGGCGTCCGCGGGACACATTCGCCACGCATTCGCGCGCTCCGCAGGTGCCCGCCGCCTGGGCGAAGAGCGTTGGAGCGACACTGGCAAGTCGCCCTGGATGGATTGTCGTCCACGCGCGGTCTGTGGACGATCGTTCTCGGTCGACTGGCTACGATCGCCGGCCGCATGATTTGCGTCTATCACGAAATCCCAAGCATCCTCCGATCGCTCGGCGCTTGGATTCGAGCCCGGTCCCTGCGAAGCCGCCGCGATTCGTTACGAACGTCACGAGCCCGAGAAGACGCTCCTCCACCGCGTCGTGCGCGAGGAGCTCGAGCCGTTCCTCCAACGCTAACGGTCGGCGGGTGCGCCCGTCGCGCGCTTCGTCGAGCGCGAGGTCCGCGCTTATCTCGAGTGCGGCGTGCTCGCCCACGGATTCTTGCGCGTTCATTGCGACGCCTGCGGCCACGACCGGCTCGTCGCCTTCTCGTGCAAGGGGCGTGGCTTCTGTCCGTCCTGCGGCGGACGAAGAATGGCCGACACCGCCGCTCATCTGGTCGACCGGGTCCTCCCCGAAGTGCCCGTCCGCCAGTGGGTACTCACGCTGCCGTATCCGCTCCGCTATCGCTGCGCCTGGAACGCACGGCTCACGAGCGAGGTGTTGCGAAGCTTTCTCCGCGCGGTTTTCACCGACACCCGACGCCGCGCGAAGCGCGACCTCGGCGTGCGGGGCGGGGCGTGCGGATCGGTCACGTTCATCCAACGCTTCGGGTCGGCGCTCAACCTGACGCCGCACTTCCATACGCTCGTGCTCGATGGCGTGTATGAAGGGGGCGCGAGCGCGCCCGGTCGATTCCTTCCGCTCGACCCGCCCGAGACCGACGACGTGGCCCGCGTCCTGGCGGGGACGGCCCGGCGGATCCGGCGGCGGCTCGAGGCTCTGGGGATCGAGGAAGGCGAGGATCGTCTGGCCGAGGATGAGCCGCAGTTGGCGATGCTGACTGCGGCCTCGATTCGCTCGCGGATCGCGACGGGGCCGGAGGCCGGTGAACCGTGGCGACGGCTCGGCGATCGGGTCGATCCCGATGCGGATGGGGAGGACGAAGACGGCGTCGAGCCCGGGGCCCCGATCCCGCCGCGCTGTGTCCGCCACGGCGGAATGAGCCTGCACGCCGATGTGGCGGTCCCGGCGCGGGACCGCCAAAGACTCGAGCGCCTGTGTCGCTACGTGGCACGTCCGCCCCTGGCCCTCGGGCGGCTCGAGGAGATGCGCGACGGCCGGCTTGCCTATCGACTCAAGACGCCGTGGAGGGACGGAACGACGCACGTCGTGATGGAGCGGACGGAGCTGCTCGAGCGGCTGGCGCCGCTGGTTCCGCCTCCGCGAGCGCATCAGGTCCGATACCACGGGGTGCTGGCTCCGTGCGCGAGTGGACGGGATCGGGTGGTGCCGAGGCCTTTGGAGGCACCGCGAGATCCGGTCGCCTCCGCCGGGCGATCGTTAGAGGGGGGCGTCGATCCGACCCTCGATCTGGGAGTCGGAGCGGGGGGAAGTTCGAGCCCTGAGAAGCCGGGGGCGCTCTCGACGGGGGCGCAAGTCGGGTCGAACCCGGGTAAAGCCGACGACGGGTCTCTCCCCGTGGTTCTTCCGACCGAGTCGCCCATGCCGGATGTGCGCGCCACTGAGGGCGAGCGGTCGTCGGCGGCGACGCAGGCGCCTGAAGACAGACATGGGGTCTCGCGTCGAACCGCCTGGGCCGATCTTCTCCAGCGCGTGTTCGAGGTCGACGCGCTGCGCTGCCCTGGCTGCGGCGCTCGGATGCGGGTCCTCTCCGCGATCACGGACCCGGACGTGGCCCGTCGCATCCTGGACTGCCTGCGGATGCCTTCGCGCGCCCCGCCGCTGGCCGCCTCCAAGCCTCGAGCTGAGGAGCACTTCGAGGATCTCTCCTCCGAGCTCGACTGGGGCGACGACCCGGGCTTCGACTTCGATCAGTCGGGCCCGGAGTCTGAATAGGACGGTCGCCTTCAAGGCTTCCCGCGCCTGCCCGATCTGCTGGACTCGGGTCGCGGTCATGGATTGGTTCGCCCCGGCGGCAACGCGCCCGCGGGCGAACGCCGATCGCCCGCGGCCCGCCCGCGCGCAACCTTGAAATCGCCCCGGTAAGGGCCGCTTTCTCCCCGTCGGGACGCCAGTTGTCAGAAACGTCGATATCGGCGGTGGCGGTCCGGTCGAGTGCCATGAACGCCTTGGCGGGACGCTTCGCTACTACGCTCGGGCTGCGTAATCGTCATTCGAGTTTTGGCACACTACAACGAAACGACTTGATCACCATAGGGGAGTAGAAGGCATGAAATGGTCCTGGAAAATCGGGGAGTTTCGCGGCATCGGCGTGTATATGCATGCCACGTTCCTGATCCTCATCGGCTTTATTGTCCTGAGTCACTGGTCGGCGGGCTCCAGCGTGGGAAAGACGCTGGAAGGGGTGGGCTTCATCCTGGCGCTGTTTGCGTGCGTAGTGCTGCACGAGTTCGGCCACGCGCTAATGGCGGCGCGATACGGCATCAAGACACGGGACATCACCCTATTGCCAATTGGT
>JBDHLD010000175.1:0-8015 GCA_039586035.1 Gemmatimonadota bacterium | reverse complement strand
GCGCCTTCGCCGGGACGCCCCCCTGCCTAAGCCCGGCGAGTCCGACCCCATCCAGCACCTGAGGGACTACAACAGCTACATGTCCCCCCGGGTGGGGACCTTCTCCACGGACCTGTGGACCCTTCTGGCAACCGTCCTGCGCAACATCCTGCTCAACTGGCTGGTGCTGATCCCGCTCCTGATGTTCGTGCTGATGATCCCGCGGCTCTTCCTGTCCCTCCTCGCCTTCCCCGAGGTGGTGTTCAGCGATGCGGTCTTCCCCGGCCCCGGCACCGAGCCCGACTACGGCGCTCCTGTGCTGAACGCCGTCAGCGAGTCGGCCCTCGTCTCCTACGTCCTTCCCGGAATCGCCCTGGCCTGCCTGGCGACGGCGCTCTTCTTCATCCTGCGCTATCTGCCCGGCCTCGGGGGGAGGGACCACACCCGCTACGACTACATCCGCAACATGTTGGTCCCCCTGGTCGTCGGGGTCCTGACTTTCATGGCCTTCGACTCCCTCCATTACCTCGGCAACTCGTTCGTCGACGAAAGCAACCTCAGTGACGTCCTGTGGTGGATGCTCCTCGCGTGCGGCGTGGCGTGGCTCCTGAGCTTGGCCGTCAGTCCCCGTCCCTTCGGCGAGCGCATGCGCCTGCTCATCGGGCCCCTGTCGCTGGCCGTGCTGTGCATGGCGGTCGGGACCGGCGTCGCCACCTGGGTGACCACGAACTTCGTGCTGTGGAATCCCAAGCCCGAGCTCGACCTGTCCTGGGCGGCGTACGTCACCCTGGGCCTGCCTTTGATCCTGCTCGGCTTCGCTTTGGCCACCGTCTTCTTCGTGGGCCTCTCCAGCACGTTCCTCCGGGACGAAGACCGGGAATGGATGTCACGGGCTGTGGCCGGGGTGCTCCTGGTG
Organism: Gemmatimonadota bacterium; assembly: GCA_039586035.1. Classification (GTDB taxonomy): domain Bacteria; phylum Gemmatimonadota; class Gemmatimonadetes; order Longimicrobiales; family Gaopeijiaceae; genus JBDHHQ01. The sequence continues at coordinate 7,120 of JBDHLD010000175.1, read as the reverse complement.
GCCATCGGATGGTTCGGGGTGTGCGGGGTCGTGCTGATGCTGCCCGAGTGGGCCTTGGGCTGGCGGGCGTGGGCGCACGGCCTCCTGGCCAGCGTGGCCGTTGCCGCCGGTTGGCTCAGTACGTTCAGCGGGTCTTTCGTGGCCAACGCCAACGCCGGGGCGGCAGGCGAAACCCAGAAGCCATCTCGCATCCTCTCCCTGGCCGCTCGCGTGGCCCCGCCCGTCTTCGTCGCGCTCCTGGCCGGCGCCCTGTCGGTCCTCACGAACGTCCTCCTGAAGGCCATGCACGCACTTTCGGGCCACCAGATGCTCGGCCCGGACGGGCAGGTGGTCGGTTGGGCGAACCACTATGGGATCCTCGACCGGTCCCATCCCGCCCACGTGGCTTTGCTGGCCCTCGCCCTCCTGTCGGTGAGCTGGATCATGGCGCGCTACGTGAACATCAACACCTTCTCGCTCCACGCCATGTACCGGGACCGGCTGATCCGGGCCTACCTGGGAGCCTCCAACCCCCATCGCAGGGCCAGCCACTTCACCGGCTTCGCGGCCAACGACGATCTCCCCATGGCGGACCTGGACCCGGCGCTTCGACCGTTCCATGTCGTGAACCTCACCCTGAACCTGGTGGGATCCAGCCGTCTGGCCTGGCAGCAGCGCAAGGCCGAACCCTTTACGGTGACCCCACTCCACTGCGGCAACGCGTCACTCGGGTTCCGTCCCACGGATGAGTACGGGGGGGGGATCACGCTGGGAACGGCCGTGGCCCTTTCGGGCGCCGCTGCGAGCCCCAACATGGGCTACCACTCCTCCCCGGTGGTGGGGTTCATCATGACCCTCTTCAACACCCGCCTCGGAGCCTGGCTGGGGAATCCGGGGACCCCGGGGGCGCGGAGCTGGAAGCTGCCCGGCCCCCTCTCCGCCATCCGGTCACTGGTGAAGGAAGCGCTGGGCCAGACCTCCGACGAGACCCCCTACGTGTACCTGTCCGACGGGGGACATTTCGAGAACCTGGGGCTGTACGAGATGGTGCGGCGCCGGTGCCGGCAGATCGTGGTCTTCGACGCCGGGTGCGATCCGGACTTCAACTACGACGACCTGGGAAACGCCCTGCGGAAGATCCGCATCGACATGGGCGTGCCGATCACGTTCTCCGACGCGGGCACCAATCCCCTGCGTGAGGGGGTGCGCCGCTGCGCAGTGGCCACGGTGGAGTACTCGAAGGCCGATCCGCCGTCGGAGGACGGGTTCCTCGTGTACGTCAAGCCGCTGCTCCTGGGGAACGAGTCCCCCGACGTGGCGAGCTACGCCGCCGCCAATCCCACCTTCCCCCACCAGAGCACCGCGGACCAATGGTTCGACGAGTCCCAGACCGAGAGCTATCGGCTCCTGGGGCTCCAGACCATCGACGAGATCTGCGACGGCTGGGACGGCGGGTCGCTGGCGTCCCTCAGGGAACACATCGAGAGCGTGTACCGTGTCCAGAATACCGAAGCCCCGCAGCCGAACCGACTGCGGGGCTTGGACTTGGGGCAGTGGAGCCTGCCGGGAACGAACCGGCGACCTCCTGCCTGCAAATCGATAATCGGTTAGTCCGAATCACGGCAAAACACGTCTAACTCGTTGGTAGAGAGCACGATCTGCCGTTCTTGTCGCCCGGCGAGGCCAGGATCTGCAGCCCTGATGGGGCCCAATATCGGGCCCAAGTGGACACCGGTACGTACCTGCAACCGGGACGTGGACTCCGGGCCCGTCAGAAGCATCGGCCCCACGGCGCCTTCCGGCGTCTGACTACTTGCGGACCTACCTGCGCGAGGCGAATCTTGCGCCAATCCTCGAATCCCCCCGCCATGACCGACATCCCCTCCCGTCTCAACGCCGCCCTGTCCGACCGCTACCGCATCGAGCGCGAGCTCGGCGCGGGGGGGATGGCCACGGTGTATCTGGCCGAAGACCTGAAGCACGATCGCAAGGTCGCCATCAAGGTCCTCAAGCCCGAGTTGGCCGCCGTCCTGGGCGCCGATCGATTCGTGCAGGAGATCAAGACGACGGCGAGCCTGCAGCACCCCCACATCCTACCGCTGTTCGACTCCGGTGAAGCGGACAGCTTTCTGTTCTACGTCATGCCCTACATCAAGGGCGAGACGATCCGTGAGAAGCTGGATCGGGACACGCAGTTCGGGATCGAGGATGGGGTGCGGATCGCGACGGAGGTGGCGGACGCGCTGGACTATGCACACCGGAACGGGGTGATCCATCGGGACATCAAGCCGGAGAACATCCTGTTGCACGACGGGCGGGCGATGGTGATGGACTTCGGGATCGCGCTGGCGGTGAGCGCGGCGGCGGGCGGGCGGATGACGGAGACGGGGCTGAGCCTGGGCACGCCACACTACATGAGCCCGGAGCAGGCGACGGCGGACAAGGCGATCACGGCGCGGAGCGACGTGTATTCGCTGGCCAGCGTCTTGTATGAGATGCTGGCGGGCGAGCCGCCGCACATGGGCAACTCGGCGCAGGCGATCATCATGAAGATCATCGCCGAGCGGGCGCAGCCGGTGACGGAGCTACGCGGTTCGGTGCCGCTGAACGTGGCGGCCGCGCTGGCGAAGGCCCTGGAGAAGCTGCCGGCGGACCGATTCGACACGGCAAGGGAATTCGCCCACGCACTGGGCGACCTGACCTTCACGACCGCGACCGCCGGTGCGGTGGGCGCGACCGCCCCGCCGGCCCGCCGCCGTTCCGTTCTCACCGCCGGGCTCGCCGCGACTACGCTCCTCTTCGCTGCCGTCGCTACGTGGGCCCTCCTGCGGCCGCCCCCGAAGCCGGTGACCCGGTACGCGCTGACGATCCCGCCGGACCGTTCACTGGTCATCAGCGAATACCCGCAGTTGAATGTTGCTCCGGACGGGTCGTGGCTGGTCTACACGGGACCCGGCGACGCCCCCGGGGAGACGCAGCTGTGGGTGAAGGCTCGCGATCGGCTGGAAGCGACACCGCTGGCCGGCACGACGGGAGCCCAGATCCCCTCCGTGTCACCGAACGGGGAGTGGATTGGCTTCATCGCCGCCGGCCGACTGTGGAGGATTCCGGCGAACGGCGGTGTCGCCACGACGATCGCAGACACCGCCCAGGGGGTCGCCATCTGGCTGGACGACGGGACCGTCGCCTACCAGGACGGCGAGTGGCGCTTGCGGCGCATGCCCGCGGGCGGAGGCAACTCGGAAGTGGTGTTCACGCCGGAAGCCGGGCGGTTCGCCGGTGCCATGGCGGCCCTGCCGGATGGCCGGGGGATCCTGTTCACCCACTGCTCGGCAAGCTGCGTGCCGACCTCCGAGCTCTGGGTGGCCGACGGCCGCTCCGGCGAGGTGAAGCTGCTGCTGCCGGACGTGGCCTGGGCGGCGTACGCGGATGGCCGACTGCTCTTCGCGCGACGGGACGGCGCCGTGTTCGGGGCGCCGTTCGACCTGGGTACGCTCAGTGTGACGGGAGCTCCAGTGCCGCTCTTCGAAGGCGTGACCGTGACAAACCGTGCACAGATCTCGCTCGCCGCCTCGGGCACACTTGTCTACCTCGCCGGGGGCGGATCGGGGTTGGCGAGTGAGGCGGTGTGGGTGTCCCGAGATGGCCGGGCCGAACCGGTCGATACGGCATGGGGTCTTCGGCTCGAAGACAATCTTCCCGGTTGGGCGCTCTCTCCCGACGGAACACGCCTTGCCATCACCCCGCGGATCGAAGCGAACGCGGACGTCTTCGTCAAAGAACTGGACGAGGGCCCGGTGTCGCGGCTCACCTTCACTGAGTCCCAGGAGATTCGACCGCGCTGGACGCCGGATGGCCGCGCTGTGACCTTCCTCTCCAATCGCGGCGGGGACTTCGACCTCTACCAGCGTCGGGCGGACGGGACCGGAGCAGATTCCCTCGTGCTCGACCTCGAGGCCGCGATATGGGAGGCCCATCGGTCCCGGGACGGACAATGGATCGTCATGCGGACGGGCACGGGCGACAACCTGCGCAATGTCGTGGCGCTCCGGGTGGGGCAGGATACGGTGCCCCGCCCACTGTTGGTGGCGCCCTACGATGAAGATTCGCCCGCGCTCTCACCCGATGGACGCTGGTTGGCCTACGTGTCCACGGAGACGGGACGGCGGGAGGTGTTCGTGCGGCCGTTCCCCGACGTGGAGGCGGGCAAGTGGCAGGTCTCGAACGCCGGCGGCACGAGCCCGGTGTGGGCCCACAGCGGGCGGGAGCTCTTCTTCATCAACAGCAACCGGGAGCTGGCCTCGCAGGCGGTGCTGCCGGGCGCGGTGTTCCAGCGGGGTGAACAGCAGGTCCTGTTCAGCGCAGCTGGCTACCGAGAGGTAGAGTTTTACCGCTCCTTCGACGTCAGCCCGGACGACTCCCGGTTCCTGCTGGTGCGATGGAGGGACCAGGTCGGTGCGCAGGACGAGCCGGCGCTGGTCATCGTGGAGAACTGGTTGGAGGAAGTGAACCGGATCATGCGCGGAGCCGGCCGTTGAGCGATACACAGCCCTCGCGCCTCGCCGCAGCTCTGGCCGACCGCTACCGCATCGAGCGGGAGCTCGGCCAGGGCGGCATGGCCACCGTCCACCTGGCCGAGGATCTCAAGCACGACCGCAAGGTCGCCATCAAGGTCCTCCGTCCCGAACTCGCCGCCGTCCTGGGTGCCGAGCGGTTCCTGGCGGAGATCAAGACCACGGCCAACTTGCAGCACCCCCACATCCTGCCGCTCTTCGACTCGGGCGAAGCGGACTCGTTCCTGTATTACGTCATGCCCTACATCGAGGGCGAGACGCTCCGGCAGCGCATCGACCGGGAGGGGCAACTGGGGGTGGAAGAGGCCGTTCGCATCGCCCGGGACGTGGCCGACGCCCTGGACTACGCCCACCGCAAGGAGATCATCCACCGGGACATCAAGCCGGAGAACATCCTGCTGCAGGACGGCCGGCCCGTGGTCGCCGACTTCGGGATCGCGCTGGCCGTGAGCGCCGCCGGCCAAGGGCGCATGACGGAGACGGGGCTCAGCCTGGGGACGCCGCATTACATGAGCCCGGAGCAGGCGACGGCGGACCGGGACCTGACCGCCCGGGCCGACATCTATTCCCTGGGGAGCGTCCTCTACGAGATGCTCACCGGCGCCCCGCCGCACACCGGCGCGTCGGTCCAGCAGGTCATCATGAAGATTCTCACCGAGGAAGCGGGCCCGGTGACCCGGCTCCGCAGGTCGGTCCCGCCCAACGTGGCGGCGGCAGTGGCGCAGGCCCTGGAGAAGCTCCCGGCCGACCGATTCGAGACCGCCGGGGACTTTCGGGCCGCCCTCCTGGACCCCGGATTCACGGGCCGGATGATCCCGGGCCGTCCCGGGGCTGCCCCAGCCCGGACATGGACGCCAGTCACCACTGGTCTCGCCGTGGCCGTCGGGATCCTCACCGTGGCGGTCGCCGCACTCCTGACCCGGCGTCCCCCGGAGCCCGACCGGGACGTCACCCGCTTCATCATCGACCTCCCTGGCGACCGGGAGGCAGGCGGCGGAGCCTTCTTCGATCCGGGGCTGGCCATTTCCCCGGACGGAAGCCGGATCGCGTTCGCCAGCGTGACCGGAGCGCTGCCCCAGGTGATGATCCGGGAGCGGGACAGACTCGACCCCGTGCCGGTGCGAGGCACCGGCGACGTGCGCTGTTGCGTGTCGTTCTCCCCTGACGGGGAGTCCCTGGCCTTTCTGACGACGCTCCTGGAACTGAAGGTCGTCACTATCGCCGGTGGGCTCCCCAGGACGCTCGTGGATTCCGGCGTCCAGGATCCGAGCCTGTATGGAGGGGGCGTGGACTGGGGCGAGGACGGACTCATCTACGTCTCCATGCTGGATGGCGTGTGGAGGGTCTCACCCGAAGACGGGAGCCGGGAGCGCATCACCACCCTGGCGGAGGGAGACCGGACCCACGCGTGGGTGGACGCCCTGCCCTCGGGAAGAGGCGCGCTGATGACGGTCATCCCCATGGCCTCCCGGAATCTCGACGCCTATCAGGTCGCCGTCGTCGACTTCGCCAACTCCCGGATCCAGGCCCTCTTCCAGGGGGTCTACGCCCGCTACTCCCCCACCGGACACGTGGTGGTGGCCCAGGCGGACGGAACCTTGCTCGCGGCGCGCTTCGACGCCGACCGGCTCGAGGTCACCGGCGCCCCCCTAGCTCTTCAGGAGACGGTGGACGTGGTGGCGTACGGCGCCGCTCGGTTGGCCCTGGCCGAGGCGGGCACCCTCGTCTACCGGGGAGCCGGGGACGCGGTGGACGACCTCGTATGGGTGGATCGGACCGGCGCCACCGAGGGTGGGCTCCTGCCGGACGTGAGGAGCACGCTCGCGGGCGTACGGATCTCTCCGGACGGGTCGGCGTTGGGCGCCGTGGTCCAGTCCGAGGAGGGGACGCACATCTGGACCAAGCCGCTCGGGGGTGGAGGTCCCCCTCGGGGGAGGCGGTCTACTTCATCTCCGATCGAGCCAGCGTGGGCGCTGTCTACCGAAAGCGGGTGGACGCCACAGGCCTACCGGAGGCCGTGGTCATCCCCGAGAGCCGGGCGATCTTCGAAGTGGTCCCCGTGGACGCCCAGCGCCTCGTGATCCGGACGGACAACCAGGAGCCCGGCGCCGGGGACATCCTCCTGGTGGAGATGGGGGCGACGACCACCGTCACGCCCCTGGTGGCCACGGAGGCGGGCGAACTCACTCCGGCCGTGAGCCCGGACCACCGCTGGCTGGCGTACGTCTCCGACGAGGGGGGATCCAACGAGGTCTACGTCCGCCCCTTTCCCGATGCCGACGCGGCCGTCTACCGGGTGTCCACGGAGGGAGGAACGGAGCCCGCGTGGGGGCGTTCGGGCGGGGAACTCTTCTACCGGAACGGAAACGGGGACATCGTCGCGGCTTCAGTGGTCACCGAGCCGTCGTTCCGCGTGACGCGCCAGCAGGTCCTCTTCTCCGGGCTCGACTTCGGGTCCAACATCTTCAGCACCCAGTACGACGTGTCGGACGACGGACAGCGTTTCCTCATGGTCCTCCGCGGGAGATCCGGGGCCACCGGCGAAGCGGTGGTGGTCATGAACTGGA
>JBDHLD010000062.1:0-39674 GCA_039586035.1 Gemmatimonadota bacterium | reverse complement strand
GCACGGGAAGCGCATCGAAAGCGTGCCCGACCACGTCATGCGGGCCCTGACGAGGTACGACTGGCCCGGGAACGTGCGCGAGCTGGAAAACACGATCGAGCGCGCGATGATCGTTTCGTCGGGGTCCGAGCTGTCGCTGGACCGGTTCGAGGTGGGTCAGTTGAGGTTTCGCGAGCATCGAGCCGTATGGAGCGAACCCGCCGACGACACGTTGGACGAGCTGCAGCGCACCCACATCCTGCGAGTGCTCGCCGAGGCGAACTGGAAGATCAAAGGCGAGGGCAATGCCGCGGAACGCCTGGGAATCAGCCCCTCCCTGCTACGCCACCGCATGAAGAAGCTCGGGATCGAGAGGCCAGCTCAGGCCTAGCTCAACGTCGCACGGCTTCTGCCTACCCATCCCCCCTTGGGGGGTCAAGATGTTGCCCCCGCGTTGGGGCGCGGAAATACCGGGTGGGCCCCTAAGTCATTTACCGAAGGTGTCTTACATCTCCGGGATGCGTCCTCTGCGGGCTGGCACGCGTGGTGCTTCTAAACCCTTGCGGTGCATGTCCGCGTCACGGCCGCGGAGCCGCGCGAGGTCCGGGCCGTCGAACGAGACCCTCACAAGACTAGGCTCGAGGGCCCTATGAGGCATCGTTGCTGTCCAACAGCGTCCTTCGCCGTCGCGTTGATGACATTCGGGGCCTGGGTGGTCCCGCAAACGGGCGTGGGCCAGGAGCACCAAGGCGAGCCGGTGTCGCACGAGGAGGGAGCGGCGGGTCACCACGCGAACCACATGGCTGTGTTCGTAGGAGCCACGACCGAGAACGTCGAAGACGGCACGAGCTCCAGCTTCTCTCTGGGCCTCGACTACGAGCGCCGCCTGAGTACCTGGATCGGGCTCGCCATCGGAGGCGAGTTGGTCTTTGGTCTTCGAAGGAGACGAGCGCGAAGGCCTCCTGGGCGTGCTGCTCAACTTCCACGCGACGCGCGGACTGATTCTGGGCTTCGGGCCGGGTGTCGAGTTCGCGAAAGAGCGTCCCGAGGAGCATGAAGGCGATGCCTCGGCTGGGTCTGCCGAAGAGTCGTCCGAGTCCGAGACAGAAGCGGTGTTTCGTGCTGGAGGACTGTACGAGTTCGAGGTGGGACGGAGATATACGGTCGCGCCCACGTTCTACGTAGACATGATCTCCGGGAAGAGACCCGTCTACGTGTGGGGGCTGTCGGTGGGGTTGGGGTTTTGAGCAGGGGGTCGGTTATCACCGGAGTAGTGCTCGGGTCAGCACTAGCGAGCGAGATGACATTGAAAGGGGTGGATTCATGATCGCAGGGCGCAGACCGACAGTCTTCGTAGGCGTCTTCGTCATTGGCGCCGTCGCATTGACAGCATACGAGTTGGGAAAGCAGGACGCCTGGCACGGCGTCGAGCGTTCCGTGGCCTCACCGGTCTACGCGGCGGACGCGAACACCTTCATGCCCGCCGGGCCGGGAGCTCTGGCCCAGCGGCAGCAGGCTCCCTCCGCCACCGGGGTGGTCGAAGACCGCGACGTGTACTATCCGGGCACGGAGGCGCTGGAACCGGACGAAATGCGAGTCATCGCCTGCGGCACCGGCATGCCCAACGCCCGACCCAAGCAGGCGGCCGCCTGCTGGCTGGTCGAGCTGGGGAACGGCGACAAGTTCCTCTTCGACATCGGGACTGGCTCTGCCGAGCGCATCAGCGCCCTGAAGATTCCCCACAACTACCTGAACAAGGTCTTCATCGGCCACCTGCACTCGGACCACTTCGGCGACCTGGACGCGCTGTGGGTCGGAGGCGTCGTGGCCAACCGGGTGGTGCCGCTCCAGGTCTGGGGACCCAGCAGCGAGACGCCTGAGTACGGCACGGCGTACGCGCTCGAGCACCTGGAGGAAAGCCTCAAGTGGGACGTGGACACGCGCTTCGGGAATACCGACACGCGGGGCCTGTACCTTGAGGTCACCGAGTTCGACTACCAGGGCGTCAACGAGATCATATACCAGGAGAACGGCGTCACCATCCGGACCATCCCCGCCATCCACATCTACGATGGGCCGGTGAGCTTCATCCTGGAGTGGAACGGGCTCAAGTTCGCCTATTCCAGCGACACGTTTCCCAACCAGTGGTGGGTCGAGCACACGAAGGGGGTGGACCTGGCCGTCCACGAAGCGTTCATCACGCCCCAGAGCCTCGTAGAGAAGCAGGGCTTCACGCCGGGCGCAGCCCTGAACGTGGGCACCCAGATCCACACGTCGCCGGCTCAGTTCGGCAAGGTCATGGCCGAGACGCAGCCCCGGATGGCCGTGGCGTACCACTTCTTCAACGACTTCGACACGGCCCCACTGGTCATTCGCGACATCCGGCGGACGTACGACGGCCCCCTGGCGCTGGCCGTGGACTACATGGTCTTCAACGTGACCCGGGACGACATCCGGGTGCGCATGGCGGCCGTCGACGAGGACATTTGGCCTCAGCCTTCGACGATCCCGTTGGTGCCACCCGATCCATCCATCACGCGGACCACGTTCAGCGACTTCATCACGGGCGGTCGGGTGGTCCACCAGGACGTGCTCGAGGAGCTGTACGCCGAGATCAACGCGCTGTATGGGACGAACATTCCGGTGCCGCCCAGCCGGCAGTAGGCACGCGTCCACCCTCTAGCAACCCTTGGAGGTGAGTCATATGAGCTCGTGTCTCGGAGCTAGCGGCCTGGTGACCGTGATGGTTCTGGGTGGCCTCACGATCGGCTGCACATCGCCGGAAACCGGCGGTGGCGCCGCGGCGGGAGCGGTGGCGGAAGGCGCGGACTGGACGCCCCCACCCCTCCCGGAGGGCGCGAGCGAGCTGCCCGATGCCCGCGCCCTGATCCAGCGGACCGTCCAGTTCGTCGGCAGCCAACCCGAGCTGCTGATCGAAGCCACGATCACGTACGGCGCAGTTCAGGAGTCGGGACAGACCCTGCACTTCGACGAGCTGGAGCGGCTGGCGCTGCGAAGGCCTGACCAGCTGGCCTGGATCACGCTCAACGACGACGGCACCACGGACCGGGCCTGGCTCTCCGACGGGACGTTCACGCTCCTCAAGCAGCCGGCCAACCTGTGGGGCAGCGTCTCTGTCCCCGCCTCGGTCCCGGCGGCGGTGGAGCGCCTGGTGAACGAGTACAGCCTGGACGTTCCGTTCCAGGACCTGCTTGCCGCCGACCCGGGGGAACGCTGGATCGGCGAGCGCGTCACGTCGGCGGAGTACGTGGGTGAAGAGTGGGTCCAGGGTCAGTGGACCGATCACGTGGCCATGCGACAGCCGGGCGTAGACTACGAGATGTGGCTCCGTCACGGCGACGAGCCCTTTCCCGCGAAGATGATGATCGTCTTCACGGATGAAGAGGGTCGCCCCAGCTACACGGCCCGCTTCCGGCGGTGGGCCACCTCGTTGCCCGAGGGAGACGCCACGTTCGCGTTCACCCCACCGCCCGACGCCGAGCGGGTCGACGTGACACCCGTCGTCCGGCCGTGACGGGCGGCCCAGGCCAGCCCGTCTCGCCCAGTTTCGCCCCTGGAGGACCTAGACGATGAACATCCGGTTGATCGTGGCGCTCGTGGCCGTGCTCCTGATGGTCGAGGTCGCGCCCGCTCCACCCCAGCTCACCACGAAGGCCGTGGCGCAGGTTCCAGGCGGACAGGCGAGGAGCGGCCAGGCTCAAGGTCGTAGCGGAGGTCGCTCGGCCAAGCAGAGCTCGAACGTCAACAAGAAGAGCTCGGCCCGCTCGGGCTCGACGAGCCGGCCTTCCCCGCCCGCCGCGGGAGGCCGACCAGGGCAGGCCGCGCCTCGGGCCGGCGCCCCGTCGAGCCGGGGCCCCTCGCGAGCCGCGGTCCAGCCCCGCCGTGGTGGGCGGGCACCCTCGGCAGGACGTCCCGGCGGGCCCGACGCACGCAATGCCGCCGGACGCCGCACCGTAAGCCGCAGGACCGTAAGCCCGAGCCGTTCGCGGTACCGCCACCGCCGCGTGCACCGGTCGCGTCGTTGGCGCAGAGGCTTCTGGTGGCACCACCGCTTCTGGCACCACCGACGCTGGTACTGGGGATGGTGGCCTGGGCGCTTCATCATCCGGACGGCAGTGTTCGTGACGATCGCCAGCTCGTCCACGACCCACGTCCATTACGGGGTCACCTACTACCACTACAACCCTTGGTACCGACCCGTCCTGTACGACGGTGAAGAGGGCCACGTGCTCACCACCGCGCCGGTGGGTTGGGAGACCGCCGAACTCCCCGCCGGCGCGGAGCAGATCACCTTTGAGGGCTCGACGTACTACTACCACGAAGGGGCGTTCTATCAGCCCGGCGGCGGCGGGTACGTGGTGGTCGAAGCCCCTGTGGGCGCCGAGGTGAGCTCCATCCCCGAGGAAGCGGAGGCCCACGACGAGGGTGAGCTGACCCTCTACCAGTTCGACCGGAGCTTCTTCACCCAGGACACCAACGATGCGGGCCGCACCATCTACCGGGTCGAACCGCTGCCCCCCGAGGAAGAGCTGGACGAGATTCCCGCCGGGAGCCCCTCCTTCGTGGCCGATGCCGAGACCTACTACTACGTCGACCGAGCCCTCTACGTGGAGTTCGAGGAAGGGGGCCGGACGGGGTACGTGAACGGCGAGCCCGAGATCGGCGCCCAGGTGGACGCGCTCCCGGACGGCGCCACCACCATCGAAGAGGGCGGCGTCACGTACTACCAGTTCGACATGGTGTTCTTCGAACAGGTGGAGGACGAGACGGGAGCCACCTTCTACCAGGTGGTCGACGCCCCGGGCGACGAGGCGGTCGAGCTGCAGAACTGAACGTCCACGGGACGCTCGACACGGGAGGCCGGATACATGAGTCCAGCAGGGGCGCAGGATTGGATCGCCGCCATGAAGATCGAGGGTGGGGTGTGAGGTCCGAGCCTCAGCCCGGCCGGTTCGTGTTCGAAGCGCTCGTGCAGTGGCTTCACGGAGCCGGGATCGTGGCGGTAGGAGTGGGTGGCTGGTTCGTCCTGGATCGACTGCGAGACATCCTCGATGGGATGTTCGGCGGCGTGGGTGGTGGACTGGCCTTGGCCGCGCTCGCCCTCTTGATCGTGCCATGGGTCGTGGGGTGGATCGGGCCCCGGCTCACGCGGCCACTGTTTCGACGTTGGGAGGCTGCAAGGGGGATCGCGCAGTGGGAGGGTCGCCTCGTCGAGGAGCTCGCGCCCGACGACCGACGGGGGTTTCCGGTGGTCTTGGTCCCATGGCCCTCGCTGACCGTACGCTCGCTTGGCGTCATCACGAACACGTTCACCGGTACAGCCGAAGGTGCAACGATGGCATCGGTGTACATCCCGAACACGCCCGACGCCCGAAGGGGACTCCTCCGGATCGTGCCGATCAGCGAGTTGGAATCCACGCGCTTCAAGCTGGGGGACCTGCTTCAGTTTCAGTTGTCGTACGGTGCGGCGAGTCCGAAGACGCTCACAGAGGTCGAGGGCGGCGTCGGTGAGACAACGTCTCGCTGATCCAGGCGTGGCGGGCCGATGGAGGTCGCAGCCGCAGGAGAGCGCGAGGTGGGCTGCGTTGAGCCCAACTAACCTTAGCTGGGAGTCTTGAACCCATGTCAACGAATACCTTGAGCGTCGTCCCGGTCGCCATCATTGCGGGTGCCCTCGCTGGTTGCGCATCGACACCGCCGCCCACAATGCAGACCGGCCCCGACGCGGAAGTCACCGTGGACGGCCTGGTCCGTATCGATCACTCTGTTCTCCCAGTAGTCTATGTCAAACCCGAAATAGACCTGACCGCGTACACCCGTTTCATGCTCGACCCCGTGGACGTGGCCTATCAAAAGGACCCGAGGGGTCGCACACAATCAGGGGGCGCAGGAGCGACCGACAACTTCGCCCTGACTCCATCGCAGATGGAAGACCTCAAGGGCATGTTTCAGGAGACAGTCGTCGAAGTACTGACCGAAGACGACGGATATGAGCTGACGGCAGAACCGGGTCCCGATGTTTTGCGGATCACGGCGTCGCTCATCGACCTCGTCGTGGCGGTGCCGACCGAGCAGGGTGGCCGGGGGGGCGTCTACACCACCTCGTACGGCCTTGTTACCCTGATCCTGGAGCTGCGCGATTCGGAAAGCGGTGAGATTCTCGCGCGCGCGTCTGACCGGCGAGACCCGACGAGAACCCGGGGCAGCCGCAACATGGCTGAGGTGTCGCCCACGTACGTTCGGTCTGATGTGATGACGATGTTCAGGCGGTGGGCGGATGTGCTCCGGGAACGTCTAGACGAGCTCCGGATGATGTAGAGTCTGGGTTGGTCAGCGCCGTAGCTCCAACCTCGCTCGCGCGGCCCCGAACGGATGGTCGCGGGTGAACACGTTCAGGTAGAGCTCGCCCTCTTCCAACCTCGACCGGTTGGCCGGCGTCAGGGTGAGCATGCCGTTCGGTGCCGTGACCCCCGGTCCCGAGAGGCGCCGCACCACCATCCACTGGCCTTCGTCATCGGTGGACCGAAGCGCCACCGCGTGCACGGCCACCGAATCCAACCCGGACACCTCGATCTCATATACGAGCGTCCCCCGGACCGGATCGAAGGTGAATCGCCCACGCGCCTCGGCAGCGCCCTCGCCAACCGCGCGCACTCCGCCCCGGCGTCTTCGCACGCACGCCGCTCGCCGGCGAGCTCCGTCCTCAGGCGCTCGAGCTCACTCACCACCGGCCGTTCCAGCCAGTGCACTGGCAGGTGGGGAGGTGAGTCCCCCTGGAGATGCGCGCCACCGCTCGATGGCCGCCTCCAGTGCCGAGAACTGGAGAGGTTTGGAAAGGTAATCGTCCATCCCCGCGGCAAGGCACTTTTCGCGGTCTCCGCGCATGGCGTGAGCCGTCAGGGCGATGATCGGTACGCGGCTCTCCGCAGGGTATCTGCGCCGCAGCTCTTCAGAGGCTTCGTAGCCATCCATGACGGGCATCTGACAATCCATCAGGACCAGGTCGTGGACGGCGGGATCGAAGAGCTCGACGGCGCTCGCTCCGCTATCGGCGAGATCGCAGCTATGCCCGAGTGCCTCGAGCATCTCGAGCGTCACCTCCTGATTGATCTCGTTGTCATCCACAACGAGCACATGCAACCCGGCTCCTTCTGTCTTTGCCGCCAGGTGGTGACCCAGCGCCGCCCTTCCCTCGGCGATTCTCTGTCTCGTCACCAGCGGTGAGGCTGTCCCCCGTGCACGCGCGGCCGAGGTCGTCACCAACGCGTCGAGAAGTAGCGAAGGGTTGACGGGCTTGGAGAGGTACGCGTCGAACCCGATGGCCTCGATCTCGCGGTCAGTCGCTTCTTCGGCGGCCGAGGTAAGGAGCAGGAGGGCGGGGTCCCCAAGTGAGGAGTCCTCCTTGATCGCTGCTCCGAGCCGATCCCCCCTCAAGCTTCCTGGCATGAAGTGATCGAGAATGGCGATCTGGTACGGATCAATGGCGGCGGCACTGAGAAGTGCGGCGAGCCCTTGCTCCGCCGATGCCACCGAGGTCGGCCGCAGGCCCCATCCGGTGAGCAGCTCGCACAGGACCTCCCGTCCGTCCGGATCATCATCGACTACGAGTACCCTCGTGCCCTCGATCGACATTGTGGGGAGGGAGGAGTCCACGGTTCCTTCCGCGAGCGGCAGCTCCACTTCGAACCAGAACTTCGAGCCCTTGCCCGGATCGCTCTCGGCGCCGATCTCGCCTCCCATGAGGGAGACCAGCTGTTTGCAGATCGTCAGACCGAGGCCGGTTCCCTCATGTTGGCGGCTTGAAGATGAGTCGACCTGAGAGAACTTGTCGAAGATCATCGACAGGCGGTCCTCCGGGACACCGATCCCGGTATCCGCAACGGTGAGTCGCAGACGGGTCCGGCCACTCGGTTCCTGACGCGCGCAGATCTCCACGACAACTCCCCCGTCGTCGGTGAACTTCACCGCGTTCGTGACGAGGTTGATGAGCACCTGACGAACTCGACCGGCGTCGCCCACGACATGTCGAGGCGCCGATGATGCGTACCGCAGCGTCAAGTCGACTCCCTTCTCGAGCGCTCGATGCGCGAGAAGCTCGATCACGTCCTCGGCGACGACCTGGAGGTCGAAGGGTGCCTCCTCGAGGTGGAGTTTGCCCGCCTCCATCTTCGAGTAGTCCAGCACGTCGTTGAGAATGGTCAGCAGCCACTCCGCCGAACGTGCGGTCTTTTCGACGTACCCGCGTTGCTTCGGGTTCAGGGCCGTTCTCCGCAGCAGGCTGTTCATGCCCATGATGCCGTTCATCGGCGTTCGGATCTCGTGGCTCATGTTGGCCACGAACTCGGACTTGGCCTGTGACGCCGCTTCGGCGCGCTCACGCTGTGTGGTCTCCCGCGCCAGCTGGGTCGTCTTCCGCTCCATGGCGTCCAGCATCTGGTTGAACGCCGCCGCCAGCTCCGTCACCTCGTCCCTTCCGACGACGGGCGCTCGTTCGTTCGAGCTTCCGCCCGTGATCCTGCGCGCGGTAGCGGCGACTGCAAGCAGGGGGCGAGTGACCAGAGCACTCACGGCACCCGCCAAGAGGACGCCGAGCACGAGGACGACGAGGCTCAACGCAGCGATGTTCCGCCGGGCCTCCTTCGTCGATGTCAGGACCTCGTCCAGGCGCAGCCCCAGGAACAGCTCTCCGGCACCCATGCCCTCCACTTCGAGTGGTACCCTGACGTGGTAGACCCGTCGGTCCGCGGCCCCGACTGACTCCGTGTAACGAAGCGAGCGAGCGAGCGACAGCTCGTGCGCGGCGAACACCTCTCCGGACTGGTCGTGCACTACCAGATAGGCGAGATCCTCGTTTTCGAGCGCGCCGCCGAAAGCCTCTCGTGTGCCCTCGGCATCGTCAAAGAGAACCGCGGGTGCCACGGCGTACGCCGTCATCTCGGCGATCCCCTGAGCCTCTCTGACCAGGCCCGCCAGAGCCTGGCGTTGCATCTGCCCGGGAAAGTATGCGTACATGAACACCGCGACGGCGGCGATGAGGGCTGACGGCACGATCGCCACCTTGACCCTGATGGGCACGGTGCGGAAGACGGTGAAGGGCGGGCGTCTGAACATGCTAGCGGACCGTCACCAGTCGCAGGAACCGGGCGGCGAAGTCCATGCCGAGGGCGTCTGCGACGTCCTTGTTGACCAAGATCTCGGGCTTCCCGCCACGCTCACCGATGCCAACGGCGACACCGCGATCGACATAGTCGGGGACGCCGGTGATCGACGCGACCTGATGCCTCTCGCACATCTCCCTCACGGCGCCGATTGCGATGGATCGCAAAGGAGCCACGTACAGCACATCCGGCTGGTGCCGCTCGAGCGCGTCTCCCAACGCCGCCGCCGTAGGGACATCCACGGCAATGAAGCGAGTCGGCACCTGGGCGATCTCGACGAGGGTCTGATCGACGGCCTCCAAGATCGCCTCCTTCGCACGCCGTGACTCCGGAAACCCGCTCTGATAGACGATGCCGATCACGACCTCGTCTCCCGCCTGCTCCATGAGGTGCCGATCGAACGGCAGGACGCGGGCGTACAGAGACAGCTGCTGGCTCGCCGTGAGGGCCATTTGCTGAGCCTCCAACGGTGAGCAGAGCCCTGAGCCGACGAGCACACAAGCGCAGAGGAGCAGTGGCCCAGACAGGCCCCTTCGCCACGCGCCGCCCTGCAAAGCGCCGCCCGAGCTCCCTGACGGCACGTCCGCCATCAGCCGGTGCAGGTTCAGCACGTGAGCTAGAAGCGCAGCCGGAGGTCGACGTAGAAGCGCCGTCCGTGCTGTGGGAGGGCGGCCTGGACATGCTCCCATCCACCTGGCGTTCGGTAGTCGCTTCCCAGAACGTTTCTGAGCGACGTAGTGACCGAGAGGCCGTGCGCCAAGACACGGCTCGAGAGCGTCAAATCGAGTACGAAGTGGGACGCTGTGCGTGTATCCTGAACGGTCAATCGCCCCGACTCGTAGACGGCGTTGGTGCCAAGGATCAGGGGCTGCAGTGGCACGGTGAAGCCGAGCTTCGCCATGTGCGCCGGGGAGTTGGAGAGCTCGACCTCGACAGTCTCGTCCCGAGTGCGCTGGAACGTATAGCTGGCGTAGCCGGTGATCCCGCCGTCGAGGGCACCTGTGAGCTCGAGCTCGACGCCCGTAGCGGTTGCGGCGCTGATGTTGTCGTACCTCTGCAGGAGTGGGTCGGTCGGTGTCTCCACGAGATCGATGAGGTCCGAAATGCGATACCGGAACAGTGACGTTCGCGCCAGGAGGCTGCCGCCGAGGCGCTGCTCCCAGGCAGCCTCCAACGTCTGGATCGTCTCCGGTCCGAGGCCCGGGTTGAGCACGATTCCGTCGTCCTCATGGAAGTACTCGCGCTCGTACACGGTCGGCACACGGAACGCGTTGCCGTATAACAGCTTGACGGTCGCAGTCCGAGATGCGCGAAGCAGAAGCGCTGCCCGCGGGCTGACCGCGTTCTTTGCTTTCGAGTACGCGTCGTAGCGTACGCCCAAAGTCATACCGGCCGGCCCGAGCTGAAGCTCGTTCTGCAGATACACGGAGCCCTGCTCGAATGGGAAGTCACCGGAGAAATACTCCCCGTCCGCATCCCAACTCCCGAACCGGGCCCGGTGGTGCAACTGACCCTCCACTCCGCCGACAAGCCGGTTGTTGGCCGAGACGTCCCAGAGAAACCTGACCTCGGAGCCGAGCGTGGAGCTGCTCGACTCCTCGAAGAAGAGGGACTCATAGGGGTAGATGCCATCATACCAAGCGCGGTCCCAGAATCCGCGGGCGGACAGCTGCTTGTCCTCTGACACCTTCAGATCGAGCGACGCTTGGGCGAACGCCCGTCCGTCCGTCGTTTTCTGATCGGGATGATTAAACTCGGTTTCCCAGGGCGCGGTGGGTATTCCCTTGCTGCGCGAAGTGCCGGCCAAGTCCAGGCGGAAGCCACCGTACGTGAGGACGACCCGGCCCCCGTACCATCGATCCCAATCGAGTCCCTCGGCGACTCCGAGGTTGGTGGACGGGTCGTCGAACTCGGAGAAGTATCGATCCGCACCCCGCACGTCCGACCAGTTGGCGCTCCCCATGACGTTGAGGCCCCCATCTGACTGGTTCCCGAGCAAGAGCGAGACTTCGCGCGTTCCGTTGCTTCCCGCGGCGCCCGCGACCTCGACTCCGTCGATTTGACGGCCACTCTTGGTGATCAGGTTGACGACGGCGAACATGGCCGAAGTCCCGTACAGAGCGGAGCCCGGGCCACGCACGACCTCGATGCGGTCCAGCATGCTGAGGTCCAAGCCAAAACCCGTCCCGGTGGCCGTGGATCCGTAGAACGACTCGTTCATGACGTGCCCATCGAGGAGGACGAGCAGGCGGTTGTTGTAGTCCGTGGGACGGCTGAATCCACGCACCCCCACGTAGCTGTAGTTGAGATCGTCGCTCACGTAGAAGCCCGGGAGCGTCTGGAACACGTCTGCCAGCGTCCTGAAGCCGTACGCGGCGATCTCGTCGGAGGTGATGATGCTCACCGACGCCGCCACGTCGGAGCGTCGCTGGTTGTACTTGGCAGCGGCTTCGACAGGGAGGCTTAGAAGGGAGTCCAAGGCCGAGAGGCCGGGGTCGACCTCTTGAGTTTGAGCCGAGGCCACCCCCGGGACCAGCAGCACCTGCAGGGGGATCAAGAGAGTGGCAATCCGAAACATGCGGGACCTCCAGCCTATAGAGAACCCACGCTTGCAGCCCGTCGGGGGGCGTGAGCGTTGGGAGCTGTTAACCACCCAGAGTATCGGCGATCATGGATGTGGGCTTTAGCTTGACCTCGGAAGGTCCGGACCTGTCCAATCGTGGTTCTCCGTGGACTCATGAAGCGTACCGCCTCCGCCTTTGCGGCCAGGGAGTCTGATGCGCTCGCGAGGGATCGCGTACGGAGAGGGACGCTCGGTCTACGGGAAGAGGGGCGGGCGCAGCGGTTGGCCAGGCTACCGAAGTGGACGCCCCCCGGGCGAGGAGTCGGTCGAGCTCAGACAGTGACCGAGTTGGCGAGCCGGGGACTGGGCGTGGCCCGCCCCCAGCTCTTCAGCGCGGCAGCTCCAAGCTAGCTCTCGCGGCACCGAACGGGTGGCCCCGCGTGAAGACGTCGAGGTAGAGCTCGCCCCGCTCCAACCTCGACCGGTTGGCTGGGGTGAGCCTGATCGTGCCTTGGGGCGTGGTGACTCCCGGCCCCGAGATGCGCCGCACCACCATCCACTGGCCCTGCTCGTCGGTGGACCGGAGCGCCACCGCGTGCACCTCCGCGGCGTCCACCCCCGTCACGGTGACCTCGTAGGCCAGGGTTCCCCGGACCGGATCGAAAGTGAACCGCCCGCGTGCCTCGGTAGCGCTCTCGCCCGTCGCGTGCACGTTGAAGGACAAGGCTGTCGGTGCGATACCATCGGCCAGGGGCGGTGTGCTCGGTGGCGGTCGCCGGTGGTCCGTGCCCTGCTCGAAGGCGTAGGCCAGCGCGACCAGGCGCGCGTCGTCGAAGGTACGGCCGAGCAGCTCGACACCGATCGGCAACAGGCCATCCGTGAAGCCCGCCGGCACGCTGATGGCCGGCATGCCGGTGTTGGCCGCGAGTTGGCAGTTCGACCCGCGCTGTGGGTCTGGGTTGAGAGACGGGATCTGTCGCATGGTGGGATACAGCAGCGCGTCGAGCTCATGGCGGTCCATCAGCGCAACCAGCGTGTCCCGGAGTGGCCCCCGCCGAGAGAGAGACTCCCGGTATGCCTCGGGGTCCAGCGCGTCGTCGCTGGTGCGTGCCCTCATCCGGGGGATGAGCGCCTCGTGAATCACACCCTGGTCCATGAGCTCATGCAGCGACGCGACCGGGGCCTCGGGTACTCCGGCCAGGTAGTCGGCGAGATCCGCCACGAACTCGTGACTGATCACGCCCGTTCGAGCCGTCAGGCTGTCGAGCTCTGGGATCTCCAGCGTCATCGTGTCGGCACCCAGCTCTGTCATCTCTTCGATGGCGGCACGAACGACCCTGGCCGCGGCGATTTCCGCGCCGCTCCCGAACAGCTTCTCCAGGATCCCGATGCGGGCACCGTCGAGGGCCCGCTCATCCAGTGCGTCGGTGAAGACCGGGAGCGCTCGCCCATCGAGGGCGCCCGTCGCCGGGTCCGCCGGATCCGGGCCAATCGTGGCGTCGAGGGCAATGGCCAGATCTCGCACCGTGCGGGCGAGTGGTCCTCCGGTGTCCTGCGTGTGGGAAAGCGGCAAGATCCCGTCAATGCTCGAGAGGCCCTTCGTCGGCCGAAGCCCGACCAGGTTGTTGTGCGAGGACGGGATCCGGATCGAGCCGCACGTGTCGCTCCCCCAACCGACGGCGGCGAAGCTGGCCGCGATCGCCGCCCCGGTCCCACCGCTCGAGCCGCCGGGGTTTCGGGACAGGTCGTACGGATTCAGCGTCTGGCCACCGAGCGATGCGACGGTGCTGATCCCGGAAGCCAGCTCGTGGAGGTTGGACTTGCCGATGAAAACGGCCCCTGCCTCCCGGAGCTTCTTCACCTGGAACGCATCGTCGGGGGGCGTGAGGCCCGCGAGCCCCAACGAGGCCGCCGTCGAGGGCATGCCGATCATGTCGTAGTTGTCCTTCAGGATGATCGGGATGCCGTGGAGCGGTCCCCGGGGCCCACGAGCGGAACGCTCCCGGTCCAGCGCCTCGGCCTCGGCCAGGGCGTTGGGATTGACCCGGATCAGCGAGTTCAGCCGTGCCCCGGCCTGGTCATAAGCCCGGATGCGATCCAGGTACGCTGCCGTGATCTGGACCGAGGTCGCGGCGCCGGTGGTCATGGCCTCCTGGAGCTCGGAGATGGACGCCTCGGTGACCTCGATCTGGGCGGCCGATGGCAAGGCCGGCAGGAGAAACGGGAGGGCGAGGAGCAGGCAGGCTCGAGACAGCACGAAGATCCTCAGCATGGCCAGTTCCGGTAGAGAGAGCCGGGGGCGGAAACGGTAGAGTAGGACGGTTACGTGGCCTCAAGCCACCGGGTCCTCGATCCTCCCGCCACGGCTCACCGGGCCCCGTCGACAAAGAGGGCACGCCTCAGAATCTGTGCCCGCCATCCTGTAGCGGAGGCTAGCTCGGAGCCCCCGAGCCCTCGCCGCCATGCCCCTCATCACGACCCCGCGCGCGTTCCGCCCCGAACTCCCCCTGCTCCCGGATCTTGCGCAGCCGGCGGGCCCGGAGCTTGGCAATGGCCCTTAGGTCGGCGAACTCGTCCACCTCGTCGATGATCTCGGTCCCCAGCAGCGTCTCGATGACGTCTTCCAGCGTGATGACGCCGGCGCTGGCGCCAAACTCGTCCACCACGCCGAAGATGTGGGCCCGTCGGGCCAGGAAGTCGGCCAAAACCTGGTGTACGGGCCGGGCCTCGGGCACCAGATGCAGCGGCCGTGAGATGTCTTCGAGCCGTATGTCGAACCGGTCCCGTGCCAGGTTGACCAGGATCTCCTGGCTTCGCACGAAACCCGTCCAGCGCTCCGGGTCGTCGGGGTCGTGGAGCGGGAGGCGGGAGAAGACCCAGTCCCCCACCTGAGCAGCCGCCTCCTTGACCGTGATGTCCTGGGGAAAGCGCTGCACCACGGTGCGAGGCGTCATGATGTCGCGGACCCGCACCTCGTTGAGCTTGAGCACGCGCTGCACCAGGTCGGCTTCCAGCTCCAGGATGCTGCCCTCCTCGGCGCTGATCATGGCGAGCTGCTCCACCTCTTCCTCGGGCGCTTTGGGGTGGGCCGTGGCGGGCGTCAGGATTCGCGTCAGCCGCTGGACGGCCAGAACCACCGGCGCCAAGAGCGTGATGACCACCTTCCACGGAAGCGCCACGGCCCTCGCCACCTGACGCGCGTGCGCAATGCCGACGATCTTGGGGATGATCTCCGCAAGGAATAGCACGGCCAACGTGAAGACCGCAGAGAAGATCACGATGGGCGGGCCTCGCTCGCCGAACACGACGGCGGCCAAAGCGCCGGCCACGGCCGCGCCCGCGGTGTTCGACACCGTATTGACCACCAGGATGGCGGTGATCGGGCGTCCCATGTGCTCCTTGAAGTGCTGTAGCACCCGCCCGGCCCGGCTTCCCGACTCCGCGAGCCCGCGAACGTATGGCAGCCGCACTGCGTACAGCGCCGCCTCGCTCAACGAGCAGAAGGCGGACACCAAGAGGACGGTGGCGACGGTGAGAAGGAGTAAAGTCACGGGGCCTGCCCCTGTTGGTGGTTTCTCGCCGCACGCGAACGCGGCGTTACGGCGTGCTCGGCTGGATGGTCAATCGTCATTCTACCCGCTGATCACGGCCGCTAGCTGGAGTGACACGGCTCGCGGCGGGCCACATCGAACCCGCTTCGGCCGCTTCGGCCGGTTCGTCGCCGGTCCTTCAGGATCGCGCCAACCGGGGCTCCGCCGCTAGCACCCTCGCGAATGGTACCACAGCGAGGGTCCTTTTTCCGGCGACCGCCACTCGATCCAGCCGGTCGTGACGACGGGCTCGAGGTCGTCCGCGCAGTAGTCGGACGGCTGCTTCAGGGTCACTCGCATCCAATCGCCCTCGATCTCCAGGGGCTCGAGGTGATAGTCTCCCTCGATCACGGCGAGCCTCCGGCTGTCGGAGCGGGCTTCGAGCCGTAGCACGTGGCGGACGTCGGAACGAAAGAACAACGGCGAGATTCGGTCCGACAGGAAGAGCTCACCCCACGGCTCCACCTGGAGCTCCAAGTCGTCGGCCCGAAGCGCGCACTGGGGGATCCACGCCGTCCCGCCCTCTCGTGGCGAGAGGTTGATTCGCCCACCCTCCTCGCCCGTGACCTCCCGGGCGCCGTCGTCGGAGGACCAAAGGCTGTCAGCCGCGAAGCGAATCCGAAGCCACCCATCGTCCGTGCGCTCGAAGACGATGACGGTTGCGTCTTCGTACCCGGTCTCGACCAGGCCCGACCTCGCGAAGGGCGCGACGTGGCCCCCCGACGCATCGACGATCCAACCTCCGGCGATCCATCCCCACGGCGTCGCTCCGGGAGACGGGGACAACGGCAGCTTGACCCGGTCCAGCCAGTCCCACGCCCACGTCGACTCCGTGGGCCGTAGGTGCCCGATCCCGAGGTCGACCTCGGCGAACGGGATGCCCGTATCGCGGATGGTCGCATAGGGTCTCGCTGCAGGGACCGTATCCGGCACGGCCGCCGCAACGAGGTCCGGCATCGTGCAGGTCTGGGCGTTGGCGCCGGTGCCCAGCGTCGTGAGAGCGAGCGCGACGATTGGCGAGCTGACCATGGGTTTCATGCCTCTTGTCCCCCTCAACCGGACCGAAGTGCCGTGGGGTCGCGTGGAACCTCCCGAAAGGAAGCTGGCCTCTCCGCTGTTGTCGTCCCTACGTTGAACACGTCCGCGGTCGATGTCGAGCCAGCAATCCCCCCACGACGAGCCATGTCCGATCCCGTCACCCGCCTGAACGCCGCTCTGGAGGGCCGGTACGTCATCGAGCGAGAGCTCGGCGAGGGCGGGATGGCCACGGTCTACCTGGCCCAGGACCTGAAGCACGAGCGACCGGTGGCGCTGAAGGTGCTGAAGCCTGAGTTGGCCGCGGTCGTGGGCGCGGACCGCTTCATCGCCGAGATCAAGACCACGGCCAACCTGCAGCATCCACACATCCTGCCGCTGCACGACTCGGGGGAGGCCGAGTCGTTCCTCTTCTACGTGATGCCGTACGTGGAAGGCGAGACGCTGCGCGACCGGCTCAACCGCGAAAAGCAGCTGCCCGTGCCGGAGGCGGTGCGGCTGGCTACCGCAGTCGCGCAGGCACTCGATCATGCACACCGTCAGGGCGTGATCCACCGGGACATCAAGCCGGCCAACGTCCTGCTCCAGGACGGGCAGCCGGTCGTGGCGGACTTCGGGATCGCCATCGCCGTCGGAGCCGCCGGGGGGAGCCGCCTGACGGAGACGGGCCTGAGCCTGGGCACCCCGTACTACATGAGCCCCGAACAGGCTACCGGCGACCAGCCCGTGGGACCGGCGAGCGACATCTATGCGTTGGGGTGCGTTCTCTACGAGATGCTCGTGGGCGAGCCGCCGTTCCTCGGCAACACGGCCCAGGCGGTGCTGGGGAAGATCATCTCGGGAGCCCCCGTAGAGCCCACGGTGGCCCGACGCTCCATCCCGGCGAACGTCGACGCGGCGATCCGACGGGCCCTCGAGAAGATCCCCGCCGACCGTTTCGCCTCGGCTCAGGACTTCGCGGACGCCCTCTCCGATCCGGGCTTCCGTCACGGCGCCGTGGCCGGCGTCGGCGCCTCCGCCAACGTCGGTGCCTGGAAGCGGCTGGCGCTGGGGCTCGGGGTGACGGCCCTGGCGTTCGCGGCCATGTCCATGTGGGCGCTGCTGCGGCCGACCCAGCCTCAGCCCACCACACGCATTTCGGTGCTCCTGCCGCAGGAACGGGGTGGCGTCGCCGGCACGATGGCGCTCTCGCCCGATGCGTCGGTCATGATCTACGAGGGCGACGCCGAGGATCAGTTCAGCCAGCTCTGGCTGCGCCGCTGGGACGAGCTCGACGCGACGCCGCTGCCGAGCTCCACCTTCGCGACCGGCCCGACCATCTCGCCCGACGGCCAAGAGGTTGCGTACGTGGTACTCGACCCTCCGCCGAGGCCCATCCGCATCGTTTCTCTGGAAGGTGGTGTCTCGCGAACGCTGACCGACTCGGCGTTCTGCTGCCCCCACTGGGGAGCGGACGGCTACGTCTACTACAGCGACATGTCCAGGGGTTTGAGCCGTACGCCGGTCGGGGGCGGACCCAGCGAGGTGGTGACCCAGGGCGCCGAAGGCGCGCCCCGGCACCTCTATCCTCACGTGATTCCGGGAGTCGGAGTCCTCTTCTCGATCAACGCCGCCGGGGGCCCGGGAATCCACGCCGTCGAGTTCGGTTCCGATGAGATCCGCGCCCTGGTCCAGGATGGTACGCAACCCCACTACGTCGCTTCGGGGTACCTCGTCTTCCCGAGCCCGCAAGGGGAGCTTCTGGCCGCGCCGTTCGACGCAGAGTCTCTCGAGCTCACGGGGCCCGCGATTCCGACCTTGACCGGCATCGCCTACGACGCCCAGCGGCTCCTCTCGCCCTTCGCCATCTCCGAGAGCGGCACGCTCGTCTATGCCACCGGGTCCGCCTCGTCCCTGTATCAACCGGTGTGGGTCGACCGAGACGGCGCCAGCAGCGTGATCGATCCGGAGTGGACGTTCGATCCCGGGGGCAACAACCGCGGTGTGGCCCTGTCTCCGGACGACACGCGTCTCGCGGTGAGCATCATGGGCGACACCAACGAGGACGTGTGGATCAAGGAGCTGCCCCGAGGCCCACTCTCGCGTCTCACCGCCGATACGGCGCAGGACGTACGACCGAGATGGACCCCGGACGGGCGGTCCGTGACGTTCCTTTCGGAGCGAGGCGGGAACGCGGACCTCTATGCCAAGCGGGCGGACGGCACCGGATCGGCCGAGCTGCTCCTCGACGATGTCGAGCAATCGATCTGGGAAGGCGTAGTGTCGGCCGACGGCTGGATCATCGGCCGTACGGGAGGACTGTTGGGCTCGGCCGGCGCGCGGGACATCGTGGCTTTGGCGCCGGGCGCCGAGGGCGCCCCCTCGCCCCTCGTCACCAGCGCGTTCGACGAGAAGGCCATCTCGCTCTCACCCGACGGGCAGTGGCTCGCGTACGAGTCGGACGAGACGGGCCAGAACGAGGTCTACGTGCGGCCCTTCCCGGACACGGAGAGCGGCAAGTGGCAGGTCTCCTCGGCGGGCGGCGTCATGCCTCAGTGGGCCCATAGCGGGTCCGAGCTGTTCTACGTGGACGGACAGAGCCGCATGATCGCCGCGCAGGTGCGGCCGGGGTCCGAGTTCAGCGTCGAAGAGCGAATCGTTCTCTTCGACATCGGGCCCGAGTACCTGATCATCCAGCAGGAGCAGTACACCCTGTACGACGTCACGGCCGACGATCAGCGATTCATCATGCTCCGCCAGGTGCAGGTCGAGACCCCAGAGGTGATCCTGGTGCAGAACTGGTTCGAAGAGCTGAAGGAGCTGGTAGGGAACTAAACGCCCGCGCTACGCCAGCAGTCGCCAGAACTGGGCCACCAGGAACGTCACCGTGAACCCCATGGCCAGGGGCAGCAGCGCCGACACCGCCGTCCACTTGGCGCTCCCCGTCTCCCTCCAGATCGTGTAGAGCGTGGTGGAGCACGGGTTGTGGAGGAGGCTGAAGAGCATGAGGTTCACGGCCGTGAGCAGCGTCCAGCCGGCGCCCTCCAGAATCCCGCCGATGGCGAACGCCGAGTCCAGCTCGAACATCACGCCGGCCCCTTCCCCCAGCCCCGCCATCCCCGCGGACAGCACGGTGAGCATCAGCACTGTGGGGATCACGATCTCGTTGGCCGGAATCGCCACGATGTAGGCGAGCAGAATCACGCCGTTCAGCCCGATCAACAGCCCAAACGGGTTCATCCAGTCGATCATGTGCTCGGCGATGCTGACGCCGCCGAACGAGATGTTGGACACTAGCCAGATCACCGCTCCCGCCGGCGCCGCGAAGATGATGGCCCGCCACAGCACGATGAGCGTGCGATCGATCAGGCTGGTGTAGAGGGTCTGGAGCACCCGGGGCGGACGGTACGGCGGGAGCTCGAGGCTGAACGTCGTGGCCTGGCCCTTCAGCACCGTCCGGGACAGCATCCACGACGCCAGGAACATGAAGAAGATGCCCAGCAGGGCCACCCCGACCACGGCACTCGCTGACACCAGCCCGGCCAGGTGGGCCGGGGCCAGAGCGCCGATGAAGACGGTGGCCAGCAGGATCTGCGTGGGCCAGCGCCCGTTACACAGCGAGAAGTTGTTGGTGATGATGGCGATCAAGCGTTCCCGGGGGCTGTCGATGACCCGGGTGGCCACCACGCCGGCCGCGTTGCACCCGAAGCCCATGCACATGGTCAGCGCCTGCTTGCCGTGGGCCCCCGCTCGCCGAAAGAGGCTGTCCAGGTTGAAGGCGACGCGCGGCAGGTAGCCGAAGTCCTCGAGCAGCGTGAAGAGCGGGAAGAAGATCGCCATGGGCGGCAGCATGACGCTGATCACCCACGCGGTGGCCAGCCACACCCCGTCGAAGAGGAATCCCGACAGCCACCACGGCATGCCGATGGACGCGCCGAAGGCGTTCAACACCGGGTGGACGTTGTCGATGAGCAGCACCGCCAGCATCTGGGACGGCACGTTGGCCCCGGCGATGGTGAGCCAGAAGACGATCGTGAGGATCGCCAGCATCAGCGGGAAGCCCAGCACCCGGCTCGTGAGCCAACGATCCAGCGTGCGGTCGAAATCGAACTTGGCCCGCTTCAGGCCCCGCGACATGGAGCGGTTGGCGATCTCCTGCGCAGCGCCGTAGATGCGCTCCATGATGGCGTCGTGGAAGTCGGGTCGGAGCGTCCAACGAAGCTGGCTGGCCTTCCGGAGCACCGTCTGGCCCACCGAGCTGGCCACCGCCACGGCCGCTCCACCGTCGTCGAACTCCTCTTCGTCGTGGGGCCCATAGCTCTCGTCCGGGCGAAGAAAGCCCACCTCCCCCGTGCGCACGGCCTCCTCCACACGCCGGTCCCCGTTGAGGAGCCGGAGAGCCACCCAGCGGGCGTTGGGCAGCTCCGGGAAAGCCTCGTCTATGGTCGGCGTCAGCGCGCTGACGGCGCTGTCCACCTCGGGCGGCTGATCCTCGATCCGGTAGGGTGTCGGGCGAAGGCGACCTGACGCGACGTCGTCGATGGCCGCGAGCAGCTCGGGAATGCCCTCCTTGCGACGGGCTACGGCCGGCACCACGGGCACGCCCAGCTCGCCCGACAGCTTGTCCGCGTCGACCGCGATTCCGTGTCGGCGGGCCTCGTCCGTGAGGTTCAGGCACACCACGACGCGGTCGGTGATCTCCAGGATCTGGATGACCAGGTTGAGGTTCCGCTCCAGACGGGTAGCGTCCACGACCACCACGGTCACGTCGGGCCGACCGAAGAGGATGAAGTCCCGCGCCACCTCCTCGTCGGCGCTGCCGGCCTGGAGGGAATACGTCCCGGGCAGGTCGACGATCTTGACCTTGTTGTCGCCATGGGAGAACGCCCCCTCGGCGCGGACCACCGTCTGACCACCGTCTTACCCGGCCAGTTGCCGGTGTGTTGCCGCAGCCCCGTCAGGGCGTTGAAGACCGTGCTCTTCCCGGTATTGGGGTTGCCGGCCAACGCCACCAGGTAGTCCCCGGTCGACGTGGATCCAGGACGCCTGCTCGCGCCGGAGGCCGATGAGCGCGCCCCGGATCCGGTACGCCACGGGATCACCGGACGCGCTTCGAAGCTCGGCCGTGACCGTCGTACCCGGGACGACCCCCAGATCCAGGAGCCGGCGGCGCTGTGGACCTTGGCACACGGCCGAGATGCCGGTGACCATGGCGGCCTCGCCGGCGGCCAACTCGTCGAGAGTCATGGCGGAGCCGGCGGCCTCGGCCTCGGCGGGTAGCACCTGGACGGTCACGTTGCCGGCGATCACCGGCTCCAACACCAGCTCGCGTCCCTCTGTCTCCAGGCGCACCTGCCCCCTGGGCGCCTCCAGGCCCCGCACCACCATCAGGGGGCTCAGCCCCTCGGCGAGGAGCCGGTCATAGATGGACGGAGGCTCGTCTTCCAGATGGAGGATCGTCGCGAGCTGTCCCGGCTTCAGGGCGGTCAGAGGGACGCCTGCTTGCGGCGGGATCTGGCCGTCTCTCGTGGGGATCGGGTCGCCGTGAGGATCGAATACCGGATGGCCGAGGCTGGCGGCCAACTGGTCCGTCTCGTCCTCGGACAGGGTGTGCTCGAGGCGCTCGGCCTCCCGGTGCCACTCGGTCGGCCGCACCCCCGTACGGTCCGCCAGGTAGCGCTCCCACAGTCTGTGCGTGCGAAGGATGCGGAGCGCGTACGCTCGGCCTTCCTCTGACAGCCCGGGACCGGTCTCGTCGGAGTCCACGAGCTCCAACTCTTCGAGCCGCCTCAACAGGTCCGCGGCGCGGCCTCTGGAGACCCCGATGGCACCCGCCAGGCTGTCGAGCGTTGCGGGTTGCTTCGCGTACTCACAGTTGTACAGGTGCTTGAGGGAGTCCTCCAGATAGACGCGCTCGGTCATCCCCAACAGGCGAGACAGCCGCGCCACGACCCCGCGTCGAGGCCAGAGGACCACGGCCACGACCACGACAACGCCCGCGAACCACGCCAAGGCGGTCAGGGGATCGGTCATCGCTGTCTAGCCTCCGGTGAAAGACACATCGCTGTTGGCCACACTGGAGTTATCGTCCGGATTTTAGGCTGACCTTAATTTAGACTTCGCCTCGCCTAATTTCCAGGCTCCGGCAACCCTCGTGTACCCATCGACGGTGCCGGGGGATCCGCTGATCGTGTCTCGGAGGAGTCACGGTGCCTTGGGCATCGGGGTGCTGGTCGCGGCGATCCGCGAACTGGGCTCTCCGATCGGTCTCTTCACGCGACCCGTTGCATTCGTGCTCACGGGACACATGGCGGTCATCTTCTGGTGGCGGCACGCCTGTGGGAACCCGATCTGGCCCCTCATGAACCGCGGAGAGACATCTCTGCTGTTCTGCTTCATGTTTCTGCTGATCTGGGCCTGGGGCGGAGGCACGTGGAGCGTTGACGCCTGGCGGGAACGCCGTTCTTCTGAGGTGTGAGGCGGCCCGGACGAGCGCGGCTCCCACGCGCACCCACGGCCCAACCCCTGCAATCGGCGCGATGTGAATGAAAGCGATGCTCCTCGACGCTCTGGGGACGATGGCCAACAACCCGGAGCCCCTCCGCCTTGCGCAGGTTCCCGACCCCGAGCCCGGTCCGGGCGACGTGCGCGTGCGCGTCCGCGTTTGTGGCGTCTGCCACACCGAGCTGGACGAGATCGAGGGTCGGACGCCTCCTCCGGCCCTGCCCGTGATCCTGGGCCACCAGGCCGTGGGAGTGGTCGAGGACCTGGGATCCGATGTGGTCGGCCTGGCCCGCGGCGACCGCGTAGGCGTGCCGTGGATCCACTCCGCATGCGGGACGTGCGAGCACTGCGTACGTGGCGAGGAGAACCTCTGCCCCGACTTCAGCGCTACCGGGCGGGACGTGGACGGTGGCTATGCGGAGCTCATGACGGTACCGGCGGCCTTTGCCCACACCATCCCGGACGCGCTGAGCGATAGAGAGGCCGCACCGCTCCTGTGCGCCGGCGCCATCGGCTACCGCTCTCTCCGGTTGACCGGACTCACCGGGGGCCAGCGACTGGGCCTGACCGGCTTCGGCGCATCCGGGCACCTGGTGCTGAAGATGGTCCGCCACCGCTTGCCCGACACGGAGGTCTTCGTCTTTGCCCGGAGTCCCGAGGAACGGGAGTTCGCGCTCGAGCTCGGAGCGGCGTGGGCCGGCGACACACTGGACTCGGCACCGTCTCTCCTCCATGCCATCATCGACACGACGCCGGTGTGGAAGCCGGTGGTGGAGGCGCTGCGCAACCTGGTGCCAGGGGGCCGCCTCGTGATCAACGCCATCCGCAAGGAGTCCCACGATCAGGATGAGCTGCTGGGGCTCGACTACCCGGCGCACCTGTGGATGGAGAAGGAGATCAAGAGCGTCGCCAACGTCGCGCGGCGAGACGTGCGTGAGTTCCTGGATCTGGCCGCCGAGGCGGGCTTTCGACCCGAGATCGAGGAATTCGCGCTGGAAGACGCGAACCGGGCGCTCCAGGAGCTGAAGAACCGGAGAATCCGGGGCGCCAAGGTGCTCCGGGTGGAGTGAAGGGACCGGAGGCCGCATCGTTCGGTCACGGCACCGGCTCCGACGGCCACCTTGAAATCGACCCCGCTGAAGCACGATAGTTAGTGACGCCGGCAGGCAGCCCGACAGCGGTGGGCCCTCGTGTCGACCGCTCCGTTTGCCTGCTTTCACGGTGGATCAACGATCTTCCAGCGAGACGGACCGCGTGCAGGATACTCAGACCCGCAGACGATTCCTGGGCATACTGCCTGGCGCCCTCCTGGCCGTTGCCGCCGGTGCCCGCACGGCGATGGCCGACTCCGCCACCCACTGTGGCCCGGTCACCCGTGGACGCGCCGCGTTGGCGCACCCCGACCCACGCCCCGGCATCGACGCGTCCAAGGTCCTGACCGAAGACCGTTTGGCCAACACGTCGGCGGCTCCGGTCTACGACATGGTCCGCGAGATCCCCGAGATCGTGGACGGGATCAGGTGTCACTGCGGATGCGCCGAGCTGGACGGCTACTACTCTCTCCTGACCTGCTACGAGGAGCAGGGCATGGCCCAGTTCTGCGACATCTGCAAGGGCCAGGCGCGAGAGGCACACCGGCTCCACCAGAAGGGCAAGGGCCTGGAGGCCATCCGCACGGCCATCGACGCCCGTTTCGGCTGAGCCGCGCACCCTGTCCCTGGCCGCCTACTACTCCTACGACCTGCCATCCGTCGGCCCGGTCCGCCCCCACTTCGGAGGTTCCATGCACCGCCCCCCCGCAGCCGGTCTGGCAACCGGCTTCCTACTCCTCATTTCGTTCGCGTCACCGACCGACGCCCAGGTGCGGGCCAGCGAGCGGGGCGGCGTGTCCCAGCGCATCGACGGCACCGATATCGTCGTCGACTACGCCCGGCCGCAGGCGCGGGGTCGCGACAACATCTTCGGTGAGGTGATCCACTGGGGCGAGGTCTGGACGCCGGGGGCCAACTGGGCCACCACGTTGGAGTTCTCCAAGGACGCGACGCTGGACGGACACGACATCGCTGCCGGCAAGTATTCCGTCTGGCTCGTGCCCGAGGAGGAGGGCGAGTGGACGCTCCGACTGAGCCCGAAGGCCGACCGCTTCCACACCCAACGGCCACCGGAAGACGAGTACGTCCTGTCGCTGCCGGTCACACCACAGGAAGGTGAGCACATGGAGGTCCTCACCTTCCACTTCCCGGAGGTCCGCAGAGACGGCACCACCCTGCACATGCACTGGGGGGATACGTACCTGTCGGTGGACGTGGGCGTGCATGCGACCGAGATGGCGGAGGCCTTCACCTCCGACGAGATCGCCCCGTATCTGGGGGACTACGAGCTGACCATGTTCGGAGAGGGTGAGCAGACCTGGGAGTTCGACGTCGAGCTGATCGATGCCAGCGGCAAGCTGCGGGGCCTCGTGGACGATGGCGAGTGGGCATTCGAGCTCGTCCGCTCGAGCGAGCCCAACACGTTCTACATCGGCTTCATGCAGGATGGCGAGGTCGTGGACGTGGAGGAGGGGCCGGTACATTTCGATTTCGATGGCGAAATGACGTCCGGGTTCACGGTCCTGGGGATCGGCATCCAGGTCTGGATGGAGGCGACGCGCAAGCAGTAGCGCTGGCCGAGTGGCCCGAGCGCCCAGGCGCGGTCACTTTCGGCGCCCGAGGCCGGCGGTCGTCGTAGCCAGGCGGGAGAGCGCTCACGGAGGCGCTCCTGGCGGGTCTCGGGCCGTAAACCTCCCAGGCGGAGGGCGTATCCGTTCTCGTGACGACTGGACGAACCGCACCCCGGGAAAGGACGTGGCCGATGCCATCCGACGTCGATCGCTCGCCCTCCGCGTCGGCGCTGCTCTGCCTGCTGACCCTTTTGGTTGCCGCCTGCTCGGGGGACTCCGGCGGCGTCACGCCCACCCTCCCTCCGCCCGACGACCCACCGGTCAGTGAGTTCCTGACGGGCACCGGGGAGTGGCAGGGGACGGCGGATCTTCCGATTCCGCTCCGGGGGTTCGGCGTAGCTGCCTACCGGGGCGCCCTCTTCGTGGTGGCCGGCATCTCGCAGCAGGGCGTGCAGGAGGTCGTCGTAGACGGTGTCTACCGGTACGACGTGGCCGCTCGGAAGTGGGATCCGCTCAACGATTTCCCGGCCCCTGTAGCCAACCATGGCTTGGTCGTGGTGGCCGACACCCTGTTCGCGGTAGGCGGGGCCTCGGCCGGCGCCGTGGCGCTGCCCTCCCTGTGGGCCTACGACCCGGACAGCGACGCCTGGAGCACCCGGCCTCCAATGCCCGAGGGCCGGCACAGCTTCGCCGCGGTCTCCGCGGGAGGACGTATCCTGGTGGTAGGAGGATGGGGGTCTTCCGACGAGCGGACCCTGGCGTACGATGTCGCCACGGGCAGCTGGACCCGTGAGCCCGGTCCCGACCTGCGCATCTCACCCGACATGGTCGAAGCCGCCGGATCGGTCTACCTGACGGGCGGTCGCAAGAACCTGGGCAGCACGCTCGATCCGAACCCCGCCGGGGAGCTGCTCGCTCGCAGTCCCAGCGACGGATCGTGGGCGCAAGTCGGTTTGCACAAGCGCGTGCGTGATCGCGCCGCCACGGCGGTGCTGGACGGTCGTGTCCACTTCGTGGGCGGTCAGAACACCAACTTCGTGGAGCAGACCACGCACGTGGCGTGGGACCCCGTGGCGGACCAGTGGTACGAGTACCCGGAGCCGCGGTTGCGCCGCTCGGAGGCGAAGGCGGTGTCGCTGGGCGGCCGCCTCTACGTGATCGGTGGCATCGACAACACCATCATGTACAACCTGATGGAGGAGTTCATCCCCCAGTAGGGGCCCACGCCGGCCGGATGGCGCGGGGGAGACGGCGCGGGCAGCCGGAGCGGTGGCGCCAGTGCGCCGGACGCCGGGGCCGCCGCCCCGGTGGCGTTCCGGTCTCCGGCGCGCCAGACTCCACCCATGTCGCCGCCCCCCCTCCGCATCGGTCTCTGCCACCGTGAGCGCCTGCCGGTGCGCAAGTACGGCGGCACGGAGCGCGTGGTGCTCTGGCTGGCCCGAGCGTTGGTCTCACGGGGGCACAGCGTGGTCCTGCTGGCGCCGCCGGGCAGCCACGCAGCCGGAACGGGGGCAGCGGTCCATCACATTCCCAAGACCGTCGTTCAGAGGGCCTTCGACGATCCGTCGTTCGACGCGGACCCTCACCTCCCCGACGGACTGGACCTGATCCACTTCCACTTCGGGCTGGCCGCCCACACCGCCCGGCCCCACGTCATCACCATCCACGGCAACGAGGAGCGGACCTACGGCCCCTACCACTCCTTCGTGTCACGGAACCACATGGAGCGCCTGGGGGGGCGGCACTGGGTCTACAACGGCATCGGGCTGGGGAGCTACGTGTACCAGGCCGAGAAGGAAGACTTCCTGCTGTTCCTGGGGGACCCCGGACGACGATCCAAGGGCGTCGACAGAGCCGAGAGAATTGCCCGTTCGACCGGTCGGCGACTCGTCATCGCCGGCGGCTGGCGCTTCAATCTGAGCCCTCGGATCCGCTCGGTGGGCCCGGTGGACGACCGGAAGAAGGCCGAGCTCCTGAGAGGGGCCCGCGCGCTGGTCTTCCCCATCCGGTGGGAGGAGCCCTTCGGGCTGGTGGTGGCCGAAGCCTGGGCGGCCGGCTGCCCGGTACTGGCGTCGCCCCGGGGCTCCCAGCCCGAGCTCTTCGAGACCGATGGCGATCCGGTGGGCTTCCTGTGCCCTTCGGACGACGCCTTCGTCGAAGCGCTCGACCAGCTCGACCAGATCGATCCAGCGGCCTGTCGCGCCCACGTCGAACGTCGGTTCAGCGCGGAAGTCATGGCCGAGAACTACGAGTCCCTCTACCGGCGGGCCATCGAGGGAGAGCTGGAGAGGCCGTTCGTACCGGGCCCCTGAGGCGCTGACGCACGCCGGTCCGGCGGCAAGACGGGCGTCTCACGGGTCGCGGCCGGCACGTGCGCCGATCTGGGATCGCTGATGGCTCCGGACTCGAACGGGGCAGGAACCTCACTGCTCCGGAATCGGAAACGCCCGCGCCAGCGTGCTCAGCCGGTCGAACCGCTCCCTGCACAGCCGCCGCGTGGCCTCCAGATCGACCTGGTGGTCCTTGAAGCGCCGCTGGCGAGCGAAGTACTCGGCGGGGTCGGTCCAATCGGGCTCGACGTTGATCCGGTATGCCGTCCCGTCCAGGACTTCGTACAGGAGGAAGAGGCCGCTCTGGACAGCAAGGCGCACGAGCTGCGGTGAATCGGCGGGCTCGGACTTCCAGCCCATGGGACAGGGGGAATGCATGAGCAGGAAACGCATCCCTCTCATCGAGATCGCAGTGCGGATCTTGCGGGCGAAGTCCTCGGGATGCGCGATGGAGAGAGACGCCGCGTATGGAACCCGGTGGGCGGCCATGATGGCCAGGATGTCCTTCTTCTCCTCGCGCTTGCCGGCGGGAGTCGTCGTCGTGCGGGCCCCGGGAGGCGTGGCCGAGGACCGCTGCCCGCCCGTGTTGCCGTAGATCTCGTTGTCGTAGCAGACGTAGATGATGTTCTCGTTCCGCTCGGCCGCGGCCGACAGGGTCGCGAGACCGATGTCGTAGGTGCCCCCGTCACCGGCCCAGGCGATCACCTGCCCCGCCTCGCCGTTCAGGTCCCTCACGCTGGCGATCCCCGACGCCACCGCGGGCGCCGACGCGAAGGTCGTGGCCACGACGGGCACGCCGTAGCTGGTGGTCGGGAACGCCCCGGCGGTGACGATGCCGCAACACGCGGGGATGGCCAGCGTGCACGTCTCCCCGGCCTCGGCCAGCGCACGGCCCAGCATGGTGAGCCCGACGCTCATACCGCACCCGGCGCAGTTCGTGTTGCCGGCCCGGAGCAGGCACTCGGAGGTGCAGGGGATGCCCTCGAGGGGCTCGTCGATGAGAGCCGGGGTGGCCACCGATCCACCCGGCGAGCCTACCGCCGCGGCGCCCGGGGTCGATGCCGCCCTGCCTCCTCCGTTCGCGCTCATACCGGCACCTCCTCGGCCGTTGCCCCTGCTCCAGCGGACCCCTTCGCAGTCTCGATCCCCATCCATACGGGTGGCCCGGCCCGCACCCGCCCCGCCAGGTCGTCCAGGACCTCCTCGACCATGGCCGGGGTCACGTCACCGCCGCAGACGCCGGTCAGGTAGTCCTGGACCATGAGATCGTCCCGGTGGCCCTGGAAGGCGGCGCGGGCGTCCTGCCAGAAGACGCCGCCCATGCCGGCCGCGTAGTTCCGGTCCAGAACCCCGATCCTGTCGGCCGAGGCGCAGGCGGCCCGCAGGGCGTCTTCGGGGAACGGACGGAACATCTTGATCTTGACCAGACCCACTTTCTCACCGGCCTGGCGGCGGGCTCGCACCACCTCTCGGGCGGTGGTGGCGATCGAGCTGGTGGCCAACAGGATCCGCTCCGCGTCCTCCGTCTCGAAGGTCTGGAGCGCGTCCCCCGGATCACGACCGAAGACCTGCTGGAACTCGGTCCGGGCTTTCTGGAAGACGGCCGGCACAAGGGCCATCGCTTCGTCGATCTCCATACGGAGCGACATGGACTCCACGGGCCAGGACAGGCCGCCCAGCGTCCGGGGAGCCTCGGCCCGAAGCCGATGCGGCAGCTCCAGATCGGGGAGGTACCGATCCACCAGCTCCTGCTCGGGCAGGTTGGTCTCCGTTTGGGTGTGCGAGACGATGAAGGCGTCCAGACACACGAGCACCGGAAGCAGGATCCGGTGATCCTCTGCCAGCCGGAACGCCACGAGGGCGGTGTCCAGGACCTCCTGGTTGGTCTCGCAGTAGAGTTGGATCCACGGAAAGTCACGGAGCATGAGGGTGTCGCCCTGGTCCACCCAGATGTTCCACGGGGGCCCCAACGTGCGGTTCACGGCGGCCATCACGATGGGCAGCCGGTAGAAGCCGGCCACCATGATGTTTTCCAGCATGTAGGCCAGGCCGTTCGACGAGCTCGCGGTGAAGGAGCGGGCTCCGGACACCGCCCCGCCGATGGAGACGCCCATGGCGCTGTGCTCGCTCTCCACCGGCACGACCTGGCCCTTGGTGAACGGGAACTTGGCGACGTATTCGACGATCTCGGTCTGAGGGGTGATGGGGTAGATGCCGCACACCGCTCCCCGGGCGCCGCGGTTGGCCTCGCCGGCCGCACTCAGGGCATATCCGGCCGCGTGGTTCCCCGTCACCAGCTCGATGGGCATCGCCTCAGCCTCGTCAAAGGTGGCTCATGTAGACCACGTTGCGGGGGCATTCCGTAACGCAGATCCCGCACCCCTTGCAGTAGGCGTGGTCGAAGATCAGCTCGTGGCCCACCCGCTTCAGGACGCCCTCGGGGCAGTAGGTCACGCACAGATCGCAGTCGTTGCAGACGCCACAGGAAAGACACCGCCGCGCCTCGGAGGCGTCCGCCAATCCCATGTGCACCTCGTCGAAGGTGGCGCGGCGCACGTCCATGGGCAGCGTCGCCGCCGCCGTGGCCGGAGTCCGCTCGAACAGGTGAAGTCGGAGGGCTTCGGCGCGGATGACCTCGTCCTGCCAGACGTCCACGTCCGACCTGCGCGCAGCGTGCTCGTCCACCTCGAGGCGACCGCCACCGATGGAGTTGTGGACGTGGAAGGCGGTCCTGCGTCCGCTCCCGATGGCTCCGGCCACGGTCCCGTCGTTGGTGGCCAGGTCCCCCACCGCGAACACCGGGGTTTCGAGGAGCCCCAGGAGCTCCGTCCCCTCGCGGACCTCCGTACCCTCGGGGAAGACGCTGATGTCCGGCGACTGACCCAGGGCCAGGATCACGCGGTGGCACTCGAGCGAGAAGTCCGAGCCGGGCACCTCCACCGGTCGGCGCCGTCCCGAGGCGTCGGGCTCACCCAGCTCCATGCGCCGACACGTGAGGACGTACCGGGCCGGGCCTCCGTTCGCCTCCGCGGTCCGTTCCAACGCGACGGGCTGGGTGAGGAAGTCGATGACGATGCCCTCTTCCAGCGCTTCGTCGATCTCCTCCACGATGGCGGGCATCTCGCTACGGGTCCGACGATACACCACCCGAACGGTCGTGGCGCCCAGTCGCAGCGCCGACCGGGCCGCGTCCATGGCGGTGTTGCCCCCGCCCACGATCACGACGTCCTCGCCGTCCACGCGCACGTCTCCGTGATGCACGCGGTCGAGGAACACGATGCCCTGCTCCACGCCCGGCTCGTCGCCGAGGCCGAGCCTCAGGTCCCTGAGCTGCTGCAGCCCGGTGGCCACGAGGACGGCGTCGTGTCGTCTCGTAAGCCGCAGAAGCTCGGGCCGACCGACGCGGGCGCCGGTCTCCACGGTGACGCCCAGGTCGAGGATCCTCTGAAGCTCGCGTTCGAGCACGGCGCCGGGCAGTCGGAAGTCGGGGATGCCGCTGCGGAGGAGGCCACCGACCTCGCTCGAGGCTTCGTAGACGGTGACGCGGTATCCCAGCCGTGCCAGGTGGTAGGCCGCGGACAGTCCGCCGGGCCCGGACCCCACCACCGCGACGCTTTCGTCGCGCTCGGGCTCCCGACTCACCGTGGCCTGACCGGTGTCCCCCGCGAACCGCTCGAGCTGGGGCACGTTCACGGCGCCGTCGAGCTGGATCCGATTGCACGACGCCACGCAGGGGGCGGGGCAGACGCGCCCGCATACCGACGGGAAAGGGGTGGTCTCGAGCAGGATGGCGAGCGCGTCGTCGGGCCGATCTTCCGCCAGGGCGTGGAGGAATCCCTGCACGTCGTTGCCGGCTGGACACACGTGATTGCACGGGGGCACGAACTGCTGCCGGGCAGGCTGCTGGGTAGACCACTCACCGGTGCGAATCTTCGGCAGGTCCCCCCCGGCGCCCGTGACGAAGCTGTGTCCCCGCTCGGCGTGGGGGGACGGCGACCGGGAGAGGAGCTCGACGGGAGCCTCGGGTAGACCCTCGGGCTCGAGAGACCGCACCGCCTCGGCCGCCTGCCGGGCGGCCGTCAGGTTGCCGCCCACGAACCCCAGGTGCTCCAGGGCCGCCTCGATCTCGTGGAAGGGAAGCCCGAGCACGCGGGCCACCGCGCCCGCCAGGGCCGTGTTCACGATGGGAACGCTGCGGGTGCCCAGATCGTTGGCTCGAGCGATCCCGGTCGCATCGACGGTGGCCAGGCAGTTCTCGGGGAACCGGTCGGTCAACGCCTCCGGCGGGTCGGCGGTGTTCAGCAGGATCCACCCGCCGGGCTTCAGCCCTCCGAGGATTGCCGGTCCGATGAGGGTGGGATCCAGGACCACGACGTGATCCGGCTCATAGATCAGGTTGCGGTTCGTGATGGGCGTCCGGTCGTAGCGGCAGAACGCCTGAACCGGTGCACCGGAGCGCTCGGCGGCGTACAGGCCGAACGCCTGGACGGAGTCCCCCTCCAGGAATCGGGCCGTAGCGATCAGCTTGGCAAGCGTTACGCCGCCCTGCCCGCCGCGGCCGTGGATCCGGATTTCGACCATCGGACCTCTTGCGCTCGAGCGGAGGCCTACCGCGCTCCTCTGACCAAACTACCGCCACCGAGTGCGGAAACTCGGTCGGGAAAGTCTCCCTGTCGGCGGTAGGGTAGATCCCCACCGCGGGCCGGTCGCTTCTGCGTCGACGCCGGCGGGCTTTGGGCGTGTTGAGCCTGGCTCCTGCGAGCCGAAGTCGGCGGGGACCGGACACGCGACTCCCGTCAGGCCAACGTCGCCCCCTTCGTCGTCCGCATCGGGGAGATTACCCGACACGCTTTTCAAGCTTTGTCCGATCGCGGGCGATGGTGGGATCGCGTAGGTAGAGGGCAGGCATCTGATCGTGGGCCGGGCCGCGTCGACCCTGAGATCCGTGATCAGTCGCGGGCGACTCCCTGGCGTGGGGCGATGACACCATGGAGGATTCACGAGGACCGGACGGGCAGGACTCACATGAATCGAGCTGGCTGGACGAGGGCTGGCCACCGTGCGCACAGGCTCAGGCAGATGGAGTCCCCTGCCAGGAGGTCGGCAGGGACTGCGAAGAGTGCGAGAAGGCATTCCCGCAGCTCAGAAAGCAGGACCCGGCCTAGGCGGAGCGTGCGCAGAAGATCGTCGAGCTGACCGGACCGCCCCGGGGGCGCGCCGCGGGGGCACGACGACCGTTCGCGCGGATGGCGCTGGGGCTGTGACCGAGCCGCGGGGCCGGAAGACGTATAGCTAGGACACCATGCGCATCAGCTGCCCACATAGCCACGCGCCGTAGGTACCGACCGCGTACCCCAACACTGCCAGCAGCACCCCTACAGGAGCCAGCGTCGGGTGGAACGCCGAAGCCACGACCGGCGCCGAGGCGGCGCCACCGACGTTGGCCTGGCTCCCCACCGCGAGGTAGAAGGTGGGTGCCTTGATGGCCCGGCCCACAGCGAGCAGCATCACGGCGTGGATCGCCATCCATAAGCCCCCCAAGGCGAACAGCGCCGGTCGCTCCACCACGGCACCGATGTCCATGCCCATGCCGATGGTGGCGATCAGGATGTATAGCATCACCGACCCCACTTTCGACGCTCCCGCGCCCTCCAGCTCCCGGGCGCGGGTGAACGACAGAGCGAGCCCCACGGTGGTGGCGATGACGACCAGCCAGAAGAACTGATTGTCCAGGCTGAACCGCTCCAGCTGGGGGGCGCTGCGTCCGATCCACGGCGCAATCCAGTCGGCGAGGAGGTGCGAGAGTCCGGTCACCCCGAAGCCGACCGCCATGATCAGCATGATGTCGGTCATGGACGACACGCGCGCGTGCTTCTCCTGGAACTCGGTGACCCGTCGCTGGAGGTCGTCCAGCGCCGTGGTGTCAGCACCGAGGCGGGCATCGATCTGCTTCGCCTCCCCCGCCATGTAGAGCAGGATCGCCAGCCATGCATTGGCGATCAGCACGTCCACCGCCACCATGGCGGAGAAAAGCTGGTCGCTGACCTCGAAGACCTCCTTCATGGCCGCCTGGTTGGCTCCCCCTCCGATCCAGCTCCCCGCCACCGTCGTCAGGCCGCGCCAGACCGCGTCGGGCCCTGCGCCCCCGACGACGTCCGGATTCACGACCGAGAAGATCAGGATGGCCAACGGCCCCCCCAGGATGATGCCGAGGGTACCCGTGAAGAACATGATCAGCGCCTTCGGACCCAGCCGCAGGATGGCCTGCAGATCGATGCTCAGCGTGAGCAGCACCAGCGTGGCCGGCAGGAGATACCGCGACGCCACGAAGTACAGGCGGGACTGCTCCGCATCGACGAGCCCGAACGTGTTGTAGAGTGACGGGACGAAGTAGCAGATCAGGAGGATGGGCACGTACCGGTAGAACTTCCGGAAGAATGGCCAATCACTCTCTGCAGTCCAGAAGATTACGCCCAATGTCGCGGCCAGGAGACCGAGGACGACGGCGTCGTTGGTGATCAGGGCGCTGGATTCTTGCATGGGTGATCCGGAGGGCGGAGGTCGAGGCCAGGTCGCTGCCCAGGATGACGGTAGCCGTCGCTCCACGCCAGACCCGCGTGCTTCGTGGGCTCACTCCGCCCCAGCGGGACGACAGTGGGAGGCGGTAGGGCCACGCCGCGCCGAAGGCCGTAGCCCAGGGTCAGGCTCCGCAGTCGAGGGTGTGACGCGGGCGCGGAACCGGGGAACAACGGAACAGGGGAGCCCGCCAGCGGGACCAGTGTAGATTTCCCCGCGAGGTTGGCGTGACCATGGTGAAGGGTGTCTTCGAGGCCGTGCTCAGCACGGCGTCGGGCTCACGCTTCGGCGGGTTCCATGGCCACGCCAACACTCCCGAGTCGTGGCGGGACAGGGACTCGGTCCCTCACGCCTCGACAAGGTGGGGTATCAGTGCGCATCATGTGTTGATTGTTAAGTGATCTTATCAATTCGGCCGTACGGTCAATCGCGCTTTCTGTGGGTCGAGAGCCCGGACGGGGGTCTCCCGTTGCGACACGACAATCGACGGTTGCACTGCGTGGGAGGTGGCGGAACGGACAACAAGGTGCTAGAGGACCATATATGCAGTTCCTGATCATCGAGGACGAGCCAGCGGTGGCTCGCGCCATCCAGAAGGGTCTCAAGCGAGAGGGACACCGCACCGATATCGCCAGCAGTGGCTCCACGGGGCTCGCGATGGCACACGGTGGGGACTACGACCTCATCATCCTGGATATCATGCTCCCCGAGAGGAGCGGGTTCGAGGTCGCTGCGGAGCTCCGTGCCCGCGGCGACGCCACGCCCATCCTGATGCTCACCGCCCTCTGCTCGACAGAAGACATCGTGAAGGGTCTCGACGCCGGAGCAGACGACTACCTGACCAAGCCGTTCGAGCTCAGTGAGCTTCTGGCCCGGGTGAGGGCTCTCAAGCGGCGGGCCGGCCCCGGTCGGGCAAGGGTCACGCGATTCGCCGACCTGGTGCTGGACGAAGCGGAGCGCACGGCCCGGCGTGGCGAACGGCCCATCAAGCTCA
Organism: Gemmatimonadota bacterium; assembly: GCA_039586035.1. Lineage (GTDB taxonomy): Bacteria > Gemmatimonadota > Gemmatimonadetes > Longimicrobiales > Gaopeijiaceae > JBDHHQ01. Next base: position 4,283 of record JBDHLD010000062.1, on the reverse strand, counting down.
CCGATACGGAATGCCGCCTGCTGTCGGCGTTGATGGAACGCCCGGGCGAGACGGTATCTCGGCAAGAGCTTCTCGAACGCGTCTGGGACATCCGATTCGACCCCTGCACGCGGGTGGTCGATGTCCACGTGGCCAACCTCCGGAAGAAGCTGGAAGCCCGGGGTGAAGAGCGCATGGTGGCCACCGTCCGCGGAGTCGGATACCGATTGGTGTGGCCAGGCACCGAGTAGGCCGCTTCCCCGGGCGCTCGGGCGTCCGCGCTCGGACGTGTGTTCTTCCCACCTCCGGCCCTTCGGGGCCTCGGCCCGCCGTGCCCGCCTGGATCCAAGTCGAATCACTCGAGACCCACCAGCGGGCGCCGGCCCGTGGTCCCCTACCCGGATCCTGAGCGGGGCGCCCTGACGCACGCTCGCGGCCTACCACGGCCCGTTCCTCCCTCCACCACCCCCTGGCCAACTCCACGGGGCGTGCCCGGCCGAGTCGCCCAGGTGTCCGCTCCCGACGAACGCGTTGACGTGCCACCATTTACGGCTTTCTTGCAGAAATCTGACGGTTTTGTAAGAATGGTCTGAGGTTCAGCATCCCCCCGAGAAGACGTCCAGCGCAGGCCGACCCTCACCACGCGGCAACCCGCCGAAGGAGGCAGCATGAGACGTACTCCAGTCGTCATTGCAGCACTCGCTTTCCTGTGGGGCGCTCCGCTCCAAGCTCAGGAGCGGACTATCACAGGTCAGGTCACGGGGGAGGATCTGGGTCAGGGCCTCCCCGACGCGGTGGTCCAGGTGGTCGGGACCGCCTTCGCCACCATCAGCGACGCCGAGGGCACCTTCGCCGTTCGATCACCGGTGGGTGAGGTCCAGCTACGGGTGACGCTCATCGGCTACAGAACCGCCGAGGTGACCGTCGGCGCCAACGAGAGCTCCGCCTCGGTCTCCATGGCCTCGGACCTGCTCCTGGTCGAGGGCATCGTGGTCACGGGCCGAGCCACCGCCATCTCCAAGCGGAATCTCGCCAACGCGGTCGGCACGGTGGAATCGGTCGAGTTCGAGCGGGCGCCCGCCGAGACCATCGAGAAGCAGATGACGGGCAAGGTCGCCGGCGCGTTGATCGAGACCAACTCGGGCGCGCCCGGAGGCGGCGTGCAGGTCAGACTGCGCGGCACGTCCACGATCAACGGGGCGTCCGAACCTCTGTACGTGGTGGACGGCGTGATCGTGAGCAACGCGGCGATCCCGTCGAACCAGAACGCCATCACGCTGGCGAGCGGCGGCTCCAACCCCTCGCTCACCCAGGACGCGGTGGTGAACCGCATCGTGGACCTGAACCCCGAAGACATCGAGCGCATCGAGGTCCTGAAGGGGGCCTCGGCGGCGGCGTCGTACGGGTCCAAGGCCGCCAACGGGGTGGTCATCATCACCACCAAGAAGGGCACGCCGGGTGACCTCGACTTCCGGCTGTCTCAGCGGTTCGGGATGTTCTCCTTGTCGAACAAGCTCGGGTCCAGAACCTTCCAGACCGAAGAGGACGTGATGAACGCCTTCGGTCAGTCCGGCGTCGACCTCTGGCGTCAGGGCGAGACGTTCGACAACGAAGAGCTCCTGGCTGGCCGAAACCCGCTCTCTTCCGAGACCGTGTTCAGCGTCAACGGGGGGACCCAGGACACCCGTTTCTTCGCCTCGGGCCTGTGGAAGATCGACGAAGGGGTCGTGGAGAACACCGGCTTCAAGAAGCAATCCTTCCGCCTGAATCTGGAGCAGCGGCTGTTCAACTCGTGGACGCTGCGCCTGAACAGCAACGTGCTTCACACCGAGGCGGAGCGCGGGCTCACCAACAACGACAACTCCGGCACCAGCTGGTACATGGTGTTCCCGTTCACTCCGAACTTCGTCAACCTGCAGCGGCAGGCTGACGGCACCTATCCGGACAACCCGTTCGAGCGGAGCAACCCGCTACAGACCTCCAACTTGTTGGACAACGTCGAGGACGTCTGGCGCTTCATCACGGCGGCGAACTTGCAGTTCGACCTCGCCAATACGTCGAGTCAGCAGCTTCGGGCGCGGATCAACACCGGCGTGGACTACTTCGCACAGAAGAACTCGCTGTTCTCGCCGCCGGAGCTCCAGTACGAGCCCAACGACGGGCTCATCGGCACTTCGCTCCTCTCGAACAGCAGCAACCTGAACATCAACATCGACGCCAACCTGGTGCACACGTACACCGGTAGCTCTCTCACGGCGACCACCTCGGGGGGATTCCAGTTCGAGCGCGCCGACCTGGACGTGGCCAGGATCACGAGCCAGAACCTGATCGCCGGTCAACCGAACGTGGATGCCGGCACGGTGAAGGACGTTGGCCAGAACCGGATCCTCGTGAAGGACATCGGGGGCTACGTGCAGAGCGACTGGCTCCTGGCTGACGAGCGGCTGCTCGTGTCGGCCGGACTCCGGGCCGACAAGAGCTCGGCCAACGGCGACCCCGGTCAGTGGTTCTGGTACCCGAAGGCTGCGAGCTCCTACCGGTTCGTGCTCAGCCCCGGTGGGGTGGAGGAGGTCAAGATCCGGGGCGCATGGGGGCAAAGCGGCAACCGCCCCCTCTTCGGTCAGAAGTTCACGCCGCTCGACGGTACTCAGAACGTCGAAGGAATCCCCGGAATCATCGTCGGCGGCCAGACCGGCGACGAGGGCCTCAAGCCCGAGCGCCAGAGTGAGTTCGAGGCCGGCATCGATATCATCGGCTTCGACGGCTCGGCCAGCCTGGAGCTGACGGCGTACCAGAAGAACATCTCTGACTTGTTGCTCCAGCGGACCCTCGCTCCGTCCAGCGGCTTCACGACCGAGTTCTTCAACGGCGGCAAGCTGCAGGTGCGCGGCATCGAGGCGGCGCTGGCGGCCACCTTCGTGAACACCCAGAGCTTCCAGTGGATCTTCCGCACGACGTTCTTCCTGGACCGGAGCGAGATCAAGGAGCTTCCGGTGCCCTCGTTCCGCACTGGAGGCTTCGGGACCTCACTGGGCAGCTACCAGATCGAGGTGGGCAAGTCGGCCACCCAGATCGTGACGAACCTGGGTAAGAACCCGGACGGGAGTCAGATCGTCGGCGCCATCGGAAACGCCAACCCCGACTTCAAGTGGGCGTTCGTCAACGACTTCAACATCGGCAACTTCAACATCTACTCCCTGTTCGACTGGAATCAGGGTGGCACGGTGGTGAACCTCACCAAGCTGCTGTACGACTTCGGTCAGAACTACGCGGACCACGACGAGCCGGTCGAGGCGATCGATCTCGGTGACGGCACCATGATCGAGGGTCCCCTCGGTGCCCAGCGCCTGGGCCGCTGGCTCAACGGCGACAGTCGCGGCTATTTCGAGGACGCCACCTACTTCAAGTGGAGAGAGCTGGCGCTCACCTACACCTTCCCACAAGCCACAATCCAGGGCTGGTTGGGCGCCTGGCTGGACAACTTCCAGATCCGTCTGGCCGCCAGGAACCTGCTCACCTTCACCGGCTACTCCGGCCTCGATCCCGAGGTGAGCAACTTCGGCAACCAGGCCATCGCCCGGAACATCGACGTGGCCCCCTTCCCGCCCAGCCGGAGCTTCTGGCTGAGCTTCGACCTGGGGTTCTAGCCATGCGACTCACGACAGAGAACCGACTGACGAGGCGGATCACCATGCACAGAGCCTTGATCGCACTGTTCCTGCTCGGGACGTTTGCCGTGGCAGGATGTACCGAAGAATTGACGGTCCCGGACCTCAACAACCCCAGTCTGGAGGACCTGGCCACCAACCCGACGCCCGCCGGCGTCTTCACCGCCGCCCAGGGCCTGATGGTCGGAGGCCGGGCTCAGGCAGGGACCCGCAACGGGTATACCTCGGTATACCTCGCTCCTGGGGATCCTGGGCCGCGAATCCTACAACTTCGACGGGTCCGACCCCCGCTTCATCACCGAGATGCTGGAGGGTGAGCTGGATCCGGGCAGCCCGGCGTTTGGAGCCAACCTCTGGACCAGCCGGTACCAGAACATCCGTAACGCCAACATCCTGCTCGACGCGCTGGACGCCGTACAGGGGCTGGATCAGAACGAGCTGGAAGCCATCCGCGGCTGGGCCAAGACCTGGCAGGCCCTGGACCTGCTGCGGGTCGTGAACACTCGGGACGTCAACGGAGGCGTGGTGGATACCAACCGTCCGCCCACGGACGATCCGGCGCCCATCGAGGACAAGAACGCCGTGTTCGCCGAGGTCTCGAGCCTGCTCGACGCGGCGCGCTCCCACCTGCAGGCC
>JBDHLD010000061.1:0-33508 GCA_039586035.1 Gemmatimonadota bacterium | reverse complement strand
CTACTTCGACCGGGCGATTCAGGCGTCCCCCGACCACCCGGTGCTCATCGACCGGTTCCTGGAAGACGCCTTCGAGGCGGACGTGGACGCGCTGTCCGACGGCACCGACGTGGTCGTGGGCGGAATCATGCAGCACATCGAGGACGCCGGCGTCCACTCGGGCGACTCGGCGTGCGTGCTGCCGCCCTACCGACTCACGGGCGAGGAGCTGGACGAGATCCGGGAGCTGACCAAGAAGTTCTCGCTGGAGCTGGGCGTGGTCGGGTTGATCAACGTGCAGTTCGCGATCCAGGACGGGCTGGTCTACGTCCTCGAGGTGAATCCCAGGGCGTCACGAACGATTCCGTTCGTGAGCAAGTCCACCGGCGTGCCGCTGGCTCGGCTGGCGGCCAGGGTGATGGCCGGCGAGAAGCTGAAGGACCTGGACATCCCCGAGCGCCCCCACGTGGCTGGCGTGGCGGTGAAGGAAGCCGTCTTCCCCTTCGACCGCTTCGAGGTGGACGTGCTGCTGGGACCCGAGATGCGATCCACCGGCGAGTGCATGGGGATCGACGATTCGTTCGGCATGGCGTTCGCCAAGGCGCAGGCCTCGGCGGGCAATGATCTACCGGCGGAAGGCACGATCGTCGCCACCGTCAACGACCGCGACAAGCCTACGGTCACCCCGATCATCCGCCGATTCCACGACCTGGGCTTCCACATCAAGGCCACGCGCGGCACCCAGGAGTACCTGGCGCGCCTGGGGATCCCGTGCGAGCTGATCTTCAAGGTCGGCGAAGGGCGGCCCGACATCGTCGACGGGATCGTCAGCGGGGACGTCCAGCTGCTGATCAACACGCCGTTGGGGAAGAAGAGCCAGTACGACGACTACTCCATGCGGCGCGCCGCCATCACGTACGGCGTTCCGTACCTCACGACGACGTCCGCCACGGAGGCTGCGTCAGAGGCCCTGGTGGCGCTGGGCGCGCGCAAGCGGGCGGTGAAGACGATCCAGGAGCGGGCCGAGCAAGCCCGCCTCGTGGCTGCGGCCGCCTCCTGAGGCGGTGATGGCCGCCTGCGTGGCGAAAAGCCCTGGGCGATGAGCACTCTCCATCGGGCTACACCGATCGGAGGACCGTGCTGAGCTCGGATTCCACCCCTGACCGGGAGCCTACCGCCCTCGTCGTCTCGCCGGCTTCGTACGGTCACGAGACCGGACCCGGTCACCCCGAGCACGCCGGGAGGATGCGAGGGCTGGAAGCGGCCGTAGACGAAATCTGGCCCGTCCTCGAGGACAGGGTGGTGCGGCTCGGCTGCCGGGACACGCAGCGCCACGAGCTGACCCGGGTCCACACGGTCGATCACGTCTCGCGGGTCGAAGCCGCCGTCCGGATGGCACGGGAACGGAACGCCCTGGTGGCGTTGGACGCGGACACCCGGGTTTCCGCCGGATCCTGGGATGCCGCGCTGGCCGCCACCGGCGCGGCCCTCACCGCAGCCGAAGCCGTGGCATCGGGTCGAGCTGCCAATGCGTTCGTGGCCGCTCGGCCACCGGGCCACCACGCGACACCCGACCGGGCCATGGGCTTCTGTCTGTTCAACCACGCAGCCGTCGCGGCTCGGTGGCTCCAGAAGCACGGACATGCCGATCGGGTGCTCGTCGTGGACTGGGACGTCCACCACGGGAACGGCACGCAGGACGCGTTCTACGAGGATGGGTCGGTGTGCTACGTCTCGCTGCACCAGTGGCCGCACTACCCGGGCACGGGGGCCTCCGAGGAAACGGGTGTGGGCGCGGGCCGGGGCCGCACCGTCAACGTGCCCCTGGGGGTCGCGACACCGCCGACCGAGTATCGGGACCATTTCGAAGCCGCCCTGGACCGGGCCACCGACGGGTTCCCACCGGACTTCGTCCTCGTCTCCGCCGGTTTCGACGTGATGGCCGGCGACCCACTCGGTGGACAGCTCCTGGAGCCGCCGGACCTGGCGGCGCTGACACGGTCGCTCATGGAGCGCGCCGACCACTGGTGTTCCGGGAGGTTGGTGGCGTTGCTCGAGGGCGGATACGTTCCGGAGCGGATCGGCCAGGGAACCGTGGCGGTGCTGGAAACGTTAGCGGACCGGAGAGCGTAGTATCGTCGTACTCGCTGATCAGGGCCGGACGGAGAGGCCGGTCGCCTACCGGGGAGGGGTCGAATGGGGTGGACGACGTGGGGGATCGTGCTGGGGTGGTCGCTACTGATCGTTGCCGTGTACGCCGCGCTCGCTCGCGGCTTCACGGAGGAGGACTACCGGTCGGAGGCCGAGCTGAGCGAGCGGGAGCGACAGATCCTCGAGGTCGCGATGCAGGAGGTCGAGGCCACGAAGGAGAGCCTCTTCTAGAGGGGCCCGCTCGCGGCTCCACCTCCAGGGCACCCGCGGGCCCGGATATCGGGAGGCGCCTCAGCGCCGAGGCCACGACCCGCGGTCGTTGACCCTCGGATCGGGGGCTGGGTACCTTGTCCCATGCCTTCGAAACCGCAGGATCGAGCGGAAGGTGCGGCCGCGCCCTCGATGCTCGACCTGGTCCGGATGAGCCGCCGTCGCCTTTTCCCTCCCGGAGGCGTCGAGCTCTACCGCCAGATCGCCCTCCTCACCGACCTCGGCCCCGGCCAGGAAATCCTGGACGCCGCATGTGGGCCGGGCGTGTGCCTCGAGTACTTCGTGACCGAGCACGACGCTCAGGGGTCGGGGGTCGACTATGATCCAGCCATGGTGGAGGTGGCGGAAGCTCGGGCTCGCAAGGCGGGGTTGAGCGACCGGATGCACCTGCAGCACGCTACGCTGGACGCTCTGCCCTACCGGGACGAGATCTTCGACATGGTCGTCGGCGAGCTGGGACTGACCGTACGGAGCGACCCTGAAGCGGCCGTGAAAGAGCTCGTGCGGGTGACCAAGCCGGGTGGCAAGGTGGCGCTGGTGCAGCTGGTGTGGAAGGCTCCGGTCGAGGAGACGCGCCGGAGGGTTCTCGCCGAGCACCTCGGAACCCGGCCCCTGATGCTGGTGGAGTGGAAGCGCATGCTGCGCGAGGCCGGCGTGAGGGATCTCCACACCGAGGACTGGTCGGATGAGGAGACGGCGTTTCGACCTCAGGTCAAGAAGCCCTTTCCGGATTTCTCCGAGCTCTTCACGCTTCCCGAGAAGATCGGGATTCTCCGCAGGGCCTGGGGTCGGTGGGGCTTCAGCGGTGTCCGTGCCGCCATCAGCCGGGAGATCGAGGTCCACCGGGTTCTCACCAAGGAGCGCATCCTCGGGCTGGACCTGCTGATCGGCACGAAGGCACCGGCACCGGAAGAGACATCGGCTGCCGGGACCGAAGCCCGTGATGGACATGAGGGACGGGTCGCCGTGGGCCAGCGAGGGCCGAGCCCTTCCCGGGCGGACGACTCGGGAAGTTCCGGAGGTCGGGCAGAGTCGACCGTATCGGAGACTCTGGCGCAGGAGGCCCCGCCGTCCCAGGATCTGTCTTCGCCTGAGACGCCGGTGTCGGAAGAGACGAGCGGGGTCCAGGCGGAGGGCGAGGAAGCCAAGGCGGAAGGCCCATCCGGGCAGGGGGTGGAGGAGGCACCGGACGAGGGTCCGTCCGAGGCTGGGGAGGAGGACGGGGGCGCCGAGGCAGCCGACGTCGAAGGGCTTCCGCTCTTCACCCGGGACGACGGGTGAGCGGACGCCGTAACCGCACCTACAGGCAAGGAACCGGAGCTTGGGACACGAAGGACGCAGTGACGCCCTGCTGGTGACCGAGGAGGGGGTGGATCGAGTCCAGGAGGCGCTCCGCGCGCGGTCGCTGGACGGCTGGCTCCTGTACGAGTTCCACGGCAAGAACGACGTGGCCTGGAATCTCCTGGGCCTCGAGTGGACCACGCGCAGGGCCTTCGTCCTGATCCCGGCCGTCGGCCGCCCCCAGGCGCTCATCCACGCGATCGAGCATTCGTCCTGGAGGCACTGGCCGTGGGACACGATCTCCTACTCCGGCTGGCGGGAGATGGAGACCAAGCTGGCGGAGCTCGTCGAGGGACGGTCGAAGCTCGCGATGGAGGTCTCCCCTCGATCGTCGGTCCCGACGTTGGACCTCGTGCCAGCCGGCATCACGGATCTCGCGCGGGAGGCGGGCGTCGAGCCCGTGAGCTCTGGCGACCTCGTCAGCACGTTCTACTCGGTCTGGTCGAACGAGGGGCTGTCGGGTCACCGGAAGGCGTCCGAGGTGGTCAAGGCGGTTGCCGCGGAAGCGTTCCAGGAGGCCGCCGCGGCCATTCGCGGCGGGTCTCCGACGACAGAAGGCGCCTTGTCCCAGTGGATCCGGGACCGCCTGGCCGGCCGTGGGCTGGGTGTGGAGAACGACTGCATCGTCGCCATCGGTCCCAGGGCCGCGGACCCGCACTACAATCCCGGTGAGGTGGGGGAGACGATCAATCGCGGTGACGTCCTGCTGATCGATCTCTGGGGCAAGGCGACCGACGCGGACATTCCGGCAGACCAGACGTGGATGGGCTATCTCGGTGGCACCTTGCCTGAGGAGGTCGCCACGATCTGGACCGTCGTCCGTGATGCCCGCAAGGCTGCGGTGCGGTTCCTGGAGGAGCGCTTCGCCCACGGCACGGAAGTACGGGGATTCGAGGTGGACGACGTGAGCCGGGGGCATATCGCCGCGCATGGGTATGGGGAGTACTTCATCCACCGCACCGGCCACTCCATCGACCGGGATCTCCACGGGAGCGGCCCCAACTTGGACAACCTGGAGACCCGCGACGACCGTCTCCTGGTGCCGGGGGTCGGTTTCTCGGTGGAACCGGGCATCTACCTCCCCAACCACCTGGGCGTCCGCTCGGAGGTCAACGTGCACTGGGGCGCAGACGGACCCGAGGTCACGGTGTCGGAGCCGCAGGAGGACGTGTTCCTGCTGCTGGAGGACTGAAGGGGTGGAGGACCGGGCGTCGGGCCTCCGCCGGCGCTGAAACGCAGTGACGTCCGCCGGCCCCTTGATCGAAGTCGCCCTGCCACTTCCCATCGACCACACGTTCACCTACGCGGTGGACGGTGCGCCACCGCCGCCCGGCACGCGGGTGCTCGTACCCTTCCGCCGGAGCGAGCGGGTCGGGTGGGTGACCGGTCCCGGGGCCGCCCAGGGTATCCAGGGGATCCGAAAGATCCTTGCGGTCCTGGAGCTCGAGCCGTCCGCTCCGCCCGATCTGCTGAAGTTGGCCCGATGGATGGCGTCGTACTACACCACGCCGCTGGGCCTCGTACTCCGAACCTCCATGCCGGTGGCCCTGGCCGACGCGTCCCAGGACTACGTGGCCCTCGTGGGCGAGCCGGCCCGTTCGCCTCTCCGACCCCGGGAAGCCCGGCTCGTGGAGGCCATGGCGCGGCGACCCCACCCCCAACGCGTGCAGACGCTGCGCAAGGCCCTCGGCATGGGCAGCCTCTGGCCCGAGATTCGCCGCCTCGGCGCCGCCGGTGTCCTGAGCCACGTGACGGTGCCCCCCAAGGGCCCGTCGGCCAAGACCCGGAAGGTGGTCGTGCTGGAGCGATGGCTCACGGATCTCGCCGAGCGGGAGCGCGTTCTGGGCCGCGCGCGGAGGCAGAGGGAAGCCTACGAGACCCTGGAAGCGTCCGGTGGCGCCGTCGAGCTCGCTCATCTGCTGGCGAGCGGATTCTCCCGTTCGGTGGTGCGAGGTCTGGAGGACCGGGGCGTGGTGGCGCTGCGCCAGGAGGAGGTGATCCGGGACCCCTTCCTCGCCGCGTCGGTGGCCCGGCCGGCGGCCCTCGTGCCCACCGATCACCAGAAGGCGGCCCTGGCGTCGCTGCGCGGAGCCCTCGAGGAGGACCGTCCGCGACCGTTCGTGCTTCATGGCATCACGGGGTCCGGGAAGACGCTGGTGTACATCGAGCTGCTGAAGACCGCCCTGGCGCGGGGACAGGGGGCCGTGGTCCTGGTGCCGGAGATCGCCCTCACACCCCAGACGGTATCGCGCTTCCGGGCCCACTTCGGCGACGAGGTGGCGGTGTTGCACTCGGCCCTCTCCGACGGAGAGCGCTACGACGCTTGGCGGCAGCTCCGGGCTGGCGAGAAGCGCATTGCCGTGGGTGCCCGGTCGGCAATCTTCGCTCCCGTGCAGGACCTCGGCGCCATCGTCGTGGACGAGGAGCACGACGGCAGCTACAAGCAATCCGAGGCGCCACGGTATCACGGTCGGGACGTGGCCATCATGCGCGCGGCCGTGGCCGGCGCGGTCTGCGTCCTGGGGAGCGCCACCCCGTCCCTCGAGAGCTGGGCGAATGCCCAGAAGGGCAAGCACTCTCTGCTCACCCTACCCGAACGGGTGGCCGGCGCCTCCCTGCCTGCCGTCGAGGTCGTCGATCTTCGGGAGGTGCGGCGCCAGCTCCGTGCGGACGGCCCCGGCGCACCGCGCGGGGAAAGCGGAGGGATCATCCTGTCTCCGCCGCTCGTGTCCGCCATCACGCGCCGCCTGGCCAAGCAAGAACAGGTGATCCTGCTCCTCAACCGCCGCGGGTACGCCAACTTCGTCCAGTGCCGGGAATGCGGCGCGGTCAGCGAATGTCCTCGGTGCTCCGTCTCGCTGACCTACCACCGGACGACGGCCCGGCTGCTGTGCCACCACTGCCGTCACGAGGAGCCGGCCCCCCGGCGCTGTTCGCGCTGCGGCGACCCGGACCTCTGGCACCGGGGGCTGGGCACCGAGCAGGTGGAGCGGGTCGTGGCGGAAACGTTCCCCCGGGCGCGGCTGGCGCGCATGGACGTGGACACCACCTCGGGCAAGTGGTCGCATCAGGAGATTCTGGGCCGTGTGGAGCGTAGAGAAGTGGACGTCCTCATGGGCACGCAGATGATCGCCAAAGGCTTGGATTTTCCGAACGTCACGCTGGTCGGCGTCGTGAACGCCGACGTCGGGATGCACCTGCCGGACTTCAGGGCCAGCGAGCGGACCTTCCAACTCCTCAGTCAGGTGGCGGGCCGAGCCGGGCGGGGTCCTCTGGGTGGGGAAGTGCTGATCCAAACGCGGCTGCCGGAGCACTACGCCATCCGCGCCGCGGTCGCCCACGACTACGTGGGCTTCGCCCGGCGCGAGCTTTCGGAGCGGCTCGATCCGCCGTACCCGCCACACGTCCGGATGGTGAATGCCGTGAGCTCGAGCCCCGACGAGGAGTTGGCGGCAGCCGCGGCGGAGGACGCGGTGCGCTGGACACGCGGCTGGCTCGGGCGACATGCCCTCACGGACAGGGTCGAGCTCGTCGGGCCCGCCCCCTCTCCCATCGAGCGGCTCCACGGCCGGTGGCGGTGGCACTTCTTCGTTCGCAGCTCCTCCCCGAGGGCGCTCGACCAGGTGACCCGTTCGTTCTACGCCGGGTTCAAGCCTTCCGGGGGGGATGTGCGCGTCGTGCTGGACCGGGACCCGGTGGCGCTATTGTGAGCGGAGGCTGCCCCGCTCATCCCATCATTGCCTCTTCGGGGCATGACCTCAGATGGCTCCAGCAGCCGTGTCCGTCGCCGGGACGAGGTTCGCATCCAGGGCGGTTGGCGCGTTGCCGCAAGGGCTACCCCCGGGTTAGCTTCGGTTAGGATTAGGGGTTTCATCGGGGCTGGCCGACCTCCCGAGGCAGTCGGCGAGCGGCCCTGGACGACGTGAGGGTTTCCTGGGCATGGGTTGTCTCGCGCTCAACGCTTCCTTCGAGCCGCTGACCATCGTGCCGGCTCGGCGGGCGATTCGCCTGGTGATGGACCGGAAGGCCGAGATCATCGAGGCCGACCGGTTGAGGTCGTTCCGGTCGGCGCATCGGGTCGTGCCGTGTCCGGTCGTCATCCGTCTCGTCCGGTACGTTCGCGTTCCGCGGCGCTTCCGCCGTCAAGTCACGAACACGTTCCTCTTCGCCAGGGACGACTACACGTGCCAGTACTGCGGGCGTCACCGGGAGCAGCTTCGCGGACGCCAGTTCCTGACGCGCGACCACGTCGTGCCGCTGTCCCGAGGCGGTGGGAACACCTGGGACAACGTGGTCACCGCCTGCTCTCCCTGTAACAACCGGAAGGGCAACCGTCTTCCCCGGGAGGCTGGCATGCACATGCTGACCGCCCCGGGTGAGCCCAACCACGTCCATCTGGTCTGGGCGGTCCGCAGGGTCACGCCGGTGCAGGCCAAGTACATCGAGATGTTCTATGGGCTGGAGGGGCTCTCCATCCTCCAGGACGAGGGCGTCGAACGGTCGGAGCAGCCGTAGCTGCGACGGGGCAGGGTGGGTGCCGTCGCTGGGCAGCGATGGGCGCGTGGGTCTACTCGTCCAGCCACGCGTAGGGGCGCTCGTAGAACTGACCCGAGCCCCGGACCGTTCCGTCTGCCGCGTGCTCCTTCCAGCGGATCACCCACCCCCGCACGAGATCCTGCTCCAGCTCGTAGGAGAACCCCGGGGCGTCGGCGCGCTCGGCCACGAATCGGGCCAACGGGATGGGGAGGTTGGGGAGGCCTTCCACCGAGAAGTCGGTGGGGTTGCTGGTATACTCCACCCGGGCCTGCGACTCGGCGACCTTGAGGATGCGGATCGCTTCTTCGATGGTCGCGACCACCTCCCGGATCCGGTCGGGGAGCACGCTGCCGGTTCGGCTGCGCAGCGTACGGAGCAGCTCGACCGTCCCCGGCGACTCCAGGTCGGAGCGGATGCCCTCCAGCTGCTGGAGCGCACGGGCTTGCACCCGGAGCAAGCGATGCAGCTCCCGGGCAGGGTGGCGCTCGTCGTCGAAGTTCCAGTTCATCAGCCGTCCGTCTCCGGTCACGGTTGGCCAGCCCGCGAGGGGCGGTCACGCGTTCGCTGCGGCTCCCCCGCCACGGTCGTTGCCGACATCTTCACGCTGTCGTGCCCTTCACGCCAGCGGACGCCGGGTGTGGCCTCCTATTCATAGGTCGGCCAACCGCACTCGGGCGTCCACCGCGAGGCATCCCGACTCGAAGGCGAGGAGGGGATTGATGTCCAGCTCGGCGACTGCTTCGTGGTCGTCCGCGAGCTGGGAAAGGCGCTGGATGACCTCGGCCAGCGCGTCGGTGTCCGCGGCGGCCTCGCCCCGCACGCCCTCGAGCAGCTTGATGCCCCGAATCGACCCGATCATCTCTCGGGCATCCACCCCGGAGACAGGTGAGACCGCAAAGGCCACGTCTTCGAGCGCCTCGACGTAGATCCCCCCCAGACCAAAGAGGAAGACGGGGCCGAAGTTGGGGTCCACCGACATGCCCGCGATGGTCTCCCGGCCGCCTCGCACGTACTGCTGTACCAGGATCGCGTCGACGCTGCCCTGACCGTGGGCCCCTTCCACGCTGGCGACGATCTCGTCGTACGCGCGTCCGGCCTCCTCCGGCGAACGGATGTCCACCTTGACGCCCCCGACGTCGGTCTTATGGATCACGGCCTGACTGATGACCTTGAACACGACCGGGTATCCGAGGCGCTCAGCGGCTTCGAGCGCCTCCCGACGGGACCGCGTCACGCGCACTTCCACGGTGGGAATGCCGTAGGCGGTGAGGAGGGCCAGCGCTTCGGGCTCCGTGAGCTGGGCGCGTCCCTGGGCCTTTGCCGACTCCAGGATCCGGACGGCCTGCTCTCGGTCGACGTCGAATCGGCGAGGGTCCTCCTTCGGCCGCTCGAGCCACTGCCGATAGCGGTAGAGCGCGGAGAGGGCGCCGGCCGCCGACTCGGGGAAGGTGTACGCGGGAATGCCCGCTTCGTTGAGCTCGGCGAGACCCTCCGGCAGCCCCTCTCGCCCCATGAGCACGGCGAGGATCGGCTTGTCTCCATGGTCGGCTGCCGCCGAGACGATCGCCTCGGCCACGTCCACCTGGCGGATCCCCAGCGGTGGGACGAAGGCGGCGATGGCCGCGTCGATGTTGTCGTCCTCCAGCACCAGATCGAGGGCCACGCGGTAGCTCTCCGACGTTGCCGAGGCCACCATGTCCACCGGGTTCCGGAGGGATGCCTCCTCGGGGAAGACCTGCCGAAGGCGGTCCTGGGTCTCTTCCGACAGGGCTGCCACGTCGAGGCCCGCCGACTCGCACGCGTCGGCGATGATGATGCCGGGCCCGCCCGCGTTCGTGACGATGGCGACGCGGTTGCCGAGGGGGGCCGGCTGCGATTCGAAGGCCATGGCCCAGTCGAACAGCTGGGAGACGGTGCCGGCTCGCAGGACCCCGCACTGGGCGAAGAGGGCATCCGTCGCGGTGTCGGCCGAGGCCAGCGCTCCGGTGTGGGAGGTGGCCGCCCGCGCGCCAGCGGCGGTGCGGCCGGACTTGACCACGATGATGGGCTTCTGCCGCGAGATACGGCGCGCGATCCGCGTGAAGTTCCGCGGGTTCCCCACGCTCTCGATGTACATGAGGATCACGCGCGTGGCGTCGTCCCCCTCCCAGTACTCGAGGACGTCGTTGTTGCTCACGTCGGCCTTGTTCCCGACGGAGACGAACTCGTGGATCCCGATCCCCAGCTCTGCCGCGTAGTCGAGGATGGTCACGCCCATGGCTCCGGACTGGCTCAGCATGCTCACAGACCCCGGTGGCGGCATGGTCGGCGCGAAGGTGGCGTTCATGGAATGGGACTCGGCCGTGTTCAGCAAACCCATGCAGTTTGGACCCACGAGGCGCATGCCGTAGCGCCGCACCCGCTCCATCAGCGCCCGCTCCCTTCGTGCGCCGGCGGGACCGGTCTCCTTGAAGCCCGCGGAGATGACGACGAGAGCCCGCACGCCCTTTTCGCCCGCCTGCTCGACCACGTCTCCCACCAACTCCTTCGGGACCACGACGATGGCCAGGTCGAGGGAGCCCGGGATGTCGAGGAGCGAAGGGACCGCCGGGATGGAGTGCACGGATCGGGCGTTTGGATTGACCGGGTACAGGACACCGGTGAATCCGTGG
The DNA here is from genome assembly GCA_039586035.1 of Gemmatimonadota bacterium. Taxonomy (GTDB): domain Bacteria; phylum Gemmatimonadota; class Gemmatimonadetes; order Longimicrobiales; family Gaopeijiaceae; genus JBDHHQ01. Next base: position 22,580 of record JBDHLD010000061.1, on the reverse strand, counting down.
AGCAGCAGGTTGTCCACGAGCTGGTACCCGATGGTGCCGGGTCGTCGGCTGGCTCCCACGACCGCGATCGATGAGGGCTTGAAGAGGGCGTCCAGAGAGCGGCCAGTGGTCATGGGGGTCCGTCGTGTCCGGTGGGTGAGGGGTCGGGCCCCCCAAGGTAGCGGCACGCTCCGTCCGCGTCAGGAACGGGCGGCCTGGGCAGGCTCCGGACGGGCACAAAGATCCCAACCGCCGGCACAGTTTGCCGCGGCTGCCACGCAACGGCGAAGCCCCCCTCGCCCGGGCCCGATCGCCGAAGCTTCGAATGGTACGGCACTTGAGCCATGTCGCCGCGTCGCAACGACCGCCGGTACGCCTGGGCTTTCGGCTGTGCACGGCCCTTGCACCAGACTCCCGCCAAGACCGCGTCTCACGAGCGGTCGCGGCACGCTGCTCGGCTCCGCGGGCAATCCGCGACGGAGCAGCACGCCACGGTGGACGTTCTTTTCGGGGAGGGTGCCGGGCCGGGGCTGTCGGATCGTCCGGTAGCCCAATGTTCGGGAGCCTGACCGGTGCCCTCCCCGTCACCCACCACCTCCCTCCGGCCTTCCCCCTTGAGTCGCTCGGGTCCGCACGCTTAACGTCGGACATGGCGCGAGGTGGTCATCACCTCGCCGAACCCGCCCGACTCGGCCGATGAGCGACGAACCCAAAGACCCTTCGCCCCCTCCTGCCAGCACTCCCAAGCCTGTCCGTGACGGCCTCCCGGCCGCTGGGGGCAAGACAGGAGACTCCAAAGACAGGCCCGGAGGTGAGCACCGGCGCCGCCGTGGCCGGGGTCGTCGCGGCCGGAAGCGGGGCGACGAGAGAGACCACCAGAGTCGCGAGGACGACCGTGTGCGTCCGACGCCGGTGCGGGAGTCGTTGGGCTCGGGCGAGACGGGCGACCACGCGCCACAGATCCGCACCTTCACGGGGGCCGAACGGCAATGGGTCGCCAAGACCGCCGGGCGAGCCCTGACGGGGGCCAACCCGGACGGGGGGGCGCCGCTCCTTCACCTGACCTTCCACCGGGCCGAGGAACAGGACCGGCCGGTTCGGGAGATCTTCGTGGTCGGTACGACGCTCGAGGATTTCGGGGACCACGATCTGGTCGACCTGCTGGACCGGGCGCGAGCGTATCGTGAGCCGGAGAAGCGGCAGCGCGCGCGCAACAAAGGGCGGAAGGGGGGGGTGTAGGGTTAGCTTGGAGCAGGCTCGGCCCGCCAACTCCCGTACACTCAACACATCCGCCCTTTACAGTGTCTCCTATGGGTGAACGCGAATCCATCCCGGATGCCGAGCTTGTGCGGCGGTCCCGAGAAGGAGACGCGGACGCGTTTGGCGCCTTGGTGGGTCGACACGGCCGGCCGGCGTACCTGGTGGCGCTGTCGGTGACCAATCGTCACGAGGACGCCGAAGATGCGGCGCAGGAGTCCTTCATGGTCGCCCTCCAGCGCATCGAGGAGTGCAGGCGTCCGGACCGGTTCGGAGCGTGGCTGATGACCATCGTCCGGAACCGAGCGCGCAACCTCGTGAGGAGAGAGGTTCTACGGGACACGGATCCGATACCGGCGACGGCCGGATCCCGAGGGCCGACGCCGGAGCGCGTCACGGAGTTGAGCGACTTGAGGGCACGGCTGCACGATGCGCTCGCGGAGCTGCCGGAGGTTCAACGTGAGATCGTGCTGCTGCACGATCTGGAAGGTTGGAAACACAGGGAGATCGCAGAACGGCTGGGGTTACCGTCCGGCACTGTCCGGTCGCACCTGCACTTCGCCCGCAAGGCGCTACGAGCCGTGCTGGGTGACTCGCTCGAGAGAGAAGAAGCGTGAGACGAATGCACGATCCAGATTCTACGCCGCACCTGCAGGCGCTGGACCCCGAAAGCCACGATGAAGGCTACTGGGAGCGCTTCAAGCATCGCGTCATGACGGGCGTCGGGCCCGAGCTGGCGCGCCGTAGGGCACGGCGCCGCGCCACCATCAGTGACGTTGTCCTGGGCTGGCGGAACGCTCTCGTGCCTACGGCGCTCCTTGCCGCCGCCGTGGCAGGCTTGCTGCTCCTCAAGGAGCCGTCCTTCGCGGAGCCTGCCCCCCTGGCGCTGGAAGAGCTGCTGGTGAGCGGCATGGAAGACGAGGCGATGCCCTCGGTGCTGCGCGAAGGCCTAACGAACGGTGGTTCCCAGCTGTCTCTGGAAGAGAGCTTCTGATGGAGACGCGAGCACGTCTTGCCACGGCGGCGATCCTCTTGCTCGTGTTCGGGAGCGGGGCGCTGGTGGGCATGGCGCTCGACGGGGGTGCGGAAGCGAGCACCCCGGAGGGGGTTGATGGCCAGCCAGCGTCCGCCGAAGCGGAACAGCCCGAGCGGCGAGGGCGGATCTTTGATCAGGTGGACCTCTCCGCCCGGCAGAAGACGACGATCGACTCCATCGTGGTCTTCCATCGGGAGCGCATGCGAACACTGAACGACGAATTCCGCGATGCCTACTACCCACGCTTCTACGGCCTCATCGACGAGACGCGGGCGCTCATAAAGGAGGAGATGACCGAGGAGCAGGCAGCGAGATATGACTCCCTGCTGGCGGAGTTCGACCGCAAGAACCGGAGCGAAGAGGGACGGTTACCGTTCCGACGAAGGGACTAGATGCCCATGACCACGCGACGGCGCAGCGGAGCGCTCCGCGGACTCACCGCCGGAGCGCTCCTTCTCTTGGGCGGTGTCACGCCGGTGCCGCCGCTCGCGGCGCAGGGAGAGCAACCGAGAGCGGCCTCGGAGAACGAGCAGTCGCCGGGCGATCGGATCACGCTCGACGACGCCATCGAGCGGGCTCTGCTCAGAAGTCCGAGCTTCGCGCAGGCCGAGGCCTCGTTCGCGAACGCACAGGCCGACGATCGTGTGTCGCTGGGGGATCTATTCCCGACGCTCAACGTCTCCGCAGGGTCGTCGATCGCCAGCACGCAACGATTCGACGCCAACACGGACCGCACCGTCTCCGGCAGCGCCAACTCCTACAACGCCGGATTGAGCAGCAACGTGTCGATCTTCGAAGGCGGACGGCGGTTCAGCGAGCGGACCCGCACCCGCACCGGACTCGAGGCGGCGGCGGCCAACCTCGAGGACCAGCGATTCCGGGTGCGGCTCGAGACCAAGCAGCTGTTCTTCGCCGCCCTGGAGGAAGACGAGCTCGTTGACGTGGCTCGCTCCCGCCTGGAGCAGGCGCTGCAGAGTCTGGATCTGGTCCGGCGCCGCGCCCAGCTGGGCGTCGCGACCACGTCCGACTCGCTGAGGGCACGCCTGGAGTGGGTGAACTCTCGGCAGGCGCTCCTCCAGGCCGAGACCACGACGAAGGCGGCGCGCTTCGCCCTGGGGCGCCAGGTCGGCGTGCCGGGGCCCGTGGTGCCCGTGCCCCCGGAGACCCTGGACCCGACGGATCTGGGGCTGAGCCGGGACGAAGCCATCGTTGAGGCGGAGACCGCATCGCCATCGGTGAGGGCATCGTTCTCCGCGGCCCAATCGTCCGGCGCCGCCGTCCGATCGGCCAAAGCGGCTTGGCTCCCCAACCTGCGACTGTCGGGGAGCTACAACTGGAACAACAGCGACTTCGCGCTCACCGACGGTCTGACCAGCTGGAACGTCCGCTTCAGTGTCGCCTATCCGCTCTTCAACGGATTCAGCCGGGAAAGCAACATCGCGCGAGCACTGGAGAGCCAGCGGGTGGCCCAGACCCAGGCGCAGGATGCCCAGCTCGCCGCCCGGCAACAGGCCGACGCCGCTTTCGACATCCTACGGACGTCCGAGGAGGCCATCCTCATCGCGCAGGAGGCCCAGATCGTAGCGGAAGAGGACCTTCGCGTGGTCCGTGAGCGGTATCGCCTCGGGGTCGCGACCATCCTGGACCTCGTAGCGAGTCAGGTGGCCCTGGACCAGGCGGGCACAGACGTGGTGACAGCGCGGTACAACTACCTGCTGGCGAGAGCGCAGCTCGAGGCGATTCTGGGGAGGGAGCTGTGATTGCGGACGACGTGGTCATCAAGACCGAGGGGTTGACGAAGCATTACGTGCTCGGCGCCGAGACCGTCAGGGCCGTTCGCGGCGTGGACCTGGAGATCCGCGCCGGCGAGTTCGTTGCCATGATGGGGCCGTCCGGAAGCGGCAAGTCGACGTTCATGAACTTGATCGGCTGCCTCGACACCCCCACGGACGGACAATACTGGCTGAACGGCGAGCTCGTGAGCGAGCTCTCGGACGACGAGCTCGCGGGCGTGCGAAACCGTGCCATCGGCTTCGTCTTCCAGACCTTCAACCTGCTCCCTCGAGCCACGGCCGAGCACAATGTGGAGCTGCCGCTGATCTACGCCGGCATGCCCGCGAAGGAACGGCGGAAGAAGGCGCGGGAGAAGCTGGAGCTGGTGGGACTGGGTGATCGGATGGGTCATCGGCCACCGGAGCTTTCCGGAGGGCAACGGCAGCGCGTGGCCATCGCCCGGGCGCTGGTCAACGACCCGGCGCTCCTTCTGGCGGACGAGCCGACCGGGAATCTCGACTCCGAGACCAGCAGCGAGATCATGGAGATCTTCTCCACGCTCAGCGGGGAGGGCCAGACCCTGTTGCTGGTCACGCACGAGCACGACATCGCGGAGTACGCCACCCGTCAGGTTCATCTCCGGGACGGGATGATCGAGAAGGACTTCACCCAGCAGCCGGTCACGGCCGGGGGAACGGATATATGAAGCGCGCAACTCAGGCTCTCTTCGCGCTCCTGGCAGCGGTGGCCCTTGGAGGTTGTGCTCAGGGCGAGGCCGTTGAGACCAAGTCGGTACTGACGGCCGTTGCCGAGCAGCGGGATCTCATCATTACGGCCGAGGCGACTGGATCGGTGGAGCCGGTCCGGACCGTCGAGGTCAAGTCCAAGGCGTCGGGTGAGATCCTGGCGCTCCACGTGGACATCGGCGACGTGGTGGCGCCGGGTGCGTTGCTGGCCGAAGTCGACCCCCGGGACGTCCGGAACGGCTACAACCAGGCGGAGGCTGACATCCAGGTCGCCCAGGCCCGGATGGAGATCGCACGGGCTCAGCTGGACCGGGCCGACGAGTTGGTGGCCGCGGGCGTGATCACCGCCGAGGAGCACGAGGCCAAGAACCTGGAATTCGCCAATGCCCAGGCAGCGTTGGTCAAGGCGCAGACGAACCTCGAGCTCGCCGATCTGCGACTCAGCGACGTGACCATCCGCGCTCCCTCGGCGGGCACGATCCTCACCAAGAGCGTGGAGGTGGGCCAGGTCATCCAGTCGGCGTCCCAGAACGTTTCCGGCGGGACCGTCCTCATGGTGATGGCGGACCTGGAGGAGATGCAGGTCCGCACGCTGGTGGACGAGACGGACATGGGCGAGATCCGGCCGGGGATGCTGGCCAACGTGGACGTCGAGGCTTTCCCGACCCGGGCTTTCCAGGGGACGGTGGAGAAGATCGAGCCCCAGGCGGTGGTGCAGCAGAACATCACCATGTTCCCCGTAATCGTGACCCTGGAGAACCGGGACGGACTGCTGCGCCCGGGGATGAACGCCGAAGTGGAGATCCTCATCGCCGAGGAGCCGGGCGCCCTGACCGTGCCCAACAACACGGTGGTGCAGCCCAGGCAGGTTGGGCCGGCGGCGACGGTGCTCGGACTGGGGACCGAGGCCATGCAGGTCGATCGATCCGCCTGGCGGGAGCTGCGGCAGCGCCTGGCATCTGCGGGGGGGTTGGCGGGGGCGGCCGGTGACGAGCCCGGTGCGGCGAATGGCTCGGACTCGCAGCCGGCCGATGGACGTCGGCCTCCTCCGGGCATGGAAGACATTCGGGGCAGGGTGGCCAGCGGCGAGATCACCCGGGACAGCGCCCGAGCCCTGTTCCAGGCGGCAAGAGCGGCGAGTGGTGGACAGGGGGTCGCCGGAGCTGGGGGGGCCACGGGACGGCCAGGGGGCGGCTCGGAGGCTTCAGGAGACGAGGGCAGCCAGGCCCAGGGGGCTCCCACCTACGGCCAGGCCGTGGTGTTCGTCGTGGCAGGGGACGGGACCATCGAGCCGCGCCCGGTCCTCACGGGCCTCAGCGATTGGGATTTCACCCAGGTCGTGGCCGGCCTGGCGGCAGGCGAGCAGGTGGCCCAGATCGGGGCTGCCCAGCTTCAGGCGTCCCAGGACGCCTTCCTGGACAGGATCCGGCAGCGCCGGGGCGGCGGACCCTTCTGATGGCGCGGCGGCCAGGAACGCGGGAGAGGCCAGGGGGACACCGATGCTGATGTTCCGTGAGATCGTCATGGTCGCGCTGGCGGCGATTCGCCAAAACGCGCTGCGCTCCATGCTCACCACCCTGGGGATCGTGATCGGCATCGCCGCGGTGATCGCGGTCGTGGCCCTGGGCGAGGGCGCCCAACTTCGCGTCGAGGAGCAGATCCAGCGGATCGGCACCAACGTGCTGACCATCCGGCCGGGCCAGAGCTACTGGCGCGGGGTGGCGAGCGGCAACGTGCGGCTGACGCCTGACGACGCCGTGGCGCTCAGGGATCAGTCGAGCGGCTTGCTCCAGATCGCCCCCGAGACGTCGTCGCGTTTCCAGGTGTCCTACCAGCGCTGGAACTCCAGCAACGAGGTGGTCGGCACGTGGCCGAGCTACTTCGACCTGTACGATCACGAGCTGGCCGCAGGACGCTTCTTCGACCAGGGCGAGGAGCAGGGCAGGCGACGGGTGGCCGTTCTCGGGTCCAGCGTCCTCGAGGACCTCGGCGAAATCCCACCGGCGATGATCGTGGGCGAGACCATCCAGATCAAAGGCGTGCCCTTCGAGGTCGTGGGAGTGCTCGAGGAGAAGGGGTCGGCGGCCTGGATGAACCCGGATGACGACATCTTCATCCCCGTTTCGACCGCGCTGTATCGTGTTTCGGGTGGCAGAGACTACTTGAGGTCGATCTACGCCGGCCTGGAAGGTCCAGAGTACATGGACCAGGCCTTCGGCGAGATCGATCGGATCCTTCGTCGAGAGCACCGACTCAAGGCCGGTGACGAGCCCGACTTCAACATCCGGAACTCGGCCGACCTGTTGGCGACCTTCAACGAGACGAACCAGACGTTCTCACTTCTGCTCGCCGCAATCGCCGGGGTGAGCCTCGTGGTCGGCGGCATCGGCATCATGAACATCATGCTGGTGAGCGTCACCGAGCGGACCCGTGAGATCGGCGTGCGGAAGGCCCTGGGCGCCACCAGGAGGAATGTCCTGTTCCAGTTCCTGATCGAGGCGCTGGTGCTGTGCGTCCTGGGGGGCGTGATCGGGGTCCTGGTCGGAATCGGTGGGGCCGCCGCCCTCACGTACTTCGCGGAGTGGCGCACGGTCATCTCACCCCAGGCGGTGGTGGTGGCGCTGGCGTTCTCCGCCGCGATCGGTCTCTTCTTCGGGATCTGGCCCGCCCGGCGGGCTGCCAGGCTCGACCCCATCGACGCGCTGCGGTACGAATGAGCTCAGGCTCGTGTGCGCGCTTCCGCGCTACCGCCTGAGCTCCAGCTCCATCCCCTCTCCCCGACGCGTCAGCGTCAGGCGACTCCCGGCCCAGCGGCTGGACAGCGCTGTTCTCAGCTCGCCCACGTCGGAGATGGCGTTCCCGTCCACTGCCACGATCACGTCGCCCGAGAGCAGGCCGGCCTCGGCAGCGGGGGTGCCCGGATTGACCTCGGTGACCAGCACGCCGTGCTTGACGCCGAAGTACTCCGCGAGCCCCTCGTTGATCGGGGTGACGCGGGCGCCCGCCAGGTAGCTGCGCCCGACCAGGTACGGCGTGATCGGCCGAGGTGGCGCTACGACCGGTGCCTCCTGCCAGGTCACGGGGGCCGGGTCGGCGGCGGGGGGCGCCTCGAGCTCGGCGCGGCTGAGCTCCCGCAGCGCGCGCTCCTGCGCTTGGATGCGGCGATTCAAAGCGGCCTCGACCTGACGCAGCTGGACCAGCGCGGCGTCCTGGGTCTGATCCTGGGCGCCCACCGCGACGACCTGTCTGGCACCCTCTCGCTCCCGCCGCGCCTGAGCCCGCTGCACCCGTTCCAGCTCGCCCCTCAAAGCCTGAATGGCGATCCGGATGGAGTCGGTACGGGGCGTGTGAACCACCAGGCTCTCGAAGGCCTGGGGCGTCCCCGGGCCCTCGAAACGAAACGTCCACTGCCGGATCTGCGTCGTGCCGTCCTCGGATGCGCTTTCGATGACCGCCACCGCGCCGCCCGAACCTACCCGGACCGTCCCGTCGTCGGCCACCTCCAACACCGTCGCAAAGGAGTCGGTCTGGACGGTGAGGGCCAGCTGGCCGGCTTCGACGATCGCGCGTCGGCGCAGCGAGTCCGCGTTCCGGAAGATGGCGGTCCGGACCGAGTCGATCCTGATCTCGAGCTCGCCCGGGGTCGGGCTGAGCACGAAGTGGGGTCGGGTGCCGGCCACAAGGTCGAAGTCCAACCGGCGGGCATCACGGCGGATTGACAAGCGGATCGGATCGCCGGCTCGCAGTCCCGATCGGAGCTCGTCGAAGGAGCGAGGCGAGGCTTCGTCACCGTTGATCAACACGAGCGTGTCCCCGGCCTGGAGCCCCACCTCCGCGGCAGGGCTGCCTGACACCACCTCGCCGACGACGACCGTATAGCGTCCCGACATGGCCTGGGCGGCACCGCTGGCGACGAAATCGACGCGGAGACCTACCCACCCAGCCGCCCCCGCTGGAGCGGGCGCGTCCTGGCGTGTCTGCTGCAGGAGCGCCCACTCGGCCGAGAGGTCGGCGGGGGCCAGCATCACGGCCCCGGAAGCCGCGGCCGTGACGGCCACCGCCCAGCGTCGCAGGATCATCGACTCAGTACCACTCTGCATTTCCGGAGACCCGCTGCAGTGCCGCCTGCCGCTCTGCAAGCGTGCTGATGAGGATTCCGTTGAGGAATGGGTCAGCCGGCGCCTCTCGCACCGCGGCCTGAGTGGTGGCCACGAGGGCGTCGAGTGCGGCGAACCGGCCGGCCGGGTCGGGTCCCGTGAAGTCCTGACCGCTCACGCTCCGCATCTCACGGTAGCGGACGAGGGCGTCCATGTACTGACGCTCCGCCATTCGAACCACCTGCTCGGCCTCGGTCAGGTTGTCCGGCTGCAGATCCGACACGGGGGTCAGGTCGGACAGGCTCGTAAGCGTGGGTCCGGCGGCGGCGGACTGGCGCACGACGGACCCACCGAGCCCCATGCCGCCAAGGAACAGAACCAGGGCGGCGGCGGCCTGGATCCAGCCTCCAAGACGTCCCAATCTCCCTGTGGTGGACGGAGGTCGGGAAGGTCCCCCAACGACTCCGTCTGGTGGCGCATGGCCGCCAACTCGGCGGTACAGTGGAGACACGACCCAAGGTGCTCCCGCTCGTCGGGCGCCGGCTGCTCATCGACCAGCCGCGCGAGCGTCTCGAGTGTCAGGTGCCCCATACTTCAGCTCCGTCTCGTTCGCTGGAGTCTCCGCCCTCGTTCAGGGACCGAAGCATCTCCCGCATCTTTGCTCTAGCCTTGAAGAGCTGGGACTTGGACGTACCGGACGTCACGCCCAGCAGCTCACCGATCTCTTCGTGCGTGTAGCCCTCCACGTCGTGGAGGATCAACACGCTCCGCATGCCCTCGGGCAACCGGTCCATGGCGCTCTCCAGCTTCTGGCTGAGGAGCGAATCGCCCATCCGTGGGGCGACGGCAACGGTCGCGGGCATGGGCGCTTCCCGCTTGCGCCGCGTTTCCGCCTTCCGCAGCGCCTGAAGCGCGGAGTTCACCGCGATCCTGTGAAGCCAGGTCGAGAACCGCGCGTCACCCCGGAACGTGGGTAGGGCGCGGATGGCCCGAATCCACGCTTCCTGCGCGTAGTCCTGAGCCAACTCGTCGTCCCCGGCGATGCGACGAACCACGGCGAACACACGCGGTGCATAGCGGTCATAGAGCGCTCGCACGGCCACGCCGTCCCCGTCGCATGCCTTCCGAACCAGCAATGCCTCGGTCACAGGCCTTCTTTCTCGGTCGGCGTTCGGGACACGCATCACCCCTCGCACCGGCATGTCATGTAAGGGCCGATCCGCCGTGTGAGGCGCGGATCCGCGTCTCCGGCGATCGGCCTCCCCGCCCCCTGGCCCCGCGGGTGGTCCGGGGCCTCCCGGTTCTGTCATCTTGGGATGCAGCTCATCCGTTTTGGGTTGCCTCCCGCTCGCGACTGCGTGCCGCAAAGGCCTCGTACCTACGCGCAAACGTCGGCGTGTCCTCGCGCCCGGCTGCTGAGTTGCCGATCCCCAATACAAGGGGTAGTCTCCCGCGTGCCCTCCTCACCACCCTTCCCAGCGTGACTCGATGATCCGATTCGACCATCTGGTCAAGCGATATGCGACCGTCGAGGCCGTACGAGACGTGAGCCTCGAGGTGAATCCGGGCGAGATCTATGCTCTCCTGGGTCCCAACGGCGCAGGGAAGACCACGGCGCTCCGGGTCCTCGCCACGCTTCTTACCCCGACGTCGGGCACGGCGTTCGTCGATGGCATCGATGTCCGAGAAGGCCCGTTGGAGGTCCGACGTCGCATCGGCTTCCTGGCAGCGTCCATGGGTCTCTACGAGCGACTGACGGCCCGTGAGTTCGTCGAGTACTTCGCCCGGCTGCAGGGACTCCATGGGCAGGTCCTGAGTCGGCGCGTCGACGAGGTCGTGGAGACCTTCGATATCGGCGAGTTCGCGAACCGGTACTGTGGCCGACTCTCCACGGGTCAGCGTCAGCGCGTGTCGGTGGCTCGGTCCATCGTGCACGACCCGCCGGCCCTGATCCTCGACGAGCCCACGCTCGGCCTCGACGTGCTCAGCGGTCAGACGATCTATCAGTTCATCGAGCGAGAGCGCGAGCGAGGGAAAGCCATCGTCTTCTCGACCCACCAGATGGAGGAGGTCGAGCTCCTGGCCGACCGGGTCGGCGTGCTTTCTCGGGGCGAGCTGGTCGCGGAGGGTACCCCGGAGGCCCTCGTGGCCAGCACCGGCGAGGCGAATCTGGCCCGGGCCTTCCTCGCTCTCGTGCAGGCGGCGGCGTGACCCGGCGGGACGATAGGCCGCTGAGCAGGGCCGGGCGGGACAACGGATTCGCAGCGGTGAAGACGGTCGTCTTCAAGGAGATGCGGGAGACGCTGCGGGACCGCCGGACGCTGCTCATCATGATCGTGGTGCCGGTGCTGCTCTACCCCATGATCATGATCCTCTCCCAACAGCTTTCCCTGTTCGGCCGTCGGCAGCTCGAGTCGGCGCCCGCCCGGGTGGCGGTGATGGGAGACGTCTCCGACTCGTTGATCGCCTTCTTGCAGGTTAGCGACGAGCTGACGCTCGTGCCGGTGGGGGACGCCGAGACCGCGGTGCGGGCCAGGGCGGCCACGGCCGTCGCGGTCTTCGGCCGGAGCGGGGGGCCCGAGGGCACCCAGGAGGTCACGGTCTTCTTCGACGGGGCCGACGACCAGTCGCAACGGGGGCGGGGGTTGCTCGTACGCGCGCTGAGCAGGTGGGGAGATTCCCTGCTGGCCCGCCGCATCGAGGGCCGCAGGCTGCCGGGCACGTTCGCGCAGCCGCTCGAGCTGGACACCGAATCCGTGGCGCTGCCAGAGGAGCTGGGCGGGTATGCGCTGGGCCGCTTCCTGCCCATGATCCTGATCATCATCACGCTGCTCGGCGTCTTCTACCCGGCCATCGATCTCGCGGCTGGTGAGAAGGAGCGGGGCACGCTGGAGACGCTCCTCACGGCGCCGACCCACGCTCGACAGATCGTGGCCGGGAAGTTCATCACGGTCACGATCATCGGCATCGTCGCGGCGGGCCTCAATCTGGGGAGCATGCTCCTCACCTTTCAGTCGGGCCTCTTCCAGATATCGGGGGCCGTGGACGTCGAGTTCGCGATCCCTCTCTACGCCGTCGTGCTGATCTTCGCGACGCTGGTGCCGCTGGCCATCCTGTTCGGCGCGCTGTTCCTCGGGATCGCGGTGCGGTCCCGCTCGTTCAAGGAGGCGCAGAACGCCCTGACGCCATTCTACATGGCGGTCATCATCCCGGCGTTGCTGCCGCTGTTTCCCGGGATCGAGTACACGCGCTTCATGGCGTTCGTCCCCGTCGCGGGCGTGGCGCTGCTCTTCCGGGAGCTCATGGGGGGCAACATCCCCTTCGTGCTGGCGTCCCTCACGCTGCTGACGACGCTCGTGTACGCCATGCTCGCCCTTCTCTTCGCCGCCGACGCTTTCGGCCGCGAGGACGTGTTGTTCGGTGTCGACGAGGGGGCTCCCGGCGGAGAGCTGGGTTGGCTCAAGCGGCTGCTCCGACCGGGGGGGCAGCGTTACTTCGTTCCCACGCCCACGCAGACGGCCGTCTTCGTCGGTGGGGTTGCCCTGCTGTTCTTCTACGTCGGCCTGGGGCTCCAGTCGCGGCTCGGCGAGCGGGGTCTCCTCGCGTCGGAGTGGCTCCTTCTCCTCGGCTCGGCAGTCGCCTTCACGTGGATGGGAGGCTTCGACCTGAAGCAGACCTTCTCGTTGCGGCGGCCCCCGGTCATGGGGTTGGTGGGGGGAGTGCTCCTCATCGCGGGTGGCACGCCCATGGCGTGGTTCATCGCTTGGCTCCAGGGCTTCGTGCTGCCGATCCCCTGGGACCTCCTGGAGGGTATGAGCGAGTTCATCGTCGCCGACGATATGTCCCGTCTGGTCTGGCTCCTCTTCCTCGTCGCGGTCACGCCAGCGGTCTGTGAGGAAGCGGTCTTCCGGGGGGTGCTGCTCGGCGGGACGGTGGGACGGCTGACGCCGCTTCGGATGATTCTTCTGAACGGGGCCGTGTTCGGGGCGTTCCACCTGTCCTACGCCACGGCCTTTCGCTTTCTGCCGACGGCATGGTTGGGTGTCCTGCTGGCCTACGCGGCGTGGCGGACGCGCTCGATCTACACGAGCGTCCTGATGCACCTGCTGAACAACGGAAGTATCGTGCTCTTGGCAGCGTCTCCGGTGCTGCGGGAGCGGCTCGTGGGTCCGGACACGCGACCGCCCTTGATCCTGCTGCCGATCGCCATCGCGCTCATGGTGAGCGGCATCCTGATCCTGGGCCGCGTGGGAACCAAGTCCGGGGTGGACCCCCTGCATGCGGAGTCCGTCGGTGAGCCGGAGGCCGCGCAGGACATGCCGGCGCCCCAACCCTCCTGAACGGTCCCCGACGGCTCGCTGGCCACTCCGGCCGGCCGCGCCGCCCTCCTCCTCGGCCCGGTTGCCACCGGGGTTTCGCACAACCACACTAGACCGTTCCCGCGCCTCCCAGCGGGTGCCGCCGTGGCGGACTTGCACCGGTCCCGTCAAGACGGGCCCGTGCAGGGCGTTCCCACTCCACTCTCGATCCAGAACCGCTCCCATGACCTCGACCAAGACCCTGGGCGCCGCTTTCCTCGAATGCTCCGCTACCGGGGAGCGGGTGGACTCCGAGCAGCTCATCGGGCTGTCTGCCGCTGGGAAGCCGCTGCTGGCGCGCTACGACCTCGGCATCATCGCGCCGGCCTTCCAGCCGACGGACCTCTCCGGGCGCCGTGCCGACCTCTGGCGCTACGAAGAGGTCCTGCCCGTCCGGGACCGAAGCGCGCGCGTGGAGCTGGGGGAGGGTTGGACACCGCTCCTCGACGCGCCCCGCTTGGCCGCTCGCATGGGCGTTGGGCGAGCTTGGGTCAAGGACGAAGGGCAGAATCCCACAGGTAGCTTCAAGGCTCGCGGGCTCTGCCTGGCCGTGTCTCGGGCGAAGGAGCTCGGCGCCACGGAGCTCGCGCTCCCCTCGGCCGGAAACGCCGGAGGGGCGGCCGCTGCGTACGGGGCGGCCGCCGGACTCCCCGTACACGTGGTGGTGCCCTCGGACACCCCGGCTCCGATCCTGGAGGAGATTCGTGCGTTGGGGGCGGACCTCCGGCTCCTCGACGGGCTGATCACGGACTGCGGCAGGGTGGTGAGGCAAGGCGTGGAAGAGCACGGGTGGTTCGACCTCTCAACGCTGAAAGAGCCGTATCGCGTGGAGGGGAAGAAGACCATGGGCTACGAGATCTTCGAGCAGCTCGGCCTCAGATTGCCCGACGCCATCGTCTATCCCACGGGGGGTGGCACGGGCCTCATCGGCATGTGGAAGGCATTCGAGGAGATGGAGCGCATGGGGTGGATCGGAAAGGAGCGTCCGAAGATGTTCTCGGTGCAGGCCGCCGGATGTGCGCCCATCGTCCGGGCCTGGGAGGCCGGCAACCGCCACGCCGAAGCCTGGCAGGGAGCCACGACCTACGCCTCGGGGCTGCGCGTGCCCGGAGCCATCGGTGACTTCTTGATCCTGGATGCGCTGCGGGAGTCCGGCGGCGGGGCCGTGGCGGTGACGGACGCCGAGATGCACCGCTGGGTCGGGGCCATGGGTGCCGACACCGGCGTGTTCGGCGCGCCCGAAGGCGGCGCCGTGGCAGCCGCGGTGCCGAAGCTCATCGACAAGGGGCTGATCGACACCGGCGACGAGGTGCTGCTATTCAACACGGGGAGCGGACTCAAGTACGTGGGGATGGAGCCTGTCGCCTAGCGGGCGACCGGGTCAGTTGGACCGAAACCGGTACTCCAGGGCGGGTAACGGCACGAGCCTGGGATTCGGCGGCTCCGTATCCATGGGGTCGGATCGGCGTACGACCAGCGCCTTGTTCAACGCGATGTTGAAGCCCAGGAAGTGATTCCCGGAGACGTTCCAGTCGATCCCGATGGGCGCCCGCAGGATGATGGCGCCACCGGTCCTCTGCTCCGATGCGCCCACCAGCCCCCAAAGCCCCAGCCCGACGACCGGTTGGGGAGACAGGCTGCCGAGGTACTGTCGCATGCCGCCGTAGACGCCCACGTCCTTGAAGGAGATGGTGGACAACGCCATGTCCAGCGAGGTGTTGCCCCAGCGGTACTCCACCAGGAAGGAGATGAAGCCGGTGCCGGCTACACCGACCCCCAGGCGTAGACCGTCCTCGGTGATGGACTGGCCGGCCGCCGCCGCGGGAGTCGAGCAAAGCAGGAGGACCAGGGCAGCTCGACGAGCCAACCGGCGGCGCGACGCGGGCCCTCGCCTCGGGTAGGTGGGGGGATCGTTACGTGGGATGCTCGTACGGTGCTTCATGGGGGCAGGAGTATAGCCAACCCCTCAGGAGGCGTCCACGTCACGGCCCTTGCCGACACGCCTCGCTCAGGCGATCGATGCGTGGGAAGGCGCCGTACGGGCGGGACCCGGTGGGGCGAGCGGCGCTCTCGGAAGGCCTTACGGTGACGAAGATTCGAACTGGTCCAACCGTTCCAGGAACCGTCTCGCCTGCGGGTTGTCGGGCTCGAACCGAAGGGCCAGCGTGGCTTGCCGCCGGGCCTCTTCCAGGTTTCCCTGGGCTGCCAGCACCTGCGCGAGGCCGATCCTGGGGCTGGCCAGGGCCCGGTCGAGCTCCACGGAACGGGTGAACGCGCTGGCGGCTGCCAAAAGGTCGCGGCGGCGCAGCCGCGCGTTCCCCAGGCGGAAGTGGGGCAGGGGGTCCCAGGGGAACCGCCGCACCGCCTCTTCCAGGACGGCGGCTTCATCGGCGTCCCGGCCCTGTTGCGCCAGCGCCTGGGCCAGATTCACCCACGCCGACGCCCGGGTCGAGTCCGCGCCCACCGACGACCGCAAGGCTTCCTCGCTCGCTTCGCCGTGGCCGGCTGCGAGGAGCGCCAGGCCGAGCCCCTCCGCCGTCCGGGGCTCGTCCGGTCGGGCCTCCAACGCCCTTCGGTAGGCGACGACCGCATCTTCATAGGCGCCCCGCACTCGGTAGGCGTCTCCCATGTACCGCAGCGCCGCGCTCCACCGGTCCCGGACCCGGTAGGCCCGATCCCCACGCTCCTCGAGAGCGGAGAACAATGCCCGGCGCGTCGCTGGATCGTTTCCGCGGGACAAGTGAAGGGCGGCCATGGCCAGCCCGCTCACGTCCGGGTCGGCGTCCCGCGTCGACGCCAGGAGCTCCTGGCGGGCCCCCGGCGGCAACTTGGGCATGTCGGGACGAAGGAAGCGCACCATGTATTGGCTCAGCGCCGATGCCTGCGCCATGCCGAAGCCGTCCTCAGGCCTCAGGAGCAGCTCCGCCGCCTCCGTCGGATCGGCCGTCGACGGAGCGGAGGCGATTCCCTGCACCAGCGGCCGCCACGGCTTCACCTCGCCGTACCACGCGCGGAGCTGGAGGGCAAGCTCGCCGGGCGGCGTTTCCGGGTGACACCCCGCGCAAGCGCTGGTCACCCCCAGACGCTCGTCCAGGCCGGGCCGTGGAACCGGAATGGTGTGGTCCGAGCGGGCGTAGCGGATGTCGTCGCCTACGGCCGGGTGCTGGAGGAAGGGCATGTGGCACGAGACGCAAAGGCTCCCCTCGGAGCCCCGCTCGTGAAACGAGTGCTCCTCGGGGCGATCGGCCTTGCTGGCGTGACATCCGACGCACTGGCCGTCATCGAATCTTCCCTCGAGGGCACGTCCGTACTCGTCCTGGTACGTTTGTGTGTGCGGCTCGTGGCACGATACGCAGGTCATGGCGCCGTCGAGATAGCAGCCGCTGCCCTTGTGGTTCAGCTGATATGCGAACGTTCTGACCCGGTTGTCGGGCAGGAACGGTCGGTCGGTCAGCAGAGGAAGGAGCAAGCTGGCGTTGTCCAGAAGGGGATCACCCGGGAGATCCCCCTGGCGGATCACCAGGCGAGTGGCGTGGCAGCGGAAGCACACCTCCAAAGAGCCGTCCTCGTCGAGCGTTCCCAGCGGCTCCAGACCGAGGTTGGCATCGGTCAAGGCCCCGCCGTTGGCGACGAGCTCCACGTGCGCCCGCCCGGGTCCATGACAGGATTCGCAGTTGATCTCGAGGCCGCTGTAGGACGTCTCGTAGAGGCCCGCGGCGGAGTCGAAGACGGCTCGGATCTGACTCCCGTGGCAGGTGTCACAATTGGCCCCACCCTCGATCTGGCCCAGTCTGCGGCGCGGCGGCCAGTCGGCGCACTCCGTGATGCTCATCTCGGAGGTGATCCGCCGCCACTCCCCCCGCTCCGGGTGGCGGGTGTTGCAGAACCAGGTCTGCTCATGACGAGACCAGTCGAAGGGGATGAACCGCACCGTTCCGTCTTCGAAGGAGGTGAAGAACCCCTGCGTCCCGCCCCCGACCATGTGGCCCCCGCCCACCACTCCGTCGACCGCCAAGGTGTCGACGCTGCCGTTCCAGTCCACCACGAATCGATACGTGCCGTCGGGGGCGATCACCGGCAGGACGGTGGCGTCCTCGAAGAGGATGGGCGTGCCGTCGAAGGCCGCCAGCACCAGCTCCGGGCTCGGCGTACCGCCGGCACGGCCGTGGGTCGAACCGGCCCAGCCCGCGTACTCGTCGGCGTGACATTCCGCGCACGCCTGAGCTCCGAGAAAGTCGTCGGGGTCGACGCGGGATGCCGCCGGCGGGCCCACGTACGGGGGGAAGCCGGCTGTCCCACCGCCGCTCGTGCCGAGGTAGAGGCCTACCCCGAGCGCGCCGATCAAGCCGACCGTGATGAGTGCCGCCCTCCACGCCCGGGACGGGGGCGACCCTGCGACCGACGTCTCGGCAAAGGCGTCCAACCCGTCGCCCGAGGCCTTCTCACGGGGGGCGTCCACCGTTCCTACCGAGGCGCTCCGAGCGCGCCATCCCGGGACCAGGCCGGTCCTTCGCAGTCACACAGGGTGCGCATGTGCCGAACCAACGCGCGGATCTGGTCACGGCTCAGCGTGGCGCCGAAGGGCGGCATGGTGTGGCTCCGGTCCATGATGTAGCCGCCCGCATAGATGGCGTCGTACAGGGAGTCGTCTGGCCGTTCCCGCATGTATTCCGGATCGGAGTGAACCGTCGGCGGAGCCGGCAATAGCTGGGCGTTCGCGCCGTCGCCCGCTCCGGTGTTTCCGTGACAGGTCCCACAGTACTTCGCGTAGAGGACGGCACCGTCGGGTAACCCGTCCGAGGTGGTCGTCGTGTCGACCCCCCGGCCCGGGGCGTCCCCCCGAGACGGCGGCGTTCCCTCCAGCGGGGAGCCGTTCGCCACGAGCTCGGCGGACGCGGTTCCGCCCCGCTCCGCCAGATAGCGGATCACCAGGGTCCGCCAGTCTTCCCGCATGATCACCGCGGGCATCACGGTGTGCGGCCTGCGTGCGTCGGGCATGCGCACCATGGAGTCGATCTGCTCGTGTGTCAGCCGAGCCCCCACTTCCGAGAGGTCCGGTCCGATGCGACCGCCCCTGCCGTCGATCGTGTGGCATCCCAGACAGGGGAGGCGTGTGTCCAGGAGCGTCTCGAGCTGTGCCAGCTTGTAGGGAGCCAGCGTCTCGGGCGCCTGGGCGGAATCGGCCGTTTCGCACGCCGGTAGGATCAGCGAGAGGAAGGCGCCGACCAGGAGGACTGGAGAGCTTCGTTGCATATGCAGAGAGCTAGGGATCAAGGACGGGCTCCACCCGGGAATCGTAGGGGTCCCGGTATCCCGAGAGCAACGGGTCGCGCTTCGGCGGGGCCCACCTGTCCGCGCGAGGGTGGCCCCGTGTAGGTTGTGGCGACGCCACGGATCCCTCCGGCGGTGGGGGAATCGGGACGAGGTAACGGACCATGAGCTCCGGAACGCGTGAGACGGGAATATCGCAAGGCCGTTCGTGATCGCTGCGAGCGGCCCGTGACGGGGTCTCGTTGCCGAAGCTGCGCCGCGCCACTGGCCCGTGCGCTCGCGGTGGTGGCCTTGCAGGCCTTGCCGGGGTGCGCCGGCGGTAGTCCACCCAACGGAACGGCGGAGGCTCCCACCGACACCGTTCGCGTCCTCGCCTACAACATCCACCACGGCGAGGGCATGGACGAGGCTCTGGACCTCGACCGAATCGCGGCCCTCATCCGCCGCGTGGCGCCGGACCTCGTAGCACTCCAGGAGGTCGACAGCGTCACTCGACGGACCGACGGCGTCGACCAGGCCATGGAGTTGGGCTTCCTGACGGGGCTCGAGCCCGTCTTCGGCCGGTTCATGCCCTATCAAGGCGGGGCGTACGGGATGGCCATCCTCTCGCGTTGGCCCGTGGCGGAATCGCGGAACCTGCGCCTGCCGGACGGAGAGGAGCCGCGGACGTCGCTGGCTGTTCGCGTCGAGTCGCCCACGACGGGTCGGAGCCTCCGCTTCGTGGGAGTCCACTTCTATCGCACCGAGGTCGAGCGCCTCGCGCAGGCAGCCCGACTGGAAGAGCTGCTCGCGGAAGTGGCGATCCCCACGGTGTTGGCGGGTGATTTCAACTCCACGCCGGGCTCGGCGGTGATGACCCGGCTCGGACGCTCCTGGGTCACGGTCGACAAGGGCGCCGACCGCTTCACCTACCCGTCGTACGACCCCGCTCGCGAGATCGACTTCGTGCTGCTCGCGCCTCCGGGGCGGTTCGAGGTGCTGAGCGAGCACGTGGTCGACGCACCGGTGGCCTCGGACCACCGGCCAGTGGTCGTCGATCTGATCCTGCGGGACTGACGCTCCCGGCCGACCGACCACTGGGCGCGCCCGCGCGCCGTCCGCGGGCGAAGGGGACGCACGAGCTCGTCGCTTTCCGGGGGGGGACTCCCGGGTGTGTACTTGCTGCCCATGACGGTGCGGTCCAGACTGATGTTCCGAGCCCGGGAATCGAGGCGTCTCCGGCGGGTCGACGGGGTCTCGTGTGGGAGGTGGCCGAGGTGCGTCGGCCCGGGGGCCCGCGTGGGACCCCAGGCGGCCCGAGCCGCGTCGGACTGACCAAACAGCGCGGAGCAGCGAGCATGCGCAGCATCGTCAGCATTTCGGCGACCAGTCGCCCTGACAACTACACATCGAGAGCGCTGGCCGTGGTGAACGACGAGCTCGCTCGCCGTGGATCCTCCCCGATCGTATTCGACGCCAGGGAGCTGACGCTCTCCTTCCCGGGCCACCCGCCCACGGAGGATGCGCAGCGTCTGCGCAGCGAGGTCGAAGGGGCGGGAGGCGTGATCATCGCGACTCCGGAGTACCACGGGGGGTTCTCGGCCCTGACCAAGCTCATCATCGAGAACCTCGGGTTTCCATCGATGCTCTCCGGCAAGCCCGTGGGGCTGGTGGGGGTGGCCGCCGGACGCATCGGAGCGATCAAGTCCCTGGAACAGCTCCGGGGCGTCTGCGCTCACGTGGGTGCGATCGTCCTGCCCGGCTCCGTGTCGGTCGCCGGCGTGCGAGGCGCCTTCGACGACGACGGGCATTGCACCGATGAACGGGTGGAGGATTCCCTCCGGGGCATGGCCACCTCGCTCCTGGATTTCATCGAGCAATACGTCTGTCCGAAGTACGCTCTCGAGGCCGCGGTGCGGGCGGGCGGCCGCCCCTGGACGTCTACGATTTGACCCGTTGGACCCGGCGGAGCACAGTACGGCTCGTCGGTAGTCGACACCCAGGGCACCCTCGGGCCCGGTAGGGGCGGCTTGCAGCGTTGTAGCGCATCGAGGCCGAGGGCGGTCCCCATGGACAGGAGCGAGACGACATGACCGAATTCCCGACCGCCGGCGTCGAGATGACGCACCTGCTGGTCGTTCAGGACATCGGTCGCGCGACGGCATTCTACACGGACGTTCTTGGCGCCACGCTCTTTCGTGAGTACGGAGGAACGTCAGCCGTGCTGGAGTTCCAGGGTACGTGGCTGCTGTTGGTCACGGGGGGCGGGCCAACGGAAGACAAGCCCACGGTAACGTTCGCGCCGCCGGACGATCCCGACCGGGTCAGCCATCAGCTGACCATGCGCGTGCCCGATTGCCGGGCCGCACACGAGGCGCTGCGCGCGCGGGGGGCCGAATTCCTGACCCCGCCCCTCGATCGCGGCGGGGAGATCCGCTGCTTCTTCCGGGACCCCGACGGGCACCTCCTGGAGATCAGCGAGGTGACCGCGCAAGACACCTCGCCGAGCTAGCTCGGCAGCGCCTCCCGTGGCCCGTCGTCCTCCGGCGCCGTCTCGATGGCCGCTGTCAACCGCGCCGCGATCCCCTCCATCTGCAGCTCCCGTGTGGCAGCCCACCGCGGCAGCCTGAGGCGGCCGCTCCCGTAGAAGAAGCCGCCCAAGGCCGTCAGCAGGAACGGAAGCTCGAGGGCACCGGGCTGGCCCAGGGTGCCGGTGATGGCGGAGACGACCAGAATGATGGGCACCATCGCGAGCATCATGGCCCCGATCCCCAAGGATGCTCGAGCGTCACCCTTCAACGTTCTCAGACGCAGGCGCTCGCCGGTCTCGGTGGGTTCGAGCAACGCCTGGAGGTTCCCGTTGGTCCATTGGCGGAAGGCACCCTCCTCCCGGACGGTTCCTTTCGCGTCGAACGTCTCCCTGAGGTCGACGACGAGGCGGTGCCATTCCTTGTCGCTGAGGCGGCGATCGAGGTAGACGGTGCGCCCGACGCCGATGCGCGTCCCCAGGAAGCGCGGGCTCGGAGTCGGACTCGCGCCACCTCGATCGATCGCGGCTGCCGCACGTGCGATCTGATCCGCCGAAATGCCGACCTCACGGCCGATCTCCTGTAGCTCGGCCAACGTCATCCCATCCGCGGACGGGAGCGAGCCGCCCTCCGATTCCTGTGCCTCGGTCGCTCGCTCGATGATCCGTGCGACGTCGTCGTCCGAGTAGCGGCGGTCAGGGTTCATGATCGCACCTTGTGCTCCAGGTGGGGCTCGTTCAGTTCGTATACGGTTCGGACGACCGGGCTGCTTCACCGGTCGTCGCCGGCCCGGCGATCCTGGCAAGGGACCACCGACGTGATCGTAGTACCGCCAGGCGATCACAAAGATCGCGGCTTGCCGACTACGCCCTCCGCGAGTGGCGCCACTCGCAGTAGGATCGTACCACGTTGCCTGTGGCGTTGGACACTACCCGGGCGGGCCCTGATGTGAGCCGAGCGGCTACTCTCGTCACGCGACCCGCTGACGATATCCGCCATGTCGTACGGCACGTTGGGCCGGATCCGCTGGCGGCCAATCCGCTCCGCGGAGGCATGCCAGCGTGCGGCACGATGGCCTGTCGGATTCGTTCGCCGGCTCGTACTCTCCCCAAGACGACCGAGTAGGGGAAGAGGCGCTCGGCCCCGAGGGCCATGTCTCGGGTGCCCCCCCGCTCACGGATACCCCTCAGGTGGGCTCGTTTCATCTCCCAAGGAGGCGAGAATGATCCGCATGTTCGTGCGTCATCCCGTGACCGATTTTGGCGCGTGGAAGCAGGCCTACGATGACTTCGACGAGGAACGAAAGGGCATGGGGGTCTCGAACGATGCGGTGTTTCAGTCCGCGGACGATCCCAACGACGTCACCGTTTGGCACGATTTCGAGACCCTGCAAGCGGCCCGCGCATTCGTGGAGTCTCCGCGCCTCCGCGACGTGATGGACCAGGCCGGGGTCGCAGGCCAGCCCAGCATCTGGTTCACGAACCGAGCCTAGGCATCGGGCTTTCGGTGTGATGAGGCCCGCAGGCTCACGGCCGGGAGCGCTCTCTGGTCCCGCC
>JBDHLD010000174.1:0-5195 GCA_039586035.1 Gemmatimonadota bacterium | reverse complement strand
CGCCTTGGCGACGCCGGTGACCGGAGCGTCCCAGGCCCCCACCGAGCCCTCACCGCTTCCTGACACGCTCACCGTGGAGTGGGCCGTGGACGCGGCCCTCCTGCACTACCCCGCGCTGTCTGCGGCGCAGGCTAATCTCCGGGGCGCCGGCGCCGGTGGGGGAGCCGCGCGATCGGCCTGGTGGCCGTCGCTCTCCTTCAACGGAAACGCCACCAGCTTTCAGCTCCCCATGCTCGCTCGCCCCCTGCACGAGCTGGACGCGAGCCAGATCGTCTTCGACCGGAACCTGATCCAGGGCAACCTGTTCCTGGATTTCCTGATCCTGGACGGCGGGGGACGTCGCGCGCGAATTCGCCAGGCCGATGCGGTTACCGCAGGTGCACAAGCGGGGTTCGAGGCGACCGGGATGGCCGTGATCCAACTCGCCGTGGGCTCCTTCGTCCAGGTACGAACCCTCCGGGAGATCCTGGCGGCCGAGGAAGCCCAGGTCACGGCGTTCCAGGAGGAGCGCAACCGGGCACGTCTCTTCCTGGAGGCGGGGCGGGCAGCCGAGATCGAGCTGCTCCGCGCGGAGGCGGCGCTGAGTCAGGCCACGGCGGACATGGCGATCACCGCCGCCGCACTGCAGGCAGCCGAGGACCAGCTGGCCCGCGTTGCCGGTGTCACGAGCGATGCGGTTCGGGGACGCAGGCTGGCGCCGGTCGAGTCCGCGTCGGCGTCATCGGGGACGTCCCCAACCTCGGAAACCGTCGACTCGCTACACCCCGTTCTGCGGCAGTCGTGGAGCCAGGTGCTCCAGGCCGATGCCGTCCGCTCCGAGACCAAGTCCGCGTGGATTCCCAACCTCGGGCTCAGCGCCGGCATGCGTCAGTACGGCACCGCTTCGGGGGACTTCACGAACGAGTGGCAGGCCGGCGTCGTCCTGTCCTATCCCCTGTTCACGGGCTTTCGCCGCAGCCGGGAGATCGAGCGAAGCGACGCGCGCCTTGTGGCGGCCCGAGAGGAGTACCGCCTGCGCAGGCTCGAGGTGGACCAGGAGCTGGACGAAGCGAGGGCAGCGCTGCGCGAAGCGGATGCGCGCGTCCAGGCCCTCGAGCAGGCGGTGACGCAGTTCACGGAAGTCGTCCGCATCGAGGCGCTGGCCCTGGAAGCCGGGGCTGGCGTTCAACGCGATTTCCTCGACGCGCAGGCGGCCCTGTTCCAGGCTCAGGCCTCTCTAGCCCAGGCCCGCAACCTCCGCGTCCTGGCCCGCGTCAGAGAGGCCAGCGCCCTTGGGTCACTGGATCCATCGTGGATTCGAACAAACCTGGAGTCGGTGCGATGAAGAAGCGGTTGCGGATCCTGATCCCCCTTATCGTGGTCTTGGGTGGTGCGGCATGGTGGGCCCTTCGGAACGGAGGCAACGACCGGGGGCGTGGGCTCTTTGGCTCTGGGGTCGTGGAGGCCACCGAAGCCGGCCTTGGCTTCCAGATCCCGGGCCGTATCGCCTACATAGGGGTCCGCGAGGGTGATGCCGTGGCCGGGGGCCAGGAGCTGGCCGCCCTGGACCGCTCGGAGCTCGAGGCGCGGCGCGGCGCGGCTCAGGGGCAGTTGGCAGCCGCCCGGTCCCGCCTCCAGGAGCTGGAGCGGGGGGCGCGCCCCCAGGAGATCGCCCAGGCCCGTGCCGGGGTGCGCACGGCCGAGGAACGGGTCTCGGACGCCAGCAGGGATCTGGAGCGGGCGCGGATCCTCCACGAAGGTGGTGCGGTGAGCCAGGAGGCTCTCGACAAAGCCCGGACCGCGGAGGAGCTCGCCGAGGCCAATCTCGATCAAGCCCGAGAAGCGCTGGCGCTGGTCGAGGAGGGCCCCCGGACCGAGATCATCCAGGCCCAGCGGGCCGCCGTCCAGCAGGCCGAGGCCTCGGTGGCACAGGTCGAGGCCCTACTTGCCCAGGCGACGGTCGTGGCACCGTTCGATGGCCTCGTGACCGTCCGGCACCGTGAGCCCGGCGAGGCGGTGGGCGCGGGGCTTCCGGTCTTGAGCGTTCGCGACCTGGATGACCGCTGGGTGCGCATCTACGTCCAGGAAGACGCAATCGGGCGTGTCCGGATCGGTCAGGAGGCCTCCATCTTCTCGGACACCTACCCCGATCGTGACTTCGACGGGACGGTCACGTTCATCGGGAGCGAGGCCGAGTTCACGCCCCGCAACGTCCAGACCACCGAAGAGCGGACCCGGCTGGTCTATGCCGTAAAGGTCCGCATCACCGGCGACCCGGACCACGTCCTCAAGCCCGGCATTCCGGCGGACGTGCTCTTGCATGAGGACGAGGCCCCGTGAACCGGCCGGCGTCCGAGCAGGGAGCCGATGGAATGGACTCCCCGCGCGACCCCGTAGTCCACCGGGGCTCGGGGACGAGGAGCGGCGCATCTCCCGGCGAGCCCGCCATCGTCTCCGCGCGAGGCTTGTCCCGATCCTTCGGACCTCTGGTGGCGGTCGACGCGGTCACGTTCGACGTGACCTCGGGCGAGCTGTTCGGCCTCGTGGGTCCCGACGGCGCGGGCAAAACCACGATTCTCCGCATGTTGGCAGGCGTGCTGCGCCCCACGGCAGGCGAAGCCTGGGTGGCAGGCATCAGCGTCGGTGACGACCCGGAGGGGGCCAAGCCCTCCCTGGCCTACATGGCCCAGCGGTTCGGCCTGTATGACGACCTGACCGTGGCCGAGAATCTCCAGTTCTATGCAGACCTTTTCCGGGTGCCGCGCCGAGAACGTCCGGCCCGGCTCGAACGGCTCTACGAGTTCTCGCGCCTCGGTGAGTTCGAGGACCGGCTTGCGGGCAACCTGTCTGGCGGCATGAAGCAGAAGCTTGCGCTCAGCTGTTCGCTGATTCATCAGCCTCCCCTGCTTCTGCTGGACGAGCCCACCTTCGGCGTCGACCCCATCTCGCGGCGCGAGCTCTGGCTGATCCTGCACGAGATGGTCTCCGAGGGGGTTACGATCGTGGTCACTACCTCCTACCTGGACGAGGCCGAGCGCTGCGACCGGGTGGGTCTGCTCAGTGGCGGCCGACTCCTGGCCCTGGAGACGCCCGATGCCTTCCAGGCCCGCTTCCGGGGCACGCTGGTGTCCGTCCAGGCCCGCGACCCCCGCGGGGCGCGCGACGCGCTGCGCGCGGCTCCAGGCGTCTCAGCCGCGGTCCTCTTCGGTGACAGTGTGCACGCAGTCCTCGACCCGTTCGCCTCGATCGATACAGTGACCACTCATCTGGCAGACGTCGGCGTTTCGGTGGGGGCCATCACGCGCTCCGAGCCGTCCCTGGAAGACGTGTTCCTACAGCTCATGGAGGACACCGCCCAGGCGCCGGGAGACGAGACGCCGCCGCGAAGTGACCTGGCCCGGGAGTCAGCGCGCCCCGCTGATGAGCCGGTCGAGGATTCACCGGATCCAGAGGACGGAGCGTGACCGTCCACGCGCCTCCGCCCTCCGCGACCACCTCGGACGGAGCCCCCGTCACCGTCAGGGACCTCACCCGCAACTTCGGCGACTTCGTCGCGGTCGACCGGGTCAGCTTCGAGGTCGGCGACGGTGAGATCTTCGGCTTCCTCGGCCCCAACGGCGCCGGCAAGACCACGACCATCAAGATGCTCACCGGACTCCTGCGCCCCTCCGGAGGCCAGGCGTCTGTGGCGGGCTTCGACATCTGGACGGAGCGGGAGCGGGTCAAAACCCATATCGGCTACATGTCGCAGCGCTTCTCCCTCTACGGCGACCTTTCCGTGGCCGAGAACATCGAGCTCTACGCCGGACTGTACGGCGTCGCAGGCGAGGCCTACCGTCGGCGCTTCGCCTGGGTGCTGGACATGGCCGGTCTCGTGGGGCGCTCGGATATGATGACGGCAGAGCTGCCCCTGGGCTGGAAGCAGCGCCTGGCCCTGGGCTGCGCGGTGCTCCACGAGCCGCCGATCCTGTTCCTGGATGAGCCGACCTCGGGGGTGGACCCCCTGACCCGGCGGAGGTTCTGGGACCTCATCGACGAGCTCTCCCGGGGCGGGACCACGGTATTCGTATCCACTCACTACATGGAGGAAGCCGAGTACTGCCACCGGTTGGCGCTCATGAATCGGGGGCGACTCGTGGCTCTCGACACGCCGTCGGGGCTGCGGGGACAGATGAAGGAGCCGCTCCTCCGGGTCTCGAACGTCCATAGCCCGGATGCGGTCAAGCGCCTGGAGAAAGCCCCGGGCGTGCTCGACGCCGCCATGTTCGGCCGTGATCTCCACGTCGTGGTGGATGACGTGGCGCAGGGGCGAGAAGTCATTCGGAGGGTCCTCTCCCCGGGCGGGCAGGGTCAGATCGGCATCGAGCCCATCCGCCCGTCCCTCGAGGACGTGTTCGTGTCGCTCATCCGCCGGGAGGGAGGGGCGCCCCTGTGACGCTCCAACGGCCCGTCCGGGGATCCGTCAGGTTCCGACCGCTCCGCTGCCGTCTCGTGAGCCTGCCGTGGCTCTCGAGGAGACCCGGCAGATAATGCTGGATCCGGTTCGTCTCCTGGCGATGGCCCGGAAGGAGTGGATCCAGCTCAAGCGGGATCCCCGCAGCATGATCCTGGCGTTCCTCCTGCCCATCCTCATGTTGATCTTCTTCGGCTACGCCATCACCTGGGATTTGAACGACATCCGCCTGGCCGTGGTGGATCAGGAGCGGACCCCCCGGAGCCGGGAGATGGTCGAAGCGTTCGAGGCCAGCGGCTACTTCTCCATCGTGGCTCGGCCTGACGATCCCCGCGCGGCGGAAGCGCTTCTCGATCAATCGAGGGTCCTGGGCGTGCTGGTGATCCCGCCAGGCTTCACCCGCGAGTTGGAGCGCGGAGGGCCCGCGCCCGTGCAGCTGCTCCTGGACGGCAGCGACGCCAACACGGCCACCATCGCCCTGAACTACGCTCGGGCCATCGTGACCCGCCACTCGGCTGCGGCGGTCCTCCGAGGCCGGGCCCTGAGCGAACCGATCTCGGCCGAGACGCGGACGTGGTACAATCCGGCCCTCGAGAGCCGGCACATGATCGTGCCGGGCCTGGTGGCCGTGATCATGTCCATCATCGCTGCCATGCTCACCGCGCTGACCATCGCGCGGGAGTGGGAGCGGGGCACGATGGAGCAGCTCGCCTCCACCCCCGTGCGCCGGCACGAAGTGGTGCTGGGGAAGCTTCTGCCGTAC
>JBDHLD010000173.1:0-6651 GCA_039586035.1 Gemmatimonadota bacterium | reverse complement strand
GTGACGGGCTCGCGTCCTCCCTCGAGGCTGGTCGACTCCGGGAAGATGGCGTCGAGGTAGCCCAGCTCCGTGGTGAGCAGGCGCCGCACGGCCGCAGCAGAGGCGGCGGCCCCAACGACGAGGATGGTGTCACCCTCCGGAGTGACGAGGACGGCGGGGTCGCCCGTGGCTTGGGCTCCGGTCATGTCATCGCCGCCTGGCGCACCGTAGGTCACACGGATCTCACCCGTCTCCGGTACCGGAACCAGCGCCGCGTTGCCTGCTGCGACCGCCCCTGCCTGGGTCGCGGCGGCTCCACCGGCCCGCACGCGCCTGGGTTGTCCACCCACCCTGAGGGCGATACCCCCCGAGATCATCCAGGAGCTGACCAGGTCTCTTCCGTTGGTCTGAGGATCGACGACGAAGAAGTCCGGCGGCTCCATCAGGTAGTTCCGAGCCGCTCCTTCGAGGCGAAGCCACGGGTTCACGTCCCAGGCCAGGCCGC
The DNA here is from genome assembly GCA_039586035.1 of Gemmatimonadota bacterium. Classification (GTDB taxonomy): domain Bacteria; phylum Gemmatimonadota; class Gemmatimonadetes; order Longimicrobiales; family Gaopeijiaceae; genus JBDHHQ01. Next base: position 6,167 of record JBDHLD010000173.1, on the reverse strand, counting down.
CACCGAGGATCAAGACGCTCTGGTCCGCGCGCTCTCGGTTCCCTGGATCCAGGAAGTCCTCACGAAACACCAGCCGACCCCCACCCCCGAGCAGGTACGGCTTGACCGGTCCGCCGAGGTGGATATCCAGTTGGATCTCTCCTCCCCAGCTCTCGATTTCCTCGACCCGGTCGAATTCGTTGGTGACCCCCCGCCAATAGTATCCGAGCAGACCCACGTCGCGTCCGAGCTTGATGCCCCCCAGAGCCCCGGCGACCGCCTGCTGGTCCAGGAGGAGCTCTTCATTGAAGTCGATGGATCCGGCGAACGGCTCGACCACCAGTCCCAATCCCCAGTCGCCCTCGACCAGCACCTGGGCATTGGCCGGGCTCGCGAGGCTGAAGACCGCCAGCACCGCGAGGGCGGCGCCTACGACGCTAAGGGGGACACGTGGGGGCATGAACGTGGTGGGTCGGGTCAAGGAAGCGGAGCGTCGAGCCTCGCCGGGAAGGCCAAGGTCGTTCGGGGGCGCCCACGAGACAAGGCCCGCACGGCGTTCCCCCGGACGAGTTTACTCCCGCACGGTGAACCGCACGGCGTCGACCACGAGGGGGCTCAACGGGACGTGAGCGAAGTCACCCACCAGGGCGATCACGCGGTATTCTCCGGGACTCAGGTCCGTGAGCTCGAACTCGGTCTGGGCCGCACCCATGTGAATCGACTCCCCCGGGACGTTGGGGATGGGCTGATCGAGGGGCGGCAGGTCGACGTTCACCAGAAGATGATGGTGTCCGGAGCGGGGTCTGTCCTCGCCGGCGGGCACGATTTCCAGCCCGGACACGTCCAGGGTGACCAGTACCGCGGGCCCGTCGACCGTGGCGCCGTCTGCCGGGCTGGTGATCTCGACGGTCATGGGCGTAGCGGGTTGCGCCGCCGCGGCGGCGGGTTCTTCGCCGGCCGACTGCGCCGCAGGCTCCTGGTCGCTCGGTGCTTCGCCGCCGCAGTTGGCAGTCAGGCTCGCCGCCAGCAGGACGGGCAAGGTGAGTCTGGGTCGGATCACGGTTCTTTGGCCTCCGGTTGGACCCGTGAAAGAGGATGTCGGGCCGAAGTATGGGGCACGCCGCCCGCCGTGGAAACACATCGCCCCAAGAAGCCCGCGGCCGGACGCAGCCGGCCGCGGGCCCGAAGGTGCCGTGTCGCGAGCCGCCGGCGGCGGGTCCGGACCTAGGACCGGTTGGCCTCCAGGGCGATGTCGATGTCCACGTCTCCGCCGACCACCAGGGTCGCCGCCCAGCTGCCCGTCCCGACGCCGTAGTCGCCGCGGTCGATCGTGGTTCCACCCGCGAAGCTCACGACCTCCGTTACGCCACCGAGCATCTCCTGCATCTCAGTGGGAATCTGCGTGACCCCCAGAACCCTGAGCGGAAGCTCGACCTCGCGGCTCACGCCCTTGATGGTGAGGTCGCCCACCGCAACGAACTCACCGTTGGCCGCCGCGCGAAAGTCCTGGCTCTCGAAGGTGATGTACGGATGTGCCTCGGCGTCGAAGAAGTCGGCCGAAAGCAGGTGGTTGTCCCGCTTCTCTTTGCCGGTGTCAATGCTGGCCACGTCGATCTTCACCGCGACGTGGCTGTTCGAGATCTCCTCTGCATCGAAGACCAGGTCGATGTCGAAGTCCTGGAACGACCCGGTGACGGGCGTGAAGAAGTGCGTGACGGTGAAGTTGATCTCCGTGTGCGCATCATCCACGTTCCAGGCCACGGGCGCCGTGGCAGGCGAAACCGCGGCCGAGGAGAACAGTGCGATGAGCGCCAGCGCGGATGTTCTGATGAGCATGTTCATGATGAGTGGTTCTCCAATAATTTAATTTATAATGATTGTTACAACAATAATAACCCTTTTTGAACGAGGTTGGTTCCCTCGGGTTGACTCGGGTGCCGAACCGGTCTGATCACACCGCACCCGAAGGATCCCAGGGACTTGCCGGTCGGCGCGTGCTCCTGGGCTTCGGGGCCTTCGTACTGCTCGGCGCTCTGGGAGCGTGGGCCGCGGGTCGCCTGGACCCCTCGGGCTCCCTGTCGCTCAGGAGCGTAACCACCGCGGTGCCGCCCCGGTTCCTGGCGATGGCGGTGGTCCTCATGGGTCTCGACTACCTGATGGGCGGCTTGCGCCTGCACATGTGGATACGCCGACTCGCACCGGGGACGCCCTCGCAAGTGTCTCTCAAGACATACGTGGTCAACATCTTCGCTGCCGCCATCTCACCGATGGGTTCCGCCAGTGGTCCCGCCCAGGTCGCTGTTCTCTACCGATACGGCGTCCACCCTGCCCGTGCCGTCGCGGCCCTCTTGCTCAACTTCGTGGGGATCCTCGGCGCGTTCCTGCTGGTGGGCGGGGCCGCGGGTGTCTACTTGACGGCCGGCGCCGATCTGAGTGGCACCCTCGGAGGCGTGATTCGAGCGCTGCTCTTCGTCGCGGCGGGCGCCGCGGTTCTATTGGCGATCATCGTAGGCAATCCCAGCTTGGGATCCGCCCTGGCGGACCGGATGGCTGCCCTCGAGGGGCGCGGTGGTCGCGGCCACCGGCTCGTGGCGTCCCTCGGCGACAGGCTCGGGCGGGGCGTGGCCGACTACCGGGCGGCGCTCGAAACGCTACGGTCCGGCTGGCACGGCCCCTTCATCGGCGCAACCGCGCTCTCCACGCTGATGCTTCTGAACAAGTGTGCGGTGGGGTACGTGCTGGCCGCGGGCATGGGGTTCGAGGGCAGCTACGTGGACGTAGCCGCCCGCCAGTCTCTCCAGTGGCTCCTGATCTACTTCAGTCCGAGCCCGGGCGGCAGCGGGATTGCCGAGGCCACGGTGCCAGCGTTCCTGGCGGGCATCGTCCCCGGCGGTCGGATGGTGGAGTACGCGTTGCTTTGGCGGCTCTTGACCGCCTATCTCGGCGCCGGAGTCGGGGCCCTGACCGCCGCCCGGGTCCTCAGCTCGCCGCCGCGGACCGGGCCCGATGCCACTCCCGGACGCGGGTGAGCAGGTAGGCCGCCACCAGCCAGTCGTACGGCACACAGAACTGGACCGTCCAGTCGGGCTTGTGCGTTGGCACCCACCCCAGCAGATAGGCCAGGTCCCAACCGCCGTGGACGAAGAAAGCCACGGACAGCCAAACGGGATGGACGACCATGCCGAGGCCGGCCAGGAACAGGAAGCCCACCATGGCCGCGGCCTCCGCGATGACGCCGGCCTGGTGGCCCTGCTCCGCCGGGAAGCCCACGAACAGAAGCGCCACCGCCACCATCACGACGGTGAAGAACCTGTGCGCGGCTCTTGCCCTCATGGGGCGGGCGGCCAGGATCGTGACCCAGGCGAAGAACACGCCCAGGAGGTAGGCTACCGCGTCCTCATACACGCAACGGCGCTCCCTTCCCGCCCGTCAGACCGCTCCCTGCTCGGTCGGCCTTCCACCGTGCCTTCGCCTGGTTTGGATACTAGGGGCGACTAGCGATCCGATGGTATCGCGAGTGGTACGGGGCATCTCGCTACCCCGACACCTGACCGACTCGGCCGCGTGTCTCTTCGGCGCCCGAGCTCTCCCCTGCCTGTCAGGCCTGGCCCCTACCGGATGCTGGTCGAGATCACGTAAGAGAGCTCGGGGAAGTTCTCGTTGAGGTATTCGTTCCCGGCCGCGGCAATGTTCTGCTGATACGGCCCACTGCCCCGGGGCGCGCCCTCGCCATACCCGCTGTAGAGAGCGTCCACGACCTCCATCCCCTCCACGACCTCCCCGAACGGCGCGAAGCCCATCTCGTCCAGGTTCGAATTGTCGCCGAAGTTCACGAATACCTGGGTCGTCCGGGAGTTCGGCTGTCCACGGGCGGCGAACGTGACCATGCCCCGGGTGTTGCTCTGCGTGACCTGATCGTCCTGGATGGGCTTGTTGGTCCACTGGGCGTTGACCAGCGGATCGGCGTGCATGCCGAACTGGGCCATGAACCCGTCGATGACGCGGAAGAACCGGGCTTCGTCGTAGTAGCCGTTGTTGACCAGATTGTAGAAGCGGTCCGCACCGTTGGGCGCCCACTCTCGATGGACCTCGATGGCAAAGGTGCCTTCGCTCGTCTCGAAGACCGCCGTGTACATGTCGGGGGCCGTCTCGTTGAGCTCGGGCGCGTTCGGGTTCATCAGCGGGTTGGCCAGATCGGCGCCGGAGTCTGTGTCGTCAGCGCCGCCACAGGCGATCGTGGCCGTCAGTATCATCGCGGCCAGCCCTCGGGCAGCCAGCGTCGCAAGGTGCTTCATGGTCTCTTCACCAGGGTAAGTGTGCCAGCTCATCTTCGTCGCCCGCCCCCCACGTGCGATCGGGACTGACTCGCGCCACGGGTAGCGGAGGCGGATAATAGCGAGGTCACGGTGAAAGTGGAACGCCGGCGTCGGCCGGCCCGCCGCTCGTGTGGATGGTGGCCCCCGCTCGAAATGGAGACAGGAGATGACCGCTCGAACGCTCCCGGTGTGGATGACTTTCCTGATCGTTGGCGCTCTGTGCGCCTGCGCCCCTGGGCGCGGATCGCAGACGTCGTGGTTCGACGAATGGACCTTCAGGCGGACGAGCGCGTGCTCCTCGTAGGGCGGACGGGACCGTTCGATCCCCTGATCCCGGAGCTGCGAAGCCGTGTCGCCCAGGCCGGCGCCACGGACCTGGGGGTGGTAGGCACCGGCGGGGCGCCGTCCGCCGACCTGGAGACCACCGAGTTCGTCGCGCGGCTGGAAGGGCTGAGCGGAGAAGCCCTGGTCGAGGCCCTCACTGACGTGGACCTGGGCGTGATGCTTCCGGGGCCCACCCCCGCCGATCCGGTATATGCCGCGCTGCAAGAGGTTCTGAGACGGGGGAGCGGGCGCACGATCCACTTCCATTGGGCCGGCGCCTACGGCTTCGACGGCGCCCTGCTCGAGCTCGATGACAACATCAACCAAACGTACGTACGTGTTTTGACAGAAACCGATTATGATGCGCTCGCCACGGCCCAACGTGCCTTCGAGGAGGCGGCCCGCGCCGGGGAGATCCGCGTCGTGACGCCCGCTGGCACGGATATCAGCTTCCGCATCGGCGATCGTCCGGTGACCAGGCAGGACGGCGACGCCTCGATGGCCCGCGCGGCGTCCGCGAGGAACCTCATCGATCGGGAAGTGGAGCTGCCTGCCGGAGCCATCCGTGTCGCGCCCCTGGAGGAGTCCGTGAACGGCACCATCGCCTTTCCGCCCACGGCATGGGGCGAAACCACGGTGCAAGGGCTGGTGCTCACGATCGAGGCCGGTCGGGTGGTCGGCGTGGCCGCCGACTCCGGCGTCCAGGCAGTCACGGCCGAGTTGGAGTCGGCCGGGCCGGCAGGGCGAGCCTTCCGGGAGTTCGCTCTGGGCATGAACCCGCTGCTCGCCATCCCCGACGGGGAGCCGCGGTGGATTCCCTATTATGGGTACGGCGCCGGCGTGGTTCGCCTCTCTCTCGGAGACAACTCGGAGCTGGGCGGCAACGTCACCGGGGGGTACGTCCGCTGGAACTTCTTCACGGACGCCACCGTGACCGTCGGCGGGGAGGTCTGGGTGGAGGACGGGCGGCTGATCCGGTAGGCACGGCTCGGTATCAGAGCTTGCAGGCACCAACCTGGTTCAGCGCCGAGCGACTCCCGCGCTGATCTATTTCGGCGCCAGGGGGCCCACCCCCCGATCCCGCAACTCCGCGTTCAGGGCGGCGAGGTCCTCCGTCTCCAGGCGCCTCACGGTCGACCAGTAGTCGTCCAGCTGGCCCCGGTATTGCTCGAACACCTCCAGGTGCTGGTCGGTGGGGCGATGATCGGTTCCGCTCACGTATCTCCTGCCGCGACAGTCCGCCGGACAGCCTGAGGTCGAAGAGCATCATCTCCAGGTCGATCAGCTCCTGGTCCAGCGTGTCGGCGGCGGCCAGCAGGTCCTCCACCTCCGGACGCCCTTCGAGCCGCACGGCCATCGCATCGAGCTGCTCCCGCACCAGCTCGATGTGATTGATGAGGCTGACGGTGGAGTCCGTGGCCGCGCGGATATCGAGAAGCAGCGCCAGCTGAGCCTCGATGTCCTCCTGGGACCCCACGGAAGAGGGGTCCTTGAGCACCGTGAGCTCTCGCTCGACGACCTCGTCGCCCCGCGTGACGCGCAACGTGT
>JBDHLD010000313.1:0-2509 GCA_039586035.1 Gemmatimonadota bacterium | reverse complement strand
GGTGCGTAGGTGGGCGAGGCCCCGCGCTCGCTGAAGATCTCGATCTGGACCGGCGCCCGGACCGGCATCGCGTCGGCCACCGGGTCCGGATCGCGCATCTCCGCGGCAAAGCTCTGCGGCGGGCCTGCGGACAGCGGTCGATCGCTGCCGATCAGGCTCTTGTAGAGCTCGAAGCCGGCCCGCCCCGTCACCACCAGGTCGTTCTCCGCCTGGTAGCGGGCGATGGCGTTGCGGGCGTCGCGGTCGACCCGTCCGTCGGCGGGGCCGGCGAGGTAGCCGTTGGCGACGAGGGCGCGCTCGGCGAAGCGCTGTCGCTCCTCCCCGTCCATGTCGTTCCACCAGTCGTTGAGCTCCTCGAGCACGCCGGGCTCGGTGGACTCGACCTCGAGGCAGCTCCAGTAGGGGACGCGGGTGAGCTTGCCGAGGGTCTCGATGGCCCCGAGCTCGACGAGGGTGCGGATGGCGAGGTGGGGTCCCTCGGCCTCGTTGGCCTGGAAGTCGAAGGTGACGCCGAGGTCGACGTTGGACAGTGCGCCGGCGAGCGCGCCGCCCTTCTGGTTGACCGCGAGCGAGTTGTTGGAGCTCAGCCCGGGCACGATCCGGCGCTCGAGGATGCTGCCCACGTTCATGTCGAGGGCGAGCACGGTGGCACCGGTGCGCCAGTCGGCGACCAGGTCTCCGGTGTAGTCGTCGTACTGGGCGGCGACGCCGCCCCCGTAGCCCTTCTCCGCGACGTTGCGGTCGAACTGGGTGATGCCGCCGCGGATGTAGTAGCGGGGGTTCTCGTAGTTGGCTTCGAAGGCGCCCTGGTTCGCGTCGCGAGCCTGCTGGAAGAGGACCTGGAGCTCCTTGCCAGTCGACGTACTTGAAGGCACCGCTGCGCTCGCTCATCTTGGCGATCGAGGTGATGAGCATGTCGCGCATGCCGGCCCGGGCCTGGCCCGTGGCGTCCTCGATCCCGACCGTTGTGATCGGGACGCTGCTGACGCCGTGGCTCACGAAGAGATCGTCCATGCAGCGCAGGGCGCCGCTGAAGCTGGTCGAGGTGCGCCGGACCTGGGTCTTGGGGTGCACCTTGACGTAGGTCTCTTCTCCGATCGTCTGGCAGCCGGTCGATGCGCCGGCGACCAGGATGAACAGCAGGCTCAGGATCCGGTAGCCGAGGCTCTTCTCGAACACGGTGAACTCCTTCGGGAACGAAGTGGGGTGGCGCGTCGGGATGACGCCGAGATCGACGTCGACCTCGACGGGCCGCGCGGTGTCTGCACAGCGGCCCAGGGACCCGATCGAGGTGCAGGCGTGGGCGCGGGGGCCGCGGGCCTTCGTCACCACGTCGCCGTGGATGACGACCTTGCGCTTGATCACGCCCCGGACCTTGACGCTGTCGCGGGTGCCGCGGATTACGGTCTCCGCCGTCGCGCCGGGTCCCTCGGCGCTGGTCACGACCTCACCGCCCACGGGCGCCCCGTCGGGCTCGCCGGCCGCCGGGAGGGATGCCGCGAGGCCGCCCAGGAGCAGCAGCATCGCGAGGAGCCTGGCCGTGCACATTGCGAGGGGCCTAGCGGCAGACATGGGTGCCACGACCGTCGTTGAGGTTGATCACGTCGCCGTCGACCACGACGGTGATCTCGCTGGGCACGCGGGCGCCGCGCTCGACCTGGATCGAGCCGATGTCGACGTTGCCGCTCGAACAGGGCTCGAGCGCCTTGGAGTCCTGGTCCTGCGACTTGAGGATCTGCGAGCGGAGCTTCGCGCGGTGCAGCTTGATCCGGGTCTCGGACGAGAATGAAGACTGTGCGTGGCTGGGGTCCCCGCCCAGCGCCACGAGGGCGAGGGTCAGGAATGCGAGCAGGCGGACGATGCGGCCCATGTCGGGATCCTCCTTGTCGGGCCGCGGGGTGCAGCCTCGTGGGAACAGGTCGCGGCACGATCCGACTCGGATCACCGCGCGAGGCAAAACGGCGAGACGGCGCCGATCCCGGGGGATCGACGCCGTCTCTGGGGAGGAGAGCTGGGGTTGGGAGAAGGCATCCGCGTGGACTAGCGGCGGCCCTTGCCCTTGCCCTTGCGGTGGCGCTTGAAGAAGGGCGTCTCGTCGTTGACGCAGCCGCCGCCGACCGTGCCGATCGAGGTGCAGGCGTTGGAGCGGGCCGCGGCCTCGGTCGTCACGTCCTTGGCCTCGACGTCGATGTCCACGTTACCGAGCAGGTAGCTGCCCTCGTTGATCGTCCCGATGTCCGTCTCGGCGTTGGCACCGTGGCCGGCCTTGGTCGTCACATCGTCGACGTCGACCTCGATGTCGATGTCGCCCCGGACGTAGGTGTCCATCTTTTCGAACTGCTGCGCGCCGGCGGTGGCGCTCACGAGCATCAGGATGGCGATGGAGAAGAGGCTCTTGCGAAGCATGGTGGTTTCCTTTTCTTGGGTCTTGCGGGTGTCTTGGTGATGGTGTGTGGTGGAGAGTCCGTGGTCGCACCCCTTGTGCGACTCGAACAACGGTCGGGGCGGC
>JBDHLD010000015.1:0-66742 GCA_039586035.1 Gemmatimonadota bacterium | reverse complement strand
TCGACGGCGGAAGAGCGTGCGCTCGCGCTCCGCCATCGCGGTGAGCTCGACGTCGCCGATTCGAACCGATCCCCCGTTCGGCGCGTCGATGCCGCTGATTAGATTGAGCAGCGTTGACTTTCCCGAGCCACTGGGGCCCAGCAGGGCTACGAACTCGCCTTCTCGAACGACCGCGTCTACGCGCTCGAGTACCGAGTGATACCGGCCTCCTTCCTGGTAGCCCTTTGCGATCCCCTGTAGGACGAGCATCGGTCGATGCCGGGGAGTCGGCTGAGCCGCGGACCCATCTCCTGACAACGTGTTCGAGGTGCGCATGATTTCATCCGGTTCGATCGTCAGACGGGCGACGCTGCCGTAGGCGCGGCGGCGTGAAGCCCGAGCCGTCGCCATGACGCCAGCAGGGTGGCGCCAGCGCCGCCCGCCCGCGACCCGGTGCCGCCGTGTGCCGTCCCTGTGTCGAGGGCCAAGATGAGCGGCGTTTTGGCCCGTGCATCAGGTGAATGCGCTCGGCCGGTTCGGCTCGCCCGCCGATATCGCCTCCGCGATCGCGTGGCTCCTCGAGCCGGAGAACAGCTGGGTGACGGGCCAGGTCCTGGGCGTGGACGGGGGGCTCGGTGCGGTACGAGCGGGCTGACCGGTCCGGAGGGACTAGCATGGGCCGGTCGCTCGCTCTCGTCGAGCGCCGACACCCGACAGGGCACCCAGCGGGGCGCTGGAGCGAGCGCCCACGCCCGTTGCCGTGCCGGAGTCGACCGCACTCCAGGCCGACCTGGGGGATCCATGGGCGCTGAATGGCGAAGCTGGGAGGTGCGGAATGCGCGTCTCACCCACATCGACGCTGACCTGGCCCCGCCTCCGGACCCGCCCGGCGACAACCGCTCGCGGAACTGGTGGCTGGTCCTCGCGATTCCGGTGATCCCGCTCGTCGCGCTGGGTGTCCTGGCCTGGGGCGCCCTCACGCTGGTCGGCCTTGCGGGACTCGGGACGGGCTACGTGCTGTACAAGACGCTGCCCCGGCGGGGCACGACTCGACGAGGCCTCTCCTGGGCGGCGGAGACCCTGGGCCTTCGCCCCGCCGACGAGGACTGACCGGCGGATCCATCGACTCTGCATCCGTTGGGGCTCTGGCGCTTTCGGCCCGTCTGCTGAACACTGTCGGTCGTTTGTCCCCGGAACCCGGATGGCCCCATGAGCCACACGATATCACGCGCCAGCGGGGCGAGGGTCGCGATCGCCACCATACTCGGCGCCCTCTCCGCCACCTCGTTCGGCGCCCCCTTGAGCCCCCTCGCCGCCCAGGCTCCTTTGGACGCACGAGCTCGCGTCGACGCGATCTTCGCGCCTTGGGACACCTCCACGTCACCGGGGTGCGCCGTGGACGTGGCCCGTGACGGCACGACGCTGTTGGAGCGAGCCTATGGCATGGCCGACCTCGAGCACGGGATCCCCAACTCACACCGCACCGTTTTCGAGGGAGGCTCCCTTTCCAAGCAGTTCACATCGGCGGCCGTCGTGCTGCTGGCCATGGACGGGAAGCTCTCGCTGGACGACGACGTGCGGACCTACGTCCCCGAGGTGCCCGACTACGGGAAGACCATCAGGCTCCGACATCTGATGACGCACACCAGCGGCCTCAGGGACTGGGGCAGCGTGGCCGGGATAAGCGGATGGGGCCGGGAGGAGCGCAGCCACACGCACGACGACGTGCTCGACATCGTCAGCCGGCAGAGCGCGCTCAACTTCGACCCCGGCCACGAGTACTCCTACAGCAACACGGGCTACAATCTCCTGGCCATCACCGTGTCCCGCGTGAGCGGGATCGACTTCGCCGAGTTCTCCCGGGAGCGGATCTTCGCGCCGCTGGGTCTGCGGAACACCGAGTGGAGGGACGATTACCGTCGAATCGTGCCGGGGAGGAGCTCCGCCTACGACGCCCTGGATGAGGATGGATGGGAGATCAACCGCCCCATCGAGCACGTTCACGGGAACGGTGGAATCCTCACGACGGTGGGCGACTTGCGCATCTGGGCCGAAGGCCTCACTGATGGGCGGCTCGGGGGTCCCGAGTTCGTGCGGCTGATGCACGAGCGGGGCCGACTGAACGACGGGTCCGAGATCGTCTACGCTGCGGGACTGCGCGTCTGGGACCTGGCCGGAGTGCCGGCGGTCACGCATACCGGATCCACCGCCGGGTACCGCGCGTTCCTCGGCCGCTATCCCGAGCAGGGGCTGTCAGTGGCCATGCTCTGTAACGCGTCCAACGTACCGACCGCCCCCACGGGCGGGCGCATCGCCCGCATCTTCCTGGGAGAAGCCGCCACGGACCCCCAGGCACCGCCCGGCGTCCAGCTTTCGCAGGGGACCCTGGAGCGTCTGCGAGGTCTGTACGCGGATCCGGTGACAGGATTCACGAAGGAGCTGCGGCTGGAGGACGGCGCGCTCTTCGAGGATCATGAGCTCCTCGTGCCCACGTCTGACACCGAGCTCTCCGTCGGCGCCAGCAGTCGTCGTTATGTCTTCGACGAAGGAGGCAGAGGGCGAAGCGGGCTCCGGGTCGAGGATTGGCAGTACACCGACAAGCGCTACGAGCCCGTGGACGCCTGGTCGCCGACCGAAGCCGACCTGCGAGCGTACGTGGGGACCTACTACAGCCCCGACGCGGAAACGACCTATCTCATCTCGGTGGAGGGCGGCGCGCTCGAGGTCTGGCAGCGTCCCGGCGACACCCACGCCCTTCGGCCGGCGTACGAAGACGCTTTTCGCATGGGGCGGGGCGGGATGGTCCGGTTCCGCCGGGACAGTGCGGGTCAGGTCACGGGGTTGTCGCTGAGCCTGGAGCGGGTCTACGACATGCGCTTCGAGCGCGTGGGATCGGGCGAGCGACCAGACTGAACATCCGGAACGCCCCGGGGTTGAAGGGCTGCCCTTACGCGTCCTCAGACCAGGCAGACCCATGGCTTCAGCCACCCACGGCGACACCGTACGGATTCACTACACTGGCCGGCTGGATGACGGCAAGGTGTTCGACTCATCGGTGGGTCGCCAGCCGCTGGAGTTCGAGCTCGGGTCCGGCCAAGTCATCGGTGGCTTCGACTCGGCGGTCACAGGCATGGAGGCGGGCGAAGACAAGACCGTCACGATCCGAGCGGCGGACGCATACGGCCCCCACCGTCAGGATCTTCTGCTTCCCGTGACCCGCACCGACCTGCCGGACGGCTTCGATCCCCAGGTCGGACAGCAGGTCCAGATGTCCACTCCTGATGGTCAGACCGTCCAGGTCACCGTGGCCGGCGCCGATGACGAAGGCTTGCTGTTGGATGCGAACCACCCGCTTGCGGGTCAAGACCTGACCTTCGACATCCAGCTGGTCTCGGTGTCCTAGGGCCATCCGCGGTGCCCCGTGGAGTCGCTTCCACGGCCGCGTTGAGGCCGCGTCGAGCCCGAGGCTAAGTCCCCCATCTCCCGCTGACGACAACTGGCCTAGTGGTCGTCTCCAGCGGGGAGGGCGGCATGCGCCGAGTGGTGGGACTCATGACATGGATGGCCGTGGGAGCCTGCTCGAGCCCGGAGTCCGGACTCGACGTGGTCGCCAGGCCCATCCCAGGAGGTTCCTCGATCGAGCGCGCCGTAGACCCGGTCAGCGGCGTCACCTCTATCGTGCTCACTCCCTCGCCGGTTCAGACGCTCGGTCCCTCGGACCTCGGCATGAAGTCGCTCTCGGTCGGCGCCCAATACGCCTCGCGGCCGTTGGACGGGCAGGCGACGCGCGACGCCTTCGGTCTCGTTTTCGTGGCTGTCGCGGATCACGCGACACCGATCTTCGAGCGGGACCGTCGTCTGCTGCTCGACATCGACGGTCAGCTCTACACGAGCGTCAAGAACCCGTCAGGGCTACACAGTCTGTACGGGGCACGCCACACGGACGCGGGAATCGAGGAGCGCTTGGTGATTCCGGTGGGATCGGACGTGCTTCACTCGTTGGCCCACGCCGAACGGGTGAAGGGGCGGCTCGGATCGTGGGTGATGTTCGAGTTGGCGGGCGAGCGCTTGGAGGCGTTCTCCGAGCTGAGCCGCTCGCTGCCCGCCGGCTCTGGAGCCGCCGACGACGCCCCTCAGGCCGGAGACCGCACCTCCGTCTCGCCGAACGAGCTCGGCTGGGAGTAGGAGAGCCAGGGACTCGGAGTAGGAGTCCCGAGCAGCGGCGACGACGTGGCCCGCCCCCGCTCGCCTTTTCGGGGCCCCGACGTGGGTGCTCCTCCGACTCCCTACTGCGTCACCGACCCGGCGAACACCAGCCGCCCGTCTGTTACGGCCAGATTCTCGATCTCCGCGTAATCCTGTCCCATGAGGATCAGGGACGAGAGCATGGCCCCCATGCGATCGAAGGCCCACTCCGGAGCAGGAATTCGACCGAGGCGCCCCTCGACGAAGTCCAGCTCCAGCTCGCCGCTCGAAGCCCTGGGGGACACGACCAGCAGAGCGGGCTGCCGCCAACGCCAAGCCTGCAGGTACCCGGCAGCCACGATCTGACCGCTGTCGGTGAAGCGGATCTGGGCTTCCTTCAGCGTTAGCCTCGGGTTCAGGGCCGACCGGAGGCGCTCTGACCAGGTGGGGTCCGGGTTCTCGGCCATCCGCGTCTCGAGCAGCTCCTCCATCCGACCGGTTTCCTGTGCCCTCTGGACCTCTTCCGGTGTCATGGTCTGAAGCACCTGCAACGCCTCGGAGATCTGCATGCCGACGGCCAGGGCCGACGTGGCCTCCCGCTCGGTGATGCTGAGTTGTACGCGGCGCGTGGACGTGCTGGATTGGAGGGCCGTCCCGACCTTACCGATGAAGCTCCTGGCGGCCTCCTGCGAGACCGGCACTTCGGGGCCGTACGCGGCCAGCAGCTTGTCCAGGGCCACGCCCTGGGAGCACTGGGTCACCGACAGGGCCAGGACCACCAGTCCGATGAGCAGCGCGATCAGTCGTCCTCGGCGGAATCGGGGCAGTCGTATGAAGCGCATGGGCCGGAGCTCGAGCTGTGTTCGATCGGATTCTATGCTCTAGAGCGCAACATGACGCTGAAATCCGCCAGCGTCACGCGCCTCAGTCGAGCCATCCACCGAAGTATTCCCGGTGCGCTTCGCATCGGCACCGCTTGTCCCAGGGCTGTTCGCAGCGCCGAATGATCGCGAGCTGCTGCTCCGCCTTCTCGGTAGCAATGGCCGCGCCGGGGCGAACCACCTCCTCGCCGTGGAACCGGTCGCGGGATGTCCTCACCGTGTAGACCCCGCAATCCCGGCAGTGGAACCAGGACTCGATCTCCTCGTCTCCCATGACGCTCCCGGAGATGGACGCGACCGGCTTTCCCAGGGCCCTGCCACATCGGGCACATGCGCACATTGACTTGATTCCCTCACGGTCACACGGCGGAAGCGAGCCGGTGCCCACCGCCCTCGATCAGCCGCCGTCGCCCACGCCCCTACCCAGCAGCACGCTGATGCTGATCCCGAAGTCCGGACCGCTGTGGTTCTCGTGTCCGCCGATGGGATCGGAAAAGTCGGTCATCAGGTGATAGCCGGCCTGGAGGCCGAGCATGATGAGCCGGCTGAGCTGGACGTCCAATCCTGCCCCCAGGCGACCGCCCAGCGCGGTACGCGTGATCGACTCGTTCCGGATCACCGAGCCGACGGCGGACGCCGTTTCCGTCCCGAAGACGGGCCCCACGGCGCCAGCGGCGTACGGCCTCCATTTGCCGCCGTACGTAGAGCGGGGGAAGTAATACCTCAGGCCGGCGAACAACGGCACGACCGTCGCGGTGCGCGAGCCGACGCCACCAGCCCCGACGCTGGATTCAACGTCACTGGTGAGCACACCCAGCCCGATGGTCAAGGCCAGCTCTTCCTGAAGCCAGTACGAATAGCCGAAGCTGCCGAGGAAGCCCGCTGCGCTCGTTTCCGTAACGACACCTCCACTCGACGTCGTCGCGGATGTGCTGGCTCGAATGCCTACCCCGAGCTGCAGCTCGAGGCGAGATCGGTGAGCGAGATCCTGAGCCTGGATCGCCACCGCGGTCGCAGCCAGAAGGCCGATCGCCAAAGCGCTGGTCTGTGAGCCTCTCCAGATGGTTCGTGGGGTGATCATCTTCCCGACCCTCCTGCATCGTCATGATGGCGCGGAGGCCGGATCGGGCCGGATCGCCTGCACCGAGAACGCTGGCCCCCAACGGCGCCCCCCCGGGATGCCTGACGACCAGACTCGCCCATCGTAAAGCTAGCGTGATGGGGTCGGCGGTGTCTGTCCGGGATTCTCCCCCGGAAGCTGTCCGCCGAGCCGCGGAGCCAGCTCGTGGGCATCGACCGACCCGCCGGTGGGTCCAGCGGATACCGGTCGCGGCCCACCGCCACCCCGCGACGCCGTCTGCGACCCGCTGCCGGCGGGACGCACCACCTAGTCCCGATCGATCAAGGTCTGGAGGGTGTCTGGGCGTCCAGCGGGGGCAGTGGATCCAGCCGATCGAGCCAGCGGCGATGCCAGGCCCGTGGGGTAGTCCCGACCTGATCGAACAACGTCGGCCAATCGAGGTCCAACCACATCTCGATCATCTGGCCGTTGGCGAAGCGGGCTACGCCCAGAACGCGGAACTTCACCTCGGCACCTGTCGGGGGGATTCCGAGGAACTCGCCCGTGTGGGTCCCGGACTGCGTCAGCCGGAAGGTGACCTTGTCTCCCGCGCCGAAGACGTCGTCGACTCGTTGATCGAGATCCGAGAAGGCGCGGCGCAGCTCTCGTAGCGAACGCTTCTGAGCAGCACATCCCAGCGGCTCGACCCGGCCCGGCGCGTGGAGGCGGTGGCGCGGGGCGCAGAGCTGGTCGAACAGCGCGAAGCTGCCTCCGTCCATGTCCTCCAAGAGGCGGGTCATGAGGGCCGCGTTCGTCCCCTCCTGCGAGAGCGGCGGACTCACGCACCCTGCGAGGACCGTGAGCAACGTGACGAACGAGCTCGCGGCCAACGAGCGGACGGACATTGACGGGCTCCTTGCCTGGGCCACCGTGATCCCGGGAATCACTCTGGTTCCCGTACCAGGCAAGGCCCCAAACGATCCGTCTCGCACCGCCACCGAGGGCCGCCGCGTTACGGGGGCGTTATCTCGCGCGCCACGATTCCCCACCGATGTTTCCTTCTTCTCCCGACAGCCGAAACGACGGCGGTTGGCTACGCTTTATTCGGTTCGTTCGGCCACTCGGTATCGGCTCCCCTGGGTTGCCCCGCTGGCCTTTTCGGGAGCGATCCTCGCGTGTCCGTGATCCTCACCCTTGGCGAGGAGGAGGGACCGTGCACACGTCACGAATTCTCGGAACAGCGACCCTCTTGGCCGTCTTCTCGGCCGGCTGCGCAGAAGACCCCCCCACCGTCCCGAAGACTTCCTTACTGAGCGAGGCCCTACTCTTCAACGGCGCTCTCACGGACGAGGAGCAGCTGGGCAAGTCGATCTTCTTCGATGACAATCTCTCCATCAACCGGAACCAATCGTGCGCTGCCTGCCACGGCCCGGCAGTCGGGTTCACGGGGCCGATCTCCGACATCAACGCCGCGGGATCCGTCTACGAAGGGTCGATCCGGGGTCGGTTTGGGGCCCGGAAGCCCCCCAGCGCCGCCTACGCCACGCCGAGCCCGGTCCTCAATTTCGTCATCGAGAGGGGCGAAGAGCTGTTCATCGGCGGGAACTTCTGGGACGGGCGCGCCACCGGTGAGACACTGGGAAACCCGGCCGCGGATCAAGCCCAGGGGCCGTTCCTGAACCCCGTGGAGCAGGCGCTGCCCGACAACGCATGCGTGATCTACCGCGTGTGCAATCCCACTGTCCCCGGTGACTACCCGACCTCGTTCGAGGACGTCTATGGCTCGGGGGCGTGCGCCATCAGCTGGCCTGCGGACGTGGAGACGACGTGCGCAACCGAGGGCGCGACCGTAGCCCTGTCCGAACCGGATGGGGCGAAGGTCGAGACCGCATACGACAACGTCGCGCTGGCGATCGCGGCGTACGAGGCATCGAGCGAGGTCAACCCATTCTCGTCCAAGTACGACGCGTTCCTGGCAGGCCTGGTGGACCTGACGAAGGAGGAGAAGAAAGGCCTCCAGATGTTCAAGGCCAAGGGCAAGTGCGCCGGCTGTCACATTCTTGAAGCCGGACCCAACGGGGAGCCGCCGCTCTTCACCGACTTCACCTACGACAACCTGGGCGTTCCGGCGAACCCCGATAACCCGTTCTATGTCACGGACCCCTCGTTCGTGGACTACGGCCTGGGCGGATTCCTGGCGAACCGTCTCGACTACAACCAGTTCGCGGATGACAACATGGGCAAGCAGAAGGTGCCCACTCTGCGGAATGTCGCGAAGCGGCCCGACGCGGGTTTCGTCAAGGCCTTTACCCACAACGGGTACTTCAAGACGCTCGAGCAGGTCGTGCACTTCTACAACACGCGGGACGCGAAGCGCACCTGCCCGGATCCCCTGACGCCGGTGGATCAGGCCATGGCCCAGAAATGCTGGCCGGCGCCCGAAGTCGAGGAGAACGTGAACAGCGACGAGCTCGGCGATCTGAAGCTGACCGACGACCAGGAGAAGGCCATCGTCGCGTTCCTGAGGACGCTTTCGGACGGGTACTTCTAGAGAGGGCGGACCCGGCGCCCGAGTTTGCGCCCATTCAGACCGCGCCGTCACGGCGGACGGCTGAGAGAGCCGTCCAGGCTCCGCGGCCCATCGTGGCCCCCGGAGCCCGGACGGCGTAGTCTGTGGGCCTATCCGGCCCCTCGTGTCCAACACCAATCCGGTCGTCGGAGCGCCGCCATGAGCCCCACACGTTCGCCGGGCCCGTTGGTCCGAATCGTCCCGAGTCTCGCGTTCGTCTCGCTCCTCTCGGGTGTCACGCTGACCGCCGCTCTGGCTCCGGCCACCCTCGTGTCCGCACAGGACACCGGAGCTGCACCCGACTCCGATTGGGACGTCACGCTGGCCCGCGGCGAGACTCGCACGGTGGAGTTCACCACGTCGGAAGGCACCTGGATGTCGGTGGACCTTTCGCCGGACGGCCTGTGGATCGTCTTCGACCTGCTGGGTGAGATCTACCGGGTGCCTCGAGGCGGTGGAGACGCGGACATCCTCACCGGCGACGCAGGTGTGGCCGTGAGCTACCACCCCCGCTACTCGCCCGATGGAAGGCACATCGCGTTCGTGTCGGACCGCGGTGGCCAGGACAATCTCTGGATCATGGACGCTGACGGGTCCAATCCCCGGGCCGTCTTCGAGGACATGAACGTACGCGTGGTCGAGCCCGCGTGGACCCCGGACGGGGACTACGTCGTCGTGCGCAGAACGCGCTTCGGCCGGCCGGGCCAGCCCGGCCAGAGCGGGCTCTGGATGTACCACCGAGACGGTGGAGAGGGCGTCGAGCTGACCGGATCGGATCAGCCGGGCGCCGCGTGGCCGTCGCTGTCCAGGGACGGACGGCACTTGTATTTCCACGTGCGCGCAGGACAGGGTGCGGGCCTGGGGCGCGACGTGCTGGCTGGCGCCTGGCAGCTGCGCCGGAAGGACCTGGTGACGGGCGAGGTCGCCGACGTCACCGCCGGCCGGGCCCAGCAGCAGATCCGTGGGTCCAGCGGAGGCGGCTACGCCGCCGAGCTGTCACCGGACGGGCGCTGGCTCGCCTTTGCGCGGCGCATTCCGGACGGCACGATCTCGTATCGGGGCCACCGGTACGGCCCCCGCACCGCCCTATGGGTCCGGGACCTGGAGACGGGTGCGGAGCGGGTGCTCATGGACCCCATCACCGTCGACAACGCCGAAGGGATCAAGACGCTACGGATCCTGCCCGGATACGACTGGTCTGACGACGGCCAGTCCATCGTGATCTCGCAGGGCGGGAAGATCCGCGTCCTGGACGTAGCCGGCGGCGACGTTGAAACCGTGCCCTTCGAGGCGCAGGTCCGACGTACCATGAGCGAGGAAACCCGAGCCGACTTCGCCATTACCGACGACCCGTTCCGCGCGAGGTTCCTCCGGTGGTACGGAGCCTCCCCCGACGGGCGGACCCTCGCTTTCCAGGCCGTTGGACGGGTCTGGACCGTGCCCACCGCCGGCGGCGCGCCGTCAAGGCTGACGCCTGGCGACTTCGAGCCGTTCGAGTACGCTCCGACCTGGTCGCACGACGGCCAGTGGATCGCGTTCGTGTCGAAGGACGAGGCGAACCAGGGGCAGGTCTGGCGTGTGGCCTCCAGTGGTGGCGCGCCCGAGCTGCTCACGACCCGGCTCGGTGAGTACACGAATCCGGTCTGGAGTCCGGATGGAAGCCACCTGATCGTGGCCCGGGGCTCCGGTGCCTCGGCGAGAGCGCGAGGAATGCGGTGGACCGAGGAGTGGGAGCTCGTGCGGCTGCCCGCCGGCGGAGGCGAGGCGGAGCTGGTCGTGGGCGTACGCGGGGGCAGCGCGTCCCGCCGACAAGTGGTCCGTGCCTCCTTCGGACCCGAGGGGCGGATCTTCTACAACGAGCGGATCGAGCGGGAAGGCGAATCGCCACCGACGGTAACCGCGCTGGTGTCGGTCCGCCCGGATGGCACCGACCGCCGCGTGCACGTGACGCTCCGCTGGGCCGACGAGATCGTGACGTCGGTCGACGGCCGATGGCTGGCCTTCCAGGAGGGCGACAACGTCTTCGCCGCGCCCTACCCGTGGCGAGGATCGGGCGGCGAGGCCATCGACCTGGACAAGACGAAGGGCGCGGTCCCGGTGACGAAGCTGACCTCCGAGGGCGGCCTGTTCCCGCGTTTCCGCAATGCGACGACGCTGGAGTACGGCAGTGGGCCGTTCTACTACTCCTACGATGTGTCGTCCGCCTCGGGAGACACCACCGAGGTGACCTTGACGGTGCCTCGGCGCATCCCGGGCGGATCCATCGCGCTGACCAACGCCCGGATCATCCCGATGGTGGGGGACCAGGTCATCGAGAGCGGCTCGGTGGTCGTGGAAGGGGCCCGCATCACGTGCGTCGGGGACTGCGAGGCGTCAGGCGCCGACGAAGTGGTGGACCTGGGCGGCGCGACCGTGATTCCGGGCTTCGTCGACATGCACGCCCACCACTACCGGGAGTTTGGCGCGCTCCATCCCCGGACCAACTTCGAGTCCGCCGTCTACCTGGCCTACGGAGTGACCGCCAACCTGGACAACTCCATGTGGTCCCAATCCGTGTTCTCGGCCGCCGAGCTGATCCGGGCAGGGATGATGATCGGTCCGCGTACGTACAGCACGGGCGACCCTGTCTACCGGGGCGACGGGGCTCGCCAGAACGAAATCACCTCGCGGGAGGTGGCCCACCAGAACGTGAGCCGCCTGGCCAACTGGGGTGCGGTCGGGATCAAGCAGTACCTCCAGCCTCGCCGCGACCAACGGCAGTGGGTGACGGAGGCCGCTCGGGAGCGGGGACTCATGCTCACCTCCGAGGGCAGCAATCTGCCCTATTCCCTGGGCATGATCATGGACGGCCACACCGCGTTCGAGCATCCTCTCAGCTACGTGCCGCTCTACAGCGACGCGTCCCGGATCTTGGGCATGGCAGGCGCCACGTACTCCCCCACTTTCGTCGTCGGCGGCCCGGGCCCCTGGAACGAGGAGTACTTCTTCGCCGAGACGGACGTCTGGCGCGAGCCGAAGCAGCGGCGCTGGATGCCGTGGCGACAGATCGTGCCTCACATGAGGCGGCGCACCCTTCGGCCGGATACGGACTACAGCTTTCCCCTGATCGCCGAGGGCATGGCTGACGTGATCGAGAACGGGGGCTACGGCGCCATCGGATCCCACGGCCAGGCCCACGGCATCGCCTCGCATTGGGAAATCTGGATGATCGCCGAGGCCATGGGCCCCATGGGCGCTCTCCGGGTGGCCACGGCGCATGGCGCACGCTTCCTGGGTGCGGAAGGCGACCTGGGCAGCCTCGAAGCCGGAAAGCTGGCCGACCTCCTCGTGCTCAACGCGAATCCCCTGGACGATATCCGTAACACCACGGACATCCGGTACGTGATGCAGGGCGGGATCCTTTGGGAGGGGGACACGCTGGACGAGGTGTGGCCCGAGGCCCGGCCGTTCGGACCCACCTGGTGGGTCGACCACGAGGCGCTGCTGGAGGACGATCGGCCGGTGGGATGGTGGGACGGGAACCGGTAGGCGTCCCGCTCGAGGGCGACCCGGCGGGCCGAAGCGGGACGTGCGAGCGCGGCTCCACCGCAGCAGGCGCTTGGCCGGCGAGGGAGTGCGCAACCCATCATCGGTCGAATGAGGAGGGCTTAACGCCTCAGTCCTTCGGGGGCAGAGCCCCGCGTAGCTTGACGCGCCACTCACCCACGCGACCGCCGTCGATACCGACGCGAATCTCTTCGACCTCCGCGCTCTCGAGGTCTGGGAGCACCGTCTCGGCTTGCTCTAACGCGTTGACGATCGCCGACTCGAGCGACTCGGACGAGCTCCCCTCCAGCTCCAACGTGCGATCCTTCGACGCCAGGAAGACGTCTTCGGAGGAAACCGCCCCGGCGAGATACCGCCGACGGGCCCGTTCTCGACCTTCCTCGAATGCCCGAGTCGCCGTTTCCTCGTCCAGGTTCAAATCCGCCCTGAGACCCTGAAGGAACTCTCTCTCTTGGGCCTCAACTCGATTATCCTCGAAGACCTCGTCGATAGCCGCGCCGTACACGTCGAACCCCACCTCGTCGTGGATCGCCGAGGCGGTGTGATCGTCGATTTGCAGCAGCTCCCGCAAACGAGAGAGATCGGTCCTTTCGTCCCCGCTCAGCGCCCGATCCACAAGGCAGTATTCGAAGTACCTCCGGTACAGCTCTCGGCAGGGAGCCTCCATGCGGCGCGCATCCAACTCGTAGGCCTCCATGATCGCCGCCACCTGCTCGGGCGTGACGGCCGAGATCCTCGGGGCGGTGGCCAGAAGCGCTTCGATCTCTTTCGCGGCCTCCATGCGCGATCTTCGGCCCAGCAGTCGTGAGCCGAGCCCTGTTCGCGGCGAGGGGTTCCTCTCGAACGGACCGGTCATCGTGGGCCTCCTGAGGGGCGAGCTGGTGTGGTGTGATGACCCCAGGGCGTAGCGCTTCGGCCAGGGCTCGCAAGGACATTGGGTGCGGGCCGCGAGTCCCCCCGGGTCGACATGGGTAGCGGATTGCTAGGACTCACGAATCCCCTCGATCAGCCATCGTAGGAACGGGAGCTTGTGAGGCTCTGGCACTCCCAGGTACGGGCCGAGGGCCAGGTCGTAGTTCAGGCACATCGTCAGTTCGTCCGGTTGTGCCGACACCGGCACGCCCGCCTTGTAGGACTCGACGCAGCGCTCCCACAGGGCTCGTACCTCTGTCTCGTACCGGTCTCCCCACACGGCGCTGAAGTGCTCCGTCGTGTCGGCGGAACGGGCGAAGCGGATGATCTCGTCCAGCGTCGCGTCGGGCCCCGGGAGGGCGTCGGGTGACGGTCGGCGCCAGGGCGAAGAGGCGTCCTGCCCACCCGCTGTCATCGGGCCAACTCCTCCAGCACCGACCGGGCACGGTCGAAGTGACCCTCCAGCACAGGGATCTCCGCCCCGGCGTATGCGGCCTCCAGTCGCCGGCGTGCTCCGGCGAGTCCGCGTAGGAGATCTTCCGCGGCCGTCCGCCGGGCGACGTCCTCCGTAGAGCCGACGCTACCGATCCAGACGGGGGCGGTGTGGGCGAACGCATCCGTGCTCATCCCGGGCCAGCTCACGATGGCAGGCCCCGTAGCTCGCGCCGCGACCCAGCCGCCTGACGGCAACTCGACGGTACCCGAGTACGCGCGGCTTCCAGGGCCTGCCGGCGCGTCGTCGGACCAGACCACGCGGCCATTGACCACGACCTCGACCCGTTCTGTAGGGACCGCCGTATGCAGGTCCAGCGTCCATTCGGCTCGGCCGGAGCCGTGGAGTGCTCCGCCGGGCCCGACGTCCCTGACATGGAAATCCAGCAGCGGTCCGGTGGTCACGAAGCTCCGGCCGGCTCTGAGCGCCTCCATGTAGTCGGAAAACGCCGTGGAGCCGCCGGTCTGCACGTATACCCGGGTGGCTCCGACGGCCATGGTGCGGTAAAAGTCGGTCATCACGTCGGTCCCCGCTGTGGGCGCGATTGGGACACCGACGTTCAGAAGTCGGTACCACAGCTCCGTCGTACCCCGCTCGTTGCTCCACAGGCATGCGACCTCCAGGCCGTCCACATGCCCCTGCACGGCATCAGCGATAAACGCGACGGGAATCCCTGCCGGCGGGTCGGTGCCAAAGGGATCCGGGTTGCCCACGGGATGCACGTAGGTGTTCATGCCGCCCTGGGCACGCGCGTGGCTCAGCGCCTCGGCGTTGGTCCGGTCGTCGGTACCGTACACCTGATAGCCGGGGCCCCAGATCCATGGCCAGAACAGGTCACGCGTGTTCAGAAGCGAGACGTGACCCAGGAAGTGTGAGCGCACCTCCTGGCCGAACTGAATCCACGGCAGTGGACCCAGTCGATCCGCTCCCCACAGCTCCTGTTGCTCGAAGCGGTTGTGCAGGTTGGCCAGCAGGGGGGTGGCCACGTCCAGGTCTTCGCCCCGAGCGAAGAGCACGAGGTCTTCGGGGTCCAGCTGGTAGGCGCCACCGTAGTTGAGGTGGAAGTGGTGGTCGCCGCTCATCCAGCCGTCGTCCGCAGCGGACCAGACCGAGGTCAGCTCCAGATCCACCTCGGTGATCCGTCCGGCCTCGACCGAAGCAGCCGTGGAGACCATTGGGGTGGCCAGGCCGCGGACCGCATCGATCACGACCTCGCCGACCGGCAGCTCGAGCTCGACGAAGCCGTCACCGTAGAAGAACACGCGCCCGTTCTGTCCGTCGAAGAAGGGCTTGCCGCCGGTCGGGACCGCTGGATGACCGCGACCGTCGAGGATCGCCAACCGTGCCGGCACCTGGGTCCCTTCCACCCGGGTCCGGATTCGTAGGCGGCCGGTCTCCTCGCCCCAGTCCCACACGTCGACCTGGACGGACTCGGTGACGCCTCCCACCGCGGGGACCCGCATGAGGTGCATGCGCTCATCCGGGCCGGCCTCGGAGAAGTAGACCCACCGGCCGTCGTCGCTCCAAGCCGGAGCCAGCGGGAGTCCCCGGCCTGAGACCAGCGCGATCGCCGGTCCGGGCTGCTCGAGGTCCACCGCCCGCAGCTCCCACCCACCCTGCTGGTCCGGGACGTTCAGCGCGATCGTTCGACCATCGGGAGATAGGGCCGGCTGTAGCTGCGAGAGGATGCTGCCTTCGTAGATCGTGCGCTCTTCGCCGGTGGAGAGCGTCCGAACCCGGACCTGGTCTCCACCGCCACGAGACTTGGACAGATAGACCAACCGGTCTCCGTCGGGGTGCGGGATGGGTCGGCGCTCCAGTCCCGCCTCCATCGTCACGCGCTCGGACTCGCCGGACGCGAGATCGAGTCGCCAGAGATCCAGGTCCCCGGCGACCGCGGACGCGTAGTACAGTGAGCGCCCATCCGGGGCGTAGGCCGGATCCAGGTCGATCCCGGTCTCCTCGACCAGCACCCGTTCTTGACCGGTTGCGACGTCGATCTGGACGATGCTGGTCTCCCGCGTATCGTCTCGGACGAACGCGAGCAGCGCACCGTCGGGGGACCACGCCGGCCTGGAGTCGATCCCGGCCGCACGCGTGAGCCGCCGGGCCGATCGCGTCTCCGGGCCCAGTGTCCACAGCCACCCCTGTGAGGCGAAAGCCACCAGATCGCCGCGCGCCGCCGCATCGACCGGACCCACGGTGAAGAGCGGCAGCTCATACCCCTCCAGGTACACGTGGTGGGAGTAGCCCTGGACCTTCGGATAGCGGTTCGTCCACTGCGCCGCGGCCAGAGCCGGCCAGAGCACGAGCAGCAGCGCACAGAGGGTCGATCCACGAACCATGAGTACTCCCAGCAGCCTGAGTCGAGGTGACGGGCACTCGGCCCGACGGAGGTCACTCTAGGGCCGCGACTCGCGGAGCGATAGCGCTCCGACGCAGCAGATTCGGGCGGGAGACGCCGTGGCCTCGGTCCGAGGTGGGTTCGCACTTCGCGTAGTACTGGCGCCCCACTATCGGAACATTCCGTTCCACGTGATCAATCACGCTTCCGTGCCCTCATGTACACTCAACACGTTGAAGAACAATTGCTTAGAACGATCCATCGTCCCTGGGCCCGACGCTTGCCCCTCCCAATGCCCAAACACAACCGCAGCGGGCCTCGAAGGCCCCGAGCATGGGAGGGACGGGTGAACAAGAGGATCAGAAAGGCGGGTCTCGGCCTTCTGGCACTCACCGCGATCGTGGCGTGTTCCGACGGCCAGAATCCGGCAAGTCCCGGGTTCGAGCCTGACCTGGCGCCCGTACGGCCCTTCTTCAGCAACGAGCCGGCCCCGGGCATGAGCGTGATCAAGCGCGACACGCCGCTGGAGGCCGACGTCTCCCAGACTCGGTTGGTCACCAACCGACAGGGCAAGGAGTTCGAGGTAGGCGGCATTCGCGTCTTCATCCCGCGCCGCGCCGTGAACGAGGATGTCGAGATCACGGTGACGGCGCTCGCGGGTGAGGACGTGGTGTGGGAGTTCTCACCCCACGGGCTGCAGTTCAACGAAAACATCAAGATCGAAGTCGAGATCCTGGGTACGAGCGCGGCCCACCTACAAGACAGCATGCCGGACGGCGCCCTGAGCGACGCCATCGGCGTGTACTTCGAGGGTGAGGCCGGATCCGCTAACCCCCTGGAGAACTTCGACGGCTACTTCAACAACCAGCCGGCCGGCACCGACCTGATATGGTTCGAGACCGATCACTTCTCGGGCTACGCGCTGGCGATGTAATCGGCTCCCGAACGGAAGCATGAAGGGCCGCGGCCGCTGGGGCCGCCAGCGCCCCGGCTGCCAGACAGGGCCGGGGCATGCGGCTTTCTGGCGGTGGATCGGGGAGCGACCCGCTAGGAGCGGGCCTCACCCTCCACGGCCTCGCGTACCTGCCGCTTGAGTCTGGCCAGGATGGCACCCATGCCCCGGAGGCGCAGTGGGGACACCACGGCCTCCAGCCCCATGCGGGCGTAGAAGTCGGCGGGGACCGCGAGAACGTTTTGCCAGCGCTCGCCCTCCAGGCCTTCCCAGAGAATGCCGGCGAAGCCGCGTACCGTGGGACTCTCCGGCGGCGCGTCGAAGAAGAGGTGCACCGAGCCGTTCTCGTCGACGCGGGTGGCCAGGAAGAAGGGTGTCTGGCACTCGTGCACCCGCTCGAGCTCGGTCCGATCGTCCAGGAACTCCCTCGGCAGCGGCGGCACCTTGCGGGCGTACTGTAGCAACGCCTGTGCCCTGAGCTCCTTGGGAGCCCGTGCGAACCGATCGACCACTTTCGCCAGCGCCTCGGGAACGCTCATGGCTGCAGCCTACCGCCGAGGCCCGCCGCTGTTCCCGTCCCCTCCCCACCTCGCCGGCCAGGCTGACCGACCGTCATCGAACCCCGGTGGCCGCCGAGTGTACACAGGTGTCCCGCCGGACCCGTGAAACGTCTCCCTCGTTCCTCCGAGGTCTTCATGCCAGCGCCGCGCGATACCAACCCGCACTTCGATCAGTTCGCACACCCCGAGAGGCTCGTCTCGACCGATTGGCTCGCCGAGCACCTCGATCATCCCCACGTCGTTGTCGTCGAGTCCGACGAGGATGTCCTTCTCTACGACATCGGTCACATCCCCGGTGCCGTCAAAGTCGACTGGCACATGGACCTGAACGACCCGATCACGCGCGACTACCTGGACGAGGTCAAGTTCGCCGAGCTCATGTCTTCCAAGGGGATCGGCCGAGACACGACCGTCGTCTTCTATGGCGACAACTTCAACTGGTGGGCAGCCTATGCGCTGTGGGTGTTCACGTTGTTCGGCCACCCCGACGTTCGCCTGCTCGACGGAGGACGAAAGAAATGGGTCGACGAGGGCCGCCCGTTGACGACGGACGTGCCGGAGCGCGCCACCGCCGAGTATCCCGTGGTCGAGCGGCAGGACGCGCCGATTCGCGCGTACCGCGAAGACGTGATGGAGCACCTGGCGCGTCGTGGACGGCTCGTGGACGTCCGCTCGCCGCAGGAATACAGGGGCGAGCTCCTCCACATGCCGGATTATCCTCAGGAGGGCGCGCTCCGAGGCGGCCACATTCCGGGAGCGGCCAATGTGCCCTGGAAGCGCGCCGCCAACGACGACGCCACGTTCAAAGCGGTCGAAGAGCTTCGAGCCATCTATGAGGGCGAGCAGGGCCTCAGCGCGACGGACGACGTCGTGGCCTACTGCCGCATCGGGGAACGGTCGAGCCACACGTGGTTCGTGCTCCACCACCTTCTCGGCTTCCCGAACGTTCGCAACTATGACGGCTCATGGACCGAGTGGGGCAACCTGGTCCGGGCGCCCATCGAACGTTGAGCGAGCCGAGTCCGGTGGTCTGTGCCCTGGAACGATCTGGGGCGCCCAGCACTACCCAGGTAGGGGGTCCGTGCGTCCGGTAGGAGACAAATGACAGATCTCGGCCGAGATCCAGGAGAAGGGTCCGAGGCACCGCTCTTCCAGTCCATGCGACGGCGGCGCGAGCGGCGCTCGCTCCCTCGCGTCGCGCTAGCGCTCGTCCTGGTGTTGCTGAGCGCCGGCGCCATCTGGTACTGGTTCTGGTCCCGTCCGGGACCTGCGGCGGACGCTCCCATGGTGGTCGCGGAGGATTCGGCTCCCTCGGTGGTGGAATCGAGGGAGGCATTGATCGAGCTCCCTGAGCTCGATGCCAGTGACGCCCTCGTTCGGGAGCTGCTCGCCGGGCTTTCGGAGCATCCGAGATGGGCTGCCTGGCTGGTCCCGGACGATCTCGTGCGTCGCTTCGTCACCACGGTGGTGAACGTGGCCGCCGGGGACAGTCCTCGGCCGCAGTTGGACTTCCTCGCGCCGGCGGACTCCTTTCGCGTTCGGGCGTCGGACGACCGGACCCTCATCGCCCCGGAAAGCTTCGATCGCTACGACCTGTTCGCGGACGTCTTCGTGTCGCTCGACACCGAGGCCACGGCTCGGCTGTACCGAGCGCTCCACCCCCTCTTCGATCAGGCCCACCGGGAGCTGGGGCTGACGGCTCGTACGTTCGAGGAATCTCTGGCCGTGGCGATCGACAACCTCCTCGCCGTCGAAGTGCCCCAGGGCGGCGTGGAGGTCGTGCCGTACGAAGCCGTCTACGAGTTCCGTGACCGCCGGCTCGAAGCGCTCAGTCCGGCGGAGAAGCACATTGTTCGGCTGGGCCCGGAAAACGCCCGCGCAGTCCAGCAAAGGCTCCGTGAGCTGGCCGCCGCGATCGGCATCGACCCCGGTGAGCCCGCGTCCGTCGCGCCGACGAGAGATGGGAGCGAGGGCCCGGGCTGATCAGGCGATTCCGGCCAGCCGCGCCGACTACATATACGCGGCCTGGATCTTGTCGAGGCGCACCACGATCCGGTCGTGCTGCTGGCTCCGCCCCACCACGGCCGTATCCGTGATCTCCGTCACGACCAGAGCGACGCTGTTGGAGTTCAGGACGACGGTCACGCCCCGGCCGTTGGCCAGGGAGTCGTTCAGCAAGGCGACGATGGAGTCAGACATGGGAGATCTCCTCGGATCGGGTTATCTGGCGCCTCGAAACTCCGCGCGTCCCAGCCGACCCGCAAGGAACGAGACGCGCGTTTGCGCCTGATCCCTCTCTCGACAATACATCCTACTCGACGGATCGGGGCCGCCACGAGGTGGGCCGACGCCACCCTTCAGTGCACGAGTGGAGCGACATGAAACCGAAGCAGACCACCCTCTCGGTCGGCCTTTCCATCGCTGCCGTGCTCCTGACGGGGTGTGCGGGAACAACAGCCTCCTCACCGAACCGTGGCTTCGCGCATGAGCTGACCACGGCCCAGAAGCCCTGGACCCACGACCGGTTCGAGGACGATCCCGGACGGTTCACGTTCGCCATCGTGTCGGACCTCAACGGTGGCGAGCGGGACCGGGTCTTCGAGGTGGCGGTCGAGCAGCTCTCGCTCCTGCGACCCCGGTTCATCATGACCGTGGGCGATCTCATCGACGGCGCATCGGAGGACCCCCGGGCCCTGCATGCCGAGTGGGACTCCTTCGACGGACGGGCGCGAGGGGGAGCGCCCCCCCTGTTCCGCGTGAGCGGGAACCACGACGCGACGGCCCAGCCCCTCCGCGACGTGTGGGTAGAGCGGTACGGAGCCCTGTACTACCACTTCGTCTACGAGAACGTGCTGTTCCTGGTGCTGGATACCGAGGATTACACCCCGGAGCGCCGCCTCGAGATGCGCAACGCCCGGAACGAGGCGCTTCAGGTCACGGACCGCGCCGAGCTGGCTCAAACCGAGTACTACCAGATGCCCGAGCGATTGACCGGAGAGATCGGGCCGGAGCAGTCCGCCTACGTCCAGCGGGTCCTGGCGGACCATCCTTCCGTCCGGTGGACGATGTTGTTCATGCACAAGCCGGTCTGGCAGCGTAACGACGAGCCGGACTTCGCTGCGATAGCGTCAGCGTTGGCGGATCGCCCCTACACGCTCTTCAACGGCCACTTTCACCGATACTCGCACACCGTCAACAACGGCCGCGACCACATCATGCTCGGCACCACGGGTGGAGGGCAGAACCCGACCGACGAGATGTCGTTCGACCACGTGACCCTCGTGACCATGGACCGGGAAGGACCGAGCATCGCCCATCTGCGACTCGACGGCATTCTGGACAAGACCGGGAGGGTCCCCCTGGGGGGCGACACCCTATGTTTCCAGGCCTCTGGAGGATGCGACTGAGCCGGCATCATAGATGCCGCCCGGACCAGCTGATCATGGACCGGTTCATCCCAGCGCCTACCCTCGCAATGGGATTCGTGACCGCGGAGAGGGCCGATACACCGTGGCGCACATCCGTTCTAGCTCCCGCGCCGCTCTGTTGAAGCCCTGCTGAGCCCCTCGTCTCCTCGTCGCACGCCCGCGACAACCCTGCCCACAGTGTCGCTCCGGCACACCTGCCTCCCGAGCCGCGCCCACGCGGAATCGGCCGTCGTTGCAGGGCTTTGTCCGTCTGGAACGAACCGTGCACCTGGCAGCGATGCGGTTCCAGCTCATGCAACTCTCGAAGGTGGGTCTACTGACATGACGACGCTTCTAAACAAGCTGTGGAATGACGACGCGGGACAGGGCATCGCCGAGTACACGCTCATCATCGCCCTGGTGGTGGTCGGGCTCATGGGAATCATCACGGTCTTCCGGAGCTCCATGGGACGGATCTTCCAGACGGTCTCCGACACGCTCAACAACGCACAGGCGACGGACTTCCCCATAAGCTGACGAAGCGCTGCGGAATCGGCGGTCGACGCCGAGCGTCGGGGGCCCGCCTCGAGACGAGCCCTGTCGACCGGTGTCAGGGCAGAGGGAACGGCCCCCAGAGATCGAGCGATCCCCGCGCACCAGGGACGCCTGCGGAGACGGCAACCGGGTTGGGAGCGATCCCCTTGATACGCACTTCTGAGGTGCCGCCGACCTGGCCGTCCACGTTGAACGCGATGCCGCCGTCCATGCAGTAGAGTCCGGTGCCGATCTTCATGCCGAACGAGGGGATGAGCAACACCTGGGTGTTGGCGCTCAGGGGGCCGGCGGCCCTTCCGGTCATGGGGGCACCCGGCTGCCCCAGGCTGTGATCGAGACAAATCTCGAGGCCAATGCGAATACCATCCACGGTCAGAAGGCAGCCGCCCATGCGCTCGTCGTCGAACTTGGACTCGATTGGGCTGCCCGCGCCTCCCGAGGGTGGGAGTGTCGGCATCACCTTCTGCTGCGCGGTGCCGGGGTGGAGGGTCACCTGGTTCCCGGTGTAGTCGATCCCCGAGACATACTCCTTTACCACCATGTGAGCGGCTGACCCCTTCTGCAGGAGTGCCACGTTCTGAACCTCGGCGCCCCATCCCGTTACGATGTCGTGCGCCGGCCCGGGCCCTTGCCGGCTGCATTTCTGAATGGTCTTCAGCTTGCCGGTCGGATCCGGCTCTTGACGGATCTTGCTTCGACCGAAGCCGCACGTACGACAGAAGGTCACCTGCGCCTCGATCGCCGCCACGGCGGTGCCGAACACGAAGAGCCAGTCGTTCCATACCGCACTACCCGTGCCCAGGGATCGCATCCGGCCGACGATGTCCGACACGACGTCGGGTGAGTAGGCGCCGTTCTGGCCGCGAAAGAAGAACTCGGGGGCCATGAAGATCTTGAGGACCGTGGGATCGTCCCGAGGGACGGGTGGCATGGCGCCCCTCGCGGCGTTGATCGCCTGCATCATCTCCCCGCACTTCGTCTCCATGTCCGTACGATCGTCGGGACTGTGACGGAAGTAGGTCGTTCCATAGTTGCACCCGACCTTCCAGCCGACGCAGTACACCTGCGTGTATCGGCCGGCCCCGGGGCTCGCCTCGCGCGACTTTCGATCCGTCACCTCCACGAGCGCCTCCAGCGCCGCGGGCTTCGGACCGGGGTGTGCCCGACTCCAGTCGTCCAGAGCCGATTTGAGGTCGTGAAGCACGTTGCGCTTGGCCATGGGCGACCAGGCCTTCTCGTACAGCTCGACGAGGTCGTCGATCGGGACGAGGGCGGTATCCCGGCGCGGGGGTAGGGAAGGCGCCTGCGGCATGGCCGGGGTCTCGAACCTCGCCGCCAGGGCCGCGACCCTGGCCCCGGGACCACCGACGCCCGAGGTGAGGAGAGCCGTGTCGGCCTTCCAGTTGGACAGCCGCGGGATGTCGTCGTATCGCATATGGCCTCCGCTCGTGCAGGCTAGTGGCGGGAAGGCCCCTGGGCGGCTGCGCCGCGGCGCGAAGACCGCCGAGCACCTTGATTGAGGCTAATACACCCGGCGTGATCGGGCTGTCGGGCAGCAGGAGCACGTCGTCGTCAGGGTTTCCCCCTGGCCCACTTCCAGTCAGGGGAAGGACGGCTTGCACGCTGGCCAGCGATCAGGGGAGTCTTCCGACGAGCTTGCAGCCCGGACCGCGCTTCGGCATCCTGGAGGCGACGCCATTCACGAGTCCGAGAGCTTCAGCCCATCCATCGTCCAGGAGGAGTCATGCCAAGAGTCCTATTCGTCCATTCCGTGAGCGATGTAGAACATTGGGCGAGCAAGCACTCGGACAGGGTGAACGCGTTTGCCGCTTGGGGCTCGAACGTGGTCGACTACCTCAGCGCTGACGGAAGCACCAGCGTGTGCGTAGGCGTCGACGTCCACGACATGGCGGCCATGGAAGCCTCCCTCGCATCGCCCGAGATCGAGGCGGCGAAGCAGGCCCACGGGGTCCTGGAGCCCATCGTCATGTACGTCGAGAACAGTTGAGCCGAGAGGAGAACCCGCCATGTCCGACCAGAACAAAGCCGTGGTCCAGCAACTCTACGAGGCAATGGGACAGGGGGACTACGGGGCGCTGGAGGAACTCATTGCCGATGACATGATCGAGCATGAGGAGGTCCCCGGTGTGGAGCCCAACAAGCAAGGGGTCATCCAGTTCTTCAAGATCCTGCGAGCGGCGTTTCCGGACCTGAGCATGGACCCCGACGACATGGTCGCCGAAGGCGAGAGGGTCTTTGTCCGGGCCACCATGAAGGGCACCCACCACGGCGACTTCATGGGTATTCCAGCGACGGGCAAGCAGATCGAGGTGCCCGTCGCGGACTTCCTTCGCCTGAAGAACGGCAAGCTCGTCGAGCACTGGGGCATCACGGACACCGAGAGGATGATGCGCCAGTTGGGCCTCATCGACAGCTGAACGGAGAGGGCACCGGTCGCGTGAGCGCGCTCACTCCTCCACCGGCTGGGGCCGATCACGCTCGCGGTCGACCACGCATATGAACCCGAGGGGCTCTTGGTCGTGAGCCTCGAATCGGTGCACGTCGTGTCCCGCGACGTAGACGAGGTCCAGAGGTCGGAGGGCTTCGATGTGATCTCCGAGCCGCACCCTGCCCCGCCCCTTCACGACGATGACGGCGTGCGGATGCGCATGTCGCTCGAGAGACGAGTAGCCCCCTGGCGCCACCTCGAAATACCGCACCTCGAAAGTCAGGTCGGGCTCGCCCTCACCACCCAGGAGCGTGTGGCGAACCACGCCGAGAAACGGGCCTGTCCCATCCTTGTAGCGCCTCACGTCGACGCCCCTCCACCCGGCGTCCGTGCTTCTGATCACGAAGGACCCGCTCATGATCCCGGGGTCGACGGTGTGGCAGCGACGGCGGCCTCCACCACGCGGCGTGTGGCCCCCAGCAGATCGTCTCGCGCGAGCAGGCTGCCCCCGATCAGGAGCATCGTGTCGGGCCCGTACCGCTCGAGCCACCGTTGCGCCTCGGCGGCCTGGACTCCACCCGCCGGCGTTGGCATGGCCGCGCGATGGCGGCCCAGCGGCGCGCGGAGCCGTGCGTTGATAGCCTCGCACGCCTCGATGGGCCAGGCGAAGCGGCCCCCTGCGTTCACGTAGACGACGGTGTCCGCGCCGGCGACCCGGTAGATCGTGCCGTAGAGCACGTCGGGGGCGATCCCTTCGCTTCTGCCCGGCGCGGTCTGGCTGTGGGTGGGATGAGCCATGATTGCGAGTCCGCTGGGGCCACTGGCCATACCCCGCATGACGTCCAGGCCCATCAGACTCGGACACACCATGACCCCCGCACAGCCCGCGGATCGGGCATGTTCGAGCCGCTGCTCCAGGGAGTCCACGGGACCGGTGACGTTTGGGAAGTAGACGGCACGCCTCCCCGTCTCCGCGTTCGCCCTGGCCACCGCCGAAGCTACCGTGGCCACGCGCTCCAGGAACGGGGCCGAGGGCTGATCCACCAAACCGTGGTCGTCCTTGATGGCGTCGACCCCGGCCCGCACGAACGTCGTCGCCAGGTCGGCGAGCTCCTGTGAGGTTCGGCCCACCGGCTTGATCGCGACGCTGACCAGAGGTCTACCGCCCGCTGCCCCGACCGTCTCGCGAAGGCCCGCGATGCCCACCCTGGGCCCCGGTAGCGCGTCGAGCACCTCGGGCGGCAGGAGCAGGTCGACGAGGCGCACGCCGTTCATGAGGGACACGTTCCCGTAGGCGACGTTGAGAACCTGCAATAGCTCGGTCCCGGTGACTTCCAGGGCGTAGGAGATGGTGATGTCGAAGCCACCCGCCGAGAGCCCAACGATGTCGTCGATCCGCCCGAGCAGCAGGCCTTCGAGCGCGTCGCCCGCTACGCCGGGTGGCACCTCGAGCGTCTGTTCGCGCGCGACGGCCAGCGCCACGTCGGTCGCCTCGTCGTACGTGTCACAACGAAGGCGATAGGTGGCCACCATGCGGCCTGGCTGGGAGGGCTCGATCATCTGCTATGGGTCTGGTCTGGCGCGCGAGAACGCGACACCTAGGTCATCGCGGGAAGCTGGACCGGGGAGCGTGACATCCGTGGGACCACGGTACCCGCTTGCGGCCGACCGATGCAAGAAGGGGCTGCTGGCGACGTGGCCGGGGGCCCGGCGGCGATCGCGCCCGGCCTGGTCGACCGACGACCCGTTTCGGCCCGCCTCTCTAGTGATGCCCCCCGCGCCCGTCGCGGATTCGCTGCGGAGGCACCCCGTCTCTCATGAGCTCCGTGACGTCGTGCACGGCCCGATCCGGAGCCCGGCCGTCCCGCAGGAGCCGCCGTACGGCGGCCGGCACGTGCAACACCGCGTCGTGCTCCTGGTTCGCGTCCAACGCCTGTCGCACGGCGGCCAGCGCTCCCGCAGCGGGCACCCCCGCTTCCGCCAAGTCCCCCAGAACGACCAGCGCGACGGGCCCGCGGTCTCCCGCGTCCCGTCCGACTGCCTGCACCGTCTCCCTGGGCACGCCCCGCGCCAGCGCGTCGGCGCCTGCGACGACCGCGGCGGGCGTCGACGCGCCGCCAAGCAGCCCATGCGAATCCTGCAGCCGCACGGAGTAGGACTCGAGCGCAGGGAGGATGCGTGGGACTGGTACGCCTTTGGCCGCGCCCTCCAACGCCTTGTCGTAGATCGGGTCCGAGGCGACTCCCACCGATGCCGCCTCGCCGACGATCGCATCGATCCGGGCCACCGCCTCGGCGGGGAAGGCCGCCACGACACGGTCACGCTTGCCGTCCTGGCCCGCTGCCGCGCTGGCCACCGCGACGGACGCCGCGACCCCCATCAGGAGACCGCGCTTCATCGTTTTCGCTCCGATCATCAAGCTCATGTTCCCTCCGGTACGAACAGAGTCCCGTTCTCACGACCCCACTCGTCGCTCACTCGTCCCTCGATCCCGTCGTCGGGCAGAAACCACTCGCCGTCCACCAGGAAGCCGAAGTGGTAGACCCCCGGCGCCACGGAGACCGTCGCCGTCCAGTCGTCGCCGTCGCGGCGCATGGGGACGGCCTCCCAGCTGGTGAAGTCGCCGAGCACGTCTACCCGGTCCGCTCCGGCGAGGGTGATCTTGAAGTCCACCGTGCCGGCCCCGTCGACCCGAGCAACCGGAGAGGTCGCGCCGCTTCCCCGACCCGCGCTCCAGAAGTGCCGACTCAACGTAACGCCCCCCTGACTCGCTCCGCGGGTGAGTATCAGCGGGCTGGGCTCGGCACGGACGCCGGTAGCTCGGGCGCTCCAGCTTCCGCCGAACGGCACCGACACCATGACACCGCCGCTAAGCTCACGACCGATCGGGGTGTCCCACGCGGCTGCGGACGCCGTCCACGCTACGCCCAGCCCGAGTCCGAGCGATCCCGCCACCGTCGCTGCGACCTTTCGGTAGGTGCCACGGGGTGACTCGAACACGCCCGCGGAGAGGCTCGCGATCCCTCGGCCGACGAGCACGCGAAACTCGGGCTCGACCCCGCGCAGCCACAGCTCGTTCTCCGCTCGCCGGATTCGAACTTGGTCCGACTCTGGCGGAACCCGGTCGATCCCATGGCGATCGAGTCGCTCGACGTCGGTTTGCCGCACTTCGATGATCGAGCGTCCCCAGCCCGCGACACCCTTCACCAGCAGGAGCGCGCGCCCCAGGCGGACCCTCGCCCCGGGCGTCACCTGACCAGTGACGGCCCGGTGAGAGAACGGCTCACTCACCGTGAAGCCATAGCCGGACGCGCCCACACCCAGGTCCAGACGCCCGAGCAGGCCGAGCCAGATCTGTCCGCCCACGTTCGCCGAGCCCCAGTTGCTGGCGCCCGCGTCGAGGGCCCGGGCGCCGTAGGCGGCTCCCCACACCCCACTGCCCGCGGGCGTCCACCGCTCAGCACGCACCCCCAGAAGGCCGTACGAAGCCTGGCGGGCGTCCGTGCCCGATGGCGGGAAGGCCCGGGCGGCGCCGAGCTCGAGCGTCACGCCGCCGTCCTGCGCGGTAACCGTCAGCGGTAAGGCCGCTCCGAGCAGGACCACGGCCACGACCGTTCGGGACCACCTCGCGGTCATGGCTCGCTCGCCGGCGTCGAGGCCCGCGCGATCCGTGGCCTTCATGAATTGCTCGCTGCCACCGATGACTCCACGGCAATGACGGCGTTGCGGTTACCGAATCCGTCGTCGGCATAGTGCTGCGCGTTCGGATCGGTCACCCAGTCGACGCCGTCGATCACGAACATGTACTTGTGCACCCCAGTGACCATCGGCACACGTCCGGTCCATACGCCGTCTCCGTCCAGGTCCTCGAGCGTATAGCGGTCCTCCCACTCGCTGAAATCACCAGCCACGGCCACCGAGGTCGCTCCCGGCGCCTCGAGCACGAACTGGACGTAGACCGTGTTCAGGGCGGCGGTGTGGGCCGTGGGCTCTCCTCCGCTGCGACCGATCAGCGCGATGACCGCCACCGCCGCAGCGGCCAACATCCCTCTCAGCGGCGTCACGCGAAGCGTAAAGGATCGATTGAGCCAGTGACGTCTCCCGTCGTCGCCCTCACGCTGGACCTCGGCCATGATGCGATCCTCGAGCCACGGGGGTGCGCTCTCGGGAGTCGTGTCGTCCGCCGTCCGCAGTGCACGGATCCACATCCGTGCCTCCTCGCGGGCATCGGGCGGAAGCGCATCCAACTCCAGGTCGCCATCCAGGAAGGCCTTCACGTCATCGTTCATAGACACACTCGCAGGGTTTGCTGCAACTGCTCGCGGGCGCGCTTCACGCGCATCTTGAGCGCGGGGACCGAGACCTCGAGGAGCCCCGCCATCTCGTCGTAGGAATGGCCCTCTAGGTGCTTGAGCACGAAGGCCTCGCGCTGGTCGGCTGGGAGTCGCCGCAGCGCCTCCTCCACGTGGTGTCGGATCTCCCGCCGCTCGACGTCATCGCTCGGCGTGGTCCCGTGGATGGGAATGACGTCCGGATCGTCGAGCGGCACCGTTTGCCGTCTTCGATCCTTCAGGAAGTCTTTGCAGAGGTTGGAGGAAATACGGAATAGCCAGGCGGCAACTTTTTCCGGCTCGCACCCCGCGAGCTTCCGGTAGCCCGTGACGAACGTGCGCTGCACGATATCGGCCGCATCGTCAGACGAACCCACCATACGCAGGGCATGGCGGTACATTCGGTCCTGGTGCCGGCGAACCAACAGACGATAGAACTCGCCCTGACCCGCCAGCACGGCGCGAACCACTGCTTCGTCGGGCGGTTGCGGTCGTTCAGGCTTCATATCGACGCGATCAGGAGCAAGGATTGCGCCTGGCCGGGGCCCCTCCGGCGCTCCTTCCACGTCGGTGGGCCATGTTCCGCCCGCCAGGCGGGCGGACGCCGTGGCCGTGGCCCCGACGTCCGCCGCATGCTCGCTGCCCATGTCACCCCCGCGATCCGCTCGGCTACCCGATCAGAACCGCGGACATCGTGGCGGAGTGCCAGAGAAGCACCACACCCCGAGGATTGCCAGCTTCGAGCTGGGTCATGCCGTGCTCGAACAGCCGAGCGGCGATCTTCAATATGGCGAGGTCCACCGCGCTCTGACCCGCTGCGACGACCGCCCGCGCCTCTTCCAACAGTCGAGCCGAGAGAGCCGCCACCGACTTGACCCCGTCATGGCTCAGTCTGTCCGATGACACGACTACGGCCACGAGCGACTTGATCTCGGCGTTGTGGGCCAGGTACGCGGCCCTGCCCAGATGTCCTTGGGCCAGCGCAGCCTCGGCGTGCCGCTGAAGCTCCTGGGCCGTGGCCATCAGGCGAGCCTGTGCCTCGGTCGGGGCGTCGCCAATGAGGCCCCACGCCAGCCGAATCGCGTGAGCGCCCTGGGCCACTTGCAGCCGAGCCAGGGCCTCGCGCCGCAGACCGTCGTGGCGACGGTCCGAATCACGGTGCCAGTCCCGGGCAGCCCGGTCCGTATGCTGACGTGCGGCAACCATGCGCTCAGTCGCCGCGCGATCGGACCCGGCATCTCGAGCCGTCTGGGCTTGATCGACCAGGGCTGAGAGCATCGAAGAGAGATCCCCGGTATCGGTGTACCCGGCATGGTCGGCGGTCAGGGTCGCGACGAGGGCTCGGGTCTCCTCGATCATCTGATCCACCAACCCGGTGGGGCGCCCTTCCAGCAGGGCGTCCGCAATGGCTTCGCGTGCCAGCCTTCCTTCGGTCCGCGCGCCGTCGTGATCTCCGGCGGCCCACCGACGTCGAGCCTCGGCGAAGTGATCTTCGGCCAGACTCAGTCGGGCGCGCACGGTCGGCGTCTGCGCCGGACCGACTGCGGCCTCGGCCGTGGTCACGGCAGTCGCCGCGAGACCAGGGTCGACGGCGATCGCGAGCTCGGGCTCCAACCCGAGGGTCTGCCCGCTGTCGCCCACCGTGTCGGGGCCCGTCGTCGAATCACCGCAGGCTCCCAGGATGGGAACGAGAGCGGCGAGGATGACCGTTGTGAATCGAGTTTTCGTGTGCATGAACCGTGTCTCCGTTGTAGGGACGGGAGCATGCCGTTCGCGACCGGCTTCATGGGAAAGACGATCGAGGGGTGGTTCGCGTCACAATGCGGGTGGGTGTCTTCTCGATCCGCCGGGTTTTGGCGGCGCGGGCCGAGGAGAAGGCCACGCGTTCCCGCCCCAGTGGCCCCGTCCGGCCCGGCTGGCCCCCCCTCCCGCCGCGACCTACTCTTGCACGCCCCGGCCCGAACGAGCCGGCGAGCCCCTCAAAGACCCCGGTCCGACGAAAGGACCGTCATTCCGAGCCGGAGCTGCGTCATGACCCGCGGTTCGAAGAACGCCACCGACCGCCTGAAGCGAGCTGGAAGCCCCCTGGGATCCGCGTGGCCACCCTCGGCGCCACGTCTCAGGGTCGGCGCCGCCCTATTGCTGTTGGCCGCAGCCACTCCAATTCCCGCGGCGGCCCAAGGCACCCGTTTCCTCCGGCAGCCCGACGTCAGCGATAGCCACATCGTCTTCGTACATGCGAACGATCTGTGGCTCGTGGGTCGCGACGGCGGCAACGCCCTTCGCCTGACGAGCTCGGAAGGTGCGGAGACGGCTCCGGCTTTCAGCGAGGACGGACGGTGGATCGCGTTCAGCGGCGAGTACGGCGGGAACGCCGACGTCTACGTGATCCCGGCAACGGGGGGCCAGCCCGAGCGCCTCACGTGGCACCCCGGACCGGACATGGTTCAGGGGTGGACAGTCGACGGCGACATCCTCTTCCAGTCCAGTCGCGAGGCACAACCCACCAAGCTCTGGAAGTTCTTCAGCGTCCCCGTTGCCGGCGGCATGCCGACGTCACTGGAGCTGCCTCAGGCGTATCTGGGCCAGATGTCGGCGGACGGAGCCTACCTCGCGTACCAGGAGATCGGCTACTGGGACCCCGAGTGGCGAAACTACCGGGGCGGTCAGGCACAGCCGATCAGCGTCGTGTCGACGTCGAGCTACGAGCGCACGACGCCGCCTTGGGAGGGCGAGCGGCACATGGACCCCGTCTGGATGAACGGCACGGTCTATTACATGTCCGAGCGGGATTGGGCCAGCAACGTGTGGTCGTTCAATCCGAGCACCGGTGCGGAGCAGCAGCATACCTTCCACGCTGACTTCGACGTCAAGAGCCTCGGGGCCGGGGACGGGGTCGTGGTCTACGAGCAGGCGGGGTATTTGCACGAGCTCGACCCGATGACGGGAGAAACCCGACAGCTCGAGGTGCACGTGGCCGGGGACCTGAACTGGGCGCGACCCCGCTGGGAGGACGTGGCGCCCAACCAGCTGCGCGACGCCCGCCTCTCGCCGACCGGGAAGCGGGCGCTGTTCGAGCACCGCGGTGAGATCTTCAGCGTCCCCGTCGAGGACGGTTCCTGGCGCAATCTGACCCGCAGCCCCGGCGTGGCCGACCGACACGCCGTATGGTCGCCCGACGGATCTCGCATCGCCTGGTTCAACGACGCGGACGGCGAGTACGGGCTCGTGGTCGCCGACCAGGACGGCTCGAACCAGCGCCGTCTCGTCATCGCCGACCCCACGTTCTACTTCGTTCCCGAGTGGTCGCCCGACGGCACACGACTGGCATTCACCGACACGGACTACCGGGTGCTCGTGATGGACGCGGGCACCGGGGAGGTCACGCACGTCGACACGGAGCGATACGCGCACCCCGAGCGCTCCATGAACCCCGTCTGGTCCCCGGACTCCCGTTGGATCGCGTATGCCCGCCGCATCGACAGCCACATGAGGGCCATATTCGTCCACGATACCGAGTCGGGTGAAACGCACCAGCTCACCGATGGCATGGCGGACGCGATCACTCCGGCATGGGACGCGTCGGGCAAGTACCTCTACTTTCTCGCCTCGACGGACTACGGGCTGAACACCGGCTGGCTCGACATGACATCGTACGACCGTCCCGTAACCCGGGCCCTGTACGTGACCCTGCTCGCGGCCGATACGCCCTCGCCCTTCCTGCCGAAGAGCGACGAGGAGGGAGACGAGCAGGACGAGGGTGCGGACGAGCCCCCCACGGAACGTGCGGGCGGGGTGCCGGCGGATCAGGACGTCGACGTCCGCATCGACTTCGCGAACATCCGCCGACGGATCGTGGACGCCCCGGGACTTCCGCTGGCTGACTACGCTCGGCTGATTCCGGGTCCCGCCGGCACCGTGTTCGTGCAGGAGGCAGGTCCAGGGGGTCCGCCGGCGCCGGGCGGTCCCAGCGGCAACGCCCTACACAAGTACGTGCTCGAGGACGAGAAGGCGGAGGAATTCCTCCCGGCCGCGCGGTCCGCGACCGTCTCCCATGACCGAGCCAGGCTGCTGTACCGGACGGCCAACGGATGGAGCGTTGTGGACACGCGAAGGCGACGGCGAGCTGGTGAAGCCGAGGAATCCGGCTCGCTTCGGGTCGAAGGCGGCGGTCCCGACCGTGGCTCGACCCGGGACGCCAAGGGCACGGGCCCCCTCGCGCTGGACGACATGCGCGTCCAGGTCGTCCCCGGGGAGGAGTGGGCGCAGATGCTCCGAGACGGATGGCGCTTCATGCGGGACTTCCTCTACGTGGACAACGTGCACGGCGCACCGTGGGACGACGTGTGGGAATGGTACTCGGCCTGGCTGCCCGACGTCCGGCACAGATCCGACTTCAACCACCTGCTGGACATGCTCTCCGGCGAGGTCGCGGTCGGCCATTCGTACGTGCGCGGTGGTGACTATCCCGATCTGGACGATCCTCGGACCGGCCTCCTGGGAATCGACCTGGCGGAAGACGGCAGATCGTACCGCATTGCGCGCATCTACTCGGGAGAAGACTGGACCCCCGGCACCGAGGGTCCGCTTTCCCTCCCGGGGATGGGCGTGTCCGAGGGCGATTACCTCCTGGCGATCGACGGGCGCGAGCTGCGCGCACCGACCAACCCCTACCGACTGCTGGAAGGCACGGCGGGGCGGACCATCACGGTCACGGTCGGGGCGACCCCTGACATGTCGCTGGCCCGCGACGTGTTCGTCGAGCCCATCGCCAGCGAAGGCCAGCTGCGCCGGTGGGCGTGGGTGGCGGACAATCAGAAGCGCGTGGACGAGCTGAGCGATGGACGGCTTGCCTACGTATGGCTGCCGAATACGGGGGAAGGCGGGTACACCTACTTCAATCGGATGTACTTCGCGCAGCAGGACCGCCAGGGCGCCGTGATCGACGAGCGAAACAACGGTGGGGGATCCGCCGCCGACTACATCGTCGAGGTGCTCGATCGGGAGCTCACCGGCTACTTCAACTCCCGAGCCGGCGACAGGAAGCCGTTCACCCAGCCCATCGCCGGCCTCTGGGGCCCGAAGGTCATGGTGGTGAACGAGCGCGCCGGGTCGGGTGGCGACCTGCTACCCTACCTGTTCCGCTTCAAGGGCGTGGGGCCGCTCGTGGGCACGACCACCTGGGGCGGTCTCGTGGGCACCTGGGACACACCGCCCCTCCTCGACGGGGGCCGATTCGTGGCACCCCGCGGCGGCTTTTTCGACGTGGACGGGGAATGGGCCGTGGAGGCCACCGGTGTGGCGCCCGACATCGAGGTCCGGAACGACCCGGCGCCGGTCATTGCGGGTGGCGATCCTCAGCTCGAAGCGGCCGTCGCAGAAGCTCTCCGGCTGCTCGACACCGAAGCGGTCACCTTGAAGTCCGAGCCACCGCCGCCCGTACGGTATCGCCGTCCGGCACCTCGGCCCGGCACGGGGGGGCGGTGACCGGTCCGGGCGCCTTTGCCGCCGACCGTGCCCGGCGCTCAAATACAGTGCTTCGTGCGCGAGGCGGCCCCCGGCTCCTAGCGCATCCCGCGGTGCTGTCCGCCGTCCACCGCGACGCACTCCCCCGCGACCCAGCTGGCCCTGGGCGAAACCAAGAAGACGGCGACGTCCGCCACCTCCTCTGGCGTTCCGAGCCGTCCCCACGGGATCGACGCGCGCACGCTCTCGTATACGTCTGGCTGATTCTCCTTGATCGTGGACCAGATGCCGCCGGGAAAATCCGTCGAACCGGGCGCAATGGCGTTGACACGGATGCGTCGCGGCGCGTGCATGATCGCGAGCTTCTTCGCATGCGCGATGAGGGCCGCCTTGGCAGCCGTGTAGCCAAAGTCGGGTGCCGGGTCCGCCTCGAGCCCTGAGATGGAAGAGACGAACAGAATGCTTCCACCGCCTGCTTCAGCCATCCACGGGATGACCTGTTCGCAGGCAAGCACGGCCGCCATCAGATCCACCTGCAGGCTCGCTTCCCAATCGGCGAGCTCGGGCCCAACGGCGAGGGCCGACGCATTGTGAACGAGCACGTCCACGCCGCCCAGCGACCGTCGGGCTCCGTCCAGAAACGAAGCTAGCGCCGCCGCATCGGCCACATCGCACGCGTGGGCAAGGGCACGCACGCCGCGATCCCGAATCTCCGCCTCAGCTTCTCGAAGCGTCTCTTCGTTGCGCGCGCATATCGCGACATTGGCCCCCTCGGACGCGAGCCCGAGCGCAATGGCGCGGCCGATCCCTCGGCTCCCTCCGAGAACGATGCAGTTTCGACCCTCGAGGTCGAGGTTCATACCGGCTCCTTTTGTCTTCGCCTGCGTTAGAGCGCCTGACCATCAGGGTGCACATGATCGGCGGCGCAGCCCCCGAGCCTATTCCCCGGCCCCGTCCGTGATGATGTTGGCTTGCCCCGCTTGCCGCAGCAGCTCGTTGAAGTTCGCTACCTCTTCGGCCATCAGGGCCTCGAGTCGAGTCGCGGCCGTGCTGAGGCGCTCCTTCAGGACCTCGTGCACCTCCCTGGACTGGTCGGTCGGGGGGAAGTCCGATACTGCGACCGTGCCGGCCAGGTACTCGAGGCGCGACACGAGCCGGGCCGGCCAGCGGACATAATCCTGTCCGGTCCCGGTGGACCGCAGCTGGATCAACGTCTCCTCGATCTCGATGAGGCCCTGGTCCAGCTCCTCCGCCGCGGCCAGGATCTCCGCGTCACCGCTCTGCTCCTCGAGGACGGCCCGCGTGTCGTAGAGCTGCCGGCGGATCCACTCGATCTGGGTGACCATCTCCGCAGCCTCACTCAGCTCGTCGCGCAGCTCCGTGAGCATCGCCGTCTGCGTGCGGATGTCGTCCAGAGACCCTTCGGAGTGGGGATCCCTTAGGACGGATAGCTGGGTCGTGGCCTCCACACCGTCAACGACGAGCGTCACGGTGTAGACGCCCGGTGGGGACAGCACCGAAATGCTCGTCCCCCTGGGCGCCGGACGCCAACGGTCGTCATTGAGCTCGACCCACTCGGCGTAGAGCGGGGCGGTCCGGAGCTTGATCTCGGTGGACGGCTCCGTCCGAAGGTTCCACCAGACCCGGTTGATGCCCACGTCCTTGGACCCGTCGAGGGTCCGCACCGTGTCTCCCGCCCCATCCGAGATCCGGAGCTCGATGTCGCCTTCGGGCGCCGAGCCCAGCCAGTAGTTGATCGAAGCGCCGTAGGGAGGGTTCTCGCCGTCCGAGGGATCCCCCGACATGGTCATGGGGCTCTCCACGTTGTGGAACCGGTAGGCGTCCCGCGGCTCGAACAGGTGTACGTCCGAGGCCATGACCTCATCGGTCAGCTGCTGGAGGGGCGTGACGTCGTCCATGATCCAGAAGCCGCGGCCGTAGGTGCCGATGACCAGGTCGTTGAAGTGCTCTTGAACCTGGAGCCAGTACATGGGGGCCGGGGGCAGGTTGTTGCGAAGCGGCAGCCACGAGTCGCCGTCGTCGAAGGACACGTAGAGGGCGTTCTCGGTGCCCA
Source organism: Gemmatimonadota bacterium (assembly GCA_039586035.1). GTDB lineage: Bacteria > Gemmatimonadota > Gemmatimonadetes > Longimicrobiales > Gaopeijiaceae > JBDHHQ01. The sequence goes on along the minus strand of JBDHLD010000015.1, from coordinate 30,979 downwards.
GGTAGAGCAGGCCCGGCCGTACGGGATCTTCGCGGATGTTTCTCGCGAAGCTGAGCGGACCGGCCGGGATCCCCGCGATGATCTTGGTCCACGTCTCGCCGTAGTCCTCCGTCCGGTAGACGTGCGGGCGGAAATCCCCTACCTGGTGGCGCTCGATCGTGAGGTAGGCCTTTCCGGCGTCCCACCTGGACGCGTCGATGTTTCGGACCACGCCGTCGGGGGGAAGGTCCGGGAGGTTGGCCGTCACGTCGGTCCAGGTGCTCCCTCCGTCCCGACTGACCTGGACGAGGCCATCGTTCGTGCCCGCATAGAACACTCCGGCCTGCACGGGCGACTCGTCGAACGCGTAGATCACGCAGCAGAACTCCACCCCCAGATTGTCGGGCGTGAGCCCGCCGCTGATGCCCATGCGGCTGCGGTCATTGGTCGTGAGGTCCGGGCTGATCACGTCCCAGCTCTGGCCGTCGTTGGTGGTGCGATGCACGTGCTGGCTGGTCACGAAGATCGTGTTGTTGTCGTGTGGGCTGATCAGCAGCGGGAACGTCCATTGGAAGCGGTACCTCATGCCCTCGGCCGGCCATCCCACCGTGCTCTCGGGCCACACCTCCACGTGCCGGTACTGGCCGGTGCGCACGTCGTGCCGGATCGCGATCCCGCCCGCTGGCCCGAAGCCTGAGGCGCTGGACCACACGATGTTCGGGTCCGTCGGATCCGGCGTGGCGAATCCGCTTTCCCCGCCTCCCACCGAGCGCCACTCACCCCGGGGGATGCGGTTGCCGCCGAAGCCGCCGGTACGGCTGTTGCTCGGGCCGCGGGTCGACGGTCCGTCCTGACGGTTGCCCAGCACGTTGTAGGGGACGGCGTTGTCCACGGTCACGTGGTACATCTGGGCGATGGGGAGTTGGACGCGCTGCCAGGTAGCCCCGCGATTCTGCGAGATCGACAGGCCGCCATCGTGTCCCACGATCATGCGGTCGCCGTTCGTGGGGTCGATCCACATGTCGTGGTGGTCGCCACCCGGCCGGCGAGCCCCGCCCTGGATCTCCGTGGTATGGCCGCCGTCAAGGGTGCGAAGAAACGGCGCCGTCAGGAAATAGGCCTCGTCAGGGTCGTCCGGAGCGACGGCGCAGGTGTTGTAGTAGACGGTGCGGCCGCCAAGGTCCCGGTTGTGGCTGACCACCTCCCAGTGATCGCCCCCGTCGTCGGACCGCCAGAGCTCGCCGCTCTCGGTCTCCTCACCGTGCCAGGGGATCCCGTCACCGGTCTCGATCAAGGCGTAGATGCGGTCGGAGTCGGCCGGTGTGACGCAGAAGTTCACCTTTCCGATGGGGAGAACCGGAAGCCCGTTCCCCTCCAGGCGCGACCAGGTGCTCCCTCCGTCCCGGGACATGTGGAGGCCGCTCCCCGGGCCTCCGCTTTCGCGGTTCCACGTGTTGACGATGATCTGCCACATGCCCGCGAACAGGATGCGTGGATTGCTCGGATCCAAGACCACGTCCGAAGCCCCCGTGTTCTCGTCCACGAACAGGACGTGCTCCCAGGTGGCGCCGCCGTTCGTCGTTCGGTAAACGCCACGGTCGGGCTGCGGGGCATGGGCGTGCCCCAGAACCGCGACGAGGACGTGGTCGGGGTTGGTCGGATGAATCACGATCTTACTCACCCGCCCCGATTCCGGGAGTCCTACGTTCTGCCAGGTCTCACCGGCATCCGTCGAGCGATACACCCCGTTCCCCAGGGACACGTTCGAGCGGATGTGAGCCTCTCCGGTCCCGGCCCACACCACGTTGGGGTCCGACGGAGATACGGCCAGGGCGCCGATGGAGTGGGCGTCCTGGTCGTCGAAGATCGGCTCCCAGGTGACTCCTGCGTCCACGGTCTTCCAGATCCCGCCCGATGCCGCACCGACGTAGTACGTCAGCGGATCTCCGGGAATGCCCTGAACCGCGGAGATCCGGTTGCCGATCGGACCGATGTGGCGAGCTCGCAGCTGGGTGTAGCCCTCGGGATCGACCTGCTGCGCCTCCACGGGCTGGGCGAGCCCCAGGGACGACAACAGAACACAACACAGGACGAAGGCAGGCCGCGGGACGCGGACGCGGGGCGGGATCATGAGGTCTCTCCTTGGCCGGCGAGTGGGGCTCCAAGCTGCGCCGCCGATAGCGGAGCAGGCAAGCCTCCCTGCCACGGCACGGCACGGCAGGATGATCTCCAGAGATGACGGGAGGGTGGACCTCCGTGGTCCCTTCGGAGTGCGCTCCGCCCCACATCCGATTCAGCCTTCTCCCGACATCTCGCTCGCGGCCCGAAGGCTAGCGTAGGGGGTGGAAGGTCAACGGTTCGCTCCGAGTCGCACGCACTTCGATCGGCCGGGATGACGGGCGTCACACTTGCAGCTGTCGTGTGACTTGGTCCCACAGTCGCGGAAAGAGCGCACTGGAGGGTGCCGTCACCTTTCCACGCTCGAAGGACCGTGATCCGTCAAATAGGAGGGGTGGATGCGATGAATGTCACCAGACGCATCATCTTCTTGTTCGTAATCTCTCTGTTCACAATGTACGGCTGCACGACAGCCGGTACGTTTCAGAGCCAGAACGTCACCAACGTCGAGCTATCCGAAACCAATTTCGAAATAATCGCCAGGAACGTGTCGGGCAGAGCGAATGCGGACTTTCTCCTTGGTATCAGCTCTTCCACGGGGTCCGTCAGCAGCACTTTGGCGTTGGTCAGGGTGGGAGGTACGCCAACGCTCTACAACGACGCCATAATGGACCTGTGGGACAACTTCGAGAATGATTACGGCAGAGCTGAAGAGAGAAACCTCGTTCTGGCGAACGTGCGCTACGACACGGATATTCTGAACCTGGTCGTGTTCACCAAGACGACCTTGATCATCCATGCGGATGTAATCGAGTTCAGATAGGAGTATCGGCAAAGGTCGCCCACCCCTCGGTCTTCACGTCGGGGCTGCACTGGTCGACGTTCGGATTGACGCAATCACTCTGGTGACAACCGCTCCAAGGGGCCCACGTGCCTCCTGGAGCGCGCTCTTGTGGCTCGGCGCGCCCGGTCCGAGCTTAGGGGCGTGATGCGTGGCGTCTTTGGATGCGTTCGAGATTCCCGGCTTCGTTATCCCCACGCCCGGCCATTCGCCAGGGTCCGTGGGCGTCGTTCTGGAGTCGGGCGAGGCCTGCGTCCGTGACCTCGCGATGAACGGTTTCCCACTCCGGCTACCACCGGGCCTTCCGATCTTGGCGGATGATCCCAACAGGTCGTTGAGAGCTGGCAGAGGCTCTTTCAGCACGACGCCAGCACGGTCTTCCCGGGTCACGGAGAGTCCTCTTCCACCGACCTCTTTCGTGCGGCTCGATGGGATGAGAGGAAGCTGCTGGCGGGGCGGATGCATCACTGGGCTGTGGCCCCAACTCACCGAGTGGCATGGACAAGAAACGACTTGAAGAGTGGCTCGAGGGCTACGGTCGAGCGTGGGAGGAGCGCGACCCCGACGCCGCTGCGGCCCTGTTCAGCGAATCGGCGGAATACTACGAGACGCCCTTTGAGGAGCCGTATCGTGGCCGTGAAGGTGTGCGAGGATACTGGCGAGGGGCGACCGGGTCGCAGCGCCATGTCTCATTCTCGTACGAGATACTCTCGGTAGCCTCGAACACGGGAATCGCCCATTGGACGGCGGAGTTCACGAGAATCAGCTCCGGGCAGCGCGTACGGCTCGACGGTGTCCTCGTTCTCGTCTTCGCCGACGATGGCCTGTGCCGCACACTCCGCGAATGGTGGCACCTATCGAACAGTCCCCAGACGGACACCTGACCGTAGTCGGCCGCTGCCAGTCCAGCTGGCAGGCCGCATGACACCGAGGCGGCCGCCGTGAGTCAATTCGAGTACATCGCTGTCCTTGTCTCGGTCGTAACCGGACTTGGCGTGGTGCATCTTTTGAGTGGGGTCGCGCGCTTCATCGGTACCAAGGGCCGGTGGTCACCCTATTGGGTCCACCTGCTGTGGACCTGGAATGTCTTTCACTACCTGATATTCTTCTGGTGGTTCGTGTGGCGGTGGTCCGCGATCACCGAATGGCGACTCGTGCTCTACTTGTTCATCCTTCTCTACGCGGTCGTCCTCTATCTCCTCTGCGCCGTGCTGTTTCCCCCTGGCGAGGAGCAGACTGACTTCAGGGTGGTCTACTTCCAGAATCGCGGATCGTTCTTTGGGCTCTGGGTCTTGCTGATCGTGATCGACGTCGTCGATACGAAAATCAAGGAGCACTACGGCCTGAGTGGTTTCGGGGCACTCGACATACTCACCTGGATCACCCTCATCGCCGGCTCGCTGGTCGCGGCGCGCTCAAGGAGTCATCGCGTCCATGCGATCTGGGGCGTGGCGTTCGCCGTGATCATGTCCGTCTTCGAGTACGTCAACTTCGGTGCGCTCAGGGCGGACTGAGGCTGCGGCCCTCTACGTGATCCCGGCCACCGCCCGCCACACGTGCATCCGCGTCCCGGTCTCCGAACCCGGGGGGCTCAGGTCGGCTGTCCCTCGATCTCGAGGCCGAGCTCCTCGAGCTGCTTCATCACACCCTCTTCGAACGAGGTAACGGCGTCGTGAACGGCATGCCGGAAATCCACGTGAAGCTGGTCGTATCGGGACCGAACACCGGAGAGGACCTCCCGCACGTAGGCGCCTGCGTCCTCCACCGACGCCCGGTGGGTCCGCGCAAGGTCGACGATGCGGGCCTTGAATGCCTCGAGCTCCGTCTCCAGGTAGCGTCTGAAGTCGTCCGCGGCGATCGTGTGGCGGGTGATCTTCTCGAAGTGAAAGCCCATGATGGCCAGTCGGATGGCTTCGGGGATCATGGCCGGGCGCTCTCTCAGAACCCGTAGCAGGAAGCGCAGGTAGGCCGGCCCCTGTCGGGAGAGCACTTGGCGTCGCAGGGATCGGGCGGCCGCCAGAATCTCGGCCCATCTGATGCGCCTCGGGCGTCGGTTCACGCGCCGCCACCGCCTGAGGAGCGTCATGCACCGCTCGAAGTAGTTCTTCAGCGAGGGATCGTACAGGGCACCCACCACGCGCTTGTACTCTGCCATCAGCCGTTCGCGCGGTAGCAACGGTACGAAGTTCAGGGTCCCGTCGGTATTGTCGCCCGTGGACTCCCCGAGCAGTCGCCCCTCCCGCGCCAAGCGCTCGTAGAGGTCGGTGGACTTGAGGGCTGTCAGCAGCCCCGCCATCGCGAGTGGGATCCCGGCCTCTTGAACGAAGCGGATGTGTGAGTCGAACTCCGTGTCCCCGTCCAGGCCGATGATGAAGCCACCGCTTACCTCCAGTCCGTGCGATTGGACCGTGCGGACCGAATCGAGCAGGTAGTTGGCCGATCTTCCCGACCTGTCGATGTTCTGCTTCTTGTTCGTGGCGAGAAGGGTATCCGGGTTGGGGCTCTCGATTCCCATGAACACCATGTCGAATCCGGCCGCGCTCATCGAGTCGAGCAGCTCCGGCACGTGAGCGAGGTTCATGCTCGCCTCGGTGAACAGCGAAAACGGATACCCTCGCTGCGCCTGCCATTCCCGCAGACGGGGAAGGAGTCGAAGCGCGTTACGCTTGTTGCCGATGAAATTGTCATCCACGAGGAACAGAGAGCCTCTCCAGCCCAGGTGGTAGAGCAACTCGAACTCGCCCAGCATCTGCTCCGTGTCTTTGGTCCGCGGGGCCCGTCCGTAGAGCTTGGTGATGTCACAGAACTCGCAGTCGAACGGGCAGCCCCGCGAGAACTGAAGCGCCATCGAGTTGTAACGGCGGAGTCGGAGGAGGTCGTAGCGGGGAAGCGGAGCCTTCGAGATGGCCGGCTTGGAGAGCTCGGGATAGACGTCACGAGCCGTGCCGCAGGCGATGTCGGTCAGGAAGTCGTCGAACGTGTTCTCCACCTCGCCCAACAGGAAGTGAGCCACCCCGCCACCCGACTCCCGGCGGATCTCGTCGTGGAACGTGGTAGGGTGCGGGCCGCCGGCGACGATCGGTACGCCCGCCCGGTTGCAGCGTCGGATCACCTCGTATAGCGAACCTCTCTGGACGATCATCGTCGACGTGAAGACCATGTCCGCCCAGGCGAGGTGAGCGTCGGTCAGAGGTTCGACGTTGAGGTCCACGACCTTCAGCCGGTAATCCCGTGAGAACATGCCCGCGACCGTCAGCAGCCCCAGGGGCGGCATCGCAGACTTCTTGCCGAGCAGCTCGATCGCGTATTTGAAGCCCCAGTACGACGGGGGAAACTCGGGGTACACGAGGAGTGCGTTGCGCATGCTCCGAACGGCTCCTTTCGCTACAACGGGTCGTACGTGGAGCCGTCGTTGGGCCGTCCGGGCGATCTGAGCGCCCCGGGGGGGGGAAGGGCGGGTCAGCGCCGGAACCCATGATACGAGCCTGGAGGCCGACTCGAAAGCGGCCCGATCCGTCAGGATCGCCTGGCTTGCGGCCCCTCCGCCGTCGCCGTGAGCGCCGCCCCGGCCGATGCCAGGATGGACGGGACCTCCACGCCACGCGCCCCGGCCGCCGGCCGGCTCGGTGGGCGCGGCCGGGGCTCGCGGCCAGGCTTCGAATCAGCCCGGTTGTACCAGATCGGGCTGGTGTGCGCCCGCTCCTGGGTGATCAGGGGCAGCTCGTCATCCATGGGGATGCCGTAACGGGCCGCCTCGTCGGCCGTCCAGCGGGACGGGGGAATCTCCGGAACGGGGGCGTGGTGACCGCCGCCTGCGACGGGTCGAAGTCGGGGTCCTCCCAGGAGGCGATCCAGCTACCTCCGGGCGCCCCTGCTCCGAGTCCTCCGGGAACGCCGGCGCTGGGGCCGCGTGCTGCCGCCAGAGCCTTCACCCCCAGCCCTCCCAGCCACGTTCCCGGCCGTTCGATCCGGACCGGTGGTCTTCCTGCCGCCGTTGGTGGCGATGCGTTCCCCCGGGCGCCCTTCCGAACGCACGTCCGAGGTGGTGGTGTAGGAGAAGCCGTCCAGGCGGACCCGCGGCAGCGCCGCTCCCAAGGCCCGCTCGATACGCTTGAGGTCGGCTTCGTCCTCTGGCGCTACCAGGGTGAACGCGTCTCCGGTCGCGTCGGCGCGGGCCGTGCGTCCGACCCGGTGAATGTAGTCATCGGGGACGGCTGGAACGTTGAAGTTGACCACGTGCCCCAGAGCCTCCACGTCGATGCCACGGGCGGCGATGTCGGTAGCCACCAGCACCCGATACTCCCCGGCCTTGAAACCGGCCAGAGCCTTGGTGCGCTGGGCCTGTGATCGATTACCGTGGATGCGCTCGGCGGAGATGCCATTGCGGTTCAGCAGCTTGGCAAGGCGGTTCGCCCGGTGTTTCGTGCGGGTGAACACGAGCGCGTCATCCATCTCACCCCTCTTCAACAGCTCAACCAGCAGTGCCCCCCTCCGGCTGGCGGGCACGGGGTACACGGCCTGGGCCACGCCTTGGGCCGGCGCAGCGCGGCGTTGAAGGGCGATCTTGGCCGGCTCCCGCAGGATCTCCCGTGTGAGGGCCTCGATGGGGGCGGGCATCGTGGCACTGAAGAAGAATGTCTGCCGCGGCCTGGGCACGTGCCTCAGCACGCGCCGTATGTCTGGCAGAAAGCCCATGTCCAGCATACGGTCGGCCTCATCCAGCACCAGGTATTCGAGCCCCGCGAGGGCGGCCTGGCCGCGACCGAAGTGATCCAGCAGCCGCCCCGGGGTGGCGACGATAACATCGACGCCCTTGCGAAAGGCCTTCTCCTGGGGGCCCATGCCCACGCCACCGTGGACGGCCGCACCCCGGATCCCGGTATATCGGGCCAGGCCCTGGAGGTCTTCCAGAATCTGGAGCGCCAGCTCCCGGGTCGGGGCCAGCACCAGCGCACGAGTCGTGCCGCGGGGCCGATCCACCAATTGCTGCAGAATGGGCAGGAGGAAGGCTGCGGTCTTGCCACTGCCCGTGGCTGCGCAGGCCAAGAGATCACGGCCCTCCAGCGCTTCCGGAATCGCCAGCGACTGGATGGGCGTCGGGCGCTCGAAGCCCAGATCATGGATGCCTCGGTGGAGGGATGGGTGCAAATTGAGTGCAGAGAAATTCAAGGAATTCTTATCCGTTGAGTGGTACTCAGGGCGCCCGCCGGAGTCTCCGGGGGACCAGCTGGTACAGAGTCTTGAGCGAGTAGTAGCCCCCGGAACCGAGGGCTCAAGGTGAGATCCCGCAGGTCAAAGGTAGTGGAAGTGAGGGATTGGCGTCAGGGGGACGGCATCAGCGGGTGCCCGCGAGGGAACCCGTTACCCACTCCCGTCGACTCAATACCTGCCTTCGTGTTGGATCTCGAGCTTCTCCGGCCAGACCTCTTCGAGCAACCGTAGCTCGTCGGCCGGATCGTAGTCCGGACTATCCGAGGGCTCCAGAAGGTCGAGCACCACAAAGTGGTATCGACCAACTGGCAACAAGACTGAACAGTGCGTCGGAGCGACCCAACGCTCGAGCGCACAGATCGGTCACGCTGTAGCCCCTTCCCTGGGGGTGCCAACTGAGCACCTGATCAAGATTGAGGCGCGCGATCCAGGCTCTCTGTCTGTCGACCGCTGCCGCCTCCGTCCGATTGCCCATCCTACCTTCTCACGCCGGGTTGTTCTCACAGACGTCCTTGAGCAGCTCGAGATTCGTGATCTGCGCGTCCAGCATGCCCTGTTTGCTTTCCTCCGGCAATGCGGCGTCCATCCAGTTCACGTTGCAGTTCAGTCGCGTGCTGCCGCCGTCCTGAGGATATACATCGTAGTGGAGCATGAGCGTCACTCCGATGTCCGGCATTTCTACGTGCTCAGAATATAGCGCGTGGTCTTCGCCGAAGTGGCGGTGCATAGCCGTATTGATCAGGACCATTCCCATGAACACGCAGTTGTGCCGCATGCCGATTCGTTCGGACGTCATCTCCCGATTGATCGAGTCAACGCCCGCCAGCCATTCCGGCCGCTTGTCGACATTGATCAGCGTTTGATATACGGCTGCATGTGGCGCGTTGATCACCATCTCGAGATTGTCATCGCCCTTGTCGACGACGAAGCTCGGGCGCGGCGGAGGCGGAGGGATTTGGGCCCGGTAGTTCGAAAGAACGGAGAACTCGTAGTCCACGTCGCCAATTGCGTCGTAGGTTTGTCTTGACTTTGACCATTGGAGCTCTGGATTTGCGTCGACGTGTCCGACTGCGTCGCAGCAAGGCTTCGTCATGAGGATGTACTCGTTCGAGTCGACGTCGTTCTTCAGGAGTCTGTGGGCGATGATCATGTCGACTCCCGTCGCTTTGACCCACTGAGCCACTTTGATTTCCTTGATGTCCCCATAATGCGCGACGAACTTCAAGGTCAGATTGGTCGCAGACTGGCACGCGCCGCACTGGCAGACCGTGTCTCGTTCTATGACCATGAGCTGTCGGTGGAAGTTCGCGAACATGGTGAGGCACTGCTCGACTAGCTGTTCGCGCTGTATCGGGTCACCCTTCCGATAGAAAAGGACCGCGTCACCCTCGATCTCCGCTACCGTGAACTCCGTCTGATTCGACTCGACGATGAGCTCCAGCAGCTCCGTGATGATGTGGGCGGCGTGATCGATCTCCGTGGTGCTCGTGAAGTCGGTGAAGCCGCTGATATCCGGAATGAGGATGATCGCTGGTTCAGCCATGGACAGGGCCTTGCGGGTGACAGGGCGAGGGTGAGCGCACTCTAGACCGATCGCGTTGGGCGACCGACGCTCCAGGCGCGGGCAACGGCCCGGGCCGACACGATTCAATGTGTTGACACATCCCCCGATCAAGCCAGCCCCAGCGAGCGACCAGCCACGGGGGCGCTCTCCGACTGCATCCGCAGGTCAAGCCGCCACAAGCGCCGCCCGCGGGAAGAATCGCCGACCCTCTGGGGTCAGGCGAATCGACCGATGCGGAAGGCGCTGAGGTCGATGGACGGCCGCCCATCCAGCACGGACTCCGCGACGAGCCTACCGGTCACCGGCCCCAGGGTCAGGCCCAACATGGCGTGCCCCGTCGCAACGAACACGTCGGGGTGTCTGTCGATGGGACCAATGGCCGGGAGTCCGTCTGGAAGGCAGGGGCGCAAGCCACACCACTCCGAGCTGGCTGTGACGTCCTCGAAGTCAGTGAAGTAACGGTGGGCAGCGCTCGTCAGCTGGTCGAGCCGGGGCCGGCGCAGGTCGTGGTTCTCACCGGAGAACTCCAGCGTGCCCGCGAAGCGAAGGCGCCCCGGCATGGGTGTGCAGAAGACCGATGCCTCGCCGAGCATGCACGTGCCCCCCAGGGCCGGAGGCACTCCCGTCAGGTTTGGCAGGTCACGGTGATACCCCTTCGCTGGCTGTAGTGGAAGGCGAACGCCGAGTGATCGGGACAACTCCAGACTGTACGCCCCGGTCGCGAGGATCACCGTCGTCGCGCCGACCGTCTCTCCGGTGTCTAGGCGAACGCCTCTCACCGCGCTGGCGGCAGTGACGACCTCCGTGACCGAGGTGCCGATCCGGATCGCCGCGCCGTGCCGCTCGGCACATCGGGCCAAACCCGTGACGAAGGCGAAAGGATCGAGGGTCATCGCCTCGGGATAGAACACGCCACCCCGGATCCGGTCCGTGAGCGCGGGCAGGCGTTCGCGCAGGGCGTCGGCTTCGACCCGCTCGGGCTCGAACCCATGCGGTCGTGTGAGCTCGGCCTCCTCCCACGCCTCGCCGAACGCCTCGTCGGTCAGGTACACCTCGTGATAGCCGTCACGTTCGTATCCACATTCCAGCCTCTCCTCCGCGATGATGCGATCAAAGAGGTCGACGGTGGCGTGACCGAGGGGAGCGAGGGACCGGAGCGCGTGATGCCAGGCCCGCGGCGTACAGCTCCGGCTGAAGGCCAGCAGCCAACGGGCCAACCCGGGATCCCATCGTGGTGCCACAAACAGGGGACTCAGCGGATCGAACAGCGACCGAAGAGCCTGGCTGACGCGGCCGGGCTTGTTGATTGGGCCGTGCCCCGGGGCGATCGTGCCGGCGTTACCGAAGGAGGCTCCGTGCCCGATCTCGTCACGCTCGAGAACCGTCACCCGCGCCCCCCGCTTGGCGAGGAAGTACGCGCAGGAGACGCCGATCACACCACCACCGACGACGACCACATCGTGCTCTGTCTTCACGGTCCGATATTACGCCGTCACCTGCGTCCGCGACACGCGCCTCACGCTCCCCGGTACGTCGGGTAGCGGACCGGCCCACGCATCAGGGGAATGCGGACGTTGTGGCCCAAGCCCTCGCACGCGAGAGGCCGACCGGAGATGCCTCGCCGAGTCGGTCAGCGCGCCAACGGATCCGGCCGGAGCTGGAACTTGAGCACCTTGCTGGTGGTGCCTCGACCGCCCTCCATGTGGAACGGCGCCCGGGTGCTGACCGTAGCCCAGAGCCCACGCCCCTTCCAGCCCCCATCCGGGTCGTCGATTCTGCCGTCCATCCACTTCGTGTAGAACCCCAACGGATAGGGGACGCGGAACACGGCCCACTCTCCGTCGTGGAGGGCGAGGAGCGCCTCGGACGCGTTACCGGTGTTGATTGGCGTGCCCGCGCCCAACCCGGAAGCGTCGAACCAGTCGACCCAGGTGTAGTAGCTGGCTTCCACGCTCCCCGGGGTGGAGACGCCCCGCATCTGGGGCATGGGCTCCGTGTAGAAGGTCCAGCCCTCGGGACAGTGCTGGCCCGTGGCCGTGGGTCCGTTGAGGGGCCCGGCGCACTTCCGGCGATCGAAGCTGGCCAGGTGGCCGCTGGCCAGCGCGACCCAGGCGACCCCCTCTCGGTCCATGTCGAAGCCCCGGGGCGTGAAGCCTTCGATGGGCCTCCCCTCGTCATCCAGCGGCAGCTCGTAGACCTCGGCCAGCGCCGTCTCGGGCGGGTTGGGTCCCGGATCCAGGCGGACGACGGCCCCCGGGTATCCCAGCGTGGACGCCCAGACCGTCCCGTCGGGAATCGGGGCTACACCGTAGAAGGGCGAGATGACGCGTTTGTCCATGGACGGGTCCACCGGCTGGTCGGGCTCGACGTATGCATCCCGACGGCCGTTGCCGTTGGTGTCGAGAACCAGCGCCGTCCACCCCTGTGATGCTTCCTCGTCACCCGTCTCGTCGAACATGCGGGTGTTCAGCCACCCGACGACCTGGCCGCCGCCGCTCGTCCACAGGGTGTTGTCGCCGTCCTCCGCGAACATGAGGTGGTGCGTGCTGAAGCACGTGCTGATCAGGGTGAGCTCATCAGTCTCGGGGGCGTAAACCGCCAGATGACGTCGGGCTCGTTCCGTCGGAAACGCACGGGCCGAGGGGTGGTCCGAGCCCTCGCGACAGAAGGGCGGGTTGTCGGGCGGGCGCACCGTCGAGGTGATCCATACGCGCCCGCGCTCGTCCATCATGGGATTGTGGACGTTGTTCTTGCTGGTCCACAGCACCTCGTCGCCCCAATACGGAGACGGCGCGAGCATGTCCGGTCGAGCAGCGGGCTCGGTCAGCGGGTCCCGGACGGTCAACGGCACCCGACTCGCGGCGTGCGCCACGGGGTCCAGGACGGGCAGGTAGTCGGCGCTCAGCTCGAGCGCGCCGTACGTCGTGCCGTCGGCGTTGACGGTGGGATCGCGCCGATCTGTAGATACGACATCGTGGAGATAGGCCTTGGGGTCGGCCCAGTCCCACTGGGTAATCACCACGTTGCGCTCGATTCCGCTCGGCCTGGGCGGCGCCGGCGGTACTTCGCCCGCAGCGATTCGATCGGTCCAGTCCGCGAACATCTCGAGCATGCGCTCGCGACCGAGGAAGTCGAGCGCGGCGCTCATGCCCCTGCCGGCCTGTCCGGATTGGACCCGCCGGTCCCATGCCGCCACCGACGTCTCGAACGTGCCCAGCTCTGCGGGGATCTCCCTGGTCCCCTTCGTGCCGAGCTGATGGCAGGCCGTACAGTTTCCGGACTTGATGATCCGCAGGAACTGGGCCTGGTTGGTCAGGTTCTCGTTCAAGCCGTTACCCTCGGCCCCGGTTCCGGGGAAATCGTCGGGCACGTGGAGCAGGGAGAACCAGTAACCGGCCGGATAGTACTGAGCGGCGGCGCGCTCGTCCGGGGCGGGCGTGGCCGCGAGGTCGAGGGCGGCGCCGGGGCGGGCCGTGACCTTGTCCGAGTCCACCAGCCCATAGCCGCGCACCCACACATCGTAGGTCGCGTCCGGTAGGTCGGGTATCAGGTACCGGCCCTGATCGTCGGTAACGACCGTGCGGTTGAACCTGGTGGGCAGCTCGGTGGTCTCCGCGATCACCCAGACGCCGGCTTCAGGCCCGTTCGGTCCCGTGACGACGCCGGCGATATCGTCGGGCTCGAGCGGCACGGCGTCGGTGGCCGGCTGGCAGGCGAGCAGGGGGAACAGGAGGGCGACACTGAGGCGAGCCGAGCGGGTCGCGCGCATTCGAAATGCTCCCGGGACAGGGTGCGTCTGCACAACCATAGGGGAGCCGGGGGTCGACCGCGAGCGACTGCGACCGGGCGATCCCTCGGCACGCACGCGCGAACCGATGAGCTGGCGGACCGCACGGGCAACCTCGTCTCCCGAATACCGGGTGAATGAGTTCGATGGTTCACGTCTGTGCCGCTTCCAACTCAGCGACGAGCCCCCCGACCGAAGCCGGAGGGCTCGTGTTCCGCGTTCGGCGGCTCCGGCAACCCTCTCTCGGGTCGCCATGGGCCGGCAAGTCTGAGGCCCGATCCGCTCGACTACGGGGAATGAGGTCGGCGATCGACCCGGGTCCGATCCCCGTCTACGGTGTCGGTGCGACTCCGCTCTCTACCCAAGCCACGAGATCCTGGAGTGCCGCGATCTGCTCCTGAGGAGCGAACGCGCAATGGCCGTATCGGTCCACGACGCGTTGTACCAGGAGCTCCGACTTGCCTGCGGCAGCGACGATGTCCGCAAAGGCCGCCTCGTGAAACAGCGGCACGATAGGATCCATCGTCGTGTGGACGGTCAGCACCGGAATCCGGAGATCGCCCCTCGGCAAGTACCAACGCTCCAGGTAGTTCCTCGCGGCTTCCGTCGCCTCGAACCGGTCGACACCGGCATTGAGAGCGGTGTCGTCCCAAGAGCCCGTATAGACGGTCGCCGAGTTGTCGACGAACGTATCGTGGGTTCGATCGAGCAGGTCGTCTGCGCCCACGATGGCCAGGAAAAGTGCGCCGAGGATGGACGCGACGAGCTCGTCGGGATTGGTGTAGGGGAGCTCGATCTGATCGACGCCGGCCATCTCGATGGCCCTCAGCGGGTTGCTGGACACCGCTCCGATCACCGCCGGCACCACCTGGGTGGCGAAGTCCAGTCCCGCGGGGACCTCGAGGGCATTCCCCGGAATGACGCCCGGGAAGAAATAGTCGAACAGAACGCGGACGTTGAAGATGTAGTCGATCTCCATGGGTCCTCCGCCTACCAGGCTGCACATGGGGAGGGCGCCCGCGTAGAGATCGGGGTTCTTCTCCGCCGCCATCAGCGCGACGATGCCACCCAGGGAGTGACCCATCAGGTACGTATTGTGGGGTGCTCCGAAGTTCTCCGAGAAGAGCTCCCCGAGCTGCCGGGTACGGATTACGCCATCCTTGACCGCGTATCCGTTCTCCGAGTAGCTCGACCATGCCACGCCGTACCCCAAGGCCAGCAGGGCATCGCGCAGCGCGTTCAGGCCGCCGCCCGGAAGCGCGATCGGTGCCGTCGGATCGGTGTAGCCGTGAGCATAGAGGACCAGGTCGCCGTTCCACTCAGCGGGGAGGAACAGGCCGTACATGGCTCCCGGCCCGATCTCCCCCTCGATCTGCGCTGGTCCCTCGACCGTCGCGAGGCGCGGGGCATCGAGCGTGGTCGCCGCCTGTGGCGCCGTGGGCCCTTCCTCTTCGCAGCCACCGAGCGCCGCAACGGTGACAAGAGCCATCAGCGTAATGCGTTGCCTTTTCATGTGACCACCTCGTCGTCATGGTTCCACTCAGCGCGTTACCGCGCACGTCGTGAAACCACCCTGAGCCGGGAGGCTCAAGGGGGAGTCAAGCGAGGCGTCTCGGACCGGATCCGGCGAACGGCGGGCTCATCGTCGAGTTCGCCCGCCTGTTCGATGTCCGTACTTGGTGGTCAGGGCCGAATCCCGATCCCGATCGAGAAGAAGAAGTCGTTCTGTCGCTGGTCCTGCGGAGCGATGCCACGAGTGGGCAGCTTGCTCTGGTCGAAGGAGCTGGGCAGGTAACGGACCTCGACCGTTCCTTCGATCGGTCCTGCCCCGACGGCGCGCAGCCCCAGACCGATATCGGCCGTCGGCCGCAGCTGGTTCGCGGCGCCGGTGAGATTGAAACCGTACCACTTGAAACCCACGCCGAGCCGGAGCGTCGGCTCCAGGTGCTCTCCGAGCCAGTCGGCAGCCGTGAGCATGACGCCCCCGGTGAGGCCCGTCAGGACCACCTGGTTGGAGGGTCCGACAACGGCGGGCTGGATGTCGCTTCCCAGGCGTACGGTCGGCAAGGCGACAAAGCCGTTCCCATATACCGCGAGCACCGGAGAGGTCAGGTACTGACCTTCGAGCGCCAGGGCCGGTCCGGCCTCGAGGCGTGTGTCGTTCGTGTCCGCTGATTTGATCAATGCCGAGGCGGCCGCGTATCCGCCGGTCGAGGCAGCGAACCGCCATACTCTCTGGCTGGGTTCCGGGGCCTGAGCGCCTGCGGCCGTCGCGATCGTCAACCCACCTGCCACCAGGCCGAGCGCGCTGAGCGCCCTTGCCGCCATGTAGATCCGTTCACGTCTCATGGTTGGCTCATCAGTTGAAATCGATCGCGGCGGTCGTTGCCGAGGTGAGGCCCGTGCCGCTCAACGTGAAAGTCCGTGCGCCAGCCGAACCCGTCACGTTGATGAGCGTAAAGGCCACCGCACCGCTGGCATCGGTGACTCGGGTCAGGGTGCCGTTGAGGGTACCGCCCCCCGAGGCGATGGCGATCGTCAACTGCACGCCATCGAGCGCAACTGGGTCGTCATCCGCGTCCTGCAGCTGCGCGGTGATCGTGAAGTCCGCGCCGAGGCCGACGGGCCCGGCCGGCGCGCTCGTAATGTCGATCTGCGTAGCCGACTGAGCCGTGAACGTGACCGGATTGCCGGTGATGCCGGATCCCGCAACCGTTGCCCGGAGGGTGTTGGGGGCCCCGCTGCCGAGGGTCCAGCTTCCCACCGCCGCCTGTCCCTGTGCGTCGGTGACCTGGGTCAGCCCTGTAGCCGTTCCACCACCCTGCAGGACCTGGAACGTCACGGCCACGCCGACCACTCGGTTGCCGCTGCTGTCCGTCACCCGCACGGTCGGCGGATTGGCCACCGCCGTGCCCTGTACCGCGGCCTCATCGGTGCCGACGATCGGGACGACCTGGGCCGCAGCGCCCGCGGTGCCCGTCGCCTCGAAGGTCACGCTCGGCAGCCCGGTGGCGGTCGCCGTCACCGTGTTCGCTCCGACTGTCGCGCCGAGCGTCCACGAAGTGACGGTGGCGATGCCGTTGTCGTTGGTCGTGTCGGGGGACCCCACGACGGTTCCGCCGCCGTCCGTCACGCTGAACGTGACCTCGACCCCGGGCACGGGGATGCCTTGAGCATCGCGCACGACCACGCTGGGCGGATCGCTGACGGTCGTGCCCGCCTGAGCCGTCTGCGTGGTTTGCGACACTGCCACCATGGACACGGGCAGCCCGGCGACCCCGGTCGCGGTGAACGCCACTGGGCTCAACCCAGGTGACGACGCGGTCAGCGTGTTCGTTCCTGGCAGCGGTCCGAGGAACCATCCGCCCACCGTGGCCGTGCCGGACGCGTCGGTGACCTGACGGGAGCCGACCACGCTGCCGCCCCCGGTCGTTGCCGCGAAGGTCACAACGGCCCCCGGCACGCCGTTACCCGCCTCGTCGCGTACGACCACCGTCGGGGCAACCGGCACCAACCGACCCACGGGCGCCTGCTGGTTGTCCCCGGCCGTCGCCACCATTTCCGCTCCGGTCGGCGCCGTCGCCGTAGCCGTGAACACGACGGGGTTGTTGGCCACGCCGCCCTCCTCGACACGCGCCGCCAGCGACTGGGTGCCAACGGTAGGCCCGAGAATCCAGGTCCCCACGGCGGCGAAGCCCTGAGCATCGGTCGTGCCCACCCCGTTGACGACGCGCCCTCCCCCGGAAAGCACCGAGAAGGTCACCGGCACGCCGGCAACCAGGTTGCCGAACGCATCGGCGACGCGAATGCTGGGAGCCACCGGTACGGGGCTGCCGGCGGGAGCTGTCTGACCGTCACCGGCCGCGAGGCTGACGGTCGCGGCGCGGGCGGCGGTTACGGTGGCAGTGACCGTGGTCGAGACCCCGCTTTCGGCCGTGGCGGTGAGCGTGTTCGAGCCGGCCGTGGTCCCGAGCGTCCACCGTGTGCTCGCGACACCGTCGCCGTCGGTCACGGCGCTCGCCGCGCTTACGGAGCCGCCCTGGGTCACCGTGAAGGTGACCGTCGCGCCGGGCAAAGGCTGATCGTCGGCGCCGAAGACGCGCACCTCGACGGGATCGGCGAGTTCCCCTCCGGCGGGGCCCTGGACACTCCCGCTGATGACGGCCTCCACGCGCGCGGCCGGCAGCGGCGCGCTGACGGTGGTCTCACCACAGCCCAGGAGGCCGGAGAGGCCCATCGTCATGCCCAGGGCCATCAAGCGGCGTCGGGCGCCCCCCTGAACCCACGTGTCAGCCATCGTGATCGCCCCCGTTCGTGCAAGCGGGCCTGCCCAATGCATTGCAGAGTGTTTTGCCGGGCTACTCATGGATGCTTTAGCTACGGATCGCAAGCCCTCCCATTTCAGGGCAGCTCTACCGTGCGGAGAGCCAATCTTCGCAGCCGGCCCGCATTCTGCGGTGCCGGAGGCAGAACGACTCGAGCGGACGGTGTGTGACGATGGCCGATCCGTCCGTCAGCCGCCCTGAACGGAAGATCTGACCTGGGCCGGATCCACCCCTCGTATTCGGACGCGTCTCTCCGTCAGGGGCTCGCCGGAAGGCATCGGGTCGGGCTAAGATCCGCCTCGGTGCCTGGGCCACCATCCGCACGTCTTCCCAAAGACGAGCACCACCGCTTCTTCGCCCCCACCAACCGGAGTCACGTCAATGACCAACGTGCTCGAGCTCGATGAGATCAAGCGTCTCGTAGACGTTCCACAACTGATCCGCGAGATCGAAACGGGTTTCGTCCTCTATTCCCAGGGCCAGGTGGAAGTGCCGCCCGTCGGCTTCCTGCATTTCGACGATCCGGCGGGCGACGTCCACATCAAGTACGGCTTCGTGCGCGGCGACGATTACTACGTCCTGAAGATGGCTTCGGGGTTCTACGACAACCCCAGTCTGGGCCTACCAGCCAGCGACGGAGTGATTCTGGTCTTCAGCCAGAAGACCGGCGCGCTCGAGCTGATCTTGGTGGACAAGTGTTGGCTCACGGATATGCGGACAGCCGCCGCGGGAGCGGTCGCGGCAAAACAGCTGGCTCCAGCGAAGGTCGATCAGATCGGGATCGTGGGCACCGGTGTTCAGGCCAGAATGCAGCTCGAGATGTTACGGCATGTCGTCGACTGCAGCCGCTGTCTCGTCTGGGGCAGAGATCCCACGAAAGTGCGACAAATGATCGACGACCTTCGAGCGCGAGAGGATGTTCAGGCCTGGGGATTGGAGATCGTGGCGGCGCAGGCGCTGGATGATCTGGTGCCGCACTGCGACCTCGTCGTGACCGCGACCTCGGCGAGGAGTCCCTTGATTCGAGCCGACCAGGTGCGGAGCGGCACGCACATTACCGCCATGGGATCGGACGATCACGGGAAGCAGGAGCTCGATCCCGAGGTCCTGGCGAAGGCGGATCTGGTCGTCGCCGACAGCCTCTCACAATGTGTGGATCACGGGGAGTGCGCTGGCGCCGTGCAGGGCG
Organism: Gemmatimonadota bacterium; assembly: GCA_039586035.1. Classification (GTDB taxonomy): domain Bacteria; phylum Gemmatimonadota; class Gemmatimonadetes; order Longimicrobiales; family Gaopeijiaceae; genus JBDHHQ01. Next base: position 11,965 of record JBDHLD010000015.1, on the reverse strand, counting down.
GACAGATCGAGGAGGGCTCGATTCTGGAGCTGGGTCGTGTAATCGAGGACCCCGCGATCGGTCGCACGAGCGACGATCAGATCACGATTGCCGATCTGACCGGAGTCGCCATCCAGGACATCCAGATCGCCAAGATGGTCGCCCGCGCGCTGGGGCAAGATCAAGCAACCGGTCCAACCGTCTGACCCGGTGGTGCCCTGGCATCTCGGCCGCGGCCTACCGCAGGTGTTCGCGCCGCCCATTCCGGCGGCGATGCGTGGGACTCAACCGAGAGGGATACGATGGCCGAGACGAAGATCAAGGTGGAGCACGGATACGGTGGCCTGTGGTACGTCGGCTGGCTGTTCACCGTGGCTATCGCCCAGCTTCCCTTCGGCAAGGCGATTCTGGCCCTGGTCATCTGGCCGTGGTATCTGGGCGTGATCCTACGCTGAGTGTGGGACCGAGGCCGACATCACGGCTCGGCCCGGATAGGGCCGCGTCTCAGCGTAAACCGACCGCGAACCTGACCCAGTTCCGCGCCCGATCGCGCAACCCGTCCTGATCAGGCGGCCTTGCCTCGGCGAGTGCGCCACTGGCGAATACGAGTTTGTAGTGCTCCACGTGCTCGTGCCGGTCGATCAAGAAGTGGTCGTCATCCGGGAAGAACACCGCTCGGTCCGGCCGGTCACCGGCGAAGCGGCGCACCGCGTCGATACCGTCCCAGAGCGAGATGACAAGGAAATGGGCGCGCTCTGCGTCATCGCGCACGAGCGTCAGCGCCGCCAGGTTCCCCGGCGTATCTCCGAAGGACTTCAATCCCGTCTTCTTCAGGTACGTCAGATAGGCGGCGGCATTCTCGGTCTTCGTCCACCCCTGCCAGGTACGAGCGATCATGATCCGGTCCCTTCACACGAAGATCCGGGGCGCTACGTAGTGACGTCGTCGGCCCCCTCACATCGTGTAACGTACGTCTCAGCCGCCCGTGAAATGGGCGGGTCTGACGGAGCCCGCGCGGGGGTCGGCGAGGGCGAGAAGCGGTTCGCGGCCAGACTTGCGTGGGCGCGTGGGTGAACAGATGCGCTCAGCCGGATCCGGGCTCGCCGTCATCCAACGCCCGCCCCACCGTGACGTGGTAGACCGTCTGCTGTCGCTCGTAGATGACCAGAGCCAACCCCTCGGCCTGGGCGTCCTCGAGCACCTCGCTGAAGATGGCCCCGAGCTCGCGAGACTTGCGCGCCGAGACCGACTCGAAGGCGAGATCCACGAACTGCTCCACGTGCGGGACGAGCCGGGCCGGAACACCGCTGAAGATCTCCGGCGGCGGGTCGGCGGGCGGCGCGAAGGCCGCATACGACAGATCGACGGTCGTGCCGAATTCGTGCGAGCTCACCCCTGCGGCCGCGTTGGTGTTGGACCCGCGAAGCTCGGCCTGCCTCTCGGCCGTCCGTAATGCGCTGGTGACTTCGATGCGATAGGGCGGCACATCGATCTCCGAGAGCCGCTCGTGGAACCGTGTCGCGAGCACCTGCAGCAGGGCGCGGGTCGAGGGCACCACGTGGGCCGGTGAATCCCCGGGTCGGACGATCCAGTGCCGGGTGCTGTCCTCCAGGGGGACCAAGCGACCCGCCGCGACCAGGGAGTCCCGCGCTGCCTCATCGGCCGCGCGAACGCCCAGCTCTCCCGCGCGTCGCACGTGGGCAGCGTTCAGGAAACGGCGCAGCGCCTCTTCATCTGCCCGCGTCATGACGGGCAGCGGGCTCAAGACCCGGTCGGCCGAGCGGGCGAGACGAGCGGCCCGGCGAGTCGTCTCCGCCAGCACCCGCTCGATCTCGGCGACCGTTTCCTGCCGTGCGGCCTCCGCGGCTTCCTCGCGCTCCCGTTCGACCCAGCCACACGACGTGAGAAGCAAGACTAGGAATGGCAGGCTGCGCATAGCGGCTCCGAAGCGGGGTAGAGGAGGACTTGGGTGTACGCTCGGACTCTCGTGATCTATGCGTCCCATGAGCGCTCGCCGACAACCCCCACCCGGAAGGCGGGAGCCCGGACGCTGGTGTGGTGGCGCCCGGGCTCCTCTCGCGATCGGACCGCAGGTCCAACCCTAGGGGTTGATGGTCCCCGTCCTCGACGCCGACTGCGTGAAGTTGCCGTCGGAGAAGCCCGGCAAGCCTCCGAATCCCGCCGTGTTCCAGCCGGTGCTGAGGACGAACCACTGGACCTGGGTCCCCGCCTGCATCCCCCAATCGTTGCTCCACCCGCTCACGCCGCTGAAGTCGGGCACGGTCAGGTCGAGGGTCGATCCGACGCCGTAGCCTTCCAGCACCAGGAATCCTGCCGACGGACCGTCGTTCTGGAGGTACTGCACCGTCCAGAAGCTTTCGTACTCGTCCTGCGTGGCCAACTCCACCCTGGGCTGCACGTAGGGAGCAGTCGCCGCCACGGAAATCGTCGGCTGGCTCAACTGCGGACCCAACGTGATCGTCTGGTCCGCCGCGACCTCGAAGAACCGGGCTGCCAACCGGATGTTGTCCGCTTGTTGATCCGTGAATGCGGTCACGGTGAGCCAGTGCAGGTCACCTGTCGCCTGGTGGGCCGGCGGAACACCGAAGAACTGGTTCCCGCCAAAGCTCTGGAAGAATGCCGTGCTGATCGCGCCGTTCGCGGTCACGTAGAGCACGGCGGGGAGCGTTTGCTGGCCCATCGCGTTGTTGACTGTCACCGTGTGCACCGACGGTGCGAAGGCCTCGCTCGACCCGAAGTCGAGGACGGGAAGCGTCGACCCGTCGGCAGGATTCAGGTCGCGGCGGATGATCATGCCGGTAACCGTCTGGGTCTGAATCGCGACCGCCGAGGCCAGTAGGTCGACTGGCCCGTCGTTCACGCCAGCGAGGGTGAACTGTGTCTGGCCCAGCCCAGCCGACGCGAACGCGCCTCCCATGTTGATGCTTGCCTGCTCCGTCGCTTGCAGCCCGGCCACCGATCCCATGACCGTCTTTGTCACACCGGAGCCCGGGCACTGGCCGGTCGCGAAGGCTTCGATCTCCTGCTTGGAGGCGAGGATCACCTGTAGCTGTGCCTCTCCCGAAGCCTCGGTGACGGTCGCGATACCGCCCGTCGACGCGTTGATGTCGAAGCTGAACGTGTTCGGAGGATCGGGCGTGACCTGCATCCAGGCGCCATCTCCGTCCTTCACTGCGAACCAGTCGGGCAGGCCGCTCGCCTCACAATAGGTGAACATGATGCTGCCGCCGCTCGAGCTCTGGTTGACGGTGACGCTGAGCGTTGACGTCGCGTCGGCGACGCCCGCCCCGGAGGCCGTCACGGTGACCGTGTAGTTGCCCGGACTCAGACTCGCACCGGCCGACACGGTGAGCGTCGACGTGACGCCGGTCGTCGTCGCCGGATCGAAGGCCGTCGTGACGCCGGCCGGGTCGCTGGAGGCTGCCAACGAGATCTCTCCGGCGAAGTCCGTGCGGGTCAGCGCGACCGTGATGTCGGTCCCCTGCCCCTGGGTGACCATGACGGTCGACGCCGAGAGGGACACGCCGATCGACCCGGACGAGGGCGGTGGCTCCTTCTCGACCGTGAGCGAAACGCTCGCGGTTTTGGCCGTCAGACCGGTCGCGGAGCCCTGGACGGTCAACGTGCTCGTCCCGGCGACCGCACCTGCCGAGGCTGTCAGCGTGATCGTCCCCGTTCCGCTGGTCCCGGGAATCGTCAGCGCGCTGGCGGTGACGCCGGTCGGCAGTCCCGTGACGTCTACGGTTACGCTACCGCTGAAACCGCCCGTCCGGGTGATCGTCACCTGGAGGTCGACGGTCCCCCGTTGTGCCACGGTCGCGGCGGCCGTCGCGGAAGAGCTCGGCGACGACACCGTAGCGCTGGTCGGCGACACCGCAATCGTGAAGTCGGGGGTGGGTCCGGTAGGTCCGTTGTCGCCGCCGTCATCGCCACCGCCACACGCGGCCAGGAAAACGAACAGCAGTCCGGCTATGAGACTGCGTTGCCGTGAGATCATTGCGACACCTCCGAGGTTGGATCTGTCGGTCCGTCGAGTCGGTCCATCTGGAGTGCGGAGGCGGGGAGGACTCCAGAGTGAATCACCCGCCCTTGTTTAGCAACGTAGGTCGGGGCGCGAGGGGGCCATGGGGGGCGAATCGCGAGTCTCTGGAACCCCTGCCTTCAGGTCCCGTCTTGGCACGGGGCTGTCTTGATGCGCGGAAGGAGGTGAGGTCGGCCAGGTGCCTTGCGTCAGGGTCACACTCGAACGGGCCTTGTTCACCGGGAGGACCCCCTCAGCGGCCTACCCGCTCCTCCAGCACTTTGAAGAAGTTCTGGACCACGATGAGCTCACTCACGTCCTCGTCGCTGTCACCGCCGATCTGAAGCATCATGAAGCGCTGGTCGTCCGGCCCCACGTCCCAACTCGCGTAGTTCGGCGCGCCGTCGAGGAAGCGCTCGTTCATCGAGAACAGGGTTCGTCGCTGCCCGACGGCGAAGCGCGGCTCGGTCTGGACCTGAGCCGCGACTAGATTGCCGTCGCCGTCGACGAAGAAGATCTCCTCTTCACTGTGTGCCCACTTCGGGTTGATCCCGCCCGACGTAGAAATCTGCCATTTTCCTTCTTCGGCATCGGGGAAGGGGCGCACGTATACTTCGTCCCTGCCGGTTTCCGTCGATTCATAGGCGACCCATCGCCCGCTGGGAGACAGCGCGACGGCTTTCTCATCGTACGACTCCGTCGCCACGGGAAAGGTCTCGGTCTCCCCGACGCGCAGTCCCACCAGGTCCCGGACTCCGACAGCGCCACTGAGCCCTCCGAGGCGCAGCACCCAGATGGATTCATCCGGTGTCAATCGTGCCTCGAGAATCGACGCTTCCAGGTCCAAGAGCTTCTCCGGAGTTCCCGTGCCGTCGGCCGGCTGCACCCAGAGATCGTAGTGGCTGCCACCCGTTCCGTCGCGATCGGAAGTGTAGAAGACGCGTTCCCCGTCAGCCGACCAGCGCGGACGGCGGTCGATCCCGTCATCGAACGTGAGCCGCGAAAGCGGGCCGTCGGGCAGCTCCTTGACCCAGATGTCCTCCCCGGCGTCCGTGCTGACCTTGGCCGCCAGTCGGGTGCCATCCGGCGAGAGGACGAGCGCCGCCTCCGGCATGCCGGGGTCGAACTGCCACGTGGAATCGACCGGGGTGACGTTACCGGCACGGTCCACCCATACGGCGCGGCCCAGCGCCGACGTGAGCGAGCCCGCCACGTAGAGGAGCGTGCCGTCATCGCCGATGGCGAAGTCCGCCGAGCCGAACTGCCCGACCGCGACCCCATCGGTGAGCACGGCGGGTGGGCCGAGCTCCCCGTCGCCGGCATTGAATCGGGCGGCCAGCAGCTGCCCGTCGGGCGTCACGTACACCAGGTGCCCCGTGGGCGAGTACCGCGCCATCGCGGCGGCCGCGATGACCTGCTTCTCTCCCGTTTCGAGATCGAAGAGCGCGATCCGGTAGGCGTCCAGGTCCGAAGGCGGTTCGTACCCGATCGTCGCGAGCATCTTCCTGCCCCCGGGAAGCACCTCCTGCCAGGCGTGGAAGACTTCACGGGTCACCGTGTCCGGCTGCGTGACCGCCACGAGCTGTCCTCCGGTCTCCGGGACCCGCGCGATCCCGCCTCCTTCGGCTTGTGAACGGTCGGTATAGAGAAAGCCGTCATCACCCCAGGACAGCGAGTTGACCTCCACACCCTCCGTCGCGACCGTCAGCGGGGGGGCGCCGGTGAGCGACACGACCTTGATCTCGTTCGGTGCCGCAGTATGAAAGGCCACCTGAGAGCCGTCCGGTGAGAACACCGGATTGAGCGCCCCGTCGGTGCCGTTCAACGGTACGGGCTCCAGCTGGTCGCGGGCGCGGACCCACAACATCTGGGCGACGCCTGCCTCCTCGGACGGCCCGACGTACACGATCGTCGCGCCGTCCGGCGAGATGGCGACGTTCGCGCCGTACGAGCGCGCCGGGTCATGGCCCTCGGGAAGCACGACGCCGTACCGCGTGACGGGCAGGTCACCTCCACGGGACGCCACCGCCCACGCCGCCACTCCGGCGAAGATCGCCGTCACGACCGCGGCGCCGATGGCGAGAGCCTTCCACGGTCCCTCCGCCACGACCTCCTCCGCAACGCCTCCATGCCGGAAGCCCGGGTCCTGCAGCGCCTTGGAGAACTCGTCAGCGGTCGCGAAGCGATCGGCCGAGATCTTCTCGAGCCCCTTTCGCACAGCGGCGTCGACGTTTGGCGCGACGGAGGCGCGGTGGCGGGTGACCGGCGCGTACTCGCCCGAGATGATACGACCGAGCACGGCCTGCGCCGTCTGTCCCGGAAACGGCGGCTCGCCGACGAGCATCTCGTAGAGCACGCAGGTGAGCGCATAGATGTCGCTCTGGGGACCCACGTGCTGGTCGCCCGTGGCCTGTTCCGGGCTCATGTAGTAGGGCGTGCCCACGCTGAGACCGGTCTCGGTGAGGCGTGCGCCTCCGGCGGAGCCCACCGCCAGCGCGATACCGAAGTCCGCGATGACCGGCTGGCCGTCCTGGAGCAGGATGTTCGCCGGTTTGATGTCTCGGTGGATGATGCCCTTGCGGTGCGCGTGGTCGAGGGCCCCGGCCAGCGAGACAGCGACGGCCACGGCCTCGTGCACCGGAAGCTGGCGCTCTCGGTCCAGTCGGTCGCGGAGCGTCTCTCCATCCACGTAGGGCATGACGTAGAAGAGGAAGCTGTCGGCCTCGCCCGAGTCGAAGAGCGGCAGGATGTGCGGGTGCTGGAGGTTCGCCGTCGTCTCGATCTCGGTCAGAAACCGATCGGCGCCGACGACCGCGGCGAGCTCGGGTTTGAGGACCTTGAGCGCGACCTTCCGGCTGTGCTTCACGTCCTGCGCGAGGTAGACGGTGGCCATGCCGCCCTCGCCCAGCTTCTTCTCGATCTCGTAGCGGCCCTGCAGGGCGGCGTTCAGCCGCTCGATGATGTCGGACATTACTGGCTCTCCATGGGGGGATCCCAGAGCATTGGCTGTCGGGGGCTTCTGTGCAAGACAGGGGCCGTGGGTCTCCTCGTCGACTCACCCGGGAATCCGATCCATCGGTGCGCCCACGGCCATCAGACGCGGCTCGTCCTACGGTCGTCACGTCGAGCTGGGGCCGCCAAACCGAACGCGGCCATGGGGGTATCGACTCCGTGTAGATTGTCAGTCCTCACCTTCAGATCCTGACACCATGAACACGTCCCTCTTGAACAAGCTGCATGAGGCGCACCAGCTGCCGAAGACCCTACCGGGCGCGGGAGAAGCCGAACGCTTCATCGACCGGCTGCTGCAGGTGCTGTTTCCGGAGCTCAGTGACGAGCGGCTGTCCTCCGTCGACGCGATCGAGACCCACCTTCGTCTGCTGCGGCTGGAGTTCGAGGGCCTGTTGTACAAGACGCACGCGTGCAGCAACACGCGGGTCGGGGGCATCTGCCAGCAGTTCTTCGCGCGGCTGGAGTCCGTATACGACCTCTGCGTCGAGGACGGTGTCGCGATCCTGGAGGGGGATCCGGCGGCGGTGGACACCAAAGAAGTGATCCGCACCTACCCGGGCTTCTACGCCATTGCCGTGTACCGGATCGCACACCTGATCGGGGAGCTGGGCGTGCCCTACCTGCCGCGCATTCTGACCGAACACGCCCACTCCCGGACGGGTATCGACATTCACCCGGGCGCCCGCATCGGTCGCCGATTCTGCATTGATCACGGGACTGGCATCGTGGTCGGTGAGACCACGGAAATCGGGGACGACGTGAAGCTCTACCAGGGCGTGACGCTGGGCGCGCTGAGCGTGAGCAAGGCGATGGCGAAGAAGAAGCGGCACCCGACCATCGAGGACGGAGTGGTGATCTACGCCGAGGCCACGATACTCGGCGGCAAAACGGTCATCGGACAAAACAGCGTGATCGGCGGCAACGTGTGGATCACCGCCAGCGTTCCACCCAACTCGAAGGTCTACTACTCACAGAAGGCCAGCCAGGAGACGACGGTCTCGTGACCGACAAAGCAGCGGGAGCAGATCAACTCGTGACCAGGATCGCGGAGCACAACGGGGAGCTGATCGGGAACACACCCCTGATTCGCATACAGCTGCCGGAGATCCCCGGGGGGGTGGAGCTCTACGGCAAGCTGGAGGGCAACAACCCGGCGGGCAGCGTGAAGGACCGACCGGCCTACAACATGATCGCCCAGGCGCTCGAGCGGCGGGACATCGACCGGGACTCACGCCTGATCGAGGCGACGAGCGGCAACACGGGGATCGCCCTGGCCATGGTGTGCGCGTCGCTCGGCATCGATATCACGCTGCTGATGCCGGCCACCGCCACCAAGGAGCGCGTGGACAGCATGCGGGCCTACGGCGCCCACGTCGTCCTGACGGATCCGGACAAGACCATCGAGCATTCCAGGGAGCTCGCCGAGCAGATGGCCGCGGAAGACGGCCTCTTCATGGTGAACCAGTTCGACAACCCGGACAACTTCCGCGCGCACTACAGGGGCACGGGCCCCGAAATCTGGCGCGACACGGAGGGGCGCATCACCCACTTCGTCTCCAGCATGGGGACCACGGGCACGATCATGGGCACGTCCATGTTCCTGAAGGAGCAGGATGCGAGCGTGCGCATCGTGGGCGTCCAGCCGGAGGAAGGATCCCGGATTCCGGGGATCCGCAAGTGGTCCGAGGAGTTCCTTCCCAAGATCTACGATCCGGCTCGGGTCGACGAGATCCTTTACGTGAGCGCGGATCAGGCGTCAGCCATGGCGCGCCGGCTGGCCAGGGAGTGCGGCATCTTCGCAGGGATGAGCAGCGGCGGCGCCACCCACGCCGCGGTGCAGTTGGCGCAGACGCTGGACGGCGACGGCCTCCTCGTGTGCATCCTTTGCGACCGGGGCGACCGGTACCTGAGCTCGGATCTTTATGGGGGGTGACACCCCCACCGGCACGGCCGCGTGGAATCTGCCCCAGCCCATGGACCCTCGGCGCCTCTGAGGTGAGAGGACGTCCCAAAGGACCATGTCGACGCATCTTATTACGCTCTAGATTCCTGGTCCGCTCACACCACCCACGCCCACCGCCCCGTGACGAACGACCAATTCGCCGAGCTGAGATCGCTGATTCTCCGGAATTCCGCGGTAATCGACCGGAATCTCGACATAGCGATCGACCGCAATCACGAGGCGATCAACCGCAATCACGAGGCGATCAACCGCAACTACGAAATGATCGGTCGGGTGTACGAGGAGCACTCAGCCAGATTCGACCGCCTCGAGGGGAGGTTGCCCGGCGTCGAGGACGGATTGAACCGGGTGGTGCGTAGGCTGGATCAATCCGAGCGCGAAGCAGCGGACTTCCGCGCCGAGTGGCGCGGCGCGCTCCGTCGGTTCGAAAGCCGGCTCGAGGCGATGGAGGGTTGACGGACCTATCCGCGCCGCCGGGAAGCCGAGCGTCAGCCTAGGCCGGTACGGTCGCCCTCGCGATTGCGCTCACGTCGTCGAGCGATTCGATCTCCCAGCAGATCGCCATCACGTCGTGGATCTGGGACATCGGCAGCGCCGTGCTCGCCTGATCGGCGAACTTCCGCTCCAGGTGCTCTTTGGTCAGCGGCCGCTCGATGCTGCCGATGGCGTGCTCGATGTGCTTTTCGAGCACCGTGCCATCGTCGAGAAGGACGCTCACGAAGGCTTCCTCTTCGCTGACGTTCTCGTCGACCGTCGCCTCGACCCGGTCCCTGAGGGCGATCGCCTGCGGGTCTCGGACCGCCGCGTCCGTGAACTGGTTGGGACCAGCCACGCCGTCGATGAGCGCAGCCGCGCTGATGTAGAAGATGCTGAACTTGGCCTCCAGCCCGGTCTGGGGCGTCGTCTTGCCAGTCAGCTTGATGACGAGCGGGTTGACACGGAGCGACACTCGCGAGATCTGCTCGGGCCTCAGATCGTGCTCGTCCCGGAGCTGGATGCAGCCATCGATGATGGGATGGGTGACGATGCCGCAGGCGAAGGGCTTGTAGGTGTTCTTCACGACCTCGAACGTGCCACCCAGACGGTCGGTGATCTGCGAGAAATCCTGCTCGTCCGAGTAGGTGAACATGAAGCCTTCCGGCGCCTCCAGGGCGCCATTCGAGCTCGTGTAGTCCTTCGAGGCCAGCAGGGCGGCTTTGAGGCCATTCTGGCCCGCACTCCCCGGATGGAAGGGCTTGCACATGGTGCCGAACATCTCCTTCAGGCCCGCTGACTGCGTGGCCGCGATGCCCAGCGCCCAGATCATCTGCTGCTCGTCGAGCCCCAGCAGCTTGCCCGCCGCCGCCGCCCCACCGAAGACGCCCGCCGTTCCGGTGATGTGGAATCCGCGCTCGTAGTGCGACGGGTAGACGGCCTTGCCGATGCGACACTCGACTTCGACGCCCAGCGTGAACGCGTGCATGAAGTCTTCGCCGCTCGTGTTCTGCCGCTCGCCGAGCGCCAGGATCGCCGAGGCGACCGGTCCGGCCGGGTGGATGATCGTCTCGAGATGGGTATCGTCGTAGTCGAGCACGTGCGAGGTGATGCCGTTCAGCAGGGCGGCATGCATGATGTCGAGGCGCTCGCTCCTGCCGAGCACGGTCGCCTCCGGCTTGCCCGAGAATTCGGCCAGCGCGGCCATGGCCCGGTCGGTCGTGACGTGGCGCGCGCCGCCCAGGCAGCAACCGACCCAGTTGAACACGGAACGCACCGCTTCGTAGCGCGCGCCATTCGGAATGTCTGCCCATCTCGAGTTCACGACGTAGCGCGCGAGCTGGCGGGTGGCATCCGGCGGGGGCGACGCCTGGCCGTGCGAGGTCGCGCCGCTGGCCAGCAGCGGCGCGGTCGGGAGGGCGGTACTGCCCAGTGCGAGGCCGGACGCCTTGACGAAATCGCGTCGTGATAGTGAGTCGATCATGTCGTGCTCGCTCCGGTTCAGTGGGGCGGGACAAGCAGCATCTTCCTGCCGTATGCCGCGACCGCGCAAGGACACTCCGCACCCGCTGCGCACCCGATGGCCGGGTTCATCCGCGCACTCTGCGGACCCCTTCAGCCGAGGTCACCCGCGGCCCTCCGAGTACTGCGCCGCGAGTCTCTTTGGCACGCTCATGCGCCAGGCGTCCCATAGGAGCTGCTCGAGTCCATCCCAATCGGTTCCGGAGTCGAGGTACACGCCGACCCACCCCCGCGGGCCGACATAAGGAGGGACGAAGAACCGCTCCGGCTGAGCCGCGACCATCAGCTCCTGGTTGGTCTTGTCCGCCTTGATCCAGGCGCTCGGGCGTTCGTCCGAACCGTATTCTCCAGGACCTGAGTACGTCGCGAAGATCGTCTTCACCCGAAACGTGGGAGCGCCCCAGGCCTCGACTTCGCGGGCCTCGGGAAGTCGTGAAGTCACGGCGCCGCGGCCCGCCTCACGCCGCCGCCGAGCCAGCGGTGAGCCCTCTTCCCAGCACCGCCCCCACCACCGCCCCGGCCGCACCGACCATGACCAGGGTGATGAACGGTTCTATGAGCGTGAGCTCCAGGGTCCAGAGGTTGGTGGTGCCGTACTGAGACAGGTCATAGCTCGCGGCCATCAGAAAGCCGAGCGTCGCCCCGGTTGCGGCCCCACCCCACGCCGACGTCGCGCCCCGCCATGAGATGACCAGCGCCAGGAGCACTCCGAACGGGACGTGGGCGAGTCCGACCCAGAGGAGCTCCGGAGGGCTCTTCATGACGTCGGTCGCCGCGTCCAGGTTGGTGTCGAAGAGGCTCGCGAAGACCACCCCGTAGAGCAGACCTCCGAACAGAGCGATCGATACCATCCCGGCCAACGCGGCTTGGACAAACCTCCAACGCATCTCCCTACTCCCTGTCATCGAACTTTGGCGCGCGCGGCCTTACGATCGGAAAATGGGGGACCGATCATTGGCGCTGCCTCGATTGAT